>DATMPO010000190.1:0-8400 GCA_035567035.1 Verrucomicrobiia bacterium | reverse complement strand
CTGCTCAGTTTTGGCATGAACGGTGTGGCCATTGGCCCCAACTCGCAGAAGAACATTAACGCCCTGAAGAAAGCGGACTGGCTGGTGGTGGGCGAAATCTATCCTGACGAAACCAGCAGCTTCTGGGAGTCGCCGGGAATTACCGACGACGAAAAGGCGCAGATCAAAACGGAAGTCTATCGTCTGCCCTGTGCCGGATTCGCCGAAAAAGACGGAACATTCGTCAACTCGGCGCGCTGGCTGCAGTGGAAATGGGCGGCCGTGCCCATTCCAGGCGAGGGCCGGCTCGACCAGGAAATCATTGCCCGGATATTCCTTGGCGTGCGCGCGCTCTATCAGAAAGAGGGCGGCAAATTCCCGGATGCCATTCTGGGCCTGACCTGGGGTTACACCACTCCCAACAGTCCTTCGCTGTCTGAAGTTGCCAAGGAACTCAACGGCAAAGCTCTGGCCGATGTGCACGACGACAAGCAGACACCCACCGACTGGAAAGCCGGACAGCAGTTGCCCGGTTTCGCCTGGCTCCGCGACGACGGAACCACGGCGTGCGGCAACTGGTTGTATTGCGGCTCCTGGCCGGACTCCGGCTCGCTCACGCAGCGGCGCAACCCTGACGATCCCTCCGGTTTGGGTATTCATCCCAACTGGGCATGGTCGTGGCCGGCGAACCGCCGCGTTCTGTACAACCGCGCGTCTTGTGATGTCAACGGCAAGCCGTGGGACCCCAGCCGGAAGCAGATCTGGTTCAATGAAGCCACCGGCAAGTGGGCCGGCAATGATGTCCCGGACTTCAAAGCTGATTCCGCTCCCAAGGACCACATGGGTCCGTTCATCATGAACCCTGAGGGCGTGGGCCGCTTGTTTGTGCCGCTGGCGGGAATGGCCGATGGTCCTTTCCCCGAGTTCTACGAGCCCATGGAGAGTCCGCTGGTCAACCCGCTCCATCCCCAGCAGACCAACAACCCCGTGGTGAAAAAGTACAGCACGGACATGGATAAATACGGCACGGTGGAACAGGGCTTTAACATCGTTTGCACCACCTACCGCCTGACGGAGCACTATCACTACTGGACCAAGAACAATCCCATGAACATGCAGCTGGTCCCCGAACCGTTCGTGGAAGTTCCCAAAGAGCTGGCGGACAAACTGCAGATCAAGGGCGGCGACAAGCTCAAGATCAGCAGCGCCCGCAGCATCTACTACGCGAAAGCCATGGTGACCGGGCGTATCAAGGGAATGAAGCTCGCCGGCAAAACCGAAGACACATACCAGATTGGCATACCGATTCACTGGGGTTATCGGGGGATTGGCGACGGGCGTCCCGACAACGAACGCCTGCTCGTCAACAACCTCTCGCCTACCGTGACTGACCCGAACGCTTACACGCCGGAATTCAAAGGCTTCCTGGTGAAAGTCGAGAAGGCCTAAGGAGATACGCCATGAGCAATGGAGCAATGGAAATCAAAGCGATCTCCGGTCACCGCGGCGGCACGCCGGGCGGTGGGGAATATCGCCAACCTGACGGTACGACACGTACCGGCACTTCCCGCGACTACGACGTGTGCAAGCTGGTGGACACCACGACTTGCATCGGCTGCAAGGCCTGCGAGGTCGCGTGTCTGGAGTGGAACGGATACGACTTCCGCGAAACCACGTTTGATGACACCTATCAGACCATGCCCGACACGGCATGGAACTTCTGGAACCTGATCCGCTTCAATGAGTACGAGAACGACGATGGCACCATCAGCTGGCTCATGCGCAAAGACCAGTGCATGCACTGCGCCGACCCCGGTTGTCTCACCGCGTGTCCGGCGGACGGCGCCATTGTGCAATACCAGAACGGCATCGTGGACTTCAACCAGGAACATTGCATCGGCTGCCAGTATTGCGTGACCGGCTGCCCGTTCAATATTCCCAAATTCAACGATGTGACGAAGAAGGTTTACAAGTGCACGCTGTGCTCCGACCGCGTGGGGGCGGGACTGGAGCCGGCGTGTATCAAGTCGTGTCCCACGGGCTGCCTGCACTTCGGCAGCAAGGAAGACATGCTGTTTGAAGCCAACAAGCGCGTGAAACAGCTGCACGACAACACGTCGTATTCCAAAGCGGGCGTCTATGATCCGGAAGGAGTCGGCGGCACGCATGTGATCTATGTGCTGCATGACGCCGAGAACCCGGAACGCTACGGCGGTCTGCCCAAAAATCCGACGGTGCCGTTCATGGTCAAAATGTGGAAAGGCCCGCTGAAGTGGGTCGGCGGACTGGCCATGACGTTCGGCGTGCTCGGCATGTTCATGCATTACGTTCGCTACGGTCCTAAAGAAGTTCACGAGGAGAAAAAGCCATGAGCGGCGGATCACTCGCGCGTCCCACTGCCACCGCTGTCCCTGAAGGGCAGGTCCTCCGCTACACGTTTGTGGAACGCGCTATTCACTGGACCAACGGGCTGGCGTATCTCTACCTGATGCTTACCGGTCTGGCGCTGTTTACTCCTTTTTTCTATTGGATGGCGGCCGTGCTCGGCGGCGGCGGGACCATCCGTTACTGGCATCCGTGGATCGGACTGATCTATGCCGCCACCATCGTGCAGATGCACCGCATGTGGCGCAGCGACATCAAAACCACCGACGCCGACCGCCAGTGGCTGAAGAACGTGGAAGCCTACGCCAAAAATGAAGACGCCAACATGCCCCCGCAGGGCAGGTTCAACGCCGGACAGAAACAGTTCTACTGGGCCATGTTCTATTCCATGTTGCTCCTGGTGGTGACGGGAATCGTCATGTGGTTTCCGGAATACATGCCGCGCAAAGCGCATTTTGTGCTCCCGATCATCGTCTTTCTGCACTCCGCCGCGGCACTGGTCAGCATTGCCGGTTTCCTGATCCACGTTTACATGAGCATCTGGATGACGCCGGGAAGCGTGAAAGCCATGACCGACGGGTATGTGTCCCGCGCCTGGGCGAAAACGCACCATCGCTTGTGGTACGAAAAAATCACCGGCCGCAGGTCCTAGGGGCCTATGGACGGATTTTCCTGGGACCGCCGCATCGCGCGGGCGGGTGAACTTTCCAAAACGCACGCTGCGGCTTCCGGACTGCTTTCCTTCTATCAGGGGCTGGCCGGCTTCCAGAAAGAAGTGTTCGAGAAGCTCGCCTCCGCTGACGACCATTCCATTTCCTCTCTGCTGCCATACTTTCCCCGGCTTCTGTCACTCGTCCGGAAGACCGGATCTCCGGCGCTGGTCCAGGCAGCGGACCGGCTGGCAAGCGGTTCGCGCGAAGACTGGCACGATCTGCTGGACGGTGTCTGGCAGCACGACGAAGCCTGCGCCAACCTCCCCGCGGAGACGCTGTTCTTCGCAAGCGCGCTGCTCCAGCCGTATGCGGAATTTCTGGCAAAACCGGAATTTCTGGCGAAACAAAGCACCACCTCGCCCGTTGATACCTCCCAGCAGCGCTGCCCGTTCTGCGGTTCCAAACCGCAGGTAGCGGTCTTGCGGCCGGAAGGCGACGGCGCGAAACGTTCGCTGCTTTGTTCTCTGTGCTCCACCGAATGGACATTCCGCCGTCTGGTGTGCCCGAACTGCGGCGAAGAGCAGAAAGACCGCCTGCCGATCTTCATCGCCACGGAATTCGACTACGTCCGCGTGGACGCCTGCGACACCTGCCACACCTACATCAAGGCCATTGACCTCACCAAAAACGGCAACGCCGTCCCGGTAGTGGACGAACTGGCCAGCGTCTCGCTCAACCTGTGGGCCACTGAAAACAACTACCAGAAACTAAGTCCTAACCTGTTCGGGGTGTGAGACTCTGCGGCAGTGGCGCAGTTTCGGCCGTTTGCATTAGTGAAAAATGTTTAAGTTCTTGTCATTCCGAACGGAGTGAGGAATCTGCTTTGCGCTGCAGGGTTTAGTTTTTTCTCTCCTATAAACGTTTTGGATTCGGGCACGGAACTACACTCCCGCGCTGGAACGCGATTTTCTCTTTCCGATCTGCGTCATCCGCGTAAATCAGCGGTAAGTTTTTGGTCTTGGTTTTTGCTAATTGCCAATGCCAATTGCCAATTGCTTCTTTTCACGGTGCTCCGCGGAACGAGTATCCCAGCGACATGCCCAGGCGGGTCGCCGCCGGACCGCTGAACTCGTAGTTGTGGCGGATGAAGTAGAAGTGCGCTTCCGGACGGAGAAACACGTTGTGCCAGATGTAGACCCGCAACCCGCCGCCGAGGTGTCCGTCAAGATGGTTCACGCTGCTGAAGTCCGTGCAGGAAAAAAAATTGCAGCTTAAAAACGGTTGGTAGAACCGCGTGTTGGTCCCGCCGAACCCGCCCTGCAGCTCCGCCGACGCTCTTTTTCCCAGCGGCGGCGCCCACACGGCATTGAAGTCATAAAATACCGGACGAAACGGCTGCACTGCCTGATAAACATTCCGCCGCGCCCTCCAGTTCACCTCGCCGCCTATCCCCAGGTGGTGCCACAGGAGAAAATCGGCGCTGGCCCCGATAAACGCTCCGCCGCCAATGGACTGGGGCGAATACTGCGTCCCCGCGCTGGCCGCCGAAGTCGATTGGAACGTGCTCACGCTGAACGCTCCGTCCAGTTGTTGCCCCAGGGCGCTAACCGCCGCAAAAAGAAGAAGAAATGCAAGAAAGCTTATGCCTGTAAATAATCGAGCAGGTAGTTTCATGTCAGCCTCCGAATCAGAATGGTTCCGCCAGTTCCAGAAAACAAGCACTTAGCAATTAGCAATTGGCAATTAGCTAAAACGAGAACAAAGGCAAAAGTCCTGCTCAAAATCCCAACCCGTGCCCGCCAAATATGTTTCCGCTCGCGTTGGGAGGTTATGTTAAGAAATGTTGTCGCGAATGCCCCAGTTTCGGCCGTTCGCGGGTGTTGGTTTTGTTCTTGCCCTGGCTAATTGCCAATTGCCAATTGCTTCTTTATCAGCGGTAAAGATTTTTGTTTTGGCTAAGTTAGATGCGGAATCGCCGCGCCGGGATCGCCCGGAATTGTGTTGCAAACAAAAGGAGTTACCGGTTTCGGCCGTTTGCATTAGTGAAAAATGTTCTTGTCATTCCGACCCTGAGCTTGCCGAAGGGGAGGAATCTGCTTGGTTTAAGTTCTTGTCATTCCGAACGGAGTGAGGAATCTGCTTTTCTTGCTTTTGTTCTTGCCTGGCTGATTGCTGATTGCTGAATGCTGAATGCTGATTGCTTGTTTTCTAACGTCACTCCAGCGCCATCGGCGCGGCATAGGGCTTTGCAGGTCCGGGATTCATCCCGGACTGAGCCGCAGGCGAAACGAAGTCTGTGCAAGTGCGCCGGGCGTTTCGCGCGGCGGACTTGCTAAAGGCTGGGTAAACGAAAGAAAAAGATTCCCCTACCTTGCTGCCGCAGGCCCGGAGTGGAGCGCGCCAAGCGCGGAGCGACAAGATTAATCCGCAGCAACCTTAGCCGTGTTGTGTCGTTCCAGTATTTCCAACACGTCTTTGGGATGACGCGACACGTCCGCCGTCCATTTCCCGAACCCGCCGTGTCCGTTCACGGCGCGCACCCATTCGTCTAGAAAATGCCAGATTCGAGTTCACAAGAGAGGTCTTTTGTAAGTGATCGCCATTAGGGCTCGATGTATGATGAGCGTGTCGATGTCTAACCGAAATCCAAGAAAGATCTTTCTCGTACTCGCCGGCGGAAACCCTGCCGCACAGCGGAATTTTGAGGACACGATCCAACGTAGAAGAACCCTGGCAGAGGTTAGAGGATTCCTACCCTCTCAAGAGATTAGCAACTTGGAGAAGATTTACCACGGCTCGAACTTTATCGTCTGGGGATCTGTTCCCGGACCAATGAATGAATCGCGGTGGGAGAAAATGGCGCCTGGAGACGTCGTGCTTGTCTACAACAGCGGTCGCATTTGTTTTGCCGGGGAGATTGCCGCAAAAGTCAGAAACGCTGAACTCGCCCGCCATTTTTGGAAGGAAGACGAGACCGGCAGCACGTGGGAGCTTGTGTACTTCATCGTGAACGACGAAAGAACAGATGTGCCTATCGAGAAACTTAATCCGTTGTTTGATTATCAGCCCCATTACCGCCCGCAAGGGTTCTCAATGATCAACGAGGCGGCTGTTTCGAAGTTTGCACAGAATTACGGCGACATTCTGGGAGTCCTTAAGACGCTCGAGCGGGGAGAGGAGCTGATCCACCTACCTGCGCGGAAGGAAGCGTTAATTGCGCAGATTGACGAGCGTATCGAACGCGTATCCACAGAGCATGATGAGATGCAGTGGCGACTGATTCGCCTGGGTCACCTTGCGAAATGTGACGTATGGGTGCCTCGGAACGATCAACCTAAGCAGTACCACGGGAACAAGTTCCGTGACTTTGTGCTAGACGAATTCCACGACACAATGGACGTACCCCGCAGCATTCAGAATATCGACGTAGTCTGGAAATTCGGACCCTACTCAATAAAGTCCGCCTTCGAAATCGAGCATTCCACCTCCGTCTATTCGGGGATTCTCCGGTTGTCCGATCTCAGAGCGGAGGCGCCAAATTCGAACTATCCCCTGTTCATCGTTGCGTCCGAAGACAGGAGGAAGAAGGTGTTCGACGAGTTGAGGCGTCCGACCTTTTCTGGACCATGCTTGCGTCTGAATGAAGTGATCAGGTTTTTAGGGTACGAGAAGCTTCGCGAAATTGATGAGACGTCGAAAAAGGCTGAAAACTTCGACACCGGCATCTTGTTCGCGGCTGGCGAACGTGTCTCGCAGGTCCATCACTAGGTCGTGTGCAGCACCGCTGCCGTAGAGCCTGCCCTGAGCGAAGTCGAATGGGCCGGAGCGCAGCGCCTGCGGAGCGACATGAGAAAAGCAACCGTTCCGATTTGCTTTCTTGCTTCTTTCCAAGGCGACGAGCAAAAGGCATTTATTTGGGGGCGCTCCTGCTTCGCCTGCGCGCCGGCCTGCGGCAGCAAGGTAGGGAGATCTTTTCTTCGTTTACCCAGCCTTTAGCAAGTCCGCCGGGCGAAGCGCCCGGCGGGCTTGCACAGACTGGGCTAACCTATGCCGCGCCGATGGCGCTGAGAAAACAAGCAATCAGCAGTCAGCACTCAGCCAGGGCAGGAACAAAAGCAAAAACCCAAACCTTACCGCCGACAAAAGCAGCAGTCAGCATTCAGCAATCAGCAATCAGCCAGGCAAGAACAAAAGCAAGGAAAGCAGATTCCTCACTCCGTTCGGAATGACAAGTACTGCCTTTTTCCGGCTAATTGCTAAGTGCTAAGTGCTTTTTTCCTGTCAGGCCGGGGAAACGGTGGCCTTGCGCACTGAACCCGCTTCTTTCCTTTTCCTGCTAAAGAAAAAAACAAAGCCGAGAAAGGCAAATGTCACGATGACGATCACCACATTGGCCAGTCCGGAAATTTCCACGGCGAAGGTCAGGTCGGGGGGCATCGGCATGGACGTATAGCTTACGGCGGCCATCGCGGTATAGTGCATGGCTGGAATCGCGGAGCCCATGAGGACCGCACATCCAATCTTCATGAGTAAGCCCTGCTTTTCTTCGCGGAACAGGAAGGTCAGCACCAGCGCGGCCCAGGAAACCACTACGGCAATCACTACGGAAAACACCACCACATCGGTCTCCCAATGGTGCATGGCAGCCAGCCGCATGGAAGCCATACCGGTGTAGTGCATGACCGCAATCGCGGTACCCATCAACAAACCGGCAATCAGGATATGCAGCACCTGAAGCCGCTCACGGCTCACCATAAGGAGCGCGATAAAAGAGGCCACGATCGCCGCCACCAGGGACAGAATTACCGTTGGGATGTGGTAATAAACGGCTACAGGCAGGCGGTAGGCGACCATTCCCGTATAGTGCATGGACCAGATACCGGTACCCATGGCGATAGCGCCTCCGATTAACCACGCCTGGCGCGCTTTATTGCGCGTGGCCGCAACACGTCCTGCCAGGTCGAGCGCGACGTAGGACGCGCAGATCGCAATGACGATCGAGAGCGCCACCAGACGGAAGTCATAGGTGGCAACGATGGTTTCATTCATAAACTTCGCTTCTCCTAAATAAAACTGGGTCTAAATAAAACTGGGCAAACTGGGGCGCACACACACTGGCACAACATGCTTTTCTGGGCTTAAATTGTTCAAATGTTAATCTCCGCGCCTGATTTTCCACCAGATTACCGTTGTACCTGTCCGCAGACAAAAAAAAGCAATCAGATTCAGCAGTCAGCGCTCCGCACTCAGCCAGGCAGGAACAAAAGTAAAAACCCTTCGCCGCTGATTACGCTGATGAACGCTGATCGGGGAAGAGAAGCTTCCCGAGTCTTGTGTCAGGGTATGACGACCGGTGGATTTTTGGTTTTGGGCGACAGGGACA
>DATMPO010000189.1:0-8387 GCA_035567035.1 Verrucomicrobiia bacterium | reverse complement strand
TGCTCAAGCCGCCTGATTTTGCGGCAGTGGATACAGTTTGTCTCACTGCAATCTCCATACCGCGATACGTCCACCCTCACGAGACACCATCCCGAACGCCGCGGGGTTGGCGGCGGAGGGACCTGCTCCGCTGCCGCTGCGCGTGAGCCAAGCAGGACCGCTCGCACGCCACACAAGTCCGGGAGTGAAGCGCAAGCTACCGCGAGGGTAATCCTCATACTCCCCTGGCTCGCGCGAGGCCGTAGCGGGGCAGGTCCCTCACCCTGCTCGCTTCCGCTCCGCAGGGGTTCGGGATGGGGTCATGTGGGGTTTTGACCTATCACGAGTTTGAACTCGGGTTGTGAAACGAGAGTTGGAGCAATACATGAGCAAAAGGGGGGACACCCGTGAAGGTTTCTCTCCGACAGGCTCCACGGCCTCGGCTATGAGAATCGCGGGACTGTCACGGGTTTTCCCCCCCGGGTTTCCTGTCCCCGGGTTTCCGTCCTGATCATAATAGCCTACGGTTCCTGATCGAACTTCGGCCAGCGGAGAGCTAGCTTGTATCCAAACAAGGCTGCTAATTCGCTAAGTGGTTACGCCGCCGGATGCTCCAGAATCTCGGCCAAAGCGCGCAGCCGTGTCGAATCTGCCTGGCTTTTCGCCGTGCCGGCGTCCTTTGCCAATGACGGCGCCATGCGCTTCAATTTCGCCAGCGTACCCTTGCTCATGTGCGAACTCTCCGCGCTTTGAATTGCCTTTTGTAGATCTGCGATTTTGTCTGGCGGCAGGGCCTGCGACCGGGATAATTGGTCCACGTACGCCTTCGCGACGACCAGTTTTGCCGGCCACTCGATCCTTTGCTGGTTCTGCACATTCAGTTCAGCCACCCGGACCGCCCTCGCCGCGTCGATTTCGTTCTGCGTCAAAAACTTTGTCGGTGTCAGTTCGAACACGTCCAGGCCGCGCGCAATCTCCGAACCGTAAATGTAGCCGTTGTACCAATAGGCCGACCATTCGCCGCCCAGCACCAGCACCTTCGGATCAATAGGCCCGCGGTCGAAGTAGGCAATCTCAAAGGGATGTGCCGCGTCAGTAAAGTCCACTATGGAGACGCCGCCCTGGTACCAGGCCTGTACTTCGATATCGCGGCCCGGGACGGGAACCAGCGAGCCGTTGTGCGCCACGCAGTTCTCCGAGTCACTCTGCGCAGCCGGCATCTTGTAATAGCTCTGGAAAGCCAGTTTGCTGTCCTTAAGCCCGAAGATCGCGTCCGCGCCCCACTTGTTCGGGTCGTTCGGACGGCACCGCGCTCCCAGGCCGCCGCCCCACTCGTCGGTAAACACGACTTTGCTGCCATCGTTCGAGAACGAAGCCGAATGCCAGTACGAATAGTTCGGATCGTTCACCGCATCCACACGCTTCGGATGTACAGGGTCCTTGATGTCGAGCAGAATTCCGTTTCCGGAGCACGCACCCGCCGCCAACCCGATCGCCGAATACACCGTGATGTCGTGGCACTGGTCGGTGTCCCTGGGTTTCTCCGGGCCCTTCGGGCCATGCGAGCCGCCGCTAGTCAGGCCGTTCATCGCTCCCGTCCGGGGGTCGATAAACAACCGGGGGCTGGACACCACTTTTGCGTTCTGCGGCGCAGCCACCGGGACCTTGATCACTTCGATACGAAACAGTGCTGTATTCGGGTCTTTGTCCGGTTTTTCACCTGAGCATCCGGCCAGTTCTTCCGGCTGACGCACAAACGATGTACCCGAGACGTAAATATAAACATTCTCTTTGTCGTTCGGATCGACGACCAGGGTATGCGTGTGCGATCCGCGGCACGTCTGCACCGCGGCGACCTGCTTCGGGTTCCTGATGTCGGAAATGTCAAAGATTCTCACGCCGCGGAAACGGTCCTTTTGCGCCGCCGGCAAGCGACGTTTCTTTGACTTTTCCTCCTCCGGCGTCGGGGGAGGCTCTGGCGGAAAGCCCTGCGTGCCGCAATCCAGGCGTCCATTCGGCACCTCCACCGACATGAACAGCAGGTTTTTGTACACGGACACGTCACCCTGCCCGCCAGGGCACACCAGCGACGTCAGCAACGTGGTATTCGACGGATTGGAAATGTCATAGATACTCACGCCATAAAAATTTCCCTGAAACAGGTGGTTGCCCTGGAACGCAAAATCCGAGTTCGCGAAAGCAAGCTGCGCGAGCACCAAATGCAGAGGCTTGGGCATCTTCGACGTGTTGCCCATGCCCATTCGCTCCAGCGTCTTCTGCACTTTTGGATCATCGGGATCATCGGTCCCAAGTTGAAATGCGTCAGGCTTCTTGAGCAGCATAAGGTGCTTTATACCCATCGCTGCTTCACCCGCGTCATAGAGGCCCGGGGCCAGTTTTGCGCGCGGATCGTTGGTATCTGATCCGGTCATCCCCGGTGGCAGCCCGGGAGCGGGCTCCGGAGCAAACGGATTCCGTTCTTCTTCCGCGGGTTCCTGCGCGGCCGCTGGGGGCGCAGGGGTCTGCGCTTGCGCGGGTGGTGGGGGCGCGGGGGTCTGCGCCTGGGCCTGCTGCCGGCTCACACCGAAAAATAAAATGCTCGCGGCTACCGCCACGCGAAAAGCAACACTGGGTACTCGGTTCATTGTTTCTCCTCTGGGATTGTTTTCTCCAACATGGTCTGCATAATCCTGATCTCGGCCCGTTGGCCACTGTCCACATCCGTCGCGAAGTCGAAAAGCTCGGCATCCTGCCCCGCGCCCGCGGTGTCGAACAGGTCCTTCACCATGATCAAAGCGCCATCGTGGTGCTGGATCATGCCGGTCAGGAATAAATGGTCGAACTCGCTGTCCTTTGCCTTGCGTAGCGCGTCCATCTGTTCCGGTGTAAGCATACCGGGCATCAGGGCCATCGGATGGCGCGACATGTCATGGTTTGGCATGTCCTGGTTTGACATATCATGGTTTGACATATTAGCGCCCGGCATATCCACGCCCCGCATTCCCGGCATCGCCATGGAAATCGGTTCTCCACGGGCCGCCAGCCAGCGCCTCATGAACGTGATCTCGTCCGACTGCGAACTACTGATGCGCGCCCCCAGCGACCGCAGGTCCTTGTTCTCCGTATGCGACGAAATCAGTGCCGTCATCTCCACCGCTTGCGCATGATGCATGATCATGCCGCGCATGAAGTCCGCCTCCGCCGGCGACCGTGGCGGCAGCTTTGCCGTTGCCGAGGGCGGCAGCCTCCTGCTCGGCTTACCTGGCGCGCCCGGCTGAATCACGACAGGCGCCCGGTCCGTCTGCTGTGCGCGCGCAGCAGAGCAGAAGAAATCTGTTGGAGCGCCCGCCGCAAGAAAGAAGCCGAGGCCACACAACACGGCAAATGCTCGTGCCGGTCGGAGCCTGCGCTTGCGCGGAGAACCATACAGCCAACAGTTCGCAACATTGCTGAACATTTTCATTGGGATTCGATGAAAGCTTGCCACGGAATACTAACATTTTACTATCGCGACGGAGGCGTCGAAACCTGCTTCGCTGAAAGCCATGCCGCCGCGGTCAAACATAACGTAACCACGGCTGAGAAAACGATGGGTATGGTAAAGAAGTACCTCCAGCTCAGGAACGTGATGCCGGCAAAGCAAACGGCGAATGCCCGCGGAATGCCGCGCATGAGCGCCAAAGTCGCAGGTGGAAGGCCACCTAGCTGCCATGCCAATATCGCCGCGAATAGAAGAAACACGCTGACAAAAATTCCAAACCCGACGTAGAAATCCCAATAAGTCCGGCTAAACCCCATAACGTAAAAGTGGGTTGACTGCACGGAGTGAATATCCACTCCCCACTTGGGATCGGACCAGGGAACCCCAGATGTGTGTCCGGCGCAAAAGAGCAGCAGAAGAACGGCCGCGATTCGATAAAAAATGGACGCTTTCATTCCTGCCTCCAGAGATCACCGAAGCGGACGCCATGGGTCCTGCCGCGGAGGGTCAAACTGTACCATCACCTGACAAATTAAAGTGACAAATTATGTCCTTGACTTTCGTCTTTGTTTCGTGGTATCAAGCACCTGCAAAAAGCAATTAGCAGCTGGCAATTGGCAAATGGCCGAACCGAAACCAGGCCCCGAGCCGCCCAGGCGGACCTCGGAAGATATTTGAAAACTATATAGCTAAACCCTTTGGTATCAATAGCATTCCTCGATCACCGCTCAGCAGCGGGCGATTGGGATCGGGTGATCTGGTGATCGCCGTGATCTGGTGATCGGAAAGCGGAAAGCCAAGAGCCAAGAGCCCGCCGGCCCTCTCTCTGTGTTCCTCAGCGTCCTCGGTGGTTTTGGTTTTCCGATCACGGCGATCACGCGCGATCACGGCGATCACGGCGATCACGTGCGATGCCCCCCTGTTCCTCCCCTGTTACGCCCCTGTTCCTCCCCTGTTCGCTCCCTGTTACGAATTGACTTCGTCCGGGAAAAAGGTTCACGAAAGGCCCGTGGAATCGAGGTTTTGAATGTTTGGAGTATCCAAGAGCTCGCGTTCTCCCCTGTTTTTTTCCCTGTTAGCAGGGGAGCGGCAGGAAGATCGCCGTGATCGGTTCATCGCCGTCATCGCCGTCATCGGAAGAGTTAAAGACTAAAGACTTAGGGCTAAAGGTTAACGGCCAAGAGCCAATCCCCTCACGCTGCCCCGGCCACTCCGGAATCGCTTCGAGTTGCCAGTTCGGCGAACCATCCGCCTGCGGCGATCAGTTGGTCGGGGGTGCCTTCTTCCACGATGCGTCCTTCGTTCAGGACTACTACGTGGTCGGCGTCCTTGACCATCGAGTAGCGGTGGGCGATTACCAGCGTGGTCGGACGATAGCTCAGCCGGGCCAGCGCATGTTTGACTTCGCGTTCCGTGGCGTAGTCGAGATTGGCTGTGGCTTCGTCCATGACCAAAATGCGCGGCTGGTCCACGAGAATGCGGGCAATCTGCAGGCGCTGGCGTTCTCCCACGGACAGGCCGATCCCGCTTTCGCCTACTTCGGTTTGCAGGCCCTCGGGCAGGCGTTCCAGCGTATTGCCCAGTCCGGCGGCGAGAGCGGCCGCGCTGACTTCTGCGTCGGTGGCGTTCGGACGCTTGTAGCGGATGTTGTCGGCCAGCGTTCCGCGGAAGACCGCGCCATCGGTCGCGACCATGCCAATCGCCTGGCGGACGGAAGAGGGATCGAGTTGCGCGAGGGATTGTCCATCAATGCGGATCTCGCCCGACTTCGGTTCCCAGAGTTTCAGCAGAAGGTCGGCCGTGGTGGTCTTTCCGGCGCCGGATGGTCCGGTCAGGGCCGTGACTTTCCCGGGTTCCACCGTCAGGCTCAAGCCGCGCAGGACTTCGCGGTCCGGACCGTAAGCGAATCGGACGTCGCGGAATTCCACTTTGCCCGGGCCCGCTTGCAACGCGGCTCCGGTGGCTTCTTCCGGACCAGTCTTGAGCAAACGGATGGCCCGGTTCAGTGACGCCAGGTTCTGCTGCAGGCCCACGGCCAGGCTGCTGAGCGCGTCAATGGGATCGTACAGGCGGTCCAGGTAGGCGACGAACATGACCACGTCGCCGGGAGTGAGCTGGTTCTCCAGCACCATCCAGCCGCCGTAACCGAGCACCAGCGCTTTGCTGAAATTGCTGAGCGTGGTTTGCAGGAACAGGTAGATGTTGGTGAGGCGCGCGCGGTTGAGATAGTCGTCGTAAGCGGTCCGCGAGGCGTGCTTGAGATAAGCGACTTCCCGCGGCTCGGCGCCGGAAAGTTTTACGGTCTTGATGGCGGCGAGTGCGTCCATGATCCGCGCGGAGACGTTCTCCCACATGGTGTAATACTCGGCCATGCCGGATTCCAGCCGCCGCGCTGCCCGCCGCGTGACCAGGAAATATAGCGGCAGGACGGCCAGCGCCGCCAGTGCCAGCCGCCAGCTTTGCGTCAGCATGATGGCGCAAATGCCCACGATCCGTATGGCCTCCGGGGCAATCTGCTGGGAAAAGGCGGCGACGATGGGCGCGACCTGGTCGGATTGATCGATACGTTTCGCCAGTCCGCCGCTGGCGCGGCGGCTGAAGAAAGAGAGCGGCAAGCGCAAGACATGTCCGAACGTGGACTGGATCAGACCGGCCTCGATGCTGGTGGCTACGACGGTGCTCTGGTAGTCGGCGGCGAGTGAAAAGAGGTGACCAATGACGCTGATGACAAACAGCCAGATAACCGCCCACAACAACGTCGAGAGGGTTTGCGAGCGCGTGCGCGGGGCCAGGAAGCCACGGCCGTGCGGCAGCTTGGTTTTTGCCAATCGCGCAGGCGATGATTTTCGATGCTGTTGCTGCGGCCTGGAGCTGGAGGAAGATGCGGAACCGGTCTTGGAGGTGGCTTGATGTGGCGGCGTTGCCGGACTTGCGGCGTCTTCCGCGCCGGCCGCAATATCATCACGATCAACGAACAGTCCGGCGACATCGTTGATGGCCATGCGGTAGATCAGAGGCTGCACCAGGTCGGCGCCGGTCCCGAAAAGGGCCAGCAGCGCAATAAAAACAAAGCGCTTTTTGTAAGGCAGCGCCAGTTGGACCAGCGTTCGTAAAGTGCTGGCTTTTTCGCGAAATTTTGTTTCCGCCATCGTGGACCTCGATGCTGCACAGCCGCCGAAACGGCCCGCAAGCAATCAAATGAGGGATTGTAGTGCAGGAATTGTAGCGCAGGGATTCTAGCGCGGGGATTCTAGCTCAAAGCCCCGCGGCCGTTTGCAGATTGGATTGTCCAGTTGCTTGTTACACTGGTTCGCTGGAAAGGCTGGGAAGAAAAAGAGCTGAAAAAGAAAGCGAGTGCAAAACATATGCGTGGAAAAGTAGTAGTGATTACCGGAGCTACATCAGGAATCGGGCTGGTTGCGGCGGAAAAGCTTGCCGGCCTGGGTGCGCGCATGGTGCTGGTGGCGCGCGATAAAGAACGCGGCGAAGCGGCGCTTTCCCGCTTGCGCGCGATTGCGCCCGGAGTACAACATAGCGTCCACTACGCCGATCTCCTGCGCCTTGCGGAAATGAAGCGCGTGGCCGCCGCGATCGCGGCGGCAGAACCGCGCATTGATGTCCTGATCAACAACGCGGGAGCGCTGTTCAGTAATCGCGGAACTACTGCGGACGGCTTGGAGCGCACTTTTGCTCTGAACCACATGTCGTACTTCGTGATCACCGACGGTTTGCGCGACCGGCTGCGCGCGTCCAAGCCCGCCCGCGTGGTGAATACGGCGTCCGACGCGCACAAAGGCGCCAAACTCGATTTCAGCGACTTGCAGTCGGCGAACAACTACAAGGGATTCGGCGTCTACGGCCGGTCCAAGTTGTGCAACATCATTTATACGTCCGAGCTGGCGCGCCGATGGCAGGGGACTGGTGTCACCGCGAACAGCCTGCATCCCGGCTTTGTGGACACCCGGTTCGGCGATGAAAGCGGCGGCATGCTGTCCGGTGTTGTCCGCGTGGCAAAAATCTTTGCCATTTCCCCGGAAAAGGGAGCGGCGACGATTGTTTATCTTGCGTCGTCGGATGAAGTCGCGAATTCGAGCGGGCAGTATTTCTATAAATGCCGCCCGGCAACGCCCACCAAGGAAGCGCGCGACGAGGAATCCGCCAAACGACTGTGGCAGGAAAGCGCAAAGCTGGCGGGGATTAACGCGTGAAGGCAGGCCGACTTGTTAAGGCTCTTTGGTTGCGGCGTGCAGCTTCCACAGCATCTGGCGCAGCATGCCGAGCCAGAGTTCAGCATCGGTTTCGGTGAGTTTCAGCCGGCGCACCATGCGGCGCATTTTGTCCGTGGCGGAAGCTCTGGACTGGGACTTTAAATAGCCGCTGGCGTGCACCACATCGAGCAAGAGTGCAGTAATAAGCTCGGCCTTGGCTGAACTAACTGGTTGTGGCGCCGCGGCCCTGGCTTTGTCGACCGCGCGCTTCTTACGAACCAGTTCATACAGGCAGACAGCAACCGCTTGTCCCAGGTTCATCGAGAGATGTTCTTCGCGTGTGGGAATGTGCAGGAGCCAGTGGCAGTGGCTGAGGTCGGTATTCGAGAGCCCGCGTTTTTCCGAACCGAAAAGCAGGGCGACGCGGCCACGCTTCGTACCGCGCAAGTGTTTGCGGACCAGAAGCGCGCCGGCTTCCAGGCCGCGAAGAGGATGTTGGAAATCGCGGTTTCGGCCCGCGGTGGTGCCGACTACAAGAGTACAGTCGGCGACGGCTGCGGCGACGGTCTTATGTTCCCGCGCGGCGGCCAGCAGGTCCGGTGCGCCGACCGCGGAACGCGCTTCGCGAAATGCCAGGTCATAAGGATTTACCACCCGCAAATCGCGGCAGCCAAAATTGCTCATGGCCCGCGCCGCGGCGCCGATGTTGAGCGGATTGC
>DATMPO010000188.1:0-34998 GCA_035567035.1 Verrucomicrobiia bacterium | reverse complement strand
GACCACGTGAGCGCAAGCGAAGTGACGCGCGCTCTGCGCCGTCTGCGGTCCAGGTATCAGAAGCAGGACCGGCTGGAAGCCCAGGTGACGCTGGCCCAGCGTCTTTATCATCCTGAGAGCAATACTCTGGATTACACCTTCGATATCGTTCGCGGCCCGCTGGTAGAGGTTAGAGTTGAAGGTGACAGCGTGAGCAGGAAAGTGATCAGGAAATACGTGCCGATCTATGAGGAAAACGCCGTGGACGACGACCTTCTGAACGAAGGGCGCGCGAACCTCCGCGACTATCTGCAGACGCAGGGCTACTTTGACGCCCAGGTCGAATACGCCCAGAAGCAGGAGGGGACCGCGCGCCACGAAGTGGTCTTCACCGTTCATAAAGGCGACCGGCACAAGGTCCTGGCGATTGACATTGCGGGCAACAAATACTTTTCCCGTGAGCTAATTCGGGAACGCATGGAAAGCCAGCCGGCCGGCGGCCTGTTGCAGACCGGGTCCTTCAGCCAGTTGATGGCGGAACGCGACGTCCAGTCCATCGAGGGCCTGTACCGCAGCAACGGCTTCCTGCACGTGAAAGTCACGCCCCGGGTGCAGGACGATTATGAGGGCAAGACCGCGCATCTGAAGATCACGATCGAAATCAACGAAGGGCCGCAGACCACCATCGGCGTGCTGGAGATCGTGGGGAACTCCGCGGTTTCCAGCGACGACCTCCGCAACCTGGTGTCCGCCACGGCGGGCCAGCCTTATTCCGACACCACGGTCGCCAACGACCAGACGGAAATTGTGGCGGAATACTTCAATCGCGGATTCCCCACGGTAAGGATGGACTACTCGGCAAAACCGGACGCGGCTGACTCGAATCGAGTCGACCTGACCTACAAGATCACCGAAGGTCCCCGGGTGCTGGTGGACAAGGTGCTCGTCTCCGGGCTGAACTATACCCGGCCGTTCGTTGTGGAGCGGGAAATGAAGATCCATTCCGCCGATCCTCTGAACCAGAACCAAATGCTGGACTCGCAGCGCCGGCTCTATGATCTGGGCATCTTTAACGCCGTGGAAATGGCAATCCAGAACCCCGAGGGCGACGCTGCCCGGAAAAACGTCAATTTCCAGCTGGAGGAAGCCAAACGCTATACCTTTAATTACGGCGTAGGTTTCGAAGTCCAGACGGGACAGCCCGGCAGCGTCACCCAGCCCCAGGGACAGCCCGGGGCCAGCGCGCGCGTTTCGCTGGATGTTACGCGGCTGAATTTCCGCGGGCGCAACCACACCATCACGCTCAAGACCCGCTACGGTAACCTGCAGAAACGCGCCTTGGTCAGCTACGATGCGCCCCGCCTCTTTGATTCGGAAAAACTCGCGCTTAACTTTACCGCGCTCTACGACGATACTTTCGATGTCCGCACTTTTGAAGCCCGGCGTCTGGAAGGCTCGGCGGAGATCCGCCAGGCGTTTAACAAGGCAACCACCTTGCTCTATCGTTTCACGTATCGCCGGGTCACCGTTCCGCCCGGCAGTCTGGTGATTGATCCAAATCTGGTGCCCCTGTTCTCACAGCCGGTGCGCGTGGGCATTCCGTCTTTTACCTACCTGCGGGATACGCGCGATGATCCCATCAGTTCCCACAAAGGCGTTTTCTTGAGCCTGGATGCGGGAGCGGCGTCCAGCTATTTTGGCTCCGAAGCGAACTTTGGCCGCGTGCTGGTGCAAAACTCGACCTACTATCAATTCCGCAAGAAGCGCTGGGTCTTTGCCCGCTCCACCCGCGTTGGGGTGGAACAAAAATTCGGATCGACTACGTTGATTCCGTTGCCGGAACGCTTCTTGTCCGGCGGGGCCAACTCAAATCGCGGTTTCGGACTGAACCAGGCTGGTCCGCGCGACCTGACGACCGGGTTTCAAGTGGGCGGCGAAGCTGTGTTCCTGAACAACCTGGAACTGCGCACGCCGCCGTTGCCCCTTCCCTGGGCGGGCAATAATCTCAGTATGGTGATGTTTCACGACATGGGCAACGTGTTCGATACCCCCAAAGACGCCGCGCACAGCGCTTTCCGGTGGCGCCAGCCCGACCGCGGCACGTGCCTTGTTTTCACCCCGACCCCTTCCACGCCTCTTCGTTGCAGTTTCAACTACATGTCCCATGCTGTCGGCAGTGGAATTCGTTACCTCACGCCCATCGGTCCGGTGGGCCTGGATGTGGGGTACAACCTGAACCCACCGGTGTTTCCCGTCGCCGCGCAAAGCCGGTCGCAGACGCTCTCCCACTTCAACTTTTTTTTCACGATTGGCCAGACCTTCTGATGCCGCGCCGGATTCAATTCGCGTTCCTGCTGCTCTCCACGCTGTGCTGCCGTGCGGAGGTGGTGGACCGCATGGTGGCCGTGGTGAACCGGCAGGTCATCCTGCAAAGCGAAGTGGAACAGTCCGCGCGCGTGGAGGCCCTGCTGAACGGCACGCCGCTGGAACAACTGGCCAGTCAGGACAGCTCGGCCGTGCTGGAGCGTTTGATTGACCAGGACTTGCTGCAGCAACAGATTGGCGCCACCACGCAGTTGGACCCCACTGCGGAAGAACTCGCCGCGCGTGTCAAGGAAGTCCGCGCGCAGATTCCCGGAGCGGCAGATGACGGCAAGTGGAAGGCCATGCTGGCTGCTTATGGCATTACAGAACGGGACGTGGAAACGAATCTTCTCGCCCAGATCAGGGTACTCAGGTTTGTGGATTTGCGTTTCCGCGGGTTGGTGCGCGTGGACACCACCGCCATCGCCACGTACTACCAGGAAACCCTGCTGCCTGAACTCCGCAAGCAGGGCGCCGCGGAGCCGCCTTTGGCGCAGGTGTCGGAAAAGATCCGCCAGATTCTGGTGGAGCAACGGATTGATGGTCTATTAAATGCATGGCTGCAAACCTTGCGGGCACAGGCGGTCATCGAAAGGATGAATAGCCACAGCAGCGCGTCCGCGGGAGAGAGACCATGACGTTCCGTCTGTTCCGCCGCTCGAAGAAATCCGCGCCCGGCCAGTCCAAGCAGCCGAAACAGAAGAAGCCACGATCGCGCGGAGCAAAGTGGTTCCGGCGCATCTTCCTGACGACGCTGCTTGCGTTGCTGGTCGCGCTCGGCGTGTACTGGAAAGTCACGCTGCCCGAGCAGGTGCGCAGACGCGTGATCGCCGAACTGGAGTTGATGACCGGCGGCACGGTGGAGATCCAGTCGCTTACCTGGAAGCTTTCCACTCTGGAGATTGACATTGCGGGTCTTACCATCCATGGGCGTGAAGGCCCGGTCCAGGCCCCCTATGTCCACGTGGACCACTTGCATCTTCAAGTAAAGTTCAGCTCGCTGTTTTCGAGCGCCGTGCGGTTGCAATACGTGTACGTGGACCATCCGGTGTTTCATCTGATCATCAATCCGGACGGCACCACCAACCAGCCGGAGCCTAAGATCGCGCGCCAAAGCAGCCAAAGTACCGCGCAACAGCTTTTCGAACTGGCGGTCAATCGCGTGGACATCCGCAACGGGGAACTGCTGCTCAATGAAAGGAAACTCCCCTTCGGTTTTTCCGCCGACCGCGTTGCCGCCGCAATGAACTACTCGCCTGCGGACAAGACCTATGACGGCACTCTGTCCCTGGGCCTCACCGTGGCCCGGAATCATGACGGGGGACCGCTGCGCGGCGACGTTGACCTGCATTTCCTGCTGCATCCCACATTTGCGGACCTCAAGTCTCTGAATCTCCGTATGGACAGTTCCACGGTGCAGGCCACCGGCACTGTCGGGAATTATGGCAATCCGGAAGTGCATCTGCGCTATCAAGCCTCACTCGATCTGCCCCAGTTAGTCAGTGCGGCCAGGGCAGCCAGTGGACCGCGGGTACAGGCGGGCCGGCTGGACCTGAATGGCACAGCCGCCTATGTGAAAGGGCGTTACGCTTTGCAGGGTGACGCCGCCGTCCATAACCTCGGCTGGCGCGATGCTTCGCTGCGGGTTTCTGGAGTGGAAATAAGCTCACCGTTCGACATCACGCCGGAACAGGTCTTGCTACCGAAGATCGTGGCCCATGCCTTCGGCGGAACGGCCCAGGGCGAAGCAAAAGTATTGAACTGGACGGCGCCGGACGCGGGCCACAAATCCCCAGTGGAACAGGGAAGCGTTACGCTCACCGTAGCCGCTATGCAGGTCCGCCCTCTGGTAGCTGCTGTTTCAAGCCCGCGGCTTCCGCTGGAGAAAATAAATCTAGCGGGGTCGGTTTTCGGCAGCATCAACGTCTCATGGACGGGCTCTCCACTAAATTCTGTTGCCGTGTTCAAGCTGAATGGCAGTCCTCCGGCCAATCCAGCGGCGGACCAAGTCCCGCTGACGGCCCGGTTGCAGGCGACCTATCACCGCGGCAGCGAACATCTGGATGTTGCGAGTTTTGACGCGGCCACCCGCCGTATGCGCCTGAATGCCGCCGGGACCCTGGGAGCGCAAAACACCCAGATCAAAGTTGCGTTCGACGCCGCGGACCTGCATGAGCTGCAGCCGCTGCTCGATGCACTGGGTATGCAATCCGAGACGGCCCTTGCCGTCCATGGCCGCACGTCGTTTAACGGAACGGTCTTCGGCAAGCTCGGCCAGCCTTCCGCAAGCGGCCACGTCGAGATCGCGGATTTCGATACGTCGCTGCAGCCGACAGCCAAGCAGAGTGACCGCATGCATTGGGACACGGGCGCGGCCGACATCAATTACACGCCCGCGCAACTTGCGGCGCGCAACGGGGTCCTGCGGCGAGCAGCGGCCCAGTTCGCCTTTTCCGGAAGCGCCAGTCTGGACCGGGGCCAGTTCAACCCGCGGACCAGCCAGATTACCGCGGACATTCGGGCCAAGAACGCAAATCTGGCGGACATGCAGTCCATGGCTGGATCGAGTTACCCGGTGACGGGCTTATTCAACGGAAGTTTTAACCTGACCGGCACCCTCCGCGACCTGCGCGGCAGCGGAAGCCTGCAGGCATCGCAAATGATCGTGTACGGTGAGCCGTTCCGTTCCTTGCGCGCCGACATTAGTTTTACCGGAAACGAAATTCAGCTCCGCAACGTTCTTCTTTCCCATAACGGTTCCCTGGCCAGAGGTACGGCGGCCTTCAACCGCGGTGTGGGAACCGTCCGGTTTGATCTCCAGGGGTCGGACCTGGAACTGGCGAGTCTTCAGCGCTGGCAAACGGAGCGCGTCAAGATGGCCGGCAAAGCCGACTTTCACCTGACGGGCGGCGGCACGCTGCGTGAGCCGGTCATCAACGGCCACGTCAACTTTCATCATCTGGTACTCAACGGTGAAGACGTTGGCGATTTGAGCGCCACCGCGGAGACCCACGGAGCGGACATGCAGGTGCGCGCCCGGTCCAATTTTCAAAATGCCATGTTCTCGCTGGACGGCACGGTCCGCTTGCGCGACAACTTTCCGGCGCAGATGACGGTGACGTTCGAACATCTGGATCTGGATCCTCTGATTCGCGCTTACTTTCAAGGCCGTCTTACCGGGCACTCTACGATTGCCGGGTCCGTCAAAGTCCAGGGCCCATTGGCCACACCGCGCGATCTGGCGGTAACCGCCAACATCGCAGAGTTTTCGGCGGACGTTGAAAACGTGAAGATGCAAAACAGCGGCCCCATCAGGTTCTCCATGTCCAATAAAGCGGCGCGCATCGACCAGTTTCATGTGGTCGGTCCGGACATGGATTTTACCGTCAAGGGGACGGCGCAACTGGATGGCCCGCGCGCGCTGGATTTGCACGCCGAGGGCCGCGCGGACTTGAGGCTGCTGCGGACGCTGTATCCCGACGTGGCGTCAAGCGGCGCCGCCAACTTCACCGTTGGCGTCGTGGGAAACATGGGCCAGCCGCAAATGCGGGGCCAGGTGGACCTCTCCGATGGCGTCATTTCGGTGGCCGGCCTGCCGAACGGATTGAGCCAGATCAAAGGCCGTATGGTGTTCGCGCAAGACCGCATGCAGATTGAAACACTCACGGCCCACACCGGCGGCGGCACACTGATGCTGGGCGGCTTCATCGCCTACCGCAACGGCGTCTATTTTGACGTGACAGCCAACGGCAGCGACGTGCGGTTGCGCTACCCGCCGGGCGTCAGCGCTTCCGCCGATGCGAGCCTGCGCTACACCGGTTCGGCGCAAAGCTCGCTGCTCTCCGGCGATGTGACCATCCTGCGTTTCGCCATGAACCCGCACTTCGACTTTGCCCAGTACCTGGCGCGCGGCAAGAACGCTCTCACGTCAACTGCGCAGAATCCGTTTCTGGACAACATGCGTCTTGACGTCCATGTTGTTTCCACGCCGGAATTGCGGGTGGAAACTTCGCTGGCCAAGCTTTCCGGAGATGCCAACCTGCGCATCCGCGGCACCATGGCCAATCCCGGCCTGCTGGGACGCGTGAACATCGCCGAGGGCGACATCTCCTTTAGCGGGACAAAGTACCGCCTGCAGCGCGGAGATATTACTTTCAACAACCCGCTGGCGGTCCAGCCGGTGATTGACGTGGAGATGGCGGCGCGCGTCCAGGGCTATGAAATTACCATCGGCTTCCACGGATCGTTTGACCGGCTGAACATCACGTACCGGTCGGACCCGCCGCTGCCCAGCAGCGACATCATCGCGCTGCTGGCGTTTGGCCGTACGCGAAAGGACAGCGTGTATACCACGCGGACCATCACGACACTCGACGCGCCCTCCGCCGTGGTGCTGGACCAGGCCCTCAACTCGGCCAGCAACAGCCGCCTGCAGAAGGTCTTCGGCGTCGGCCGCATCAAGATTGATCCCCAGGCGGGCGGTCCGGAGAACAACCCCTCGACCCGGGTCACCATCGAGCAGCAGTTCAGCAACAACATCACGCTTACCTACCTCACGAACGTGGCCCAGTCGCAGTCGCAGCAGGTGATCCAGATGGAGTACAACATCAATCGCAATCTCTCCATCGTCGCGGTGCGCGACCAGAACGGCATCCTGGGTTTTGATGTACATTTCCGCCAGCGCAAGAAATGACCGTCAACGGCAATCCGTCAGACGCCTTCGCCGCCGATCGCGCGGCCATGGTGGAGCAACAGCTGCGGCGGCGGGGCATCCACGATCCACGCGTGCTGGAGGCCATGGGCAAGGTCCCCCGGCATGAATTTGTCGCCGCGTCCGAACAGCCCGAGGCCTACTCCGACCGCCCCATCATCATCGGCGAACAGCAGACCACGTCCCAGCCGTACATCATTGCAGCCATGCTGCAGGCGGCGGAAATCAAGCCGGAAGACCGCGCGCTCGAGATCGGCGCCGGTTCGGGGTATCAAACCGCCTTGCTGGCAGAACTGGCCAGCCAGGTTTTCGCGGTGGAGCGTCATCCTGCTCTGGCGGACGCTGCGCGGCAACTTCTGGAGCGCTTGCAATACACGAATGTCACCGTTGTGGCGGGCGATGGCTCGTTAGGACTGCCGCAGGAAGCGCCGTTTGACGTCATTATTGTTTCGGCCGCGGCGCCACAGATTCCTGCTGCTCTGCTCGACCAACTAGCGCCCGAGGGGCGGCTCGTCGTTCCGGTTGGTGATTCCTACCAGCAAATCCTGCAACTGGCGCGCAAGCAGGCGGACGGAATCAAGACAACTCCTCTCGAGGGCTGCCGTTTTGTTCCGCTGATCGGCGAACAGGGATTTCGCGAATGAGATCGGGTCATCGGGAAATCGGTTCATCGGGTCATCGGAAAAAACCTCCGCTGCTTGCCGAGGACCCGATTTCCCGATGACCGGATGACCCGATCTCATTCAAGAATTACATTACAATGTCCGGTGCCTCTTCTCTCTGATCTCAAGACCACGCTGGAAATGATCAAGTGGGAGCACTCCATCTTTGCGCTTCCGTTTGCTCTGTGCGGGGCCATGCTCGCGGCTGGTGGCTGGCCTGCCTGGACACAGGTTGGCTGGATCGTCGTCTGCATGGTGTCGGCACGGTCTGCGGCGATGGCGTTCAACCGCCTGGCTGATGCCCGGATTGACGCTGCCAATCCAAGAACTGCGGGGCGGGCAATTCCAGCGGGAGCGCTCTCGCCTCGGTTTGTCGGTATTTTCGTGGCATTATCTTGCGCGATCTTTGTGCTGGCGGCCTGGCGGCTCAACCGCATGACGCTGTATCTTTCTCCACTCGCCCTTGCTGTAGTGCTTCTTTATTCCTATACCAAGCGTTTCACCCGGCTCTCCCACGTGGTGCTGGGTTTTGCTCTGGGTCTGGCGCCCGCGGCGGCATGGATCGCGGTCCGCGGCTCGCTGGACACCCGCATCCTGCTGCTCACTGCGGCGGTCACCTTCTGGGTGGGCGGTTTTGACGTGATCTATGCCTGCCAGGACATGGACTTCGACCGGCAGAAGTCGCTCAAGTCCATACCGCAGTCTTACGGCATTGGCCGGGCCCTGCTGGTTGCCCGCACGCTTCACTTAGTGATGATCGGCTTGCTCATTGCGCTGGTTCCGGTGTTTGGTCTGGGCAGGGTTGCCATCGCCGGCGTGGTCGCCGTGGCCGTCCTGTTGATTTACGAACATTCGCTGGTCTCCGCCAAAGACCTGAGCAAGCTGAACGCGGCATTCTTTACCATGAACGGAGTAATTGCCGTGGTGTTCTTCATGTTTGTCGCCGCCGATTTGCTATTAAAACCTTACCGCTGATGGCGATTTCTCAGCATTCAGCAGTTAGCATTCAGCACTCAGCACTCAGCATTCAGCCCGCTCAACATTGTGGGCTGGAAGCAAAGAGTTAGCGCGGGCATGGCGGCAAGTTGTTATGTCCTAACCTGCAAGTTGTTATGCCCTAACCTCACCTGAATGCCCAGGGGCTGAATGCTGAGTGCTGAGTGCTGAGTGCTGAAAGCGGAGAAATCAGCGGCATCAGTGGTAAGGTTTTGATCCTCGGACCTGAATCCTTTTTGCGCCCCAATCCGTATACAGACCAGGGATTTAAGATGGGCGGATTCATGGCGGTAGCGTTAGGAACTCCCGTGACCTTTGAGAGCGAATTAGTCCGGCTGCGGAGCGGCGATCTGGACGCCATCGGGGCGTTGATTTCGCAGTATCAGCACCGGCTCTATCGCTATCTGCTGCGCCTGGTGAAACAGCCGGCCACGGCCGAAGACCTCTTTCAGCAAACCTGGCTGCGCGTCATGGAGCGGATCAGGAGTTACGATCCGCAGCGGAATTTCGAAGCCTGGCTTTTTTCCCTGGCCCACAACATGGCCATTGACCATCTGCGGCGCTTCCGCCCGGAGAGCCTGGATGATCCGCTGCCCTCGGGTGACACGCCGGCGGAAAGGCTGGAGAGCATGAATTCGGGCGCGCTGGAGATGTTGCTCGCCCGGGAACGCGCCGGTGTGCTCGCCGTTGCGCTGGAAGGGCTGTCAGTTGCGCATCGCGAGGTGATTACCCTGCGCTTTGAAGAAGAGATGAAGTTGCATGAGATTGCGGAAGTGCTCGGCGTGCCGCTGCCCACGGTGAAGACGCGGCTGCATCGCGGGCTGCTGTGTCTGCGGCAATTGCTCGCGGAAAAACTGGCGGCGAAAAATTTACAGACAAGGAATCAACCATGAACGAACACGATACATTGCGGGATCTGCTGGGACTGGCCGCCGCGGGCGCTCTGGATCCCGCTGAACAGCGCCAGGTGGAAGAACACTTGCGCGGATGCGGCGCGTGCCGGGCCGAGTTCCAGATCTGGAGCCAGATCGCCGGCGGCCTCGGAGACCTGCCGACGCCGCAAGCGCCGGTTGGTTTGGCCATGCGCACGCGTGCTGCTCTCGCCAGCGCGCAGGCGGCGAAGGCCGGGCGCTGGCGCAACCATGTGTTTTTGGGAAGTCTGGTCTTGTTTGCCTGGGTAGTCACTCTGCTGAGCTTTCCCGTGCTGCGCTATGCGGGTAACGGGTTGGCAGGACTTCTGGACGTGTCCCCCGGCAGCGTTGGGACCTGGGTTACGTATTACCTGCTGCTGGCCTGGGCAGGGACGTGTGTTGCGGCCGCTCTCCTGGGACTGCAACGGCGTGAGAGGAGAACTGTATGACTGGTTTCTGGAAAGAAGTTCGCATTATTCCGGGCGTCGCCTGGTTCATCGCTGTGGTGGCATACGCAGGGCTGACCTGTCTCTTGCTAACGGTGGCCATACCTCATGACCCAAAACTGGAACATTGGCCAGTGGCCGGTCAGGTGCTCTTTGGCGCGGGCATTCCGCTGATCCTGCTCGTTCACATTTTGCTGGTTGGATACGTGAACGCCGATGCGCGGCGGCGCGGCATGCGCTATGTCCTGTGGACTTTTCTTGCGGCGCTGCTTTCCAACGCCATTGGCATCATTTTGTATTTCGTCCTGCGCGACCCGATACCCGTGCCGTGCCCGCAATGCGGAACGCTCGCAGGGAAGAACTTCGCGTTCTGTCCCAAGTGCGGGGCGGAGGTGTCCCCGGCCTGCCCGTCCTGCAAGCACACCATCGAGCGCGGCTGGTCAAACTGCCCTTATTGCGGGGCCAGGATTGGCGGAGGGGCTAGGAGCGCCTGACCTGCTCCATCGTCCACAATTTCACGCAAGGATCCGGCGGCCCGGGCGTTCCTAGGTTTTTAGGACACGCCGGGTCGCCCCGGTTGCGGCCGGAAGCGTCTTTGGAATACCGTTATGGTGCAAAGCACGCCACCATCCATGTCGCGGAACGTCCATCCGGTCCTGTTGCTGGTGCTCATGGTCGCCACGGGTTGGTGCGCAAATCTGTCTGCCCAAATCGGGCTATACCAGGCGGGTCCTGGCGCTTCCAGCGATCCAAATGCGACCTACAAGGTGGAAGGAACGGTCATCAACTCGGCGACCGGAGACCCTCTGCCTCGCGCCCTGGTCCAAGTGCTGTCGCCGGTGCAGCGAGCGATGCTCACGGACCCCAAAGGCCATTTTGAATTTGAAGGTGTGCCGCCGGGCACAGCCACCATCCAGGCGCAAAAGCCCGGCTATTTGCCTTCGGAACGCCCCGGGCCGTCCTGGCAGGCAAGCACTTTTCCCATCGGGCCCCAGAGCAGTCCGGTGACCCTGAAACTGTTGCCGCAGGGCATTGTCCTTGGGCACGTGGCGGATTCCAGCGGTGAAGCGATCGAAGGAGCGACTATAGGAATGTTCAGGTTCGCGGTACGGGATGGCCTCAAGCAACGGGAACAGTTGCAGTCGCAGCAGACCGACGAGGAAGGGAACTTCCGCATGGCGAACCTGTATCCGGGAAGTTACTTCATTTCCGTCCACGCCAGGTCCAACGTTTTTCTGGCGGATGCGTCCACGACCAGGCTTGGGTATCCGGCAACCGTCTACTATCCTTCGGCCACCGACATGGCCTCAGCCAGGCCTGTCCAAGTCGCCGCGGGCCAGATGGCGCGAATCGAGTTCTCAATGGAGAAAGAGCCGGCGTTTACTTTGGCTGGCACCATTTCGGGATACGCTCCGGGGCAAAACGCCTACGTTCGGATTGAGGACAAGTCTGGCGACATTTTGCCCTTAGCCGCGCGTTTTAACCCGCAGGACGGAACGTTTGAGCTGAGAACCGTGCCCGCCGGCTCTTACATTCTCCGCGCGGGAGGTCAGGATGGTTCGGGACGCCAGCTGAATGCGGAGTTGCCGCTGAACGTAACTCGCGATATTCGGGGCATTCCTCTTGCGCTCGAGCCCGCCATATCCATTCCTGTCGTGGTGCGGACCGAATACACGCATCTGCACCCGGAACTGCAATCCGCAAGTCCCAAGGGATACTTACCGGTGAGTATTTCCCTGCACTCCGGAGATCTGCGGCAGCCAAACGTCTACCTCGCAACGGAACCCACGGACTCGCCGGACACATTCTTCTTGCGTAACGTGCCGCTGGGGAAGTTTTCCGTGACCCTGGTTTCCTCTGGAGAAAGTTATGTGCAGTCCGCGCACTATGGGACCTCCGACCTTCTACGGGAAGAACTCGTGGTGGCGCGCGGTGCCCCGGTGTTTCCCATTGAGATCGTGTTGCGCGACGACGCCTCCACCCTCACCATTGCCGTGCGCACCGAGGATACATCGCTGCCGCATCCTGTAATCTTGGCCCGCGATGGGGCCCCCATGCAGATGCCCCGACTGATTTATGCAGCCGGTAACGGAACAACAGTGCTGGGAGGGCTGGCGCCCGGGGCATACAAAATGTTCGTCTTCGATTCGGTGGAACAGCTGGAGTACACCAATCCCGATGTGCTGGCGCAATACGCGTCCAAGGCGGTCTCGGTGATTCTCGCTCCGAACGGGCAGGCCGAAGTTTCCGCGGACCTGGTGCGGACAGGAGAGCAATGAAACTCGCCCGCATCATTAGTTGCGGTCTCCTGGGCTGCAGTCTCTCTGTGCCGGAGCTCCTGACGCCGGGACTAATGGCGCAGCAGCGCCAACCTTCGGCCGCGCCGGCCAGTACTGGTTTCAGGATCGACGGCACGCTGGTGGACGCCTCCAGCGGCGTTCCTTTGGCGAATGCTGTGGTGGCGATTGCTCCCGTCACCCAGCGCGACAATTTTCTTACCATGACCACCGCCGCTGACGGCCGGTTCTTCTTTGTGGACCTGGGGAAGGGCAAATACACTCTCACCGCCCAGCGCCGCGGCTACCTGGTCCAGTCGTTTGACCAGCATGAACAGTTTGCCTCGTCCATTGCCGTGGGTCCGGAACTGAAATCCACGGACCTCCTGTTCCGGCTGCCTCCGGAAGGCTCAATCTTCGGAAAAATAACCGACGAGTATAACGATCCTGTGGCGAACGCCCAGGTCATCCTTTTCAGGATGGGTCTGTCCGGAGGCACTCAGGGCGCCAGTGCGCAGCGGCGCGCAATGGCCAACGATGAAGGTTCGTACCATTTCGGCCATCTTTCTCCGGGCAAGTATTACGTGGTTGTCTCGGCGCGGCCATGGTACGCGCAGGCGGCTGCCAACGGTATAGTCATCAGCCAGCACGTGTTCGGCAATAGTGTTACGACCGACCAGACCCAGCCTGCGCCCGAAAAGCCGGAGCCACGCTCGCCGCTGGACGTCGCTTTTCCTGTCACGTTTTATCCCGGTGCGGTCGATTTTGGCTCCGCTATTCCCATCGCCCTCGGGCCGGGTGAGCGCTTTGCCGCAGATGTTGGCTTGCAGTCCGTCCCGTCGCTGCATATTCATGTGAATGCGGGCGAGACCGCCCAGAACCGGAGCTTCGGCGCAAATCTAACGCAGATTGTGGCGGGTGATGTCATGGTCAACCTAAGCACGACCATGATCTCGGGAGGCCCGAACGCCTGGGAGATCGTCGGTATTGCGCCGGGCCGGTACAACGTGGACTTTAACATCCAGAACGGGCGCGACTGGAGCCGTTCCACCCGGACGATTGATCTGACGGACAACGCAGAGCTTGGGTCAGCAGATATTCCAGCCGCTTCACCTCTGGAGGGGGCGGTAAGCTTTGACAACGGAGCGAAACTGCCGGCCCGCGCCTTTTTTCAGCTTCGCGACCTGAAGACGCGCCAGGTCCTTTCTGCGCAGATTTCCCCCGACGGTGAATTCAATTTGAAGCAAGGCGTCCCGGCAGGAAGCTATGAAGTGACCGCGAGCGTCCAGGGCGCTTTCATAAGGACCCTGGCGGCGAGCGGGGCCAAACTGACCGGCCGGATACTCACCGTCAGCGGCGCCGCGCCCGTAAAAATCGCCGCGGTGATGAGTCAGGGCGCCGGACAGATCACAGGCACGGCTTTGCGCGCAGGCAAACCGGCCGGCGGAGTGATGATCGTTGCCGTGCCACAAGATCCGTCAAATAACCAGCCGTTGTTTCGGCGCGACCAGAGCGATAGCGATGGAACGTTCACCCTGGCTGTCGTCCCCGGAAAGTTCACCGTGCTGGCACTCGAAAACGGCTGGGACATGGAATGGGCCAATCCTGAAGTCCTCAAGCCCTATCTGAAGCAAGGCGAGGTCCTGCAAGTCGAGCCGAAGGGAAAATATGATATCAAGGTGCAGGTGCAGCCTTAGCGTGTTGGCTCCCACGAAATAGCGTGAACCAAGGCCCAACTTCCGTTATCATCTAATGTTGATGTCCACAGCAATCTCAAATGCGCCGCGCCACGGGTTTCAGACGGACGACGCTCTTCTGCAGCCCATCGCTGCGAAGGTATTCGCTCGGGAACGGCTGAGTCTTGACGACGGCGTTACACTCTACCGTTCAGCGGACATCCTTGCCCTGGGCTGGCTGGCCAACCACGTGCGGGAACGCATGCACGGCAACGTGGCGTACTTCAACGTCAACCGCCACATCAATCCGACGAATGTCTGCGTGGCGGCGTGCCGCCTGTGCGCGTTTGGACGCAGGAAAGACGCTCCCGGCGCTTACACCATGGCCCTGGAAGAGGCTTTTGAAACAGCGGCGTCCGGATATACCGAGGCGGTCACGGAATTTCACATTGTCGGCGGCCTGCACCCGGATTTGCCATTCCAGTATTACCTGGACCTGATTGCCGGATTGAAAGAGCGCTTTCCCCAGGTCCATCTCAAAGCCCTGACGATGGTGGAGATTGCGTTCCTGGCCAAGCGCGCCAAGCTTTCGATTGAAGAAACGCTGATGCAACTCAAGCAGGCCGGCCTGGATTCCCTCCCTGGCGGCGGGGCGGAGATTTTCAACGAGCGCGTGCGCCGCGTCATCTGCGACCACAAGATTGACGGCGAGCAATGGCTCGACACTGCGCGCACGGCGCACAAGATCGGCCTCAAGTCCAACGCCACCATGCTGTACGGCCATATTGAAAATGAGGAAGACCGCGCGGACCATCTGGTCCGTCTGCGGACCCTGCAGGATGAGACCCACGGATTTCAGACTTATATTCCGCTGGCGTTTCATCCCGCGAACACGCCTCTGCAGCACTTGTTCACCACAACAGGAATGCTGGACCTGAAGCAGATCGCCATTGGCCGTCTGATGCTCGACAACTTCCCGCATATCAAAGCCTATTGGCAAATGATGTCGCCCAAGATCGCGCAGATCGCCCTGCGTTTTGGCGCGGACGACATTGACGGCACGGTGATTGAAGAAAAGATCTATCACGACGCCGGAGCCACGACCCCCCAAGGCATGCGGCGCGACGAACTGATGCGTCTGATCACCGAAGCCGGACGCGAGCCCATCGAACGGGACACCATGTACCGGCCCGTCACGCGCACGGAAACGTCGTTCGCCATAACCGTCTAGGCCTCCTGACAAAACCTTTGAAACACAGAGGAACAGAGTAAACAGAAGAGATGTTAAAAGGTGTCTTGCCTTTCTGGCATTTTTGAATCCTCTGTTTCCTCCTTTCCTCTGTGTTTCAAGGTTTTCCGCCCGGCCCTCCTTCGCAATGCTGCTCCCTGAAGTGATATGCTTCTGCGTTTCCACTTTCAACGAACAACGAAAAGTGAGGCCCCATGAAACGCAGAGACTTTCTTTCCGGACTGGCGGTAACGTCCGCGTCTTTCGCTGCAACCCAAGTTGCAAACCAGGCTGCCGCTCAGGTGGCGAAATCCGCGAGCGGAGTTGCGTCTCCGTCCGGGAGCATGGCGCGTCCGGCAACGGGCGGCAAGAACATAATGATTTGCGCCGCGAACGGAATTACACCGCGCGGGAACCACCTCGATGCCGGGTACAAGCGCCTGCTGTCCGGCGCCGACACGCTGGATGCAGCCATCACCGTGGTTTCCGGTCCGGAGAATGACCCCAAAGACACCAGTGTCGGCCTGGGCGGACTGCCGAACGAAGAAGGCGTGGTCGAACTGGACGCGTGCTGCATGCACGGACCAACGCGCCGCGCAGGTTCCGTGGGCGGCGTGCGCGATATCAAGAATGTCGCCGCTTTGTCCAGGGCCGTCATGGAGCACACCGGCCACGTGATGCTGGTGGGCGAAGGCGCCACGCGCTTCGCGGTAGCGATGGGTTTCCCCAAAGAGAATCTGCTGACCGACGATAGTCGCAAGATCTGGCTGCTGTGGAAGGAATATCACTCGGACCAGGATTGGTGGGGCCCCGGCCTGGCCGATCCCAACTGGAAACCGCCGGCCGAAATGCAGACCAGTTCAGGAGAACAACAGCCGCGATACCTGCAGAGGATGTACGCCGCGGCGGCCGATCTGGGAATTGCGCCCGAGGACCGCATGGACGCCATCCAAAAAGTGCTGCATCCGCCCCACGGCACCATCAACTGCTCGGCCCTGAATGACAAAGGAGAGATGTCCAGCGTGACCACCACCAGCGGGCTGGCCTGGAAGCTGCCCGGACGCTGCGGTGACTCGCCCATTATCGGCGCGGGCTGCTACTGCGACCAGGATGTGGGCGCGGCCGGGGCCACAGGCAGCGGCGAAGAAAATATCAAAGTCGCCGGAGCACACACCATTGTCGAGAACATGCGGCACGGAATGTCTCCGGAAGAAGCCGGGATGGACGCGCTCAAGCGCATCGTTCGCAACTACAACGGCGACATGGCCAGGATCCGTTACATCAGCATGCACTATTACATCCTGCGCAAGGACGGCGCGTACGCGGGCGTCAATCTGTGGTCGGGTCCAGCGGAGCGTCCCTACCGCTTCGGTGTGAGCGATGGCAACAGCCCGGCACACCTGGAAGTTGCGAAGGCTCTTTACCAAGGTGTTCCGGTGAGCTGGCCCCCGGAGCCGAAAGGGCCGAAGTAATTCTGGGTTTCTCCCGAGCGCTAGCGAGGGAACCCTATCACCGCCATGAACGTCAGGTGACGAACGATCACCCGGCAGACAGAACTGTGGACGGTAGGGATCCCTCGCTGCGCTCGGGACTTTGTAAAGAACCTTACGGGAACCGCACCTTCACGTCCGGACGCCTGGCCATGTGAATGCTCTCCACAAAGCGCACTTTGCGGCTTTGCCGGGTCATCACGATGGAAGATGTCCGGGTCCCGTCGCCGAAGAAACGCACGCCTTTCATGAGCGCTCCGTCGGTCACGCCGGTGGCGGCGAAGACGATGTGACTGCCGGGCGCCAGGTCTTTGGCGGTATAGATCTTTTTCTTGTCCCGGATGCCCATTTTTTCGATGCGCTCTTCCAGTTCGGGCCGGTCAATGACCAGGCGTGCCGCCATCTCGCCGTTCAGGCAGCGTATGGCGGCGGCGGTAATTACACCCTCCGGAGCACCGCCGATGCCCATCACCACGTGCACGCCGGTGCCCATCACCGCGGCGGCCACGCCGGCGGAGAGATCACCATCGGTGATGAGCCGGATGCGCGCCCCGGCCTTGCGTATGTCATCAATCAGTTTCTGGTGGCGCGGCCGGTCCAGCACCACGACGACCAGGTCTTTCACGTCGCGGTCCAGGCGCTTGGCGACCGCGTTCAAGTTGTCCTTGACCGACGCATCCAGATCAATCGCCCCTTTGCAGCTTGCGCCGACCACGATCTTTTCCATGTAGCAGTCCGGGGCGTTCAGCAGGCCGCCTTTTTCCGACGCCGCCAGCACGGTGATCGCGCCTTGCGCTCCGGTCGCGCACAGGTTCGTGCCTTCCAGCGGGTCCACGGCAATGTCCACGCGGGGGAAGGTGCCTTCGCTGTGCCAGCCGGCGCCGACCTGTTCGCCAATGTAGAGCATGGGCGCTTTGTCGCGTTCGCCTTCGCCGATCACAATGGTGCCGCACATCGGCACCGTGTCCATGGTTTTGCGCATGGCTTCGGTGGCGACTTTGTCCGACTTGTGGTGGTCGCCCAGGCCCATGGTGTGGGCCGACGCCACTGCGGCCTCTTCCACCACGCGCACAAATTCCAGCGCCAGTTCGAACTCCAGCGCGGTCTCATGCTGTTTGTGCACGTGATTTTTTTGAGCGACGTGATTCGCCATCGCGGCCTCCGCGGTCTAAAGAATTAAAACGCGCTGATGCCGGTGATGTGTTCTCCCAGGACCAGCGCGTGAATGTCGTGGGTGCCTTCGTACGTCTTCACGGTTTCCAGGTTCATCATGTGCCGGATGACCGGATAGTCGTCGGCGATACCGTTTCCGCCGAGAATGTCCCGCGCCATGCGCGCACACTCCAGCGCCATCCACACGTTGTTTCGTTTGAGCATGGAAATGTGCTGATGCCCAACCTTGCCGGCGTCTTTCAGCCTGCCTACCTGCAGTGCGAGGAGCTGGGCTTTGGTGATTTCGGAAATCATCCATACCAGCTTTTCCTGCACCAACTGGTGCGATGCAATGGGCTGGTCGCGAAACTGTTTACGGACCTTGGCGTATTGCAGCGCCGTGTCGTAACACGACATCGCCGCGCCGATCACGCCCCAGCCAATCCCAAAGCGCGCCTGGTTCAGGCAGGCCAGCGGCGACTTGAGCCCGTCCGTTCCCGGTAAAAGATTGGCTGCGGGAATGCGCACGTCCTGCAGCGACAAGCCTGATGTCACTGACGCGCGCAATGACCACTTGCCGTGCACGTCGTCCGCCTTGAAACCGGGACGGTTGGTTTCCACCAGGAAGCCGCGAATCCGGTTGTTGTGTTCTTCGGACTTGGCCCAGATCACGGCCACGTCGGCAATGGTGCCGGAGGTGATCCACATCTTCTCGCCGTTCAGAACGTATTCGTTGCCGGTTTTTTTAGCGCGGGTGCGCATACCGCTGGGATTCGAACCGAAGTCCGGCTCGGTGAGTCCGAAACAGCCGAGCTTCTCGCCGCGGGCCATGGCCGGAAGCCAGGTGTTCTTTTGCTCGTCGGTGCCGAACGTGTAGATCGGGTACATGACCAGCGAAGATTGCACGCTGGCGAAAGAGCGAATGGCGCTGTCCCCGCGTTCTAGTTCCTGCGTGACCAGACCGGACTCCACGGCGGACATGCCGGCGCATCCGTAACCTTTAAGACTGGCCCCGAAAAACCCCAGTCCGGCCATCGGCTTGATGAGCTCTTTGGGAAAGCGGGCATCGCGGTTGCATTGCTCGATGATGGGAACAACGTTCTCTTCGACAAACCGGCGCGTCGTGTCCCGCACCAGAAGCTCTTCCGGGGTGAGGAGCGAATCCAGTTCGATGAAATCCACTCCTTTGAATTTGAAGACAGCCATAATGATTGCTTCCTATGGGACGGCGTATTCCGAAGCAGCAGGGAGAGGAAACCAGGACCCGATAGCCGCCTCGGTCAAACGTTCCAACCTAACAGAGCGGATGCGCAGGGTCAACGAGATGAAGGCTCTTTGGGCGCCTCGCTGTGCTATTGCAGTTCGATTTTACTGACTGTGATGAGATCGCCGCTCAGGGTCCCGGAAACCACCACCCGCACGTCATTCTTCTTAGTAAGCTCAGCAATGAATTTCTTCGCCTGGGCGTTGCCGCTGGCGTCGAACCTGATGATCTTTTTGTCTTCGGTCAGCACGGCGTAACCGCTCTTTTCGCAATCCGGCATCTGCAGGCAGCCTTTGCTGTGTTTGGCGCCGAAATTGGGCTTCTGGCCGTCTTCACTCGCACACGCTACGTCTACAAGATGACCTTTGACCGTGTCGTCGGCGGCAAACGCGCGCGACGACGTGGCAATCAGCGGCGCGACTAAGAGCAAGAGCGCAATCAGGGCAAGTTTTTTCATTTCGTTCCTCCGAGAGATAAATTGCATAGACGGCGAGTCAGTTTTGATTCGTAAACTGGGACCAAGGCGGCCTGTCCAGCTGTATTCGGGACAACCGCCGCAATGACAGTGTAGAATAAGACTGCGGTAAAGCAAGCAAACGGTTCCGGCCTTTCTGCTCAAACTTCCGCACCCCGATCACATTCAGTCCTGGCTTTTCGGCAGTTTGTCTGCAATGGAATGTACCGAGGACGGCAATCAGGAGAGATTTCAATATGGCAAAAATCGCCAAAATAGCAGGCCGACACAAGGTCATGGACACCACCAAAAGCACCGACTGTCCCAAATGCGGCAAAGCCACGCGCATCGTAAAGCGCGTAAAGGACCGCGAGCGCAACGTTCCAGGCGGGGTCTATATCTCGTGCTCGGCGTGCGAGTTCTACGAGAAACTGTAAGAGCGCAGTCCTCATCCCGTGATGAAGCTAAGCTTTGATCCTTTGATCCTTGATCAAGCGACCACTGGAGAACCACTTGGGAAAGACGATAGAGTTCAAGCGGCCCGACGGTAAGACCTGTCCCGGCTATCTGGCAACGCCCAAAGAAGACGGCGGCCGGCCCGGCTTCGTCGTCATTCAGGAGTATTGGGGGCTCAACGATCAGATCAAGAAGACAGCCGACCGGTTCGCTGAAGCCGGCTACCGCGCACTGGTGCCGGACCTCTACCGGGGCAAAATAGCCAGCGCTTCCGATGAGGCCAACCACTTGATGACCGGCCTCAACTATCCCGACGCGGCCGAACAGGACATCCGCGGCGCGGTGCAATACCTCAAGCAGGCATCAAAGAAAGTAGCCGTGGGGGGATTCTGCCTGGGCGGCGCGCTGACGCTTCTCGCCGCCGCGCGCGTGCCGGAGATGGATGCCGGCGCCTGCTTTTACGGCATCCTGCCGGCCGGAGCTCTCGACCCCAAAACCCTCAAGGTCCCGCTGATCTGCCACTTCGCCAACCATGACGATTGGTGTACACCCGCGAAAGTCAACGAACTGGAAGCCACGCTGAAGCAGTCAAAGTCAAAATTCGAGTTCTATCGCTACGAAGCGCATCATGCCTTCATGAACGAATCCCGGGCCCAGGTTTACGACGCGCAGTCCGCCAGGACAGCTTGGGAGCGGACGATGAAGTTTTTGGACAAGGCGCTTGCATAACTAGAACGTTCTAGACTTCTCCAGGACGCCATGCATTTCGTCCCTCGCTGGACTGAGTTGGCTGCGTTGGGTGGCAGCGTCCATCACCAACTCAATAGTCTCCTGAAGAGCTTTCATGTTGATGGGCTTGGGGATGAAGGCGTCCATGCCCGCCTCCAGGCAGGCTTCGCGGTCACCCGGCATAGCCATGGCGGTCATGGCAATAATCGGAATATGCTCGCCGCGAGCGCTTTCCCATTCGCGGATGGCGCCCGTTGCGGCAATTCCGTCCATTTCCGGCATGTGGCCATCCATGACGACCAGATCGATTTCAGCGGACTTCACTTTTTCCAGGGCCTGGCGTCCGTTCTCGACAACCTCGACAGTATGGCCCAGTTTTTGCAGCATCTTCAGAGCAAGCACCTGATTCACGAGGTTGTCCTCGGCCAGCAAGACCCGCAACGGGCGTGTCGCGCCGCGAACGGAGGCGGTAGACGGCTTCGAAGCGACGGTGCCAGGGTCAGGCACGGACAACACTCTTCCTAGCGCAGACAGCAACTCGGAACGTTTGAACGGCTTCATCAGATGGGCAACGATGCCCAGCTTATGGCAGCGGGCCAGCGTTTTCTGGTAGCCATCCGACGTCAGCATCATGATGATGGCGGGGCACGGCCCGGGAGCGCGTTTGACCTGTTCAATCAGCGTAAGGCCGTCCATCTTTGGCAGGCGGTTATCAGACAAGAGCAAGTGGAAGGGCGCGGCCGCGGAGGCTGCGGCGCTCAGGACCTCAAGGCCCTCTTCGGCTGTGCCAACGGCTACGACCTCGGCTCCCCAGGAAATAAGGCTTTCCCGCAGGAGGGCGCGGCTGGTCGAATGCGCGTCCACGACCAGCGTGCGCACGCCGCGTAGCGAGTGTGCTTTTTCCGGCCCGGGCAAGTTGTTCGCGGCAGGTGCCACATCGAATCTCGCGGTGAAGGAAAATATCGAGCCTTTGCCGCCTTCACTCTCGACTGAGATTCTCCCTTTCATTAAGGCAACGATCTTCGAACAGATGGCCAGGCCGAGACCCGTACCGCCAAACCTGCGGGTCACTGAAGCGTCAGCCTGGGAGAAGGCATGAAAGATGGCTTCCTGTTTTTCCGGCGGAATGCCAAGACCGGTATCGGAAACGGAGAAGCGCAGGTCGATTTCGCCGGCCCTGCCTGTTTCGGTGGCGACGCGCAGTACGATTTCTCCCTGCTCCGTAAACTTTACTGCGTTGCCCAGAAGATTCATCAGGACCTGCTTCAGGCGGGCGGAATCGCCGATCACGCGAGGAGGAACGTCGGGGGCCACGTGGTAGAGAAGGTCGAGCTTTTTTTGGTGGGCGCGCACCAGGACCGAACGGGCTGCTTCGGCCACGGTGTCAGAGATGTCAAAATCCCTCTTTTCCAGCTCCATTTTGCCCGCATCGATTTTGGAGAAATCCAGCACATCGTTCACCACGGACAGGAGAGCTCCCGCGGACTCCCCGGCTATCGTCAGAAGCTCCTGTTGTTCCGGGTCCAGCTTGGTCTGGCCGGCCAGCTCCAGCATGCCCATGATGCCGTTCAGCGGAGTGCGGATCTCGTGGCTCATGTTGGACAGGAACTGGCTCTTGGTGTCGGCGGCGAGTTCGGCGGCCAGGCGCGCCTGCTGAATTTCCATTTCCGCCTGTTTGCGTACACTCAGGTCCTGCATGGAACCAATCAGCCGGACCGGCTTGCCGAGCGGATCGCGGACCACGAAAGCACGGTCCAAAATGAATGCGTAAGAACCGTCGGCCCTTCTGAAACGATAATCGCCTGACCAGGCGTTCTTGTGACTCTCCATCACGGCTTGTACGGTGGAGAGAACGTGCTCGCGGTCGTCGGGATGTACATTGCTGATCCACCAATCGCGGCCGGCACGCACCTCAGCCGGCAGATAGCCAAACAACGAGTACACATTCTCGTTCCAGGTGACGTTCTCATCAGCCAGATTCCGTTCCCAGAGCACGTCATTGGTTGCCTGGGAAACCCATTCATAACGGGAATTGCTGTCCTGGAGCGCCGACAAATACTTCTCTTGTGCGTCCTGCATGATTGCGCAGCGCATTGCATAGGACAACAACACCAGGCCAATCGCGACCACTCCCACGATGCGGGACGAGCCAACCACCCTGAGCCCGAGGATGGTGCTGCCGAGCACCATGGCCGCCATGCTGAGGTTGAAGCACAATAAGGCTGCGCGTTTGCTCATCTTGGGTTTTACGGGTTCAGGTTTTGCGGGCGTGGCTTCTGCGGGCTGGTCCGCGGCGGCACCCTGACGCCAGGTAATGGCCAGAGCAGCAGCTGTGAGGTAGGTAACAATCCAGATTTGGTCGAAAGAAGCGTCAATTTGCGGGAGATAGGCGTCTACGTAACTGGTGAGAAGCGAAATGAAGGAATAGACAGAAATGTAAATCGCAAGTCGCCCGAAAAGCCCACGTAACCGGCCCGGCGTGGAGAAGGCAAAACGAGCGAGCGCGGCCAGGACCAGGATGATATTTACCACCGTCGAGGTCGTAATCAACTCCGCCATATTCGGATCATGGGCGCCGAGTTCCGCCAATTGGATTTGATACATTCCCAAACCCACCAGCCCGACCACGATACAGCCATCGAGAAATGTTTCCAGCCGGGAAGTGCGGACGTCGTCGGACAGGAAAAGAATGATCGCGATGGGCGCGGCGTAGAGGCGGTAGAACAAGGAAGGGAATAGCGCGGCTTCCGCTACAGCAACGTCAAAGTAACGGCAGTAAGCCCAGCTCACATCTGCAACCAGCTGGAGCGAAAAGGCGGCGGCGAACAACAGCCAGAAAATGCGGAGCACGCCATGGCCTCGTCGGGAGGCATGGAGCGAGCAGATAACAGCCAGGACGTTGGCGGCCACCTCCAGGACGTTGATGAACAACGTTCCAGACCGGCCGGTCCCAAGGATGACATGCCCCACATACTGCACGATGAGTATGAATGCGACAAACCCAATGATCTGCTTGCGGGATGGCGCGAACCGTGACATTTGAGATTCTTTGCCCCTGCTGAGCGCGGCATTTCTAGTGGTCTGGATCACACAAATAGACGCAACGCCCTATCTGGATGATCGGCAGTGGAGGCCATAAACTTAATAGGGCCTTGCATTTTACAGGCCGCGAGTAACCGCAGGCGCGTCAAAAGCTCATTCTTGCGGAGAATTGCAAGCTGCGTGCTCCATAGCGGGGCGCCGCGGCCAGAGGCTTGCCAAAGGTTGGGTTCGGGGCGGCGTCCCAGAGATTCAAGCCGTTGCCCAGGCCATCCGTCCGTTGCGTGAGGTTGTACTGCACTTTGTCCACCACCCCCTGCTGAAAGTTGGCATGATTGAGCAGATTGAACGATTCCGCCGTGAATCTCAGGTGCACTCTTTCGTTGACTTTGAATGACCTGGCGACATTGAAGTCAACGTCCTGCACACCGGCATCGCGGAAGGAGTTGAAGCCCTGTCCCGGGACCACGGAAAAATTGACTTGCGACGTATTAAATACGGGGGTGTAAGGGCGGCCGCTGGCCAAAGTCGTCACCGCGCCAAAAGTGAACCCTTTGAGGAGCGCAAGTGTCGGGGTCCACGATCCGCTGGCGACGAACCTGTTGGTTTGATTCAATTGTGATACACCGGCCTCAGAAGCCTGGTCGAACTGGTTGAAGTACCCGGTGCCCTGGTCCGTGGTCCTGGAGTAGGAGTAGCCGACCAGGCCGTACCACTGCGACGACCTGTAGCGGAAAGTCGTCTGCAGTGCGTGATAGAGGGATTGGCCCGAGTTGTTGACGGCATTAATGGGCCCAAAGTTGGGCGTCAGAGCTCCATCAATCGCTTCAAAGTCGGGCACGATAAATGATTTGCCGTTCGGCAGGAATACGGTGTCGGAGTTAAAAGAGCCGCCATTGGCGACCTGCTGGCTGGGGGAAAACAGATTCAGATCGTACCCGAAGTTACCGTTGGCCTGCCGCGTGACGCCGTTGGAATTGCCGAGCAGATGGAGACCGTGACTATAGACATACGTTGTTCCGATGGAGAAGTGGTCACCAAACTGGTGCTCCAGTCCGAGGTTCCCTTGCTCCACATAAGGACTGCGGAAGGTGGGCGCAAACACGACAACAGAAGGCGTAATCGAGACTCCGGTTGGGAAAGCGGTCAAGCTGTTGGGGAATGTGATGATGGGGTTGGCGTTCCCGAAGCCGGGACCAGTGGCAACCAGGAACTGCTGCGAGACTCCGTTGGTGATCTGGGCCTGGGACACGTCCAGCAAATCTTCCTGAATATAGAAAAGACCGAAACTTCCGCGCAGCACGGTCTTGCCGCCGGGACCGAACCCATAGGCAAAGCCCACGCGCGGCGCGAGGTTATTGCGGCTGTAAGGAATTTTGCAAGTCAGAGCCAAGGCTGGATTACAAGTGGCTGGCTGGGGCAGGACCTGAAGATCGTAGCGCACCCCAAAGTTGAGCGTGAGGTGGCTGGTAGCCCGATACTCGTCCTGCACAAAAAATGAATACGTGGGGGAACTGAACTTGGCCGTGGACTGACCGAAGGACTGCAGATACAGCTCAAACGCGCCTGCGGCGACGCTGGGAAGGTCGGCAAAGCGGTATTCGCCTTTCGGGCCGTAAACAAAATAATCGCGTTCGTGATTCAAGTTAAATTCCGCGCCGGCTTTCAGCATGTGTTTGCCCACGAGCTTAATCACGTTATCGCGGACCTGGTACCGGCGGTCGGTCTCAGAAAGCTGAAAGCGGTTGCCGCCGTAGACAGACCCCGTATCCGGGTTCTGAATGGTTATGGTTGGCGACGTGGCCGGACTGGCCGGCAAATCATAGTGGGTGTCCTGGCCGAAGTGTAACGTCAGTTCGTTGACGGTGGACGCGTTGAAGGTGGTTTGCAGCCAGAGTTGGACAAAGTTACTGGTGGCGCCATCGGTCAGCGAGAGCCCGTCTCCAGTTGACGTGGGACTGCTGAAGTAGCCGTGCGGGCTGGTGAACCGCTGGTAATTGTACGTGACGGCAAAGGTGTTCTTGTCATTCAGGGTCCCCTGAACTTTGCCGAAACCCGTGTTTTGATTGAACGATCGCGGACTTACGCCGGTCCCGGTCAGGAGAGTCTGCAAGGACGGATTGGCGGCAAGAAAGCCTGCCGGCAGCTGGTTGTTTGCAAAAATAGGCTCGTTGCGCACCTGGCCTTCATAGTTCGCGATGTAGAAGAGGCGGTCATGGCGGAGGGGGCCGCTCACGGTGGTCCCGAACTGCTGGCGACGGTTCGCAGGCTTGGCTATGCCGTTGCTCTTGTTGATGGAATCGTTGGCGTTGAGCGCCGAATCCAGAAAGTAATAGTAGGCGTCGCCGTGCACATCATTGGCACCACTCTTTGTAACAATGTTTACCAGACCGCCACCCGCCTGGCCGAACTCGGCTTCAAAGCCGGTGCTGGTGACTTGAAATTCCTTGATCACGTCTTCGCTGAACTGAAACGGAATGCTGGTCCGTCCGATCTGCTGTTCGTAGAAGGCGTTATTGTTGTTGGCGCCATCCACGGAGTAGTTGTTAAAGTTGCCCGCGATCCCGTTGAAGCTGATCATTCCAAAATCGCCGTCCGTGGTTGAGCCGGGCGTGAGCAATACAAAATCCACGAAGTTGCGGCCATTCAGCGGCAACGTGTCCATGGCCCGCTCATCGATTACGGTGCTCAAAGAGGAGGTGGAATTGTCGAGCGCGACATAAGACTCCGTAGACGCATTGACGGTTGTTTCCTGGCTTACAGCCGCTACCCCGAGTGTGGCGTTGAGGGTTGCCGTAGTGCCCACGTTTACGACCACGTGATCAAAGACCGATGGAGCAAACCCGTGGCCGGAGATCGTAACCATATATGTGCCTGGTTCCAGAGCTGGAAAAACGAAATGTCCACGGCTGTCGGCCGCCGTCGTCTCGGCGCCTCCCGTGCCTTCATTTACAAGGCTGACTTCAGCCGTGGGAATCAGAGCGCCGGAAGTATCCACCACCGAGCCTTCCAGCCTTCCACTGTGAGACCCGGACTGCCCATAGCTGTGACCTGGGAGCAAGAAGGCGACAAGAAATGCCACAAGCAATAGTGTTTGGCTGCGGACTGCTTGTTGCCTGTTTCTGCTTACACTTTTCATACGTTTGAGCTCCTGGTAGTTTCCGTAAAGGCGAATTATTTGTGCGGGTCTAACCGATGCCGTGCGGCAACTTTCAGATACACACGGGGCCGTCGTTACACGGATGGGGAACCCGGTAACGCGCAGGGGAATGTGCACTTGGTGGTGATCGGCGGAACTCAGGAAAACTTTAGGCTTTATGGGAAATGTTCGGGCCGATTAAGCCACCAACGGCTGGTCCCGTGAGCTGCCTTGGACTTCTCTAACCATAAACAGACCGAGCCTTCCGGCGAAGAGCAGCGGTGAGCAATTTAGAGCAGCTATTCTCTTGCTCGTGGAGCGATCATGCTTTACGGGGAACTCTTTGCGCGGAAAGGTAACGAGCGTTCACGAATGAAGACTATGGCGATCCAAAAGGCGGTCGCGATGGTGGTTCTGGGCCTGTTGGCGACCAGTGTCATGGCCATCGCCGCCGATCTGAAACAGAATACTGTCAGCGCCTTCGACAAATACGTCGCGGCCACCGAGCGGAGAATGTCCCTTGAGGTGGACCCCGGCGGGCAGTTCCTGTATGTGGACAGCTTACCGGCTTCGGAAATGGCGAGCGCCTACGAACGCCTCCGGCACGGCGAGATACTCGTGGAACTAATGAAGACCACGGCCTCAGGGGTTGATTACGAAATTCCTGAAGGGGTGGTCCATCATTGGGTTGGAGTCGTTTTTATTTCCGGCGCAACCTTGGAGCAGACGCGGGCGGTCGCCCAGGACTACGACCATCGCGCCCAGTTGTATCAGCCGGAAGTCATCGCGGCCCATGTCATCTCGCATGAGGGCGATGACTACAGAATATTCATGCGCCTGTACGAAAAGCGCTTTACCACCGTGGTTTTCAACACGGAATATGCCATCCACTGGGGCCAGGTGGATGAGAGGACGATGTATTCCAACTCCATGAGCACCCGCATCGCCGAAGTCAAAGATCCCAACAATCCTGAGGGACCAGACTTGCCGGTGGGGACGGGTAACGGATATCTCTGGCGTCTTAACACCTACTGGCGCTTCCAGGAGAAAGATGGAGGCGTCTATATACAGTGCGAGGCCGTGTCGCTCACGCGCGATATTCCGTTCGGGCTGGGTTGGCTGTTGCGTCCGCTGGTCACCAAGATCCCCAAGCAATCGCTCACCCGCACGCTGGGCAGAACCAGGGAAGTAGTGCTGGAGAGGAAGTAGAGTCCCTGCCGGCTTTTCCAACCAAGCGGTTCAATAGTACGTGTATTCTTCCCGTGGGAGTTCTTCCAGGTCCGCATAGTTGACGGTCAGCTCTTCGTCCTGCTGGATGTCATGCGCGGCAACACAAAATTCCCCGGTGTCCACCAAATTGGGGTGGTGTGAGTGGTTGATGAAGCGATCGTTGTCCAGGCTCATAAAGTAAAGACCGGGCTTGCTGGAAACGATATAGGCGTACTCCCGAATGTAGTCCCGGAGCAAAGGGGGCATCTGCTCCAACTGGGCTTCCGTAAATGAGTGGTCCCACGCCGGATCAAAGGTCGCTACGTTGACGCCGGCTGGGATGCGTTCCGCGGCAAAGAGGCCAACACCGTGGATCTTACTTGGGCCTAAAAACGTCTTGACTAGGATCATAGGATCTGGCGAATCTCGCAGACGCCACGCACAGCGGCGTCCGGCAAGGATTAAAGATTAAGGCGCGGCATTTAAGATCCGCTGCCCTTACCGTTAACCGACGTAATTTCATAGAACATGGCCTGGCTGTCTTCCGTGGCCCACTTGGAAACGCCCTCACATTTCCAGATATGCGAATTGGTCACGAAGTCCGGACGTTCGCCGGCCGCATAAGGCCTGGTGATGAAGGCCGGCTCATACCACAGAATCCGGTTGTTGGGCTGGGCCGCAAAACATCCGTTATCCAGGCGGAGGATGTGCGCGTTCTTGTGTCCGCCTTCGCCCACGTCTTCGGCGGTTTCGGAGCCGCACCAGTCCAGAGTGAACATGTATTCGCCGTCATACCATTGCCGGTCTTTGAGGACCGTCCGGCAGCGCAGTCCCTTGAGAAATTCAAACTTGGTGACGGCAATTTCGTAGCTGAAGTTGTCCCACAGCTCAAGATAGTCCAGCGGAATTTGCGGAGCGGGTGTTTTCCAGACCAGCGCGCTGATCGGGACTCTCGCAATCTGCGCTCCTCTCTCTGTCATTACGTGGAACAGCGCTGCTCTTGAAGGAATACTGGCCACTCCAAAGACCGCCACTTTTTCAAACTCATTCTGGTGCGATTGCTGGTCGTAGAGAAACTCTTTTCTGAGCAGACAATAGAAAACCGGGACGTCCGCATTGAGAAACATGGCGCCTCACTTTCTCAAAGAAAATCCAGTTGCCCCATGTGTATCAGAATTGCTCCCTCCATAAAAGGGCAAAGTTTGAAAAGCACAAAGTCTGGGCACTAAAAAGGCCGTTCTTCCGCCGTTTCGCAACACATTTTCGCGACAGCCGGGGGACCAGACGGTCAATGCTTCGCGTCCGCGGCGACGGACGTCCGCGGCCAGACCGGACTGATGAGCTCAATCCGCCAAATTGGGCCGCCGTAAAACAGCGGGCCCTCCGCCTTGAGGAAGGCCGGAGCTGGTCCACCGAGAATCCAAACGTGGATGTCCGGGGGTTCTTTCCCGAGCAGCGGCGCCAACAACCCGTTCACGCCGCCCATCTCCACTTTCACCACGTAGTGTGTGGCTTTGCGGCTGGATTCACCTACCGAGAACGATTCTTCGCCTTGGGCAGTGATTGCGAGCTTCACCACCCGGAGCTTGGGAGTGACCGCCAGTACGGACAACGTCATTGGCGCACCGGACCGCATGTTCTTCAACAGCGTCAGAGTCATGCCGTTGGCCAGATCCGGTGGCAGGTTGAGGCGTTCGGTCGACACCTTTTCCTTGCCGTCTTCGGTGTAGCGGACCGTGACCCGGCCCAGGGAGACGTTGATCGAGATGTCCATCGGGCGCTCGAACGCGGGGCCCTTGTGAATCAGGTGGTCGCTCAGGAGCCGGAAGTTACCGCGCTGGGAATAGACGGCAGTTTCGTCGTAGAGTGAGCCATCTTTAAAGTGGAACACCAGTTGGCTGGTCACGCGATCGCCGCGGGCGACCTGAGTCAGGTCCCCGTGGGCGAGAGTTTCACCCGCCAGCGTCTGCAGTACCAGAAAGCCGTGGACTAGTCCCTCCGAGTGGCGCACGGCGACCGGCTGCGTGGGCGTTGTTGCTCCCGCGAACGCTGCGGCGCGGAGTAGAGCAACAGCGAGCGCGGTGGACCAGAAACGTCTTACCGTTCGACTCATCATGAGCAGGCCCTTTTCTATCTGAATACATGATGACCGAGACTCGTACGTGGGGCTGACCAGAATTGCTCACATTGGCTCGCGGCGCCCAGGGCACGGTCCCAAAACCGTAACGCTGATTACGCTGATGACACCGATAGGAAATAAGGAATGGGCGCCGCGACCAAGAGACAAGGGGCGCGCCGCCCTTCAAGCGCGCGCGGAATTACGCGGCTTCGCTCTTGTTTTCTCTGCGGTCGTGCAGGCTGAGCGCGACGTCAATCAGTTCCTGGCTTACGAAGCTGGTTTTGGCTATCGCCTCGACGATAGGAATGGATTGTATGGCATTCCCGCGAAGCACCACGATGTTACCGAAAGCGCCCTGATGCACCAGATCAATCGCGCCGACACCGTAGCGCGTGGCCAGCACGCGGTCAAACGCCGTGGGCGAGCCGCCGCGTTGGATATGTCCCAGGACCACGGCGCGGGTTTCAAAGCCGGTGCGGTGTTCGATCTCTTGCGCCAGCGCGTTGCCGATACCGCCCAGTCGCACGTGGCCGAATTCGTCTTTGGCAACCTCGTGGGCGACTTCGTTCACCGCGGCCGGGCCAGGATGCGGATTTTTTGCGTCGGCCAGCGTGGCGCCTTCCGCCACCACAACGATGCTGAAGAAGCGTCCACGGTCATGGCGTCGCTTCAGACTGGCGGCAATTTCATCCACGTCGAAGGGCCGCTCGGGGACCAGGATCACGTCGGCGCCGCCGGCGATACCGCTATAGATGGCGATCCAGCCGGAATCGCGTCCCATGACTTCGACCACGATCACACGGTTGTGCGCTTCGGCAGTGGTGTGGACGCGGTCAATGGCTTCCGTGGCAATGTTTACGGCCGTGTCGAAACCAAAGCAGAAGTCGGTCCCGCTCAAGTCGTTGTCAATGGTCTTGGGCACGGCAACAACCTTGACGCCGCGCTCGAACAGTTCCTGCGAGACGGACTGCGTGTCATCGCCGCCGATGGCCACCAGCGCCTCAATTCCGTTTTTGGTCAGGTTCTCAATGCACTGTTCGATCCCTTGAGGTTTTTTCGTGGGATTGGTGCGCGACGAGCGAAGAATGGTCCCGCCGCGGGGCAAGATTCCGGCCACCGATTCCAGGTCCAGCGGGCGGACTTGATTTTCCATCACGCCGCGCCAGCCTTCCAGAAAGCCCACAAATTCGTCGCCGTAGTGGAATATCCCTTTGCGCACCACCGCGCGAATCACGGCATTGAGTCCCGGGCAGTCGCCCCCGCCGGTAAGGATCCCAATCTTCATTGCTTCAACCCGCCCTTTCTGCCCGCCTTGCTTCTGTTCCGGGCAGCTTGATTAAGGTGCCTGACGTAGTACAATCCGGCCCCATGAGCTATGGTAACGCACCCGCGCCCCCTCCACCGCCGGCTGCTTCCCATATTCCGCCGAAGAAGGGTTGGTTTTCAAGAAACTGGAAATGGTTTGTTCCGCTAGTTGTCCTGACGCCAATTCTTCTGATCGGGTTGTTCGCCGGCGTGGTGTTAACCTTTGTTTTCGGCCTGCTGAAATCGAGCGAGCCGTACAAGCATGGGGTGGAAGTCGTCATGCGTGATCCCCGGGCCCAGCAGGCGCTGGGGCCGCCGGTGAAGATCGGGCGGCTGGTGAGCGGCAACGTCAATACGACGCTTGATTCAGGCGAAGCCGATCTTGGCATTCCGGTCTATGGAAGCGCCCACGAAGGCAAGGTGTACGTGATCGCGAAAAAGTCCGCCGGGGTGTGGCACTACGAGAAAATCCAGCTCTGGCTTGAAGGCCAACCCAGCGGCCTGGATCTGCTGACTCACACAACGGTTTCTCCCGAGGAAAGGTAAACATGTCCCAACAGCAATTTGCCAATTACGAGGAGTTTTTTGCGTTTTACCTGAGCGAGCACAGCGATCCGCGCAATCGCGCGATGCACGCCGCCGGAACTGTCCTGGGACTGTGTACGCTCGTAGTGCCGTTCGTGATTGGGCATCCGTGGTTCGCGCTGGCCTGGCCGGTGGTGGCCTACGGCTGCGCCTGGGCCGGACATTTTCTGATCGAAGGCAACAAGCCGGCGACCTTCGGACATCCGTTCTGGTCGTTCATCAGCGATTTCCGCATGCTGGGACTCATGCTGACCGGAGGGCTGAAAGCGCAGATGGAACAAAAACCTTTGAAACACGGAGGAACAGAGTAAACAGAGGAGATTAGTAATCGCCAAAATCGGGTAGGGGCAATTGAAAATTAGGCGATTATGGCAGTTTTGGCAATCTTGCAAATCCTCTGCTCCCTCTGTTCCTCTGGGTTTCAAAGGTTTGCTTTTGTAAGACGGAGACCCAATGAGAATCGCGAAGATCCTGATCTGGCTTGGAATAGCGGCGCTGGGAGCGCTGGCCCTGGCTACGATTGCCTGGAGCCGCAAAGAATCCATCAGCGCTTTGTGGCTGGTGACCGCCGCGTTGTGCAGTTATGCGCTGGGCTACAGGTTTTACAGCAAGTTTGTGGCGGCAAAGGTCCTGGCGCTGGACGCCATGCGCGCCACTCCCGCCGAACGCCTGGAAAATGGCCGTGATTTTGTCCGCACCAACAAGTGGGTGGTTTTCGGACACCACTTTGCAGCAATCGCCGGTCCGGGGCCTTTGCTGGGGCCGGTCTTGGCGGCGCAGTTCGGTTACCTGCCGGGAACGCTCTGGATCATTGTGGGCGCGGTGTTCGCCGGATGCGTGCAGGATTTTGTCATCCTGCTGTTCTCTGTGCGGCGGGACGGCAAATCGCTCGGACAGATGGCGCGCGACGAGATTGGCAAGACGGCGGGCGTTGTGTCGTTTGTTGCCGTGATCAGCATCATTATTGTGCTGCTGGCGGTGGTCGCGCTGGTGATTGTCAACGCGCTCAGGTCCAGTCCCTGGGGGGCGTTTACCATCGGCATGACGATTCCCATTGCGTTGCTCATGGGGGTCTATCTACGGTATGTGCGGCCGGGAAGAGTAATGGAAGCCTCGGCCCTGGGGTTTTTGCTGGTGGTGCTGGGGATCTTTGGCGGGCAGTGGGTGTCGCATTCTTCGGCGGCGTCTTTCTTTACTCTCGGTGTCACCACGCTGGCCGTCCTTATTATTGCGTACTCGTTCGCCGCGTCGGCGCTGCCGGTGTGGCTGCTGCTGGCGCCGCGCGACTATCTCAGCACTTTTGTAAAACTTGGGACCATCGCCATTCTGGTGGTCGGAATCATTCTGGTCCATCCGCATCTGCAAATGCCCGCACTCACGCGTTTTGTAGACGGCACCGGCCCGGTCTTTGCTGGAAATCTTTTTCCGTTTGCCTTCATCACGATTGCCTGCGGCGCCATCAGCGGTTTCCATTCGCTGATCTCCAGCGGCACCACGCCCAAGCTGATCGCGTGCGAGAAGCAGACGCGCATGGTGGGCTACGGCGCCATGCTGGCGGAATCGTTTGTGGGAATCATGGCGGTGATTGCTGCCTGCACGCTCCTGCCGGGAACATACTTTGCCGTGAACAGCGGCCCGGGCATGGTCGGCGGATCCCCCGCGGCTGCCGTGGCGACCATCAGCCAGTGGGGCTTCCCAGTGACGATGAACGATATGAATGCGATGGCTGACGCAGTCGGCGAGAAAACTCTCTTCTTCCGCACCGGCGGCGCGCCCGCGTTCGCCCTGGGAATGGCCAAGATTTTTTCCGACAGCCTGGGCGGGAAGGCGGTGATGGCCATCTGGTACCACTTCGCCATCATGTTTGAGGCGCTGTTCATACTGACGGTGCTCGACGCCGGCACCCGTGTCGGAAGATTTATGCTGCAGGACGCGCTGGGCCATATATGGAAGCCGCTTGGGCGGACCAGTTGGTATCCCAGCATCGTGCTTTGCAGCGCGCTGATCGTCGCGGCGTGGGGATATTTTCTCTGGCAGGGCATACGCGATCCCCTGGGTGGCATTAATTCGCTGTGGCCGCTGTTCGGCATTTGCAATCAGCTGCTGGCCGCGGTGGCGCTGTGCGTGGCTACCAGTATCATTGTCCGCATGGGCCGGGCGCGCTACATGTGGGTCACGTTTGTTCCGCTTTGCTGGCTGGTGGCCGTGACTTTTACTGCTTCCTGGCACAAAATCTTCGATGCCAATCCCCTGATCGGCTTTCTCGCCCATGCCCGTCAGCTCGCTACGGAACCATCTACGGCGGAGTTGCAGCGCCGCATCTTCAATGACCGGCTGGACGCAGCAGTTGCCGGCCTGCTGGTGCTGCTGGTCACCATGATTGTGGTCGAGGCGGCAGTTCAGTGGATAAGCGTGATTGCCGGGCGCAGGCAGGCAGTCTGCAACGAATCGCCTTTTGTAGCGACACAATACGCGGAGGAGGGAGCATGAAGGTGCTGCAGGCAGAAGAATCGTATGGCCCAGCCGCCCCCGGTTGTACTCCTGCTACTCGATGGTTCACAGCTCTATTCCAGATCATTCGCGCCACCCTGCGCGAGATCTTTGACGAAAACGCCTATGACCGCTTTCTTGCGCGAACGCACCGCGCGCACTCAGCGGAAAGCTACCGTGCCTTCATGCACGAGCGGGAAGCCGGGATGGCAAAGCGCCCTCGGTGTTGCTGATCTGATATCCGAAAATCACAGTGCTACTCAACGGCGAGCGCCGGGTGGGAATCCCCGCTCCGAGACTGTGAAACAGAGTACACTT
>DATMPO010000187.1:0-4169 GCA_035567035.1 Verrucomicrobiia bacterium | reverse complement strand
ATTTCTGAGGGTCGACCGCAGTTTCGACAGTCTTCATGAAAACCCGCGTTTCGAAGAGCTGCTCAAACGAGTTGGTTTCCCACAATAATCTCCTGTAAGCGATGAGAGGCTGCTAATGGCGGGGGCGCCGGAGTCGCGCACGAACGTGCTTGCCGTGGAAGATCGGTTCCCGCCGGAAGCTTAAGATCCTCGTTCACGTTCCGACCGCTCGGCTTTCGTTAGGGAGAGTGTAGCCGCTATTTTTATGCTCGTTCCAGCGTTTCAGCGATCAATCAATCAAACACAGTTCCAACGATCTTTCTGAATCACTCCTCATAAGTCGCCTTGGGGAAGCGCTGTGCCGTCGCACACCGACTCAGCTCAGAGTTCCGCGAAGCCCGTTTATAGCGACCAATCCGAAGGCATTACTTCCGGGTCTAGTCTGTACGGTTGTCGACTTGATTGGGACGAAACAGGGGCCATTCCATTCGATGATCAATGTTGCTCAGCCTTCAGGAAGTTAGGAGATTATAAGGATGATAGACGCTAGAGTTTGACTTCTGCTCGACAGGTCGGGCTGTGCCAATGGGTTTGGAGCCAAGAGAATGGCAACGATAACGGTTAATCCTGTCCCTATACTCGTGCCAACTGTGAGCGATGCACACCCTACACCTCAAAAAGTTCCTCGTGCAGCATCCCTATGGCAGAGACGCCGCTTTTGGCTAATCGGAACCGTTTTGATAGGGGTTGCAGGAGCATTCGTGTATCACTCGTTCTTTGCGACACCCAAGGTTGTCTACACGACTGCGACCGTTCAACGTGGCGATATCGAGAGCACGGTCGTGGCCGCTGGTATCGTTCAGCCTGTCAAGTATGTCGATGTTGGGGCCCAGACTTCCGGCATGCTCAAATCACTGAAGGTCCAGCGCGGCGACCACGTGGAAAAGGGCCAATTGCTCGCGGAAATTGACCCGGCTCTGGCGGACACCGCGCTCACATCGTCCAACGCGGCGCTCTCCAGCATGACCTCGCAGCGCGCTGTCAAACAGGCGGCACTGGTGCTCGCCAAGGCGCAGTTGGTCCGGAGCGATGAGCTCTTTGCCGCACTGGTAATCTCCGCAAGCGACCATGACGTAGCCCGGGCTAGCTACGCTGCCGCTCTCGCCGACGCCGCCTCGGTCTCGGCGCAGATGAGGCAAGCCAACGCGGCCGTGGACACGGGCAAAACCAATTTGGGCTATACCAAAATCATGGCGCCCATGGCCGGTGAAGTCGTTTCCATCACCCTGCTGGAAGGTCAAACACTCAATGCCAATCAGTCGGCGCCGAATCTCCTGCGCATTGCCGACATCAGCACCGTGACTGTCTGGTCGCAGGTTTCCGAAGCCGACATTGTCGACGTCAAACCCGGCCAGGTTGCCTATTTCACCGTCCTGGGCTCGCCCCGGCGCTGGTCTGGGAAGGTCCGGCAGGTTCTTCCCACTCCAGAACTCATCAACAACGTAGTCTTCTATGACGTTCTCTTCGATATCCCCAATCCAGAGGGTCAACTAAAGATACAGATGACGGCGCAAGTGTTCATCGTGTTGGCGCAGGCCAAGGGCGTTTTGTTTGTACCGGCAGCTGCCATCGGCAATGCCAGCGAAGGCTCGCTAATCAAGGTGCAAGTGCTCAAACCTGATGGCACCCTTGAGACGCGCACGATCAAGATCGGCATTAAAAGTGAGCTTTCAGCCGAGGTCAACGCCGGCCTGAACGAGAAGGAGCAAGTCGTCATCGGCGGAAAGACCGCAACGCCCAAGAAGACAAGCGCGCTGACGGCTCAGAAGGGCCACTAATGCCCGCAGCGCTGCTCGAATTGAGTGATGTCAGCCGCACCTATACAACCGGCGGCGAGCCGCTGACAGTGCTCAGGGATGTAAGCCTGAAGATACACAGCGGGGAATTCGTCGCCATCATGGGCGCATCCGGCTCTGGCAAGTCCACGCTGATGAATATCATTGGCTGCCTAGACAAACCGTCGAGCGGCATCTATTCCATCCGCAGCATCAACGTAGCCACTCTCGACGGTGATCAACTGGCGGCCTTGCGGCGCGATACCTTCGGCTTCATTTTCCAGCGCTACAACTTGATGTCCGATCTCAATGCCGTCGAAAACGCGGAGGTTCCGGCCGTGTACCGTGGCATGGCCAAGGCGAAGCGGGCCGAGCACGCCAGCGGCTTGCTGCAGGAACTCGGACTGGGTGACCGCCTGGACCACTTTCCCGGCCAGCTCTCAGGCGGCCAGCAACAGCGTGTCAGCATCGCCCGCGCGCTGATGAATGGCGGCCCGGTGATTTTGGCCGACGAACCGACCGGTGCGCTGGATAGCCAGGGCGGCAAGGAAGTCATGGCCATTCTCGTAAGACTGCACGGAGAAGGCCACACCATCATTGTGGTGACCCACGACAGTGACATCGCCGCGTATGCGCACCGCATCATTCGCATCGCGGATGGCCGCATCACCTCCGACGAGCAGCAGCAACACGGCGAGGCGGATATTCAGGCGAAGGCCGGCGGTCCGGAAGTGAATGCCAAGGCAGGTTCAGCCGTCCTCGGCGAGTCTCTGAAGATGGCCTTTCGTTCGCTCGTACACAATCGCATGCGAACCTTGCTGACCATGTTGGGAATCATCATCGGCGTCGCCTCCGTAGTTGCCTTGATGGCAATCGGAAACGGAGCCAAGCAGGACGTTCTCGATCGCATCCAGGCTATGGGTACCGACCTGTTGACCGTTAGGCGCGGAGCGCCGGCGGCTCGTGCGTCATCCTACATGGTCACCAGTTTTCTGCCGGAAGATCTGCCGTCGATGAGTGCCTTGCCAGGTGTCAACGCGGCGAATCCGGAAACGGACATGTCTGCGTTGCTGCGCTTTGGCGACCAGGACTTGACGGTCACCGCATTCGGAACCGGCGAAAGCTTTCCCGCTGTGCACGACTGGCCCCTGCAATCTGGCGTGTTCTTCTCGGCCGAACACGTCATGCGTTATTCCCAAGTCGTTGTACTCGGCCAGACTGTCGTGAAGAACCTTTTTCCCAGGGGCACGGATCCACTGGGCCAGTACGTGCTCATTGGCAGCTCGCCTTTCCTCGTTATTGGAGTCTTGAGCGCCAAAGGCCTGAATACCCGGGGCGACGACATGGATGATTCCGTCTGGCTTCCCTACACGACAGCCGGAGCGCGCATCTTTGGTCAACGCTTCTTCAGCGATTTCGTCATAAGAGTAGCGCCGGGCGCGGACATGACGATGGTGCAATCTGAACTCAGTGCGCTGCTGATGAAGCGCCACGGCAAGGAAGACTTCGACATCCGGAACATGGCCGACACCATTGCCACGGCCAATGCAACCCAGAACACGCTCACCTCTCTTCTGGTGGCGATTGCCGTGATCTCGCTTGTCGTCGGCGGAATCGGCGTCATGAACATCATGCTGGTCTCGGTCACCGAACGCACACGCGAAATCGGCATCCGCATGGCGATTGGCGCTCGCGGTTTCGATGTGTTGTTCCAGTTCCTCACCGAAGCCGTGATGGTCTGTTTTATCGGCGGACTGATCGGTGTGTGCGTCGGCATTGGCGGTGGCTTGGCCACCTCCGCCATCGCTGGTTGGCGCGTAATCTTTACGGTTATACCGATCGTCATCGCCTTCGCCTGTGCTTTTCTGACAGGGATCGTGTTTGGCTATCTTCCAGCGAGAAAAGCCGCGCAACTCGACCCCATTGATGCCCTGGCTCGAGACTAGAGCCAGAATCGCAGTTACGGAATCACGGGCGGTGCCGGCTTGGAAAGGTTCAACATGGCCGCCGCGCGCCTTCTAACTAATTATCGGAGAAGGTACCGTTAGATGGAACGTGTAGCACTGCTCGTGACACCCGGGCGCTCATCCTTTCGCTCGCACTGGGAGTGCGTCCGCGGCTAGCGCATAACACCGCCGGCAGCGGCCGCGGTCCGTGGTATCTGGCCCGGTCCCTATGGGTCGTCCAAGTTGCCAATCGTCGCTCCTGGAGCGATCCTAACGCAAACTTTTCTGTGGAATTGTGGCGGAGGTCAAACATAAGGAGGGCCGCCACGTCGGCTTTGACTTAAGAAATGTCCCCTTACACTGAGGCCCCCAGCAAGGAGGTCTGGTTGAAGAGGACGGCGACCAGCAC
>DATMPO010000186.1:0-24314 GCA_035567035.1 Verrucomicrobiia bacterium | reverse complement strand
TCGCCGAGATGGTAGAGCGGTTCGCCGCGCTTGCGCAGTTCCCCGCTTAATCTGCCTTCAAAGCAGTAGGCGAAGTGCGATTCCATCTCCGGGCACTCCGATTTGCACTCGGCGAGGGTCTGCAGCATGCGCTCCACGCCGCCATACATGTTGCCGCTGAAGATATGCAGGACCCGCATCATGAGACCATTGTCCCGCTTAAACGCTCGTAAACGTCCGCCAACTGCCTTCCCAGCCGCCGGCGGTCGAATTTTTCTAACACCGTCTTCCGCCCGGCAGCGCCGAGCTGCCTCCACAGCGCCGCATTTCTCGCCAGCTCACCAATTCGCTCGGCCAGGTCCGCCGGGTCGCCCATACGAAAAGTCAGAGCGTCCTGGCCGCAGGTCACCAGTTCTGCCGCGCCACCGGCGCCTGTGGTGATCGCTGGTTTCGCGCACGCCATCGCTTCCACGATCACCCGGCCAAACGGTTCGGGCCGAGTGCTGGCATGGACGACGATGTCCAGGGCGCGGATAGCGTCGGAGGGTTTGTCTACAAATCCAGTGAAACCGACGCGGCCTTCCAGACCAAGCTGCGCTGCGAGTTGCCGCAGGTCCGCGATGGATTCCTGGCTTCCTTCAGAGTCGTAGAGCGCGCCACCGATTATGTAGCCGCGAACCCTGGCGCCTTGGCTCTTGGACAGCGTTGCCAATGCTTGAAGAAAATCTCTGTGTCCCTTCCACCAGGCCATGGTCGCGACCAATCCTACGCGGACCATAGGGGCCGCTGGCTGCTGCAGGCCGCACATGGCGTCAAGGTCGGCGACGGGGCCGTCCGGGGAAAACTCGTCCACATCAATTGCGTTGTAGAGAGTAGTCACTTCAGGGCCGTCGCCGAAAACAGAACGCGCGTCGTCACGTACGGAGTTGGAGTTCGCCAGGACAGCCGCGCATCGGTCACGCTGGAAACGCAGTGCTTTGCTCATGAACCATCTTGAACTCACATAGTCGTGAAGATGCCAGATAAGGGGAACATCGTTGCTTTTGGCCCACGCGCCCAGCACGTGCATCTTCAAACTGTTGCTGTGCAACAGGTCCGGCGCAAAGTCTTGAATACGGCTGCTCAATTTACGCGAGTACTTGCGCGCCACGTAGAACGATCCCGCGAGTTTGATGGCGAGTGTCCCGCGCGCGAGCAGTCCTCCGGAAGGCTTTGAGTCTCCCAGACGGGAGAGAGCGGGCGGAAATGCCAGGACTTCGGTCTGGACGCCGAGAGCAGCGGCCTTTCGCAACAACGGCCCATCGTTTGCCGCGATGAGCGCAAGCGTCCAGTCGGGCTTTTCTTGTTTGAGACTGGCCATCATGTCCAGCAAACAAACTTCCGCTCCTCCCAGTTCGCCCGAAGCACTCAGATACTGGATCCTCATGGCTGGGGATTGATCGCGTTCATCGTCAAAGAAGATTGCGGGAAGAATCGCGATTCAGCGAGGCACGGCTGTCCGGGAAGGGGCAACTGGCTTGATCGGCGCTACGGCCAGCGCGGCCAGCGTCACAAACCACGCTGCGTTGGCCGGTATGTGCAAGTTGAAGTCGAAATAGCTGTGGACCAGCAGCCCGGCACAGCCGACGGTCGCGCCCAGCCGCATCCAGGTAACGGTGTCGCTGCCGGACGCCAGGCTGGACCGAAAGTTTTGGGCGGCGTTCCTAAAGAACACTCCCAGAGCCAGCAAGATCAGGGTCCCACCCGCGATTCCTGTTTCCGCCAGCGCTTCAGCATAGTCGTTGTGAGCGTGCTCGATGCGCTTTTCCTCGACAAAACTCTGATAAGGCGGATAGGCGGTTTCAAAGCTTCCCAGGCCAACGCCGACGAGCGGGTGTTCGCGAGCCATGCGCAGACTATCGCCAGCCATGGCAACGCGCTCCGAGAAACTTGCGTCTTGGATGCTCGCGGAGGGACGGAAGCGTTCCGTAGTTTCGAGCGGAGCAAGCCATGCCGTCAGAAGAGTGGCGCACAACAGAGCCAGCGCCAGCACGGGTACTGGAGTGTTCAACTGTCCACGGCGCTGCGCGAACAATGCCACGCCGCCGAGCAACACCATCTCCAGCAGGACCGCGCCGACGCCGGCCCGCGAACCGGACAGCGCAACCGACGCCAGCGCAATCAGCGTGGCAAAGCCGGCCAGCCAATTCCATAGATCGCGTTGCCGCCGGCCCAGCCAGAAAGTGGCGGTCAACGCGATCAGCATTTCCATCAGACCGGCGTAGTGATTGTGATTCACGTAGGGACCAAAAATGGAACCGCCCCAGCGTGGGACCACCGTCCAGTAAACTTTGTCGGGGCTGGTGAAGAATTGCAGAATGGCGAACAGCGACAGCAACAACGTGTAGATGGTCACCACTTTGCCAAACCGCGACCACAGCGGCGGAACACGAACGGCGAGAGTGACCGCCAGCACAAAAAGCATGCAGCAGGCGACATAAGAGACAATTGAGTCGCGCGTGGCAATGGGATTAGCAGAGCGTCCAGTAAATGCCTGCGCTGCAGCCAGGACCAGAAACAGCGCGGCGGGAACATAGAGCGGTGTCCAGGCCAGCGCAATGCTCTCAATGCGGACACAACCCCAGGCCCACAAAAACATTGCCACAACGATCATGCCGGTAAGTGCGGCAGAGGCCCACGGCTGCACGGCGCCAAACGCCAGCGGTGCGGCCAGCAGCGCGATCACCAGGACGCTTCGCGCCGCGGAAAACCAGTACGAATCCCAGTAAATAGTGACGCTGTCCACCGCAGCCGGAGCCGCCGGAGAGGCCCGCAGTGGCGATGTTGCCAAAGCTTCAAATTTCATGGTGCGGAAGAGGCCGTTGCTCCTTCCGGTTTCAGAGAGACCGAGTCGAGCCAGAATTCTCCACTGATCTCCATGGGGAACACGCGGCTGCGCGGACGCCACACAGAAAGCTTGACGGCGCGGGTCTTTGGTCCAGCCGCAAACGTAACCTCCACACTGCGCCAAGACCGGGTTTCGAGCGCCGGCGGCGTCATGGCTTGCAGACAGTCCAGGCACTCGGGATCGATGACACGCAATCGCGGTCCGCTATCGGAGGTTATGGACTGTGACCGAACGAAAGCAGAAAGCATATAGGACTTGCCAGGCTGCACCGGCACGATCTGGTACAGCGGCTCATAGTCGGCGTTGTGGGGAACGGCAAAGTTGAGATAGAGACAGTGGGCTTCTTTGCAGGAGCTGCTTTGCGAAAAATCCACCTCAAGAAACGGTTCGGGATGCAAGTGCCAGTCGAAACCGCCGTTGAGCGGCTTGTCCGAAAACTTCCCGTTGAATACCAGATTACCGGCCTCCGGCTTGCCGCTCAGAGAACCGGAGATTTGTAAGTCAGACCAGACACGCCTGGCCTCGTCATATTCCTGGTTGTCCAGAAGACGGTCCACGTACGGCAGAGCGGCGTTCACCGGAAGAGGCTGTCGCTGGGCAACCAGGTCGGTCCATAGCGGCCCCGTGACAAACTTTGCATTCTGACGTTTGAGAAACGCCAGATACGCCAGTTCCAGTTCCATGTTGCCGGAGGCGCGGACCACGCGTTGCCACACCAGCCCTGGATCGTTGATGCCCCGATTGAGCAAGGCAAAGGCCTGCTCGCGCGCTTCCGGCACAAAGTGCAGATAGCGGGCAAAGGTGGCGAGGGCTTTCTCGTTGTCTCCTGTCCGCAAGTAGCAGTTCGCCAGGTCCCAGATAAAGTCCGGCCGCATGGGAGCAAGCGCCACTGCTTTTTCGTAGGATGTGCGAGCGCAGTCGAGATCGCCGGACATCTCGCAGCCATTCCCGAGGTCAATCCAATATACCGCGACGCGCGGGTTGAGCTGGGTTGCACGACGCAGAGGCGGGAGCGCGGCGGAGACATCGGAGGCTTCGCGCAGATAGAGGAAGCCCAGCCGGTCGTAGATGAGGGGATTCCCGGGATCGAGCCGCGCGGCCGCGCTCAGTCGCTCAATGTCCTCGGTTTCTGTCCATTCCGCGGCGGTTGCCAGCCGCGCGGTTTGCTCGACCAGCAGCAGGCCCGCAGCGAGGATTCCCAGCAGGAACACCACGGCGGCGAAGCGGGATCGAAGAGGGACGGTCAGCATTGGGGCAAAACCGGTGACGGGACTTCGGTGGACCTACTCGCCGGCTTCCTTGGAACCAGTGTTGTAGTAGCCGCGGTAGTAAGATCCGTAGTAGCCATCGTGGTGCAGGCGAACCTTGTTCAGTACAACGCCGAGCACGCGGGCGTTCGCGCTGTCCAGGACTTTACGGGCCCGAAGAACAAGCTTCTTGGGCGTGACCCCGCTCTCCACCACCAGGATGACGCCTTCCACGAGCGTGGAAAGTATCGTTCCGTCCGTGACCACCAGAAGGGGCGGCGAATCTATAATGACGTGCTTGAACCGGGTACGGAGTCCTTGCAGCATGGTTTCCATCGTGCCAGAGGAGACCAGTTCCGCGGGATTGGGCGGAGTCGGACCGGATGGAATGACCCACAGATTGGGCTGCGGAGTGTATTGCTGAATGACCTCGTCAATCTTGTCATTCCCGGTCAGGAAGGTGCTCATGCCACGCTGGTTTTCAATCTCCAGCATGCGGGCAACGCATGGCCGGCGCAGATCGCAATCAATTAACAGCACCGAGCTGCCGCACTGCGCCAGCGCCATGGCCAGATTGATTGCCGTATTGGTTTTTCCTTCTCCGGCACTGGCACTGGCAACGAGCACGGACTGCGGCGCCCGGGAAGCCACCGACAAAAGCACGGACGTCCTCAGAGCGCGATATGCTTCCGACACAGCGGATGTTGAATTCTGCAGCAGCGCAACGTTGGAAGAACTGTTTCCGTTGTTTTCGAGGCGCTTCTGGTTGCCATACAGCACGCGGTCCTTGGCAAGGCCCTTGGCGGGGATCTGGGCCAGCGCCGGCGTGGCGATCAGCGCTTCCACGTCTTCCGGGGTCTTCAGCGAACTATCGAGCGCTTCCTGAACAAAAGCCATCATTGCGCCCAAAACGATTCCGACGAGGAAGCCGATCATGATGTTCAGCGAGGTGCGCGGCCGGATGGGACCGGTCGGAGGCAGGGCCGGGTCAACCACATGAATATTGGTGGAGCGCAAGCCGGCGGAAACAGTGGCGTCCTTCAGGTGTTCCTGCAGTTTCTGGTAGAGCTGCTGGTTGGTTTCAAATTCACCTTTAAGAATGTTGTGCTCGACCAGCAGTCTGTTGAAATCGCCCAGTTCTTCCTTCTGCTTTTCCACGGCCTGGCTCAGGAGCTGCTCCCGGTCCTTCGCGCCAACATAATCGTTGCGATACCGCTCCACCGCTTTTTGCCGTTCCGCCGTAAGTTGCGATTCAGTCTCGGTAATGTCCTTGCTGAGGCGCAGCACTTTTGGATAATTGGGGCCGTACTGGTTCAATGCTTCCACATACTGTCCATGAAGCTCGGAAAGTTTTTCCTGCAAGCGAGTGAGAAGATCACCCTGCCCGGCTGCGTGCACGTGTTCAGGATTCGACTTAACCTGGTTATACTGCGCTTCTTTTTCGATGCGGTCATTTTGGACCTGCGTCAAATCCGAACTGAGCTGTGAAAGACGCTGCTCGATTACGTTTTCCTTGTCGCCGATATTTACGATCGCATGCTTTCTCTGGTATTCCACCAGGTCGCGCTGGGAATTCTCGACTTTGGCTTTCAATTCATCGAGTTGTTGTTCCATACGGCCCGCAGCCTGCCGTGTGGCGTCGTATTTCTGGCGAAAGTTGTAATCGGTATAGTTGTCGACCAGCGCGTTGGTGACACGCGCGGCCATGCCGGGGTCCGTGCTCTCGAATCCTACAACCACGATGCGGCTGCCCGGGATGAGCTCAACGCTCAGCTGGCTCTTGAACTTCCTGATGAGCCCTACCTTCCGCGCATCGGAGTTCACGGCCTTGGGGTCCGCTTTGCCCACAAACCCCGCGTCCTGGGCCATGCCCAGTTGTTCAATCGTGCGCCAGGCCAGATTGTCGGTCTGCAGAATCTGAATCTGCGTGCGCAGGAAATCCTGGTCGGCCTGCATGGGCTGATAGACCTCATTCAGCATCTGCACCTGGGGCGCATCGGGTTCCACTTCAATCCGGGCGGTCGATTTATAAACAGGTTTGGTCTTGAAGGAAGAAAATGCCACCAGCGTGGTTACCACCACTACGATCGCCAGCACAGTCCAGCGCCGCCGCAGCAAAACTTGCCAATAGGCCGCAAGCGAACCCGCGCCGTCCTGCTCCCCCGAGAAAGTTGCATGCGAGGGCGGCCGCCATACCTCCGGCGCTGCCGCGTCAAAAGGGACGATCTGGTGGTCTTCCGACGATGTCCGATTACTCATAGTGTTTTTCTTTCACTTACAAACGGACACTTACAAACGGAAAAGCGCGAGCCCGGTGGCAATCTGGATCGCGGCTTCCGCTCCGCGGCGCACAGCTCTCTTGCCGCTGCTGTCCGGAACGAACAGAATGTCATTCGGTTCCAGAGTGATGTCCGGGCTCTTCCCACTCAGAATGGTCTTCAGATTAACGGCAATCTCCTGGCGCTCCTGTCCTTGCGTCAGATTGCGCCTGATGATCATGGAATGCTCGCGTCTTGCAGTGGGCTTGAGGTCTTCTGCGAGCGCAACAAGCTGGAGGACGGAAAGGTGTTCGCGGCTGGTGTTCAGCACAAACCCGCCCGGACGATTGACCGCGCCAACAACGTAGATGACCCCGGCTCGAGGGACGGTGACCCAGTCGCCGGGGAATATGTCGATATTCAGCGTGGTGTCGCCGGAATTGAGCAGGTCATTCAAGTTGATGGTAATCGTCTGCGAGCTGTCGCCTGCGGGTCCAGCCACGGCCCCAGCAGACGACGATGCCGTCCCATTGATCATGCCGCCACGGGTGACTTTCACGATGCTTCCAGCATCGTCCGTAACTCCGCCGGCCTGGGACAGAACGGACAACAGTTTGGCCGGCCCCAGGAGCGGATAAACCTGCGGGCTCTTCACCGAACCTGTTATTGAAACGGAATGCAAGCGGGATTCCTTCACACTCACGCTGACGTGTGGGTCGCTGATGGTCCCGCTGGACTTCAACTCGTTCGTCAAAAGCTCGGAAAACCCGTCCAGCGTCAGCCCTGCTACCATGAGCGGCTTGGCGAGAAGAGGGAACACGAGTTGACCGGACTGGCTTATCCGGTAATTTCGAGACAGCTCGGGAACATCCAGGATATACACCTCCAGGATGTCATCGGGCGCAATAACATAGTCACGGCCTTCAACAGGGAGTGCTGCCGCTGTTACGGTCCCCGGCTGCTGGTTCTGCGTTATCGGCGCGCCTGATACCGTGGCCTGTCCAGGCAACGGCATGGAAAACGCATAAAGAGCGACGCCGAGGGAGACGGCCACTCTTACAAATACGCCATAGATAAAGCTACAACGCGAGGGTGCAAAGTAAAGCAAAAGCATAAGGACAACTAACCCTGAACTTAGTACGTTGACTTGGAAACCGAGTCAAGAACCATCACATCAAACGCGCCTGACATCCCGGCGAAGGCACGGAAGTGGGTGGCTCACCTGGGGCAAGGACTTCCTTCACGGAACCGGCGATTCGGATACGAATCGTAAAAAATTGCAAAGCTTCGCCCCGTCACTTACATTTCGAATGAGTGACTTCGCATCTGGATTTTTTCACTCCAGCAAACACCTTTCCAATTGTGCCGTGAGGGCCAACGAGCGTGGAGCAGTGACATCCGGTGCCTCTGTTGAGTGGGTCGGTTCATCCTATTGCCTGGAACCCCCCGTGTCAAGAAGATCAACCATGCCACGTCGCTAATTAAATGCAAAAACATTGGAGTATTTTTCGATTGGCTGGATTCACAGCTCGCCGCTTGCGCTGTGGGAGCAAAGACAACCGGATATGGTTCAACTCTCATCAAAGCTGGGAAGCGTTTTTTCAGCGACGTAACCGCTGCCGTCAGGCGAACCCGTATAATCATAAAGTTTTCCAGGAGACATAGTGTTCATATTGGTGTTGCTTGAGTCCATCTTCATCTTCCGGCAACGTCGCGCGTTGCTCGCTCTTCTCTGCGCGATGATTCTGGGCTCCCAGGCACGCGGCCAGAATGTGCCCAGTCAGGAAGAAAAAGCTCCCAACCCTGTACAGACAAAACAACCGGACGACAATTCCACGGAAGCCAGCGCTGCTCCGCGTGCGTTGCTCAAGAACCTGGCGCGTGACCAGAAAGCGATCTGGACCAGCCCCTTCAAAGCCAGAATTCAGGACCTGAACTGGCTGGTGCCGGTGGCGGGATTGACCCTGGGGACCATCAACGCAGACGCGGAGATCTCGTCCAGGATCAATCAGAACGGTACTCTGGGAAAGCGCTCCGGCACCATATCCAACGCTGGAGTGGTGGCGATCGTGGGCGTTCCCAGCGCGCTTTATTTGATGGGCAAGATCAGGTCGGATGATCATCAGCGTGAAGCCGGTATCCTGGCTGGCGAAGCTGCGGTAAACAGTTTTGTCGTCGTGGAGGCGCTGAAGTTCGCGACCCAGCGCGAGCGTCCATTGGACGGCTCCGGACAAGGCAGGTTCTATCACAGCAGTTCGCTGACCAACTCCGCATTCCCTTCGGCACATACGATGCTGGCTTTTTCCGTGGCCAGCGTTCTGGCCCATGAGTACCCCGGAATAACCACGAAGATATTGGCCTACGGATTTGCCAGCGGAGTGGGCGTCGCGCGCCTCTATGGCAAGAACCACTTCACCAGTGACGTCCTGGTGAGCAGCATTGCCGGCTACATGATTGGAGAGCAGGTCTATGGAGCGCACCATGACCGCACTCTTCCGGGCGGCGGATGGGGAACGTTCCATCACGACCGTTCTCCCGAAACCGGTGGTCCCGTGGCGCGTTTCTCGCCTTACGTGCCGATAGACAGCTGGGTCTACGCCGCATTTGATCGTCTCATAGCTCTGAACGTCATCCACTCCGGCTTTCAGGCAATGCGTCCCTGGACCCGCGCGGAATGCGCCCGCCTGCTGGAAGAAGCCGAAGTGGATGACCAGGACCCGGGCGAAGCGGCGCGCCTGTATAAGATACTGGCCGCGGAATTCGCGACCGAATTGAGCGGCTCGGAAACCAACTTCATCGGCATCGATTCCGTCTACGCCCGCGCCATGTCGATCTCCGGGCCACCGCTCACTGACGGCTATCACTTCAATAAAACCATCGCTTACGATTACGGACGTCCCTATGAGCGAGGCATGAACTATCTCGGCGGATTCACGGGCAGCGCTTCCGCGGGCGCGCTGGGATTCTATGTGCGCGCGGAATATGAGCACGCGCCTTCGGCTCCAGGCGTCTCGCAAAGCGTCCAAGACGCGATCCAGGTGGCCGATGGCAAGACGCTGCCGGGCGGAGCCCCGATCTTCCAGCCGGCAACACCGATTGCCGCGTTCAACCGGCCGAAGGTCATCGAAGCTTACGTGTCTCTCAACATCAAAGGGTGGCAAGCGTCTTTCGGCAAGCAAAGCCTGTGGACGGGGCCAACCAGAGATCCCTTCATGTTCACTAATAATGCCGAACCGCTCTACATGCTCCGCATTGACCAGACGTCTCCCAGAAAACTGCCAAGTTTTCTGGGGTTCCTGGGTCCGTATCGCACTCAACTCTTTTTTGGAAGGGTCAGCGGGCAACACTACGTAAATCCCCCCGTTAGCTTCAGCAGCACCACGGCCGTTTCCCTCGGCCGGAGTCTGGCGAAACAGCCACTGATTCACGGGGAACAGATCAGCTTCAAGCCCACACCCAACTTCGAATTCGGAGTTGGCGTAACGACCCTGTGGGGCGGCGTTGGCATTCCCATAAACTTTGCGGAACTCAGAAGGACGCTGTTGACGTTCACCAATCCCACTGACACGGGCGTCCTTGATCCCGGCGATCGGAGGTCCTTCTTTAACTGGAGCTATCGTGTCCCGGGCCTGCGCAACTGGCTGACGATCTATCAAGACTCATTTGCAGAGGATGAATTCTCTCCGATCGGGTATCCGCGCCGCTCCGCGCAGAACCCCGGCATTTACATGCCGCAACTTCCCATGTTGCCCCACATGGACTTCCGTTTTGAAGGAGGCTACACGGCCCTTCCCGGCCTGATTCAGCCGGCCGGAGGCGGATTCTTTTACTGGAACGTCGGCTACCTGGACGGCTACACCAACAAGGGCAACATCATCGGCAACACGATAGGGCGCGAAGGAATCAGCTTGCGAGCAGCAACAACTTACTGGGTGGCCTCAGATAAAACCATTCAACTCTCGTACCGGAATGAGCAAGCCGACACGGAATTTCTTAAAGGCGGCAATTTAAGGGACATTACCGTCCATTCCGAATGGATGGTCAGACCAGGCATATCGCTCACCAGCCTGCTCCAGTACGAATGGTGGAACTATCCGCTTCTCACTCTGGGGAACAAGCAGACCAATTTCACCGCATCGTTTCAGGTGACCTACTGGCCGCACTGGAAACTCAAAGAGAAGGAAGAAGCAGCGTCCGTGGTTTCGGCGAACTCAAGAGCCAGCCGCCGTGAGCGGCAGGCGAGCGCGCCCGGATCCACGACCTCCAGTCAACCCCGTCCTGCGGAAACCTCCAGGGCAACATTGGGCGTAATGCCTCCAGTCCTTATTAAGGCGTTTGGATCGGCCAGCATTCCGCTGAATGGGACCACTTCGCTGACCTTCGCCGTGAGCAACCCCAATGAAACCATGGGCCTGGCCAACATGTCGTTTACTGACGTTCTGCCCAACGGCTTGCAGTTGGCCACTCCTCCCAATGTTGGCGGCAGTTGCATTACAGCCCGCCAAGGGTCGGTTACCGCCAGGTCCGGCGGCCACAGCATCACGCTTTTGTCGTTGCGTCTGGGCCAGGCCGAGTCGTGCGTAATTACAGTCGACGTCATCGGCGTGCAGGCCGGCACCCAGACCAGCGCCAGCAGTCCAATCAGCGCAACCTACGAAGATGGCTCCGGCTCAAACATTCGCACTTCCGGCACTACGGCCCAGGCGAGTGTAGTGGTCACCGATGCGGGTTCCCCGCACTAGCGGGAGACTCACAAAGCAGGATCATCGGGACCAGCGCGGCGAATATATCGTTTCTCTTGTGAGGTAGCAGGATGTCAGAGCATGATGAGCGGGCGCAGGCATTGTCGAATCAAATGGATTTCGCCCGGCATAATTTTGAGAACCTCCAGGCCCTGATTCGTTTTGCGGACACCAAAGCCGGCGCTCTAATCACCATCGTTATCCTGCTGGGAGCCGGCAGTTTTCCCATAGTGCGCGAAGCTGTTCGCTCGGTGCAGACCGCTTCTCTGGGTTTTGCAGTCTGGTTTGGCTTGTCCTATCTCGTGTTCTTTGTGGTTTTGATAATCAGTCTGCGCTACCTGCACGCCACCATCCGGCCGCGTGGGGCCAAACATGGAGCTTTCCAAAAAGGAAAGGACCTCTTCTGGCAGGAGCACATCGTTGCCTACGGTTCCAAGGATGAATACTTCGCGGCACTCGCGAACGCCGATTCGACCTTGCTTCTGCGGAACCTCTCAGACCAGACATTCGAACTGGCCCACATCTCCAGCGAGAAAATGAAGGCCGTCGGCCAGCTGGAGCGGGCATGCTGGGTCGCATTCATAGCCTGGCTGGCGAACGTCACTTGCGTCATCATGATGTTTCGTTTTGGCCCGGCTTCTTAAGACACAGGTTGGGCGAAATTCATACCCACGGGCGTTACGCCACCTACTGGAATGTCCGCCATGCCTCCACCGGGCACGTCTGGCAGGGACGAGTCTACTCCTGCCCTCTCGACACCGCGCACTTGTGGGCCGCTTTGCGCTATACCGAGCTGAATCCGGTTCGCGCCGGTTTGGTCGCCCAGCCGGACACCTATGTCTGGTCCAGCGCCGCCGCGCACTGCGGCACGGCCCCACCGGACGCCATTCTGGAAATGAATTTCTGGCGAAAAAACTGGACCCATTCGACATGGCGGGAGTATCTGTTTGCCCAAGACTCTGACGCCGACAACGCGGCCATCCGACAATACACCCACACCGGCAGGCCGCTCGGGACGTCAGAGTTCATCAAAACTCTCGAGCAGATAATGCGGCGTAACCTCGCTCCTAAAAAGGAGGTCGTCCGGAAAAATCAGCCGATGATCGCAATCAATGCAAGCTAAACTTTTAGAACTGCGGAGGAAACGTCCCGTCTGTCCCCGGGTTTCCGATTCACTCCTCGCGAAGCAGTAGTAAAGGATCGACTGACAGCGCGCGTCGCGCGGGAATCCACGTTGCCAGCAGCCCCAACAACACCATGGCCAGAACAACTCCACTTAATACCAGGGGGTCGCGAGGCGTTGCGTGATACACGATGGAAGCCAGCACCCGGCTCGCCAGAATTCCCAGGAGCAATCCGGCGGCCGAGCCAAAGGCCAGCAATTTAAAAGCGCGTCCGAGCGCAGCTTGTAACACGTCTTTACGCTGGGCGCCAAGAGCGACGCGAATCCCCAATTCCTTCAGGCGCTTGCTCACTGATTGTGCCGCCATTCCGAAGATACCCGTAAGAGCCAGCATCGCGCCCATCACACCCAGCACTCCCAGCGCCAGCATTGCCAGACGGGATGGCAGCAGGGCGACCCAGCGTAGTTGTTGATTCCACGTTTGGATGAAGAACGGCAGCCCTGCATCCACTTCGCGCAGTTTGCTCCTTATGTCTGTCGCAAGTTGTTGTGGATCGCGGTCCCCGCGCACTACCAGATAGGTCTCACTCGATGGCGACTGCAGGATGGGTAGGAACACAGCCGGCTGCGGCTCTTCGGTAAGACTCTCATATTTTCCATCCTCCACAATACCCACCACCTGCATGCGCGTTCCATCCCGCGTCTTGTAGTACCTGCCCAGCGCGTTGTCTGCGGAACCAAAGATCTTGCGCGCAAACTCCTGGTTGATCACTGCCACCGGCGGAGCATCTTTATCGTCGTGCCTGGTGAAGGCCCTGCCGGACAGCAGGCTGGTACCCGCCGCGCGGAAGTATTCAGGAGATATGTTGAACATCAGCGCTGACGCAGCGGCATTCACAGGCCTGAAATCCGAGGTCTGTTCGGTAAAAACCAATGTGCCTTTCGCTCCGCCAGATAACGGCGACCAGTCAACCAGCCCTACAGACGTGACTCCCGGAATCGTTTCCAGGGCTTCGATCATGCGTCTTTGCATGGCGGGTACCTGATCGCTCTTGTAACCACTCATCGTGAGATCTGTGTCCGCCAACATGGCATTCTGCGGTTCAAAGCCGAAGTTGCTGTGCAGCGAACGCACCATACCTCGGACCGCAACCAGCGAAGAGGTGACCAGCACGGCGCAGATGGCAATTTGCGCCGCGAGCAGCAGGTCGCGGAACGTATTCCGTCGCCCAAATCTGCCGGATGGTCCTGACTTGATGATCGCGTAGGCATCGGTGCGAAGTATCTGCCGCACCGGGACAGCCCCAAATAAGAATCCGCTGATTACCGCCAGCAGCAAAGCCATGGCATAGACGTTCGCACCGGGGTTCACGGGAAGATAAACGGGATATTGGGGCGACGGGCGCCATGCACTCAACCCGTGCAACAGCCCAATACTGCCCCATACCCCCACAGCGCCGCCGATCAGGGAAATCAGCAGAGCTTCAGTAAATACCTGGCGCAAAACGCGACTGCGGCTCGATCCCAGCGCAAGCCGAAGGGCCACCTCGCGAGAACGGTCAGCAGCGCGCGCGGCAAACAGGCTGCCCAGGTTGGCGCACGCTGCCAGCAGAATGAGTCCCGCCAGCAACATCAGCCCTGCAAGAAATGCCCGTGCCGGACGGCCAAGTACGTCGCCCAACAAGCCTGGGCGCGCCAGAGAAAAGGTCATCTGCGAATCGTCGTTGGGATAGGACCTTTCCAGATACGCGCCAACGGAGTTCAGATCGGCAATCGCCTGTGGCGGAGTCACACCCGATTTGAGATGTCCCATGGCCAGATGAAGCCAGCGCTTTCCGCGTGTGCTGAGGTCGTTCCATCCTTCAACCTGCTCCCGGTTCACCACGGGCACAAAAAGGTCGGGAGTGAGAAAAACGATGGTTCCGTGAAATCCAGGTGGCGCTACCCCGAGGACGGTGAAAGGATGCTTGTTCAACTGAACAACACGGCCCACAACACTACGATCATCCTGAAAATGGCTGTGCCAAAATGTGTATGGAAGCACGACATACGGGGCGCTGTTTGGACCATGCTCATCGGAGCTGTGGAAGAAGCGGCCGAGATAGGGTTGAATCGCCAACACGTCAAAGTAGTTCCCGGTCACTTCATAGACCCAGGCGCGGGATGGATTTTCGCCCGTGTCCAGCCCTGCCTCGCCGATGGTGTAAGCTGCCAGGTCATCGAAACTGCGGTTGCGAGCGCGGAGATCGAGATAGTCCGGATACGATTCTGATGGGCTGTTATCGCTCCCGTGCTGGATAGCGTAGAGGCCGTCCTCCTGGGGCAGATTCAACGGATGCAGGATCAGGGCATCGATTACGCCAAAGACGATGGCGTTCGCGCCGATGGCCATCGCCAGCGTCAAAACCGCCGTCAGGGTGAATCCGGGAGACTTGCGCAAGACACGGAGGCTAAAGCGCACATCCTGCAGCAGATTTTCGATCAGTGGCAGTCCCCGCTCGGCCCGGTAGTCCTCCTTAGTGGCCTCAACGCCGCCGAATTTCAGGATGGCCTGGCGACGTGCCTCAACAGCTGATAAACCGGCGCGAATATTTTCCGCGGTTCCGAGAGCGATATGCTCCTCAATCTCTTCCCTTAATCGTTCGTCCTGCGCCCGCCTCGTCGCCGAGCTGAACATACGAGTGAAGAACCGTCTCAAAGATCTCATGACAAATCCTCCGCTTTAGCTTCGAAGAACCGGCCAATGATGGCTGCCGTTTGTTTCCAATCCTGGGTTTCGACCTGCAACTGCTTGCGCCCTTCGCGTGTCAGCCGATAGAAGCGCGCCCTGCGGTTATTCTCTGATGCCCCCCACTCGGATGCGATCGCACCTTCCTGCTCCAGCTTCAACAGCACAGGATAGAGGGTCCCCTGATTCACGGCCAGCAGATCTCCGCTGATCTGCTCGATGCGCCGCGCGATTCCGTAGCCGTGCAGTGTTCCCAAAACGTCGAGAGTCTTGAGGACCATCAACGCCAGGGTGCCTTGTTGGACGTCTGTCTTTTGTTTCATAACGCTTTCATCTTGGTTTCCAACAGGAACTATGACACATTCCCTTTGGGAAAACAACAGGAAAATTTCCGGCATGAAATGGCCCTTGGAGTGTCGGCTAAAGCTATTCAGAAACGGGCTTGTGGGAAGGCAGCAGCTCACCCCCGAGATGCTGCCGCGGAGCTCATTTGAAACGACCTGTCTTCGATTGATTCATTTCGGAACTCGAAATCAGATCTCAGTCAGGGGAAGTCTGCGATATCGCTTGCCTGTGAGTCGTGACAGCGCATTGACTATGGCCGGCGAAATCACGGGTACCGGCGGTTCGCCGCAACCGGAGGGCTTTTCGTTACTGGGCACTATGTGGACATCTACTGTAACGGGGGCATCCTTTATGTAGGGTGGAGTGTAGCCGTCCCAGTTGCGTTGTTCAACGCGCCCGTCTTTGACGGTGATGGCTCCCCGGGGCACTAGCTGCGTGATCCCAAAACTGACGCCTCCCTGCATTTGGCTCTCGATGGTCAGCGGATTGACAGCAAATCCCGGGTCGACGGCAATCGTCGCGCGATGGATTCTTGGACGACTGTCTTCGATCGAGACTTCAACCGCGCAAGCCACTGCCGTCTCAAAGCTTTCGTGACACGCAATTCCCACGGCGTGGTCGCGAGGGACGCGGTTGCGCCATGAAGCTGTTTTTTCCTGCAGAAGGGCCAGACACGCTTTGCGCTTCTTCGCGTCTGGACCGAGAAGGCTCTGCCGGTAGGCGAACGGGTCGGCATTCGCCCGCGTCGCCAGCTCGTCGATCAGCGTTTCCATTACGAAGGCGTTGTGACTGTGGCCCACCGAACGGAACCACAGCACGGGAACGTTGATCACCGGATGATGCACGGACACATGGAAATGAGGGACCGTGTACTGCGTGTCGGCTGCGCCTTCGACCGCCGTTGAATCGACGCCATCTTTTATGCCCAAGGACTCAAAAAACGTGCCGGCAATAATGGACTGCCCAACAATCACATGACGCCATGCCACGGGCTTGCCGTCGGCGCCGATGCCAACCTCGACGCGATGGACGTGCATGGGCCGGTAGTAGCCGCCCTGCACATCGTCTTCGCGAGTCCAGATCAGCTTGACTGGCGTGCCGCGAAGACGCTTCGCGATCATCGCAGCTTCACGCTGCACATGTGAGTCAGGAACCGCGCGCCGGCCAAATCCGCCGCCGGTCATCTCCGTGTGAAATGTAACTTGCTCAGGCTTGAGTCCCAGAGTTTCCGCAACCGCGCTTTGATCGACACCCTGGAGCTGTGATCCCGCCCATACCTCGGCACGATCTCCGTCAAATCGAATCGTGGTATTCAGGGGCTCCATCGGCGTGTGGGCCAGAAAAGGGAATTCGTATTCGGCCACGATTCGGTTTGCCGCGGGAATGGTATCGATGACCTTCGCGTCCCCGCGACTCGCCGCAACTTTGCCGGGTGTGCCTGACAGTTCGTGATACTTCGCAAAGAGCTGAGCGGTATCGGCGCGTTCGAGGGAGGCGGTGTCCCAGTCAGCACGCAACCGATCGCGCGCCTGCTTGGCTGCCCAGAAGCGGTCCGCGACTACGGCGACGCCCGTCCCTCTGACCAGTGGAATCTCAAACACATCCAGCACACCGGGAATCCGTCGGGCTGCTCTCGCATCAAAGCTCTTGACCTTAGCTCCGAAGACCGGCGGATGCGCCACCAGGGCCACCTTCATCCCAGGAAGGTCAACATCCAGCCCATATTTCTGAGAGCCGTCACATTTTGCATGACTGTCCAACCTTCGTACTTTCTTGCCGGCCAGGCGCAGATCGCTCGCCTTCTTGAGTGGCACGTTCTCGGGGATTGGGAGGCGTGCGGCGGCAGCAGCCAACTCCGCATATTTTGCCGCCTGACGGTTCGGTCCGTAGACCATGCTGGCCTCTGTGCGGCATTGCCCGGGATCTATCTTCCATTGCGCCGCCGCAGCAGACACCAGCATCGCTCGTGTACGGGCGCCAAGCTGGCGATACTGTTCGAAAGAATGCGCGATCGACCCCGAGCCGCCAACAATCTGAAGCCCGAGCAACGGGTCGCGATAGATATCGGCAGCGGGCGCGAGTTCAGCGACCACCTGGGACCAGTCCGCGTCCATCTCGTCGGCCAGGAGCATCGGAAGCGCGGTCTGGACACCCTGGCCGAATTCCAGCCGGTTGACTTGGATAACAATCTTGCCGTCAGGCCGCACGTGAACGAATGCATCTGGAGGATAGAGTTGAGGTTTCGGTGGCTGTTGAGCGATGGCGGGCCGATCAAGATAGAGAGATACCAGCAAGCCTCCCGCCGCTGCCGCGGAGACCCGCAGGAATGTCCGCCGGCTGACCATCGAGAGATTTGGCGCACTAGCGTTTGCCATTTGTCGTCTTCCTCATCCGATCTGCCTTGAGGCCGCTTTGATCGCCTGCCGGATGCGAACGTACGTTCCGCACCGGCACAGATTGCCGCCCATTGATTCCTCAATGTCCTTGTCCGTTGGTTTCCCGATGTTCTTGATCAATGCAACGGCGCTCATGATCTGACCGCTTTGGCAGTAGCCGCATTGCACCACGTCTTCGTCAACCCACGCATTCTGCACGATGCGACCGACGGGATCATTGGAAATAGCTTCTATGGTGACAATCGGCCGGTTTCCTACGAGAGAAACAGGGACAACGCAAGATCGCGTAGGCACGCCCCCAAGATGGACTGTACAGGCGCCGCACGCGGCGATGCCGCAGCCGTACTTTGTGCCAGTCATCTTCAATTCCTCGCGCAACACCCAGAGCAACGGCGTGCCGGAGTCGGTGCTGACTTCCTTCTGCTGTCCATTCACCGTGAGCTTGTATGTTTCCATGGGCGGCCTCGTGATTCACTGTTGCGGACAGGGCATGCCGGCTTCGACCCACTTGCGGGTAGCGGCGACAAACTCATCATGCGTGATGGGCGGCGGCGTACGCAGGCTGCCATCAGCCCGCCGTCCGGGGTTCCATGCCCACAATATCAGCGGTTCTTCTTCGTTATGCTTCAGCAAGGCAGCTCCGTCACGGTTCCCGTTTTTTGAACGATCTGTGATTACGCTGCAGACAGCGGGGCTGGAAAGAATTCCGTCGCTTGTGTCCTGCCATTTCATTGAAAGCGGAGCCAGGTGCCAGTCATGGCCGCCGGGAACTCCTGTCGTGTCTGCATTCGCGCCCTGATGGCAGGTGACGCATTGCAGCCCCGGAACGCCGTTCCCAGCCGGCCCACGCACGACATTGAAGAGATGCCGGTGGCGATCGTCACCCTGCTGAGGGTAACTCCCGGCTGTGTGGCAGTTGATACAGCGCGGGTGGGTCATTACGCTATAGACCTGCTGCCAGGCGGCAAGGCCTTCGGAACTGCGTTGGCGCGGTTCCCCGGACGATGAAGCCGGCTCCGGTTGACGGCCACTCGTTCCCCCGAAAAGGGAAATCGTGATGAGACCGATTGTGAGAAGACCTATCTTGAATGAAAGCACAATCTAATCTCCCTTAGGAGCCACTCGCATACGGGCCTCACAAGGCTTTTGGTGCACGGTCAAAATTCTTGTCTCCGCATGACCCATACGTCCAAGACATTTTTTATATAGAATCGATAGCACCAGGGTATTGATGTGGAACTGCGACATTTACGGTATTTCGTAGCCGTCGGCGAAGAGCAGCATTATGGCCGCGCTGCTGAGCGGCTGCGCGTCGCCCAGCCCGCGCTTTCCCGCCAGATCCAGGACCTGGAAGAGGAAATGGGCGTCAAATTATTTGACCGCATGCCGCGCGGCGTAAAGATAAGCGCGGCGGGGATGTCATTCCTCGATGATGCGCGTCGGATTCTTCAGCAAGTGAACGAGGCAACAATGAGGGCCGGGCGCGTGGCTCGCGGCCAATCGGGGACATTGCGCGTCGGGTTCACCGAATTCGCCTCCTGGCGCGGGGTTGTTCCCGATTCGTTTCGGCAGTTCCGGGCACGGCAACCGGACGCCGAACTACAGCTCTACCCCTCTTCATCGTTGGAGCAAATCGGCGCGCTCCGTTCGGGCCGCTTGGACGCAGGCTTCATATTCTTCATGCCAAAGTCCGATCCTGACCTGGACCAGCTCCTGGTCGCAACTCACCATCTCGTACTGGCCGTGCCCAAGGGACATCCGCTGACAAGGATCCGAAAGCTCCGTCTGTGTGACCTGGGCGACACTGCGTTTGTCTGGTTTCCCAGGCGGCAAAGCCCCGCCTTCTATGACCGTTTGATGAAGGAATGCTTCCGCGGTGGTTTGAAGACGCCACACATCGTCCAGGAGGCGCTGGATCAGTCAACCATGCTCAGTTTGGTGTCGTGCAGACTGGGCGTGAGTTTTGTCACTGACGCCACACGTTGGAGATGTCCCGCAGCGGTGGTCTTGCTACCGGTAGTCGATTTGGACCTGCCCTTGACGGTCAGTCTCGTCTGGCGCAAAGACAACGCCTCTCCTTTGCTCGCAAAGTTTGTGGCCGATGTGCAGGCTCTTGCGGAAGTACGCGGGCTTAGAGCTCTGAAGCCCGCCGGGCGCAAATCAGTAAACCCGGTCGCCATGCGCCTGAGAAATGGCTACCCGCGCCGTGTTTGACAAGACGTTCAAGGCCAGCGACAAGTTCAAGGAGCCCGACCTGGAAATGGTCCCGGCCTCCTTCCTGTATAAGGACTCGGACGGCTATTACTTCATGGACCAGGAGAGTTTTGAGACCCTTACCCTGCGGCAGGAGATGATTGGCGATGCGGCGGATTTTCTGGGCGAAGGCCTGATTATCCAGGTGCACAAGTACAACGGCAATCCCATCGGCCTGCAACTGCCTCCGCATGTGGAGTTGACGATCGCGCGGACGGAGCCCGGCGTGCGCGGCGACTTCTCCAGCGGCAGCGTGACCAAACCCGCTACGCTCGAAACCGGCCTGGAAATCCGCGTGCCGCTTTTTATTAAAGAAGGCGAGAAGGTCAGGGTGTCCACGGAGACGCGGGAGTTTGTGGCCCGGGCGTGAGGGTGGGATCGAGTGATCTGGTGATCGGGTGATCTGGTGATCGGAAAACCTGCGTGATCCGAAGCAAGATTTAGCTTCTTCTGAAATCCCGAGCGAAGCGAGGGATCCCTACAACCACGAAAGACATTGGGGCCGCGAATTCACGCGAATGAATACGAATTCGGTCCTTCCGTATATAGATTCGCCACTTAAGCCAATTCTCAGCCGACGGCAGCCTGGGACGAGACGGGACTTTCCCTGCCAACTCCCCCGCGCCTGCTGAAATTTTTCCTTGACATTTCGCTATTTCTTTGCTATAGTAGATTTCGAAAGTTCGCCGCAGCCGCTATCCGGGTTGTGGCGTTTTGGCTTTTTAGGACGAATGGTCAGGTAGACACACACAATAAACCGGCCGCCCAGGCGGCCTGCGGAACGATCTTTGACAACTTAAAGCGAGGAAGCATTTAGCAGTCAGGTGTACCCTCCAAGCGTGCGATGACGGCGATCACGTGCGATGACGGCGATGACGGCGATCACGGCGATTCCCCCCTGTTCCTCCCCTGTTCCTCCCCTGTTCCTCCCCTGTTACGCCCCTGTTACTCCCCTGTTCCAAAGTGACTTCGTCCGGGAAAAAAGTTCACGAAAGGCCCGTGGAATCGAGGTTTTGCATGTCTGGAGTATCCAGGCGCTCGCGTTCTCCCCTGTTTTTTTCCCTGTTAGCAGGGTGGAAGCGGCCGAGCGGTCAGGGCGGAGCGAACCGGGGTGGGGGCCGCAAAAGGGGTACAAACCGTAGCGCATCCCTGAAAAGAGCAGACCGGGGATAGTGCAGAATTATTCAGCCAGGGGCGTTTTTGAGTACTATAGTTTGGTGGGACATCGTGGCGGGAGGCCGATGATAGATAGATGGAGAGGAACGTCGACTTCGTGACGCCGATTATGACTTCGGCGAAACCGCCCTTCACCGCCGGGCCCGTGCCCGAGGGGCAGGAGTTGTTCCTGGATGTCGACAATCTCTTTGATGCCTTCGTAAGCGCCGACGCCGAAGGAGACATCACCGCATGGAACCGCCAGGCGGTGGACACTTTTGGATGGACGCGCCAGGAAGCGATGGGCCGTCCGATCTGGCAGTTGATCGTCCCGGCGCGTAACGGCCAGTCCCTCAAGCGGACCCTGGGCCAACTCTTCACCACCAGCGAGAGTGCGGCGCAACGCATCAGGACCAGATTGACCGCCCTGCACCGCGACGGGAAAGAGTTTGAGACGGAAGTCATTATCTTCCCGATGCCGTCGCCGTCCAGCAACAGCGTTGGCCTCATCGCCCGCCAGATGGGCCTGCGGCCATTCAACGAGACAGAAGCCGAGCAACGGCATCACGACCTGATGGACCAGCTTTGGGAAAGCTACGTTGAGACCGATCTGCGTGGACAAGTCATCTTTGTCAACAAAGCTTACTGCAAGATGCATGGCGTCTCTCGGGATGACCGCGAAGGCGCCCATTACAAGACACTCTATACTCCCGAAATGACCAGCAAGTTCCGCGAGGTCTACTCGGGGGTCTACCGTACGGGCGAACCGGCAAAATTGGACTACTCCATGACGCTGCACAACGGCCGGGAGGTCTTTAACGAACAGTCCATTTCGCTGCGGCGGGACGCGCAGGGCAATCCGGTCATGTTTATGACCATTGTGCGCGATGCTTTTGAGCGCCATCAGTATGAGATGGAGCTGGTGAAGGCGCGGCAGGCCGCGGAAGCCGCCAACAAGACAAAAGACGAATTCCTGGCCAACATGAGCCATGAAATCCGCACTCCGCTCAACGGCGTGATCGGCATGCTGGAGCTGGCCGGCGACCCAGGTCTCTCGTCGCAACATGCGGAGTTCATCGGCCTGGCCGGGAGCGCGGCCGGCAGCCTGCTCAGCGTGGTCAATGACATCCTGGACTACTCCAAGATTGCGGCCGGCAAGCTGGAACTGGAACGCACCGAATTCGACCTGGCGGATACCGTGGCCCAGGCGCTGGGCATCATGAGCCTTAACGCTCTGAAGAAAGGCCTGAGTCTGACTTCCCATCTGACGCCGGATGTTCCGCGGTTCGTCCTGGGTGATCCTGTTCGCCTTAAACAGGTGCTGCTCAATCTTCTGGGAAATGCCATCAAGTTTACCCGCCATGGACAGATTGCATTGAACGTACAACTGGAAAAAGCCCAGCAGGGGAAAGCAGAGTTAAAGTTTTCCATCACCGACAGCGGCATTGGAATTCCGCCGGAAAAACAAAAGATGATTTTTGAGGCGTTTTCCCAGGCGGACGCGTCCACTACACGCCAATTTGGAGGGACCGGCCTGGGGCTGGTCATTGCATCGCGCATTGTCCAATTCATGGGAGGAAACCTTTGGGTGGAAAGCGAAATAGACAAAGGCTCCACGTTTCACTTCACGGCAATCCTGGACATCGCCGACGGACCCGGTCTGCAGCCGGCGGGACCCGTGCCGGCTGAACGCGTGACGGCAGCAAGCCGCGAACTAAAAATCCTTCTGGCGGAAGACAATCTGGTCAATCAGAAGCTGGCGGTATGGCTTTTGAAAAAACTCGGCCATCAGGTCGTAGTGGCGGGAAACGGAGTGGAAGCCCTGGCCAGGCTGAAAGAGCAGACTTTTGATCTGGTGTTTATGGATGTACAGATGCCGGAAATGGACGGCTTCACCGCCGCGGCCGCCATCCGTCTACTGGAGAAAGGGACTGGCGCGAGAATGCCGATCGTCGCCATGACCGCCCACGCCATGAAAGGCGACCGCGAACGCTGCCTCGATGCGGGAATGGATGATTACATCTCCAAACCGATCAGCGCGCAGTCTATCCAGGCAACCCTGGCGAGAGTTCTGCAATAAGGGTCAGGGCCTACTTGTTGTCGGCTATCGGAACTGTGGCGGGATCGGGAGGAATTGAGCGTGCTTCTTCCGGCGTGAGCAACGTGCGATCACAGTAGCCGTAACCTTTGAGGCATGCCTGGAAATTACGCTGGCGCTCGGTACGGGCCAATCCCTGGCCCTCTAGGACAGTCAATTGGGAGTAGTCACAGGTTTCCCGTCCACCCTTGCAGTTGGACAAATTGCGCTGATGTTCGGCCACGGCGACCCGGGTGGCTTCTGCCGCCGACAGTGTGGCGTGGTCACAGTGGGTCCAGCCTTCCATACAGTTTCGGGCATTGCGCTCGCGCACGGCAGTGGTCACGACGCCGGCTTCTTGCCGCGTAAGCGTGGACTGATCGCAGGATTCCGGAGACCCCATGCAGTCTTCCAGCTTACGCCTGCGCCCTGCCAGCTGTGCATCTTTTTCTTCCGGCGCGGTCAATCTGGAGCGGTCGCAGTTTGCCCAACCCTCCACGCAATTGGCGGTATTGTGCTGGCGCTCCGCTGCGGCGACTTCCTGGAGTTCGGACCGGGTCAATTTGGAGTGGTCGCACGGCTCCCAGCTTTGCATGCAATCGTAAACATTCTGGTCATGCTGGGCGACGGCCAGCGCGGCGGCTTCGCCCGCTGTCAATTTGGAGGGATCACAGGTTTCCGAGCGTCTTCGGCAATCGGCAATATTGCGCTGGTGCTCTTTGATTGCCAGTCTGGCTGCGTCCGCGGGTGACAGCATGGAGGGATCGCAGGGCCCCAGGTCGTCCATGCAAATCGCGAGGTTTTGGGCACGATCGGGTGATTGAGCGGATGCCACCAGCCGGGCCACGCCCAGGCAGGTCAGTACAGCAAGCGATCGTAAAATCCCTTGATTCATAGCATGGCGATTCATAGCATGGCGGCTTGTCCAAGGCCTCTCGCATTTTGATTATGGGCGTTACGAGGAGAGTAATCTGGTCAAAACGGCTCACTTCGCTGAGACGGCAAGATGCTTCGTCAGCGCGTGGATGTTGGGAAGACCCTCCAGCTTGCGCAGGCAATCCAGGGCGGCGCTGGCCGCGGCTGCGGGAATTGCCCGCCTTGCGCACGTCATGAACTTTTCTTCG
>DATMPO010000185.1:0-41225 GCA_035567035.1 Verrucomicrobiia bacterium | reverse complement strand
TTTTTCGCTCTCATTTGCTGATCAAATCCGATACGGACCAGCAACCTCAGTTCTTGGAGAGAAGGAGCTTCTATGACGCTACTGACAGGATCGTGCGGTTCTCCCCGTTATCTCACTAACCCCAAGCCTGTTCGCCAACCGCTCGCGAGCACCAGACGTCTGTTCATCCTGATGCTGGGCCTTGCTTGTGTGGCGTTATTGTTCAGTGTGACCCTGACCCCGGCGCGGGCGCAGTCCACCGCGACTGGCACTGTCTCCGGACAAATCACCGACCAGACGGGTGCGGCGATTGCCGGTGGGTCTGTCACTCTCGTTGACACCGCCACCGGCGCTTCCCGAACAACCACTGCCAACGACGTTGGCCGGTACATTTTCGTAAACGTTGCACCAGGGACCTACGATGTCCGGATCACGCAAGCCGGATTTGCGCAGGAGCTGATCTCCAAGGTGACGGTCGAGATCGGCCAGGTGACGAACGCCAACGCAAAGCTAAAAGTTGGCGGAGCGACCGAGACGGTCGAGGTCACCGCAGACGGCGTGGAAATGCAGACCATGAATGCCGCGGTCGGGACCACGATCCACTTCAGCGCCATGGAGGTCCTGCCGAACCTCAGCCGCGATTCCTCTACCTTGATGACTCTGCAACCAGCCGTGAACACAACCGGAGAGGTTGCCGGGTCGGTGCGCGACCAGAATACGTTTCAACTTGACGGCGGCCAGAACAGCAGCGACATGGACGGCACGCAGAGTACCTACACCCTGAGCTTTGCCGCCAACCCCTTAACCAGCGCTTCCACCGGCGGCCTGACCACGGGCGTCCTGCCCACTCCGGTCGAGAGCATCGAAGAATTCAAAGTTGCCACCACTAACCAGACCGCCGATTTCAACGGGTCATCTGGAGGGCAGATCCAGATGGTGACCAAGCGCGGAACCAATAGCTGGCACGGCGCTCTTTACGAGTACTATTTGGGAAGTAATTTCTCGGCGAACACCTGGAACAACAACTTCACCCACACTCCGTTACCCTCTACCCACCAGAATCGCTTTGGCGGCGCCATTGGCGGTCCAGTTTTGCCCTCTTTCTGGGGCGGGAAGACCTATTTCTTCGGCGACTACGAAGGGCGGCGGTTTCCCAACGTGTCCACCTATGAGAGATCGGTGCCTTCCGCCCTGCTTCGGGCGGGTGTCATCCAGATCCAGACTGGCCCCGGCACGGTCACTGCCTACAACATCAATCCGATGCCGGTGACGGTCAATGGCGTTACGTATCCCTCGGCGGTTTGCGGCGGCGGCGCCTGCGATCCACGAGGAATCGGTTTGAATCCAATCATCTCCCAACTCTGGTCAAAGTTCGAGCCGCTGCCTAACGATCCGGGCAATACCGGCTTTGGCGACACGCTCAACACCCAGGGTTTCAAGACGACCGTAGGACTGCCGAGAAAAGACGACTTCGGCGTGGCGCGAATCGACCATGATTTCGGGCAGAAATGGCACTTCACTTCTACCTATCACTACTACCGCGTGACAGCCAACACTACCGATCAGGTGGATATCGGCGGCGTGATGGCGGGCGATACCCTTGGGCAGGGAACGTCGCACTCCCTGCGTCCGTCGGTAGCAAGCCTTATTACAGCCGGACTTACCACCAACGTCACCCCCAACCTGACCAATGACTTTCACTACAGCTACACTCGCAATTGGTGGCAGTGGCTGACCAGTGCGGCTCCGGTTCAGCTTGCGGGCCTGGGCGGGGCGCTGGAGATTGGCGGCGAATCCCAGTTGCAGTCCCTGATTCCGATGAATATCAACACACAACAAGCCCGCCAACGCTTCTGGGACGGCCAGGACAACTACCTTCGTGACGATGTGTCCTGGATTCGCGGCAACCACCTGTTCCAGTTCGGTGGTACGTATCAGCGCAACTGGGACTATCACCAGCGCAACGACAATGGCCAGGGCATCATGAACGCCATCGTCTACCAGATCGGCATCAACTCAGCCAGTCAGGGCCAGGGTAGCGGCATCAGCATCTCCGCGAACTCGCAGCCTGCCGGCTTGACGACGAGTCAGAAAGCTCAGTGGAACAAGCTTTACACTGAGCTGTTGGGTATGACCTCGCAGCCGCAAGTGCTCTATACCCGCAGCGGCTCCAGTCTTTCGTTGGACCCGCTCGGCAGCAATATGTTCGATGTGAGCACCATTCCCTCCTACAACGTGTACTTCGGTGACACCTGGCACCTGAGGCCGAATTTTACGCTGAGTTTTGGGACAGGCTACACCATTGAAATGCCTCCGGTGGAGCAAAACGGCAAGCAGGTTGAGCTGATTGACTCCAACGGGAAACTGGTCGACCTGGCCAACTATCTCAACACCAAGAAAAGCATGGCGCTGCAGGGACAAATCTTCAATCCGATCCTGGGATTTGAAACTGTCAAGAACCTGGGAATGAAATATCCCTACAACCCGTTTTACGGCGGCATCAGCCCACGCGCCGCGGCGGCATGGAGTCCCAATTTCGACAGCGGCATTCTGGGCAAAATCTTCGGTCACGGCCAGACCGTGATCCGCGGAGGCTACAACCGCATCTACGGACGATTGAACGGAGTGGACCTGGTGCTGGTTCCGTTGTTGGGGACTGGTTTGGGTCAGGCTGTCTCGTGCATTGGCGCCTCAAGCGGTAATCAATGCCTGGGACCCGGCGGCACCACGCCGGCAACTGCCTTCCGTATCGGCACGGACGGCATGAGCGCGCCTCTGCCCAGTGTTTCTCAGACCCTGCCTCAGCCTTTCTTTCCGGGCGTAGGCGGCAACGCCACGGCCGGAGATGGCCAGGCGCTGGATCCCAACTTCCGGCCGTCCCGCTCTGACCAGTTCGACCTCACCATTCAGCGCGAAGTGTCAAGGAAGGTCTCTATCGAGGTCGGCTACATCGGGCGTATTTTGAAGAATGAGTACCAGTCCACCAACCTGGACGGTGTGCCATATATGTTGACGCTCAACGGCCAGAGTTTTGCCAATGCCTACGACAACATGTATATGTTTCTCACCGCAAACGTGGGCGTGCCGAATGGAATTCCAGTGCAGCCTTGGTTTGAGACGGCGCTGGGACCTGGCTCAGCCTACTGCGCCGGGTTCAGCAGCTGTACGCTGGCCGTGGCCACCAAAGAGGGCTCGGCAAAAACCGGCGCCGGCAACTCCCAGGGAACTGCCGTCAATGTGTACAGCTTCTGGAGCGACCTGGCCAACAAAGCCGGATTCCTGTTTGGACGTGCCATGCCCAGCACGCTCGGGGCAGGCGGTCCGGGAACGCCCGGCCAGGTATCGTCGGTTTTCCTGAACGGAAGCTGGGGATACGGAAACTACAACGCCGCCTTCGCCACAGTCCGGATGCAGCAGTTCCATGGCTTGACCCTGGTGTCGAATTTGACCTGGAGTAAGACCCTCGGCACGCAGGCAGTTGCACAGTCCACCAGCGGGTTTACCCCTGTTGATGCGTTCAATCTGCACAACCAATACGGCCCTCAGCCTTTCGACATCAGGCTCATCTACAACACCTACATGGTGTACGAGCCCTCCTGGTACAAAGGACAGAGGGGAGTCATGGGACATCTTCTGGGCGGATGGAAAATCTCTCCCATCTTCACCGCGCAGAGTGGAGCGCCGCTGGAAGTAAACATGGGCAGCGACTGCCAGTCATTCGGAGAGGTAAACTGCAGTTCGGGCTCGACGAATGAGAATGCCATGCTGCTTGCGCCTTACAAGGGAGGCAACTCGGTTCATTACAATGTGCCCGGCAGCACCGTTATTGTCAACGGGCAGACCTTTTCCGTGGGCACCAGCACCAAGGACAACATTAATATTTTCGCCAATCCTGCAGCGGTGTGGTCTCAATTCCGGCCGCCGCTGGTGGGCTTTGACAACCAGACCGGCGGCCAGGGTATCCTGCGCGGGCTGCCGACCTGGAACCTTGACATGTCCGTAGCCAAGGAGTTCAGGATCACCGAGCGCGTGAACACCAAGTTCATCGCCACTTTCGCCAACGTTCTCAACCACAATCAACTCAATAATCCGACACTGGACTTTACCAGCCCGCAGAGCTTCGGTGTGATCTTCGGTCAAGCCAACACGCCGCGCCAGATGGAATTTGGGTTCCGGCTCGGTTTCTAACCTTCCCTGCCAGACTGAGGCGCACTCCGGTGCGCCTCAGCTTCTTCGCGCTTCAGCGCGACGGGGTCTTCTCATTCCGACCCTGAGCCTGGCGAAGGGGAGGAATCTGCTTTCCTTCAGCCTTTGAGAATGCCGGCCCCTCTGCAAGGTGTTCCCATGTGGGGATTGAAGCGCTCGATCAGAACACACTTTTTTTAACCAAAAGGGGTCAGCCTGGACTACCCGATAATTTTGGAGCATGCGAAACTGGACACTGCGACGGCGCCATTGCCCGCGACACCACCCAACCCATGTCATTTCGAGCGCAGCGCCGCCAAAATATTTTCCTTTTCCGAGCTGATGGGCGCGGAGTCGAGAAATCCCGAGGATGTGTGTTCCGCCATGCTGATTCAGGAGTTTCTACGAGAATGCCTCGGCTACGATTTCCCGCATGCACGACGGACGCTATTACAAGTTCGGGTCTACATTCTTACCAGCCGCACGGCACGCTCGATGTCGGGATCAGTGGATATTTCTACCAACGGATGCATCAGCACAAGTACGACACGATTGAAGGCTTCACCAAGATCGCGAAAAACAAATCAAGCGCTGGCGCCGGGAAAAGAAAATCTGGCTCATCGAGAAACTAAATCCGCGGTGGCAGGACCTGGCCGAGAGTTGGGGCAGGGAGATCAGGTTTCCGGGACAGTCCCTCGTGAAAACTCCCTGAGTCAGCATGGTAGTGCGCACATCCTCGGGATTTCTCGACTCCGCGCCTAGGGACTTCGTAGAACAACCATTTTGGCGGCGCTGCGCTCGAAATGACAATGCCTGGATGTCTCGATGGAACCACGATTCTGAGTGACCGAAGCAAAACCCGGAAACACCGTACCGCTGACCTGTCCCGGCTGCTGGCCGTGGATCACGCAGATGACACAGATAGGAAAAGCCGTTCGCAGACAAGGGTTCATCCGGGCAAATCCGCGGTAAAGATGCCAACAGAGGCCAAAAGCGGCCGCCTCGTAACCCATTGAAAATACAGACAAATTAGCTCTTGCATTTCGCTTGAGTTTCGCGGTACCATGCGCGCCGCGCAAGGGCAGTAGTTAGTACTTAGCATTTAGTTGTTAGCCAGAAAAAACCTGGCCCCGCCCAGGCGGGCCGAAGAGAACGATCTTTGAAAACCTAAAGCGAGGAAAACCATAGAACCTTACCACTGACGACACTGATTCTGACTGATCAAGAACATCAGCGTTATCAGTGTTATCAGTGGTAAGGTTTTCCGATCGCGGCGATCACGTGCGATGACGGCGATCACGGCGATGCCTCCCCTGTTCCTCCCCTGTTCCTCCCCTGTTACGAATTGACTCCGTCCGGGAAAAAGGGTCACGAAAGGCCCGTGGAATCGAGGTTTTGCATGTCTGGAGTGCCCAAGCGCTCGCGTTCTCCCCTGTTTTTTCCCCTGTTAGCAGGGGAGAGCGGTTGGGGCGGAGCGAACCGGGGAGGGGGTAGGAAAAGATCGCCGTCATCGGTGTCATCGGAAAACCGGAGAGTCCTGCAACACTCCGGCCTCTATAATGTCGGAATATGAAAAAAGTTGTCCATGCCGCTTGTCCGCACGATTGTCCTGACGCCTGCGGCGTTCTGATTACCGTGGAGGACGGAAAGGCCACAAAGATCCAGGGCGATCCGGCGCATCCGGTGACTCAGGGGTTTCTATGCGCCAAAGTGGCCAAATATCTGGACCGGGTTTATGCGCCGGACCGCATGCTTTATCCCATGCGGCGGGTTGCGCCCAAAGGCCAGGGCCACGGCGACGCCACGGATTTTGCCCGGATATCCTGGGACGAAGCGCTGAATGAAATTACCTCGCGGTTGAAGCAGGTCGCCAGTGACTTTGGGCCAGAGGCTGTTCTTCCCTACTCGTACGGCGGGACTTTGGGGGTGTTGAACAATTCGGGGATGGCGCACCGGTTCTTTTACCGGTTGGGGGCTTCGCAACTGGACCGCACCATATGCGCGACCGCGGGCGGCGACGCTTTGCTGACCGTCCTGGGCCGCAAGCTGGGGACGGAGCCGGAGCAGTTCCGCGAATCGAAATACATTATTGCCTGGGGCGCGAACATCCACGGAACGAACATCCACTTGTGGCCTTTCATCGAAGAAGCGCGGCGGAAGGGCGCCAAACTGGTGGTGATCGATCCCTATAAAACCCGCACCGCGCAGTGCGCTGATTGGTATCTGCCCATCAATCCCGGAACGGACGTGGCCCTGGCGCTGGGCATGATGCACGTCATTATTAACGATGGTATGCATGACGCCGGCTACGTTGCGCAGTACACGCTGGGCTTTGAGGAGTTGAAGAAGAAGGTCCAGGAATATCCGCCGGAACGCGTGGCCGCGTGGACCGGAATTTCAGCCGCGGACATCGTGAAGCTGGCGCGTGAATACGCCACCGTGCGTCCGGCGGTGATTCGCGTGAATTACGGCGTGCAGCGCGCACAGAACGGCGGCATGGCCGTGCGCGCGATCACCATGCTGCCCTGTATCACCGGATCGTGGAAGGAAGTTGGCGGCGGCTTGCAGCTTTCCACCAGCTCGTCGTTCCCCATGGACCGTAAAGCGGTCGAGCGTCCTGATCTGATGCTGAAGAGTCCGCTCGGCCGGGACGCGCGCGTCGTCAACATGTCAGAGCTGGGACAGGCGCTCACGCGGCTGGACAATCCTCCAGTCAAGGCGATTGTTGTCTACAACTCAAATCCCGTGACCGTGGCACCGAATTACACCGACGTGCTTCGCGGCTTTCTTCGTCCTGATCTGTTCACCGTGGTGCACGAGCAGTTCTTTACCGACACCACGCACTACGCCGACATCGTCCTGCCGGCAACCACGTTCTTTGAACACAAAGATCTGCAGACCGCTTATGGCCACTATTTCCTGCAGATATCGAACCAGGCCATTGCGCCGCTGGGCGAGAGCCGGTCCAACACCGACCTTTTCCGCGAACTCGCATTACGCATGGGCTTCACCGAAGACTGCTTCCGTCAGACATCCGACGACATGATTGACGAAGCACTGGGCACGCCCGGCGCCCGCGCGGCTTCCGACCCTGACGCCCGACTTGGCGCAATCACTCGCGCCGACTTGGAACGCGAGGGGCACATCCGTCTGCGGCTTGGAACTGGAACTGAAGAAGCCCCCTTTCTTCCCTTCGCGCGCGGCGGCTTTGCCACGCCGAGCGGCAAAGCCGAGTTGTACAACGAGCGGCTTATCGCCCAGGGACTCGATCCAGTGGCTTCCTTCACGCCGCCCGCGGAATCGCGCCACGTGGAAAAAGCGCGGCAATTTCCGCTGGAGCTGCTCTCCCGCAAAGCCGACAATTTCCTCAACACCACCTTCGCCAACATCAGCTCCGTACAGAAAATGGAGCATCCGGAATTGCTGGAGATGACCAGCCGGGACGCAACCCGCCGCGGCATCCGCGACGGAGACTGGGTGCGGGTGTTTAACGATCGCGGCGAAGTCCGCCTGCGGGCCCACGTCAACGGCTCGGTACAGGCGGGAGTTGTCGCCGCCCGGCTGAACTGGGCCCGGTTCGCGCCCGATGGCAAGAGCATCAACGCATTGACGTCCGAGACGCTTACGGACATCGGCCGAGGCGCAACTTTTTATTCCTGTCTGGTTGAAGTCGAACCGCTTCTGCAAGAGCAAGGACAAAGACAAGATCAAAGGAAAGCAAAATAAAGGCCAGCCAGCGGCCCGAAGAAAAAATCCTTGCAAGTTTTGCGCCCGGCATCGTTCTTCGTAAAGGTTCGTTCTGGGTTCGTTCTGGGGAAAGACCCTTGCTGTCGCTGTGTAACCTGTTCTTTTGCCGTGTCCTGGTTGTTTGAAGTGCCTTAAAGGACACCAAGCTGCTTTTTCGGCAAGACCATGAAGGGGTCCGCTGGCCAACGTGATAGACTCTTCCGGAATCTTCACCTTGGCCCCGGTCGCCGTTGAACCCCGATTGCTGGTCAGAAATGAGACGCAAGTCCCGGTTGGTTTGGAAGTACAGTATTTGCTCCCGTATAATCGGGGTTTCCCCAAATTGTTCTGAGGGTAGTCCTATCAGGTCTAAGACAGCTAGCCCGAAGTATGCTCTGAAGGTTGCGGTCCTGGCGTTGTCCATGCTTGGCAGCATCTTCTTATCGCAGGCACCGGGCGCATTCGCAGCCGCGCAAGGCGGCCAGCTCATCCAGGACATTCAGATCCACGGCCAGCGGCGCATCCCTCTGGAGACCATCAGGGCCAAAATGTTCACCCGCGCGGGCGACGTTTACGACGAAGCCGCCCTGGAACGCGACCTGCACTCTTTGTGGAACAGCGGCTATTTTGAAGATGTCCGGATTGAACGGGAGCAGTCGGCCAAAGGCTGGTTCATTCACGTTTACGTGCGTGAAAAACCCACCATCCGCACCATTGATTACCACGGCTTGAATTCTGTGTCCGTCAGTGACGTGCTGGAGCGCTTCAAGAAAGCCAAAGTTCCTCTCTCAATAGAGAGTTCCTACGATCCCACCAAAATCATCCGGGCCAAGGTTGTGCTGCAACAACTGCTGGCGGAACACGGACGGCCTTTCTCCACGGTGGCGGTTCAGCTGCAGCAGATTCCACCGTCTTCGGTGGCTGTGACGTTCACCATCAAGGAAGGCCCCAAGATCAAGGTGGGCAACATCAAGTTCGCCGGCAACAAGCATGTTTCCTCCCGCGACCTGCGGCGGGCGATGAAGAACCTGAAACCCATCGGGATTCCGAACTCCATTTTCTTCGAGAACCTGTTCGCCAGGACTTTCGACGCGTCCAAACTGGAAGAAGACACGCAGCGCGTCCAGGACGCTCTCCAGCAGCGTGGTTATTACCGGGCCCTGGTGCAGGACCCCAAGACCCAGTTGCGCGACAAGAAAGGCGGGCTTCCGGTCCCCTTTTTCCGGAAAGAGGGCAAAGCCATGGACATTACCATGCCCGTGGAAGAAGGTGTGAAGTACACGCTCAAGGAAATCACCTTCAAGAACAACAAAGCCATCCTTAACAACCAGGTTTTGCGCGGTGTGTTCCCGATCAAAGACGGCGACGTCTTCGATACCCACAAGATCCACACCGGACTGGACAACCTGCGCAAAGCCTACGAACAGTACGGCTACATCAAGTTCACCGCGGTGCCGGAAACCATTATCGATGACGAGAAGAAGCAGCTTTCGCTGAGCATCGATATTGACGAAGGCAAGCCGTTCTTCGTCCGCCGGATTGAATTCCAGGGCAACACGACCACGCGCGACAAAGTGATCCGCCGCGACCTGCTGCTCCAGGAGGGGCAGGTGTACAACCAGAAATATTGGGAATACAGCATTCTGCGCCTCAACCAGCTGAACTACTTCAACACGCTCAAACCGGATGACGATACCGAACGCAAAATTGACGAGCAAGCCGGCACCGTGGACCTCACAGTCAAGGTCAGCGAAAAGGGGAAAAACAGCATCGGATTGACGGGTGGCCTCAGCGGCCTGGCCGGCTCCTTTATTGGCTTGAACTACCAGACCAACAACTTCCTGGGCCTGGGCGAAACCCTGACCGTGCAAGCCAACGTCGGCGACCGGTCTCGGGACCTGGTGTTCGGTTTCACCGAGCCTTACCTTTTCGACCGTCCCATCCAGCTCGGGTTCCAGGCCTACCTGCGCAAATACGACTTTAACCAGGCCCAGCAGGCAGCGATCCTGGCCAACCAAAAGCTGAATCTTTCCCAGACCGTGCTGAACCAGCTTTTGAATTACAACCAGTCGAGCAAGGGCTTTTCCGCGAGTGCCAGCTACCCGCTGGGACGAAACATTCCCAAACGCCTGTCCCTCTCCTACAGCTACGACATATCCAACATCAGCGTGTTCAGCGACGCTTCCCGCCTGCTGTTTGAGAGCCTGAATTTCCGGTCCATTTCCGGACCGAATGCCCTGAATGGAATCGTGACCAGCGCAGTTACACCGTCCTTCAGCTACAGCACGGTGGACCGCCAGATTGGACCGCATTCCGGAAAAAGCATCTATCTTTCTTCTGAAATTGCCGGGTTGGGCGGCAATGTGAGCTTTGTCCGGCCGCTGGTCCTGTTCACGCGTTTCAAGCCGGTCTACCACGGAAATATTTTTGCCATGCGCCTGCAGGGAAGCTTCATCACTGGCTTCAACGGGACGGTCCCCGCTCCGTACCAGCGTTTTCTCATGGGCGGAGAATCCGACCTGCGCGGGTTCGATATCCGCACGGTCTCACCCTACGTCTTCGTAAACACGGCGCAGAATGTAACCCTGACCAACCCGGATGGGACGGTGGTTCCCGTGGACCCAACGAATCCCCGGCGCGGCTGCCTGGCCGGCCAGACGCCGCCGTGCGGAATCAAGATTCCGATTCCCCTCAACAATCTTACCCAGCCCGGCGGCGATGTCAGTGTTGTGGGAAACTTTGAATACCGCATTCACATCGTAGGCCCGGTGACCCTGGCGCCCTTCGCCGACGTAGGGCTGGACATGGCGACCCGGGGGTCGCAGTTGCAGAACAGCCCCGATGCCTTGAAACAGCTGCAAAGCACCACCTTTGGCTGCCCGCAATTTACAAACTTCCAGTGCGCCGGCGGCACCGGTCTGCCGTTCAGCTCGACCCTGGCAACGGCTCCCGGCACCAATTACGTCCCGCGCATGTCCACCGGGCTGGAATTACAGGTGCTGCTGCCCATTGTTCAACAGCCCTTCCGTATCTATTACGCTTACAATCCGCTGATCCTGGACACGCTCGTCAAGAGCTCGGGGCTGATTACCCGCAGCATGTTCCCGGTCGGAGCGGCTGGCGATTTTACCTACCTGAACACGCTGGCCGGCGTTGCCCCGGATTTCCGGGTAAAAGAACCGCGGAAGACGTTCCGCTTCACCATCAGCACAACTTTTTGAGGAGCAGGTTTGACGCCGCTAAAGTCCGCAACCTATAATCGCTGTATTCGTCCCCTCTGCCGATTTTCCGCGCCGATCGCGCGGTTGCCCCAGAAACGTGCTGCGACGAATGGCACGGCAAGAACCACTTTAAGGAGTCCCGAATCCATGTTTACTAAATCAAGAGGCGTTATCTTGTGCTTCAGCCTGGCGCTGAGTGCCCTGTTTACTCCCGCTGCTTTTGCGCAAAGCGCAGCCACCGCCCCGGCGCCGGTCAAGGTGGCCATTGTGAACATTCAGGAAGCCATTGGCACCAGCAATGAAGGCAAGAAAGAGTTTGAAGCCCTCCAGCAGAAGTTCAACCCCAAGGCCGCTGAGCTGAAGAAACTGAAGGACGACATTGACGCCGCGACGGCGCAACTGCAGGCCCAGGGGCCCAATTTGAGCGATGAGGTACGGGCCACCCGCGCGCGGGCCATCGAAGCCAAACAGAAGGCCTACCAGCGCAACGCCGAAGACGCCCAGGCCGAGTTCCAGCAGGCGGAACAGGAAATCCTGGGCCGCATCTATCAGAAGATGGCCAAAGTGCTGGAAAAGATCTCCCAGCAACGCGGCTATTCGGTGGTCCTGGACGTTTCGGCTCCGCAGAGTCCTATACTATTCGCCAGTCCGACAGTCATCATCACCAAAGATCTGGTGGATGCGTACAATACGGAAGCTCCGGCTGCTGCCGCCAAGGCCCCGGCTACCGGAACCCCCCGGTCCGCGGGGGCAGCGGCAACACCCAAGAAACCCTAGGGGGATTTTTGATCGCGGCGGTTTTTTGCGATAAGTCGCGCGACGTGAGATTCAACAAACGACTTTAAGGAGCTTAGGTTCAATGTCAGGCAGGCACATCATCAGCATTGTTGCTCTTGGCCTCGGGCTGAGCGCCAGCTTCGCCGGACCCGCGTCCGCCCAGGCGGCGCCGGCGGGATCAAAAATCGGCATCGTCAATATTCAGGAAGCCATCGCCACCTGCAATGAGGGCAAAAAAGAGTTTGACACGCTCCAGCAGAAGTTCAACCCGAAGGCTGCCGAGTTAAAGAACCTGAAGGACGACATCGACAGCTCGACCAAGCAACTCCAGGCACAGGGCGACAAACTGAGCGACGATGAACGCGCCAGTCGCACCCGGGCCATCGACGTCAAGCAGAAGACCTACCAGCGCAACGCGCAAGACGCTCAGGACGAATTTCAGCAGGCCGAGCAGGAAGTCGTGAACCGCGTCGGCACGAAGATGCTGGACGTTCTGTCAAAATACGCGCAAGACAATGGCTATCTGGTGGTCCTGGATGTTTCCAATCCCCAGACTCCGGTACTGTTTGCCAATCCCGGCACCAACATCACCAAGGAATTAGTGGACGCCTATAACGCCCAGTCCGGCGTTGCCGCTCCGGCCGTAAAACCGGCCGGCGCCACGGCGCCGCGGCCCACGACTCCCGCGCCAACGACACCAAAGAAACCGTAATTGTTCCAGTGATTCGCATGGCCGCCATCACCGGCGGCCATTTATTTCCTGCCCACGCGGAACATCTTTCCCTTCCTGCGGTGTCCAATGATTTCAGGAACGGAGGAAACCATGTTTCAGGAAACGTTGCTTGAGTCTTCGGCAATTCATCATCGGTCACGCAGATGGCCCAAAGCCACCGCGTTCGCAGTGCAGTTGCTGCTCGTCGGCGTGCTGGTTATTGTGCCGTTGTTCTCCACGAAGATCATCGCGCTGGCGAACCCGCCTGTGCCCGCGGCAGTGATTCTGACGCGGCCGGTTCCGGACCATTCGCACGCACAGAATTCCTCCGGTCCGGCGACCGGCAACCAATCTCCCTCTCCGCAGGCCACTGTTGTAAGTCTCTTGCCGGTCACGTCCAGAATTGGCAGCGGAACTAATGCGCCTGAACCGGATGATCGAGGATCCCATCCTGCACCCTGTTTTAGCGCGCAATGCGGTATCGGGCCGGGAGGACCGCCGAGCATCGGCTTCAACGGCAACGAGCCCAAGCATCAGGTGGGTCCGGTAAAGAGGTCCCGCATTGATCCCGGGCAGCTGCTCAACCAAGTGGTTCCGACCTATCCGGCAATTGCCTCTCGCATCAATCTTCAGGGAGAGGTCAAGCTGCACGCCATCATCGCTCGCGATGGCACAATTCAGAGCTTAAGCGTGATCAGCGGACACCCATGGTTGGCTCGCGCAGCGCTGGAAGCTGTACAGCAATGGAGATATCGCCCGTACGTGTTGAATGGGGAGCCTGTGGAGGTGGACACGTATATTACGGTGAATTTTCGCAGGAATTGATGGGGCTTTCCAGGAGGCTGAAGTTTTCCTACAGAATGTGGAAAACTCTGTGCAATTCTGATTGTGAATAAACGATTGATCGCGGATTTTCAGTGACTTAGCCCACTTTGCCCTAGTCTGGCTGCAACCAGTAAACCATTGGTTTTCAATGGTTTAAAGTAACCCCGGACTTCGGCAATCTAGGCAACTTATATTGTCTGGAGAGTTAAGCTACGCGATTTGGGATTTGCACATTAATAACCAACAACCATTCCGGGAGAACAAGCGTCATCCGCCTTCGCCAACCTTCAAGACGGCCAGAAACGCTTCTTGCGGAATGTCCACTTTCCCGATGCGCTTCATGCGTTTTTTGCCCTGTTTTTGCTTTTCCAGAAGCTTGCGTTTGCGGCTGATGTCGCCGCCATAGCACTTGGCCAGCACGTTCTTGCGGATGGCGACCACGGTTTCGCGGGCGATGATTTTTGCGCCGATCGACGCCTGGATGGCGACTTCAAACATCTGCCGCGGGATCAACTCCCGCATCTTGGAGACCAGCGCGCGGCCGCGATCATAGGCAAAGTCGCGATGGACAATGATGGAGAGCGCGTCCACCGGTTCGCCGGCGACCAGAATGTCCAGCTTGACCATGGGCGATTCCCAGTTCCCCGCGAGGTGGTAGTCGAGCGAAGCGTAGCCCCGGGAAATAGATTTCAGGCGGTCATAAAAGTCGAGGACAATCTCATTCAGCGGCAGCTCATAGGTAATCATCACGCGGGCAGCGCCCACATATTCAAAGTTCTTCTGCCGGCCGCGTTTCTCCTCCACCAGCTTGAAGATGCCGCCGACATATTCCTCGTTCGTGAGAATCGTGGCCAGAATCACCGGCTCTTCGATTTTTGCGATCTCCGTCTGCGCCGGCCAGCGCGACGGATTATCAACTTCCACGACGCTCCCATCGGTCTTGGTAATGCGATAGCGTACGCCCGGAGCGGTAGTAATCAGCTCCAGCCCGAATTCCCGCTCCAGACGCTCCTGAATGATCTCCATATGCAAGAGACCAAGAAAACCGCAGCGGAAGCCGAAACCCAGGGCAACGGAACTTTCCGGCTCGAAGAAGAACGAGGAATCGTTCAAACGCAGCTTTTCGAGCGCTTCGCGCAATGCAGTGTGCTCATGCGCGTCCACGGTGTAGAGCCCGGCAAAGACCATCGGTTTGATGTCTTCAAATCCAGGCAGCGGCTCAATCGCGGGACGGGCATCATCGGTGATGGTGTCGCCGATTTTGGTGTCGGCCACGTTCTTGTTGTTGGCGATCATGAAGCCGACTTCGCCCGCGACCAGCTCTTCCACTTCTACCGGTTTGGGAGTGAGCACGCCCAACATTTCGACATCCAGCGTCTTGCCGTTCCACCACAAGCGCACTTTCATGCCCTTGCGCAATGTGCCTTGAAAGAGCCGGGTCAGGACAACCACGCCGCGATAGGAATCGAACCACGAATCAAAGATCAGGGCCTGCAGCGGCGCTTCAGGACTCCCTTTGGGCGGCGGCAGCCGCTGCACAATCGCTTCCAGGACTTCCGGAACGCCCAGACCGGTCTTGGCGCTGACCAGAAGGGCGTCTTTGCAATCCAGACCGATGGTCTGCTCGATCATCTCTTTCACCCGCGGGACCTCCGCGCTCGGCAGGTCGATTTTGTTGATGACCGGAATGATTTCCAGCCGGTGGTTAATGGCCAGATAAGCGTTGGCCAGAGTCTGCGCCTCGACTCCCTGGGACGCGTCCACCACCAGCAACGCGCCTTCGCACGAGGCCAGAGAACGCGAGACTTCATAAGAAAAATCTACGTGTCCAGGAGTGTCAATCAAATTAAGTTGATACTCCTGGCCATCGTGCGCCGTATATTTCATGCGCACAGCGTGGGCCTTGATGGTAATGCCGCGTTCCCGTTCCAGGTCCATGGCGTCCAGGACCTGCTCCTGCATCTCGCGCATGGAAAGCGACCCTGTCAGCTCCAGCAGACGGTCGGAGAGCGTGGATTTGCCATGATCAATGTGGGCAATAATGGCAAAATTTCGGATGTGTGCGCGGTCCATCGGGATGGGCTAGTCTCTTATTCTAGCATCGCCGCCTGACGCACCTTGAGCGAACACCCTTGAAACACAGAGGAAAGGATTAAACGGAGGATTACGGAAATGAATCGAGCCGTTTTGCCCTCTTCATCAGCTTCTTGAAGCGGCGGAGCGCCACAATTTCCCGGAGCACCTTGTGCACGGCCTCTGTTCGGGACTTTGCGCCAAGAATTCTCACGGCTTCGTCGGCTAGATGGGTGTCGAGTCTGATTGATGTCTTGGTTACCGCCATGAGACCGTACCTCTTTGTCCAATACATAATGATATAGCTGTACGCGCGTACGCTTCAAAGATGGAAGGCGATTAAGACGAATTAGCTGCTCCGGCTGCGCTCAGGATGACAGGGTTTTAGTTTTCTTCCCAGCAGTAGACTCCCCGCCCTTGCGCGGAGTTCCATCCGCAATTATGCTGCATGGTTCCCAAAATCGCCGGAGGGTTTATTTATGCCTCGTCTGCTCGTCATTCTATCTGTCGTCTGCACGGCTGCTGCCTCCTTCGCGCAGCAACCAGCGCCGCCACAAATCAAGGACTTTATCCGCGTGCCCGCTGGCGTAATCGCTCTCGAACACGTCCGCGTAATTGACGGCACAGGAGCGCCGGCCAAAGCAGATCAAACCATCATCATCTCCGGCGGGAAGATCGCAGCCATAGGCGCTGCAGGCACGGTCCCGGTCCCGGAAGGCGCGAACCGCATGGACTTCACCGGCTATTCCGCTCTTCCGGGACTGGTGGGCATGCACGATCATCTTTTTTATCCCGCGGGCGGCAGGCTGTATCACGATATGCCGTTCAGTTTTCCGCGGCTGTACCTGGCGGCCGGGGTCACCACCATCCGGACCACCGGAAGCATGGAGCCTTATACGGACCTGGAATTGAAAAAGAACATCAACGCGGGGAAAACGCCCGGACCGAAAATCAACGCTACGGGGCCCTATCTTGAAGGCGAGGGATTGCCGTTGGTGCAGGTCCACGCGCTGACCGGACCCGACGACACTCGCCGCACCGTGGATTATTGGGCCGCCGAGGGTGTGGACTCCTTCAAGGTCTACAACTTCATCACCCGCGAAGAACTGAAGGCAGTGATTGAAACCGCGCACAAGCATCACCTCACGGTTACGGGACATCTGTGCTCGATTGGTTTCCGGGAAGCCGCCGAACTGGGCATTGACGATCTGGAACACGGCTTGACTGTAGATACGGAATTTCATCCCGACAAAAAGCCTGATGTCTGCCCGAATCCGAACCAGGCGGTAGCCGCGGCCGTGAAGCTGGACGTGAATGGACCGGAAATCCAGACAACGATCAAGACCATGGTGGCCCACCACGTGGCTTTGACGTCTACTCTGCCGGTGTTCGAGCAGCTCGTCGCTTCGCGTCCGGACGTGCCGCAGAAAGTCCTGGATGCCCTGTCAGAAGACGCGCGCAAAGCCTATGCGGCCAACCGCGCGCGGATCGCGCAAAACAAAGACAGTTCCTGGCCGGTCATGTTCCAAAAAGAGATGGAATTCGAACGCGCATTCGTGAAAGCCGGCGGACAGCTCCTTGCCGGGCTTGATCCCACCGGGCTTGGCGGCATCATCGCCGGCTACGGTGATCAGCGCGAAGTGGAACTGCTGGTGGAAGCGGGGTTTACGCCGCTGGAAGCCATTAAGATCGCTACCCTGAACGGCGCGCAGTTCCTGGGAGAAACCGGCAGCATTGGCTCTCTCGCAACCGGCAAGCAAGCGGACATCCTGCTGGTGAAAGGCGATCCCTCGTCCAATATTCAGGACATTGAAAATGTCGAACTGGTGTTCAAAGACGGCGTTGGCTGGGATTCAAAGAAGCTGGTTGAGTCGGTGAAAGGACAGGTGGGAGTGCGATAAGCCGCTGATACACGCAGATGAACGCAGATCCAAATCGAAGTCAGCCGCGAATTTAAGCGAATGACGCGAATTAACCCAGAAAGCCCGGATTCGTGTTCATTCGCGTAGATTCGCGGCCAAGCTTGCGTGACCATAGGGACCCCTCGCTACGCTCGGGATTTTAGAACATGAAACTGATCCTCGCCTCATCGTCGCCCCGCCGCCAGGACCTTCTGCATCAGGCTGGCATTCCGTTTGAGGTCCACGCTGCACATATTCCAGAGATTCACAATCCGGGGGAACCGCCGCTGGACTATGCTATGCGCCTTGCCCGGGAAAAAGCTCTAGCCGTCGCCGGAAAATTTCCCGGCCGCTTTGTCCTGGGTGCGGACACGATCGTGGTCGTGGGAGATCAGCTTCTGGAAAAACCTCGCGACACTCAGGACGCTGTCCGCATGTTGCACCTGCTCTCCGGACGCGGCCATGAGGTCACAACAGCGGTGAGCCTGGTGTTGCCGGATGAGAGCACAGACAGCCGGCACTGCACCACGCAGGTATTCTTCCGGGAATTGCTGGAACAGGAAATTCAGGATTATGCCGCTAGCGGAGAGCCCGCGGACAAAGCCGGGGCGTATGCCATCCAGGGTGGCGCGGCGCGTTGGAACGTGCGTCTGGAAGGTGAGTATTCGAATGTAGTAGGACTGCCGTTACCACTAGTGAGGGAGATGTTGCGGGCGAACGGGTTTCTATGACACTTCTGGCTACTTCTTTTCTTCCGGAGGCGCAGCTTGCGCCGGGCCCTGCTCGCCGTCCTTCATGGCGCCTTTGAAATTGCGAATCGCGTCGCCCAGGCCCTTGCCCAGGTCGCCCAGCTTGCTGGGACCGAAGAATATCAGCGCGATCACCAGAATGATCAGCAGTTCCGGAACACCAAGTTTTCCACCAAACATTTTTTGCTCCAGCCGGAACTTGCAGCTTACGTTCCGTTTCTTTGCAGGTTTACTTTCTCCTAGATTCTAGGCCAAGAATCCGGGGGAGTCAAAGGACATTTCCCCTCATTCAGGGCGTTGAGAGTGACCCCGGTAACGCTCAAATCATGCCTATCAGACCGGCCAACAGGGCGGTCCGCCGCGGTAGTTCGGCCAGTTCAATGGACTCATGGACAGCGTGGGCGCCTTCTCCCACCGCCCCCAGTCCATCCAATGTCGGAATCCCCAGGGCAGCGGTGAAATTGCCATCCGAACCCCCGCCGGTGGCCGATTCGCCCAGCTCCATGCCCAGGCTCCGGCCCGCCTCCTGCGCGGCTTGCAGCAGCCGGACCGTGCCTTCCGTGCGTTCCATGGGAGGCCGGTTGAGTCCTCCGCTGATCTCTAGCGTGCAATTGGGATCGAACGGCCTGAGGGCGGCAAATTTCTCTTCCAGGACCCGGGCATCGCCGGCCCGGGCCACGCGTATATCAACTTCGGCCCGTGCCTCCGCCGCCACAACGTTGGTGCGAGTGCCGCCGTGAATGACTCCTGGATTCACCGTGATACCCCGCGCCAGATCAACGAACTTTGTTATCTCAAGCACTTGACGGGAGAGCTCGACGATGGCGCTGTGCCCCTTCTCGAAATCCACGCCGGCGTGGGACGCCTGTCCGCGTACCCGGATGGTGTAGCTGCCAACGCCTTTTCGCGAGGTCTTCAAAGACCCTTGCGGCCCCTGCGCCGGTTCGAGTACCAGCACGGCCTCGCATCCTTTTGCCACTTCTTCGATGATCGGCCGCGAAGTCACGCTGCCAACCTCTTCATCAGTATCCAGAAGCACCACCACTGGCCGATGAGGCCGGCCAGCGGTCTTCAGTGCGCGCAAGGCAAACAGCACCATGACAATGCCTGCTTTCATATCAAGCACGCCGGGGCCGAAGGCGCGGCCGCCAGCGACACGGAATGGCATATTGGTGAGCGTGCCCATGGGCCATACAGTGTCAAAATGTCCGAGCAGCAGTATGGGTCTGGAGTCCAATTTGCCAGGACCAGCTCCGGGAAAGGCCGCTTGCAGATGATCTCCTGCTTGCGCGATGCGATGAAACTTGACTTTGCCGCCGGCGTCTTCGAATTCGGCGGCCAGGCGCTTTCCCAGCAGGTCCACCGCGGCCTTGTTGTCGCTGGGAGACTCCATCTCCACAAGGCGCTGCAAGGTCTGGAGCATTTCCGCTTCGTGCCGCCGGCAAAACTGCAGGAGAGATTGGAGCGATTCTGGACTCATGTGCTGGAGAATCATACAGGAATAGCAATTAGCTGACGTTTGGTTAGTCATGGTGGAAATAGAAAAGGTTCCCGTCCAAATCCTTTACGGTGAACTGCCGTAATCCCCAAGGCTTTTTTTCCAGAGGATCCACGATGTTCGCACCTGACGACTTCAGTTCCTGGTACGACGCATCGATATCTTCAGCGAACACCCAGTGAACGGCAGGCTCGAACGGCGGCGTCCTCTTCCGAAAGAATATCGGCCCCATATCACTGCGTGACACGGCCCCAATCTCTTTGCCTGGGTAAAGCCATCCAATCTCAAAGCCGAGTGCATCTCTGTAATGCTGTTGTGCGCGCTCGACATCCGCGACAGGCAACTCCGGCACCGGCCGGCCAATCGAGGTCATTTTCTCCTTTGCGCCCACAGAGCCCTCCTTTTGCTCTCCTTCATGCAACAGGACCGACTACGCGTCAACTTAGGACACTACCTGCGATTCATCCGCCTTTGTCGTTCCCGCAAAATCTTCTATAATTCGCGGTTCAGCAATGAGTGAAATTGCAAATACCGCGGAGGCGCCCTCCAGCGAAACGCCCTCTGGCAACACAAAGATAGGGCCTTTCGACGTCAAGCAGATCCAGCGCATTCTACCCCACCGCTATCCTTTCCTGCTGTTGGACCGGGTCGTCGAGATCGAGCGCCGCAAAAAGATCGTGGCCCTCAAGAACGTGACTATCAACGAGCCCTTCTTCACCGGCCATTTTCCCGGAGAGCCCCTTATGCCCGGCGTGTTGATCGTGGAAGCCATGGCCCAGGCCGGCGCAATGCTCCTGTTGACTGAAATCGAAGACCGCGACAACAAGCTGGTGGTCTTTACCGGGATCGAACGCGCGCGTTTTCGCCGTCCCGTGGTTCCCGGAGACCAGCTGCGCATTGAAGTCGAGGTGCTCGTGTGGAAGCGAAGTGTTGGACGCATGGCGGGAGAAGTCTTTGTGGACGGAAAGCTGGTTGCCGAAGCCACCGTCAGTTGCGTGGTGGTAGACCGGGTCAAGAAGGCAACGAACGAATCTGAACCCAGCGCCAGCGAAGCCTGAAGATTAAAAATAATGGTCCATCCCACCGCAGTCGTTGATCCAGGAGCAAGAATCCCCGCGTCTTGTTCCATAGGTCCGTATTGCGTGATTGGGCCGGATGTGGAATTGGGCGAAAGCTGCGAGTTAATGTCGCACGCCGCCATCGAGGGTCCTGCGCTCATCGGACCGCACAACCGCTTCTTCCCTTTCTGCGCCATTGGCATGGCCCCGCAAGACGTGACCTACGACGGCGAAAAAACCAGCGTTAAGATTGGCAGCCATAATCTGTTCCGCGAATACGTAACGGTAAATCGCGGCACGCTCAAAGGCGGTGGTGTGACCACCGTGGGAAATCACGTTTTGTTGCTCGCCTACGCCCACGTTGGCCACGATTGCGTGGTCGGCGATCACGCCATGCTGGTCAACGCGGCCACGCTAGCTGGACACGTCACTGTGGAAGAGTGGGCCGTGGTCGGCGCGTTCAGCGCGGTCCATCAGTTTTGCCGGGTGGGGGCGCACGCCTATATCGGCGGCGGGACCATGATCACCAAAGACGTCCTGCCGTTTTCCAAGGCCGTCAGCCCGCGCGATTCGCGCGTGTACGGAGTGAATGCCATAGGCCTCGAACGCCGCGGATTCAGCAAGGAACGGATCGCCAGAATTCAGCACGCCTTCCGCGTGCTCACCGGCTCAAAGCTGAATACCACGCAGGCCCTGGAACAACTCAAGGCCGAAGGCAATCACGGAGAAGACGTCGCGATGCTGCTGCGTTTTATCGCAGAATCGGAGCGAGGGGTCATTAAGTAACGAATCCTGATAAGATCGCGGTATCCGACGGCTTGATCAGGCGACCATTGTCAGGCAACCATGAAGAAGATTCTTTCCATCGTTCTTTTGCTTCTGCTTCCCGCGACGCAGCTTTTTGCCTGGGGACCCAAAGGCCACCAGATTGTCGGAGACATTGCTCGTGCTCATTTGAACGATGTCGCCCGGCAGGGCATTGTGGCGCTGCTGGGCAATGACGATCTGGCCGCGGTCGCCAACTGGGCGGACGACGTCAAAGGCGAACGCCGCGAGAGCTACGGCTGGCACTTTGTGGACATCCGCGGTGACTCCAGCGGTTTTTCCCAGGCACGCGACTGCTACCAGCCCAACGAGAAATTTCCTTACACTCTGACCGACCACCACAACTGCGTGGTGGATCGCATCAATATGTTCCGCGAAGTTCTGGCCAATACGAACGCACCCCGGCAGGACCGGGTTGAGGCCTTGAAATTCCTGGTTCACTTTGTGGGCGACATTCACCAGCCTCTGCACGCGATTGACGAAGCGCGCGGGGGAAATGATATTCACGTCGTAGAATTTGGATCTGCGCTCTGCGGCACGCGGCCCTGTAACTTGCATTACGAGTGGGACATTGGGCTCCTGGAACACACAGGGCGCTCCGAAGGCGAATACGTCAGCTACCTGGAACGAATCATCGCCGCCAACCATCTGAGCGAGAAAGCCGGCGGCACGGCGGAAGACTGGGCCAATGAATCCTTTGCGGCCGCCAGGCAAGTCATGTTGAAGGACGGTGGCGCAGTGGACGATGCCTACTACCAGGCGAACATCGGCATCGTGGATCAACGGCTGGCGCTCGGCGGTCTGCGTCTGGCCCGCTTGCTCAACGAAACTCTAGGCAACGCGCAGGCACATTGACGATGCCGCCGCTGCATAATCCAGCAAACCAGAAGCTTGGCCTGATCGCCGGAAACGGCAGTTTTCCTTTATTGCTCCTCGATGCGGCCCGCGCTCAGGGCGCGGAAGTGATTGTCGCCGCCATCAAAGAAGAAACTTCCCCGTTGATTGAAACGCGCGGCGCGTCTGCCGTTTACTGGCTCTCCCTGGGTGAGTTGGGCAAACTGATTGATACCTTCAAAAAAGAAGGCGTGCACACGGCGGTGATGGCCGGGCAGGTCAAACATAAACAGATCTTTTCGGCGATCCGTCCCGACTGGCGACTGGCCAAGGTGCTGCTCTCCCTAACCACGCGCAATACGGACTCCCTCATTGGGGCGGTGGCCAAGGTCCTGGCCGACGAAGGCATCAATCTGATCAGCTCCACGTCATTCCTGGAACCTCTGCTGGCGAAACCCGGCGTGCTCACGCGCCGCCAGCCATCGGAGGCGGAGAAGAAGAACATTAGCTATGGTCGCGACGTGGCCGGACACCTGGCGCAGTATGACCTGGGACAGACCGTAGTGATTGCCGAATCCGCCTGCGTAGCGCTCGAAGCCATGGAAGGAACCGACGCCGCCATTGCGCGGGCCGGCGAGATCATGAAAAGCCTCGCGGATGGGTCGGATTCTGACGCTTCGGTGCTCAGCCGCAACCTCACCGTGGTCAAGGTAGCCAAGCCCAATCAGGACATGCGTTTTGACGTTCCGGTCATAGGAATTAGGACCATTGAAACCATGCAAAAAGCCGGGGCCACCTGCCTGGCCATTGACGCCGGCAAATGCCTGCTGCTGGAAGGAGACTCCATTATCGCGGCCGCTGATCAGGCGGGGATTACGATTGTTTCCGGGGATTGCTGAGCAAACTACGGCGCAAAATGCATTGTCTCGTCGATGCTGATGGTCGGCGGCATCTTCGCTCCCGGCGGGCCGGTATAGGTGGCCACAATACGGAAGCCGCTGCCCGAGATTTCCGCAGAGTAAGTATAGGGACCGCGGCCATCGCGGATCGTGGAGAAGTCACCTGCGGAACGAAGGTCCCCAATCGAGACGTACGAGCCCTGCAGTTCGTGGTGGGTGCGTTCCGCCTGGGCGATGGACAGCAGGTCGGCTTTGACTCCGGTGACGTCAATGGCCGCCTGCGGACTGCCGGCGCCCTCCGGCGTCACGCTCTGCGACTGCCTCATGTAAAGATAAAGGCAAATCGCCACGACAATAACAAGACCAAAAAAACCGAATGCGCGTCCCATACTTTCCCTCCCGCTGGGACAATGATACCTTTGCTGGTCTGGCTTAGCCCTGAAAATCAACATTCCGGGAAAATCACCGTTTGTCCAACCAAGGTCCAATTCGGGTTGCCGTCGTAGGCGTGGGCGCCTTCGGGAAGAACCACGCCAGGGTGTATCACGAATTGCAGAAACAACGGGCGGGCGTGGAATTGGTGGCCGTAGTGGATTCCGACCCTACGCGGGCAAAGGCGGTCGCCCGTGAATTTCGCTGCGCCGCCCTCACCAGTCCCGACGAGCTGCGCGGGCGCGTAGACGCCGCGTCCGTGGCCGCACCTACCATCCATCACATGGACATCGCGTCGCGTTTGATGACCGCCGGCATTGATGTCCTGGTGGAAAAGCCGCTGGCTTCCACGGTGGAAGAGGCCGACGAACTAATCCGACTTGCCAAAGTCCATCAGCGGATCGCCCAGGCGGGCCATCTGGAGCGTTTTAACCCCGCGGTGCGCGCCACGCTCCCGCTCATTACCCGGCCGATGTTCTTTGAGGTCCACCGCCTCAGCATCTTCACGCCGCGCAGCCTGGACGTGGACGTGGTCCTCGACTTGATGATCCATGACATTGACGTGGTGCTCACATTCGTACGCTCGCCCGTAAAGGACGTGCGCGCCGTGGGTCTGGCTGTGGTCACGCCTAAAGTGGACATTGCCAACGTGCGTCTGGAGTTCGAGTCCGGATGCGTCGCCAACCTGACGGCGAGCCGGGTCAGCACGGAGCGCGTCCGCAAGCTGCGCTTCTTCCAGCCCCACGAATATATTTCCGTTGACTATGGCCGCCAGGAAGTAATGCAGTTCGCCGTCACCGGGAAGGCGAAATTGTCGCTGGAAAACTTGATCGCCAAAGCCGTGGTCCCCATTCCCGGAGTGTCGCTCAACAGGCCAAAGGTCCACTCCGAAGAACCGCTCCATGCGGAGCTGAAGTCGTTCGTCGACGCCGTGCGCCATCGCACCACTCCCCTGGTCCCGCTAGAAGATGGCCGGAGCGCGCTTTCGGTCGCCATGCGGATCCTCGGCGCCATCGAAGAGCACAGCCGCCAGGCGCAGTTGAACTCTTTGTAAAAACTTGTAAAGAGATTGCCCGATGTGCTGTTTGTTTTCATAGAGTTCTAGCCTGTTTTGCAAAAATCCAAAGTCGATTCGCCCGCGACCGGCGCAAGAATTGCCGCTTTTCCCCTTCTTAGTGAGAAAATAGTTACTTAACCAAGAACCAAACGCGTCTAATTGATCGGACGGTGTTTTATTCCTGTAATGGAGCCTCCAATTAGAGAAGCAGAACCAGTTCTTTCTCCCACGGTGGAAGAGCTGCATTTGCTCATCGAAAATATGGGCGATGAAATTGATTCCTACCGCCGCCGCGAGGCTGCGTGGGTGTCCCTGGTCGTCCATGGGGTGATCATCGCGGCGTTGATCTTTGTTCCCAAGTGGCTGCCGCAAGGCGCATATATTCTTCCGGTCAAAACACCGCAAGATGCCACATTTCTTGCTCTGCCTGAAAGCCTGTCGAGAAAGCCCCCCAAGAGCAATTTTATTTCCGACCAGGACCGGGTGGCCCAGACGCGCATTCCAGCGCCTAGCAAGGAACTGATCCGCAAATTGATTGATGCCCGCCGTCCCGGCCCTCCGGATGCAGCTACACCTCCGCCCACTCCGCAGCAGGTAGCACAGGCCGCTCCGGACAATGGCACGCAGCAACCTGCCGGAAGCTCCCAGCAACAGCCGCCCGCCAACCAGACTGCACAGTTGTCGACTCCGCCTCAGGGCAGTTCGGCACGCAACCCGTTTGCCGTCGGTTCGCCTGGATCGTCCGTCAGTCAGGCCATTCAGTCCGTCGCCGCAAACAGAGCCAATTCCAACTCAGGTTATAGCGGAGACTACGGCGCCGCGCCGGTCCGCCCCAGGACCGACCAGCTGGGCAACATCGAAATCCTGAGCGACACCCAGGGCGTGGACTTTGGCCCTTACATGAAACGACTGCACGTCGCGGTGCAAGGACGGTGGGACGTCCTGATTCCTCAAGCGGCCTTGCCGCCGATCATGAAGAAAGGCGTGGTGGTCCTGCAGTTCGCCATCCTCAAAGACGGCACCGTGACCGGCCTGCAGATAGTGCGCAGCTCAGGGGACGAATCACTCGACCGGGCCGCGTATGGAGCTATCACCACCGGCAACCTCCCGCAGCTCCCGCAGGAATTTACGGGGCCGTATCTCATGATCCGCGCTGCTTTCTACTACAACCCGGACCGGGGTGACTTTCAGTAGGTCTGGAATCTCGAGCGGAGCGAGAGATCCCCATCGTCACGAAGATCTTCGAGTTGTGAACTGGTCTTACCCCGCGATACACGAAAACGATAGGGATTCCTCGCTCCGCTCGGAATTTTAGAAAAAGCTAATTGCTCCGTCCCATCATCTTCACCAGCACCCGTTGAGCGAACGGCATATAGATCAACGCTGCCGCGCTGCCGAGCGCAAAACCAACCCCAATCCGGTCCATGATGAGGAAAGGTGAAAGGGCCCACAACATATCCAGCAGCAACAGTGCGGGAAACAACACGCGATATTTTTGTCCAAACAGGTGATAGTCAAACGCGGTGGCCGTAAGCAGGTAGAGGCGCACGGCCACGCCCACCAGCGCCGTTACCAGGTAAACGACAAAAACCGCGCGTCCGGCGCCGCGCCAGGCCACATGCGCGGCTCGGTAGAGATCATCCAGTCGAAACAGCGCACACAAGTAAAAGACCAGGTACATGATCTGGGACAAACTAAACAGCACTCTGGCCGTGGCCCTGCTGGCCCGCGGCAAGTCCGGCGCTGGCGCGGAGCCGTCCGCTGCGCTGGCCGCCGCAACTGCCGGGCCACTCGCCCAAGCCGGCGCAATGGCAGCCGAAGGGTCCGGAACGGCCGTGACTTCTCCCAGAAAACGATAACCGCGTTTCGCGATGGTCTCAATGTACCGCGGGCTCGTGGCGGAATCGCCCAGAACATCGCGCAGCTTGGCCATGGCGGTGTTCAGCCCGTGATCAAAATCGACAAACGTGTCTTCCGGCCAAAGACGCAGCCGCAGTTCTTCCCGGGTAACCACGTCCTTGGGCCGTTCCAGCAACGCCACCAGCACCTGGAAAGGCTGCATCTGCAGCTTGAGCCGCGTGCCGTTGCGGCGCAACTCCGCCGCTTTGAGGTCGGCCTCAAAGTCGGCAAACCGGTATTTGAGAACAGATACCACGACGGATTGCGGTGCGCTAAGAGTTTAGCATCCTGGTTTTGTTTCGCTTCCAGCAGCACAATTCCGCTGACAAGAGAGAACCGGTCGCTACAATAAACTGACGATGGACGCTCCCCGCCAACAGACGCTCGGCCTGGCCCTTATCGCCGTGCTGATTTTACTGATTGTCCTGCTGCGGCATTGGTGGAGCGGGACGTGAACCAGCCCGTTCTGGCAGTCATTCTCGGTCCCACGGCCAGCGGAAAAAGTTCGCTGGCTTTGACTCTGGCAGAGCGCCTGCAGGGAGAGATCGTCAGTTGCGATTCTGTCGCCGTCTACCGAGAGTTGGACATTGGCACGGCCAAGCCGTCGCCTGAAAACCGTCGGCGCGTCCCACACCATTTGATTGACGTTGTCTCCCCCGCGGAAGCATTCACGGCCGGAGACTACGCTCGCCTGGCACGGCAGGCCGTCCGGGACATCAGTTCGCGCGGTCTTTTGCCGATTGTCGTAGGTGGAACTGGCTTGTACTTGCGGGCGCTTCTGGAAGGGCTGTTTGCCGGACCGCCGCGGTCGGAAGAATTACGACAACGCCTGCGGGAGCGCGCCGCGGAGAGGGGCCCGGACTACCTGCATCGCCTCTTGCGGCGGCTGGATCCGGCAGCGGCGCAAGCTATCCATGAGAATGACGTAGCAAAGATTGTCCGCGCCGTGGAAGTCTGTATCAGCGCGCGCCGGCCCCTGACCGAACTCTGGCGGCAAGGCCGCGATCCTCTCCAGGGCTTCAACATCGTTCGTCTCGGACTGAATCCCACTCGCGAAGCTCTTTACGAACGCATCAATCTCCGCGCCCGCCAAATGTTCGAGCGGGGATTGATCGAGGAAACGAAAGGTCTCGCTGAACGATACGGCGGCGCCGCGCGTCCTCTGGACTCGCTGGGCTACAGACAAGCCATGCAGCATCTGCAAGGCAACCTGACTCTGCCGGAAGCGATCGCCGCCGGGCAACAAGCCCACCGAAATTACGCCAAGCGGCAACTAACCTGGTTCCGTCGTGAGCCGGACGTTCAGTGGGTCCCCGGCTTTGGTGACGACGGAACGGTGCAAAAGCAACTCTTTGCCGTTGTGGCCGCTGCGATATCGGCGGGTTAATTCAACTCGTCCTTAAAGCGCAGCAATTTTTTGACAATGGGCCAGCCAAAATGGCGGAAGGCGGCGCCCAATAGAGGGCTTCTCTTGAGCCGGTCCAGTTGCCGCAGTTCCCATTCAAGTCTTTTTTCGTAGTTCCACCGTTGCAGGTAGACACCAAGGGCCCGGGACTCTTCGTCAAAATCCTGCCGCGATTGGCGAAACTCCTGTATCACGTCCCGGTAAAGTGCGATCCAGCAGCGGGTGGCTTCCTCCACGCCAGCCTCTGTATGCGCCCTGCGGGAGACCTCGGCGGCGTCATGGGGATCGTAGCGTTCAATCTCGACGCGGATGAATTCCGCGCGCAACGGATTCGTAAGCACGCCTGCGCCAAAGTTCATCCGACGCAGCGTGTCAAAGTTTTCCTTGGTTACCAGAGGCCCAGCTCCGGCAAAATCACATAAGACCACGGCGTTGCCCGCGGCCATGGCTTCTAACGCACAGCGCGCCTTCGCGAACACAATGTCATACTGCCGCAAAACCGTTTCCGGATTCGGTACTGCGTTCTTTGCGCCGGCCCCGAGGACGTCAAGCTTCAGCCCGGTCTGGCGGCACGCCCGGCGAACCGCCGGCAGATGAGTATGGTTGCTGGCATAGTTGCTGAAGACCAGAGCTTGCCTTGGCTTTGCCGGCAAGGGCGCCCTCGGTTGGAATCGGGCCATATCCACGGCGTTCAGAATCACGTTAATGCGCCCAGGCGGAATCTCCCGCACCTTCTCTATGCGCTTCCTGCACAAATCGTCCACCGCTACGTAGCGAAGGATCCGTGGAAAGTAAAAGGGCTCTTCTTTAAAATGCGCGGCCGAATGGCAAACAAAGATGGCCGGCGTCCGGGGAAAATGAAGCAACGCCTCGACTACCTGGAAATGGTGGTGCCCATGGATGACGTCCGGCGGTCTGCTCAAGCGGTCCAGCCGATTTGTGATCTCGATGCCGTGCCCCCTGATCTCCTCCGCCACTGGGCCCAGCCTGGGCGAATAGACCAGCGGCTCGTGTCCCTGACGCTGCAGTTCCCGGGACAGGTCCCGAACCACGACCGTCGTTCCGGAATAGTCGATTAGTTCCGTGTTGGTAATGAGAATGTTCAACGGTAAGCAAGAGATCCTTGCTGGGTCGCTGTGCTCGCTGCTCTTGCCGCGTACTCGCTGATCGCATCCATCAAAGGGAGCATGTGCTCCTGGAATCGAAGGACATCGCGGTATTTGCCGTTGGCGACCTGCTGTTCTCCCCGGCACTCATAGAAAGGCTTGGCCGTGCCCCAGGGTGGAACGAAGGGATGCGTCACCTTTCGCATGCACTCAATGCCAAAGTAGTCCCTCCCGAAGTGATTGACAGCCCTGTTCACTTCATCTCGCATTTCCAGATACTCTTCGGCTGCAGCGAGTTTCTCACGAAGCAATTCATTGTCGAGAACAACATGCAGGCATTGGTCGTCATGCATCTCTTGCACCTTTCGCTCCCACTCCGTTAACCGGACATCATAGTGAGCGATGGTCTTGCCGGTGTGGCGTTCCGCCATGAGTATGGCCGCGGCCACCAGTGGGCGGCAGATATCGTGAGTAGGGTTGAAGCCTTCTACGGCGTCCGCGGCAACAAAATCAACGCCATGGCGGACAAAGGAGTCAGCAAGAAGGTTCACGATCTCCAGGAAGAATGGGGTTTTCTTCTCTAGAATTGCTTGATAAATCCGGGTATCGGAAATCGCGCCAAAGACTTCACCTGGCCACGCCCCAAGCCGCCGGATCAGCTCTGCCGAAGCAGGCACGCGGGAAACGCCCAGGCCTCCCGACCCGTCCGTCAGCAGGTAGATCAAGGGCATTTGTTGCGTAATCCAACCAAACACCTTCAACTCATGCCCTGGATGTCCGGCAACGAGCGCCGGACGCGTAAAAGCGCTCAGCGATTCGGATCTACACAAATGAACCTGCGGCATTCAACAATCAACCCTTCAGGGTGATGAAAGTTACGAAAAAACATGCTTTCACGCTGCTCGCATATGCATCCGGATGGACCTGGAGAAGCGAAAGAATGGCAAACTGACGCCACGACAGACCGGGGCGACGGCTTGTGAGCTGCATTCTATTCTAATGGAACCGGTTCAGCTCAAAAAAGATGACTTTATTCCGCGTGAGAAATGTTTCGGGACGCTCCTCCGGTGATACCGGGTTACACTAACCCAGAAAGGACATTAGTCTTCTTCGCAGTCTTTGGTTACGGATAGAAGCAGAGTACCTCCAATGATTCAGTTTACAGACGCGAGCGAGCAATGAACCTCCAGAAAAGGGCTGACATGCTGGCGGCTAGGACGTTCCTCGGGGTCCCCGGCCAGGATTTTGAAAGAGGCGGGAGAGAACAGCTCATTTATTTGCTGCGCGCGGGGATCAATCCGGGTTCCAAGCTCATCGATCTGGGTTGTGGAGTGTTGCGAGCCGGCTATTGGCTGATCCACTTTCTGGATCCGGGCTGCTATTGCGGGATCGAGCCGCATAAGGGGCGGCTGGAGATGGGCGTAAACACGATTCTGGAGCCCGGCACGCTAGACCTCAAACGCCCGCGCTTCGATACCAACCCAAATTTCGATACGTCAGTATTCGGTGAAAAGTTTGACTTCTTTCTGGCTTACTCCGTGTGGACCCACGCTTCGAAGCAACAAATCGAGATCATGCTCGACTCGTTCCTGCGCGATTCGCAAGACGATGCCGTATTCCTCACCTCCTACTTGCCTGCAAATTGGCGGCACGCAAACTATCAGGGAGAGACCTGGTACGGAACGAGTCACGAGTCGGATGTGCCCGGGTGTATTTGTCACAGTCTCCGTTGGATCCGGGCACGCTGTGATCACAGAGGGTTGACTCTGCGCAAGCTCGGCCGGGACGAAACCCACAACCAGTCGTGGATTGAGATCAGACGGCTACCGCAGACCCGGCATCCGTGAGCCACGGATTTCACAGCGTACTGAATCTGTCCTTTACTTCGCGCACGAACTCGAGGAACTTGCCGGAGTTGGTAAGTTCCGGATGCCAGCACAAATCGCGCTCAATCAAGTCATAGGTTTCCTGGATCCGCGCGCCGGGGATGAGCTCGCCTCTTTCGTCGCGATCGCGGCCCATGAGCCAGAGGTGGTCGGCCACCGACGCGGCCGCGGTCACGTCATGCGTGACTACGATGATGGTATTGAGCTCGTCCAGACAGGCAATTTCGTTGATCAAGTCGCAGACCTTGGCTTCCATGACTACATCCAGGCCTGAGAACGGCTCGTCCATCAGCAGGAAGTGTTCGCTGCAAAGGAGCTGCTGGGCAATGGCGATTCTCTGGCGCTGTCCGCCGGAGATCTGCGCCGGATAAAGCTGTGCGCAGTCTTCCATGTTCAGCCGCTGCAGGTAGCCCTCAACTTTTTCGCGGGCCCCATCGTGGTTCTTTTCGCGCTGCCGGGCCGCCAGTATCAGATTGTTAAAGATGGTCCGGTTCTCAAATAGCGGATACGACTGGGCAACCACTCCGACCATTCCCGCCTCCACCGGAGTAAGCGCCGAGCTTACCAGGACCTGGCCGGAGGTCGGATGGTTCAGCCCGGCGATGATACGGAAGAGCTGCGTCTTGCCGATGCCGGAGGGCCCCAGGAATCCCACCACCTGGCCCTGGGTCTTGTCTTCACGCACGATGTCGCGGATTTCCGCGTTGACGTCGCGCAGCACCACTTTGTCGCCGTAGGAGAGACTGACGTGGTCAACTTTAAGAAGCGTATCCGCGTACTTGTATTTAGGTTCCAATGGATGTCCTTGGGTGCAATGAACAATGAACGGCGCTACTGTCTCTCCAGTTGCAGGCTGGCGTAGGGAAACAGGAACTTCTTGGCCAGTCCAAGTAAGTAGTCTTGAAACAATCCGATCAGCAGAATGGCAATCTGGATGGCGAACACTGCCTCCAGACGGAAGTGCTTGTTCTGGTTCAAGAGCAGCGCGCCGATGCCGCCTTCCGACCGCGATATTCCTTCGACCATCGTTAGCATCATCCAGCCCATGGCGGCGTTCTGCCGCATGGCGTCAAAAGCGGCGTCGGCCCGGCCCAGCACAATCACTTCCCAGACCACGCGCCACTCGCCCATCCGCAGCGTGCGGGCCAAATCGAATTTTTCTTTCGGAATCTGTGCCACAACGTCAATCATGCTGGTCACAAAGAACACGCTGACGCCAAATACCAGCAGGCTCACCTTCAAATGGTGGCCGCTGGAAAACATCAGCGTGAAGAAGAACGTGAGTCCCACCATGCCGAGGAACCGGCCTTTAGAAACAGCCATGACGATAGGCCGGAACGCCGGGACCACCGTCAGGTAGGCCAGCCCCAGGGAAATCAAAGTGGCCAGCGCCATGGCCTGCAGGTTCAGCATGAAGCTGGTGATCAGCTCCTGGCCGAGTCCCTCATGGCTCCAGAGATCGAGAAACGCGCGCCAGACATCCGGAGGTTTCGGCAGGAACGGATACGTCGAAGTCGCCCATACGATCAGAAGCACGGCGATCTCGAAGACGATGATGATCCGCACCGTGGCCCGGGAAACCACATGATTCGGAGCAAACGCTCCAAGGACCTCGCTCAGGCCCTTTTTGCGGCTGGCGTGAGGCGCGGCAAGTTCCGCCGGCCCCACGCCGCCGGCATTCTCGGTTGCCGGCTGCAGTTTGGTGCTCATATCGCTCCCTATTCGTTGCCGGACAGAATGATTTCCACGCGACGGTTCTTCGCCCGGCCCTCCGTCGTGGCGTTCGACGCCACCGGATTATCGTCACCAAACGCATGAACGCGGAAGCGGTCGTCTGGGAAGTTCGACGGCGCCTTCCTCTGCAGCCATGTCTTCACCGCCAGCGCGCGGCGCATGGACAGGTCCAGGTTGGCGGACCGGCTCCCAACGCTGTCCGTATAACCGTTCACGGTAACGAACAGAGCGCCGGCGATTGCGAGATCGTCTTTGATCTGGCCCATGCTTCGCTCGCCATCCGGTGTAAACGTGGCTTTGCCGGTATCGAACTCGATGTTCCAGTTGCGCTTGGAAACCACCGCGCCGGTATCGCCGTTGGAACTGAACTGCGCCACGTCAGCTTCCGCGCCGGACTGTCCCATTACCGAGGACGCGCCCAGGACGTACGAGGTATCCAGTATTTCCTTCACGTCCGGGATCTGGCCCGGGGCCTTGAACAGGTCCGGATATTGCTGGGTGGCAATGTTGCCAAACACCGTGTACGTCGACTTGAAATTGTTGTTGGCTCCGGGCTGCAAACCAAACAGCAACAGGTTGTCGTTCAGGTTGTTAACTGCTGATCCACCCAATTCGACATAAGCGCCGGTCTTGTCCTGCTCGCGCGTACCTTTGTAATACTTCAGCCAGTAATCGCCCGTCTGCTCGTTGTAAACCTTGGCGCTGACGTCAGCGGCGCGCTTGAGCGCTTCTGGAAACGCCTTGAGCTGGTCTCCGGCCTCGAAGGTTGCGGCCAGCATGCCCTGGACCTCATCACGGTGGTCCTGGTTGAATTTCTTGATGCCAATGATCACGTCCGGCATCTGGGAACGGTATTGTTTGGACGAAACGATTGAAACCAACCCACCGCGCCCGTGCGCGACGTTGACGTCTCCGGGAGTCCAGGTTACGACTCCGTTGACGCAGACATTTTTGGTTTCACCTGAAAGCCGTCCATCTTTTACCACTTTGCGGTCTTCGCAGGTGTTGGCGTTGTAGATTTCGGCGGCTTTCAGGTAGTCAGGCGCGTTGACCCAGTTCATCGCGTCCGGGTCCCAGGTTTTTTCATCGGGATTGTTCTTGATCTGATTGTCCGCGGCCCACTTCATGGCGATGTTCCAGTCACCATCGCGCAGCACGCCGGCAACCAGTCCGCCCTTGGCGGCCTGAGGATTGGTCTTCCATTCCGCGGGAGCCATCAGTTTGTCTTCTCCACGCGAATAACCCGTTGCGGCGATGACCTGGGCGACGTAATCGCCTTTACCGGAGTCCAGCTTCTTGAGCTGCGGATTGACGGCGGCGAAGAACTGCCCCGAGCCGTCACCCATGATCAGCACATAGTTCGTGCCCGAGGAACACTGGTCCGCGCCATCATGCAGTTCCTTGGCACAGGCGATCAGGTCATTCTGCATCTGACTCGTATCGTCCTGGCGGACAAGCTTTAGATTGACTCCGTGTTTTTCCATCAGGCTGTGGCGCGTGGTGTTGGGCCCGCCGTTGGCGTAGATGAATCCCATTTGCGCGTTCCACGCCCAGATTTCCGCGCGCAGCAGCGGCGCCTTCACCGACGCCGGCGCCGCGTCCGGAAACGCCGCAGGCTCCACGTTGGGAATCGCGGCTTCTTTCAGGTCCGGCAAGTTCGCTTTGCTCGGAACCAGGGACTTCATGATCCCCGGAGCGGGAATCCATCCGTGGCTCACCGCGGTGCGGAAACCAAAAAACAGCGCCAAGCCGATCAGCAACAGCAGAATGATCTTTGCTCCTGGTTTCAGCTTGTGTCCGGTGGGTGGCGTTGAAATAGTGTTATTGAACATCGGTTCCTTCCCCTCGCGATATTTTTAGTGCATTAAGTCGCTGTAATCGTCTTTGGGCGCAGCCGCAGCAGAGGTGGATCCGCCGCCGGCAGCCGCCGGCGCAGCCGCGGCCGTGGGCAGAAGCTTCGCCTGAAACTCGCTGAGTTGCTTCATGGCCTCGTCATTGACCGCGCCGGTTTCCAGATCCATATTGGTCATCAGCTTGTTGGCCAGGCGGTTGAAATCTTCCATCTCGCCCAGCATCTGTCCGGCGTCCTGGGCCAGGTATTCGAGCGTCTGGTCGTAGATTTCGTTGGCCACCGGATCGCCGCGGAAAATTTTCTTGGCCGCCTGGAAGACCGAATAGGCCTTCTTCAGTGCCTTGCGGCGCATCTCTTCTTCACTGACACGGTTTTCCTTGTCCGTCACCTGGAACTCGGCGGTCGCTCTCCAGCGTACAAGCTGGTTGTAGAGGACCTGGAGTTTGTCCCGCAGGTCGGCGAGCGATTTATCGATGTTGATCAGGCTGGCGGCGTGACGCTGGTTGGTGATTTTGGCCGACAGGTACTGCTGCTGGTCGAGCGGAGAAAGTCCGCCGGCGTTGATCTTTTTGTCCGCCTGGTTGGCCAGCGCCATGCTGTGCTCGGCTTCTTTCTGGTTGGCATCAATCTGGTTCTGGAGCGTTCGGATGGAACCATTCAGGTTTCCGAGTTGTTCGTCCATCACCGCCAGGTTCTTCTTCATTTCAGAAATGTAATTCTTCAGGATGCCGATGGGGTCCAGTTCGATGAACAATCCGGTCAGATAGCGCATCACACTCTGGAAGATCAGTTTGCCCAGGGTCAGGACGCGATGATTGGTCACGATGTACAGAAAAACCACCAGCCCGGCAATCAACATGGCCAGTTGCAGCGTGCTTGCTGCCAAAGCAATCAGAAACGGGAGAATCAGGTAGAAGCCGTACCCCGCGGCAATGGCGGCCGCCACAAGGACAACCTTGCCGACATGGCCTTCGGGCCGCTGCCAAAAGCTCTTCAAGCCTTGCATGACCGGTGAAGTAGGATTGGTTCCCATAATTTCTCCTTAAAGCTCTCACTGCAAAATTGCTTCAAATTCCTTGCGCTGCTGCTGGATCTCCGCTTTACGGCGCTGGTAGGCCGCCGCGAAATCCGACTTGGCCCGCTGCAGCTTGGTGCGCGACGTTTCGGTTTCCGCCTGCTTCGTCTTGACCTGCTGCTGTATGTCCGCGATTTCCTTCTGCTTTTGCTCGATGGCCGCCGACAGATCGTTGACCTGGGCCGCGCGAGCGTCCACTTCAGTCCTGCCGACCTCGTCCGATTGCTTCTTGAAGGAGTCGGCGGACGAGTCCAGCACAGACACCAGAGAATCAAATCCGTTCAGGATCGCCTGCTTCGTCAGCCCTGCCTGCGATTGGGCCGTTGCCAGTGCGGCCTTGTAGCGCAATGACTTGTCCTGGATCACGCTGGCCAGCGGCGCGGCAAAAGATTCAATCTTGGCCAGATCGGGAACTGCCGCGAAGTCCGTTTGTTTCAGCAGACGGGCATAGAACTGGTTGTCACCGGTGGACGACGAAGGCGCGACCGACGGCGACGGCACAAACGAGCCAGATCTCTCCGCCGACGCCGACGCTGAAGCGCTGCTGCCGGCTGGGCGGGCAGCCTGCCTGGGCTGCGGCTCTTCCTCAAAGAGGGCGTTCTTGATCAGGTCCATGAACGGCATGTCTGTTCTCCTTGCTCCACCAGGGCGGCCACGGAGGTCCCGGTTCCAGGCTAAACTCCAATGTATTCAACTCTATAGGGCTTGCCGGGTATCCTAGCCGCGACGGGCTGTTTGTTCAATAAAGAAATTATCGCCCTCCAGATTTTGTGCACTGCTATTAGAGCCTTTATTTTGAAACCATGCAATTCAGCTACAATGAGCACTCTTACCGTTCAAAATGACGGTTGAATTGAACACAATCGCAATATCGGATGAATGGATTCGCGGTGACCCCTAAAACTCTTCCTTCGATCTTGACGCAGGCAGTCGAAGCCAAGGCCGAATACGATATCCGTCTCCTGGCGCAGCAACTGGGGACCAATTACCGGTCTCTAATGTACTGGCTCCGCGGAGACCGCCCCATCCCCGCCTATCTGTTGCCCCAAATCTGCTCCCTTCTCGGGAATTACGAGCCGCTGGACTTTCTCGAGTCCCAGGCAGGAAGAGTGGCCTTTAAGATCCCCGAGCCCAAACCTACGGTTGAACAGGAGTTTCTGGCGATATCCAACTTGATTAAGGACGTAGGCTCGGCCCTGGAGAGCGTGGCCACCACACTGGCGGACGGAATCGTAGAAGAACACGAGTTGTCGGCGACAGTCCCCAAACTGGATGCGGTGATCCAGGAGTGCGCGTCCGTGAAGTATCTGCTGGAGACTTTGTACACGAACAGGAAGAAGAAGGTGAAGAAGTAGGTTTCGCCGGTTTTGCTCTTTCGCTCAAAAATCGCCGCGATTATGAGCAATAGAGAACTAACCTATCGCTCAGCCGGGTGGGGTTTCGCCTGCAGATACGCAAGTGATTCTGGAGCCGACGATCGGACTTGAACCGATGACCTGTCGATTACGAATCGACTGCTCTACCAACTGAGCTACGTCGGCCTTGAGGGGAAGAATTGCCGGCGTTGCCGGTCTGGGCAACAATGCCGCAATGTATTGAGTTTACCATTGGCGGCACGCCGGGCGCATCGTCTCCCGCGGACGCGCGCGCCGGCCGGCAGTCTCTTAGTTCGCTTCTGTCACTTTGACAACGTTGTTGTTCGGATCGCGGTCAATCAGTTTGTTCATGGGATCGATTCCCGCCTCGGCCGGAAGCTTGTCCACTACCAGCGTGAATTCGTTTTTGTCTTTTTCGATTTTTTGTTTCTGCAGATACAAGTACTTGCCCTCGGCATCCAGAACGCCAATATCAATCGAATCGTGGGCTGGCACCTGGTGCTGCTGGCCCCGGCTGTCGGACTGGTATTTCTTGAACTCCACCGTCAGTTGCACCTGATATTTGCCGTCGGGCTGCTTCTTGTAGGTGGCGGACACGGCCCGGCTCTCGTAAAGCGTGATGTGCTCGAACAGGTCCTCGAGCAGATACCGGGAGTCCTCCGGCGTTACCTTGCGCAAGGAGGCCAGCAAATCCAGCGAAGTGGGATAAGGCGCTCCCTTGAACCCGTAGGTCTTGACGAACTCGGAAAGCGCCTGATTGACCTTGTCTTCCCCGATGTAGTCCTGCAGGGCGTACATCACCATGCCGCCTTTTTGGTAGTGAATGTAACCCTGCGAGGGTTCCACGCGGTAGAGCGGCTTTTCGTCGTTGCGTTCCAGGCCGCGCAGCAGAAGATAGTTCCTCAACTCGTACCCCAGGAACTTCTTCATGGCTTCCGGCCCGTACTGATGTTTCATCACCATCAGGGCTGAATACTGGGCGAGAGTCTCAATCAGCGAAGTCGCACCTTCGGCGTTGGCCGCTATTTCCTGATGGGCCCACCATTGATGGGCGACCTCGTGGGACGTCACATAGAACGGCAAATCAATCGCGTCGGCCTTCTTGGGGTCCACGCGGGTGATAAAACCGATGCTCTCGGAAAAAGGGATGGTATTGGCGAACGATTGCGCAAAATTTGCGTAGCGCGGGAACTCAATTACGCGCAACTGATGGAACTGGAACGGGCTGAAGTTGGTGCTGCAGTAGGTGAGCGTCTCCTTCATGCCCTTGTCCATGCGGTCCAGATTGAACTCGTGGCCGGGCTGGTAGTAGATCTCAAGATTCACGTCTTTCCAGCGATCGTGCCGGACCTGGTACCGGCCTGAATTAAACGAGAAAAAGTCCAGAATGGGCGCGTCCATTTTGTACTGGAAGTAGCGACGGCCGTCCCGCATCCATTCTTTCTGCAGGTATCCGGGCGCGATGGCGATCTGGTCCGGGCTGGTGCTGACGGTGGCTTCAAAATTGATCCAGTCACTGTCTTGCGTGATGTAATTATTTTGCCGCGCGGAGATGTCTTCCAGTTTGGCCATGCGCTTGACCTTGTCGAGACCATGCTTGCGTCGCGTACTGTCGTCGCCTAGTTCGGCAGCCGCTACATACCCAACATAGGGCACGAAGCCGCTGTTCAGGAAGCTGCCGTTCTGGACGATCCGCATATCTCCATCTGTGTTTCTGAACCCGGGATTCTCAAACCTGAAAGCGAACTTCAAGGGAATCCGCGCGCCCGGGGCCAGGGGAGAATTGAGACGATAAATGTGGAACCCGAGATCGTCGTCCTGAAGCACGGGTGTCTGGCCGCCCGCGAAACTGAGTTCTCGTATTACAAATCTGGATTGGCGCTCGGGCAGCGACAGAGCTATGCGATCAATGGCTTGTTGTGTTTTGTTTTCCAGCCACATGGTCCCTTGCACGGTCGCGCTCCGCTCTTCGGGATACAGGTCAACTGCAACCTGGACGTCGGTGATGCGCGGCTGGGGCAGGTCAATGTATTGGCGGTATTTTTTCTCGTACTGGGCGGCCGCATCCTCGCGACGCTTGGCAGTCATGTAGTGGTTGAGGATATTTGTGTTGTAAAAAATATAACTTCCCGTCGCCGCAAAAAGAACCAGGCAAACGGCCAGTCCGGTGCGGCTCGCCGGCGTCAAACGCTGGAGCCCCAGCTTCAGTCGCTGTTTGAATCCGCCCTCGATCCCTCGCACCCAAAGGAGATTGCTCACCAACGCCAGCACAACGGCGGCCAGGGCCCAGTAGAGCTCAAACCAGAACAGGGGCTTCACATAAGGACCGAAGCCATTCATGTCGGAGTAAACGTGCAGGGGAAAATGCGCATAGCGCAGCAGATAATGCTCAAAGCCGGCGAACTGCATCCCCAGGGAAATGACTCCTATATAGAGCACGACCACCGCAAAATATCCCAGGTACTTGTTGTTCACTGCCGTTTGAATCAGCACCGCCAGGGCGCAGACCATGCAGCTCTGGACCAGAACAACCAGGAAAAGTTCTTTAAGGTACACTCCGAATTCGAAACGGTAGTAGCCGTGCATGATCTGGTCCGTCAGGCCGGCCACCAGGATGAGCGTGACGATCACGACCTGCACTAGCACCAGCGCGCCGATCTTGGAGGCAAAGAAGACCCAGCGCTGTGCAGGAAGAGCGTCCATGATCTGGCTGACCTTGGCGTCGCGCTCCCGCCACACCAATTCACCGGAATAAAAAACAATAATGATGATCTGGAACAGCCCGAAGCCCGCAACCACCAGCTGCAGAATGTGGGACGTCGTGGGATAAAAAGGTGTGGAAAAGAAATCCGTCGGCGCGTTCGCAATCAACAGAGCGAACAGGAATCCGCCAAAGATGATCACCGCAAAAAAGACGTTCTTGACCGTCTCTGTAAATTGCAGCCAGGTCAAGGACAGGAATTGAAAAAACGAATCCCGGAATGAGAAAGCGGTCGTGGCCTCAGGCAGCGAGCGAATGACCGCCGTCTGTTCCTCGGCGGTGTCCACGCTCTTCCTGCGACTGCGGCTCGCCACCTGCGACCGGGAAAACTTGAAATACGTGGACGCGAACAGCGCGATACCTACGCTCAACCACAGGATTCGGTTAAATAGCAGCACTCCGGAAAGCGGCACGAGCTGCGTGTTTTTGTCGAATGACGTCCAATATTGGGTGATGCGGATAACGGCGCGGTCTCCAAAGGGGTCGGCAAGAGCATAGATGGCGCTCTTTGTAGGATCGGAGAGGACTGTTCCCACGGCAAGATACCCAATGAGAAGCAAAACACTGCCGGCATAGACCGGCAACATCTTCCTGCCGAGTGCGGCCAGGCAAAAGAATATTGCGGCAAGAAATACGAGGTTAGGCAGAACCACCGTGAGATATGGCTGCAGATAGGCCATAAATCTTTCCGGGCCTATCTTGGCTGAGTCCAGGAACGGCATGTGCAGTCCTATCCACAGACCTAGACCCACACCCGAAAAAATGACCAGTTGCGTGACCAGTGACCCCAGGAAACGTCCGGCAAGATAGTCGATCTTCCGGATGGGAGCGGTGTAGAAGAAGGAATCGCAGTTGTTGTCAATGTCCTGGTAGGTGGCTTGCCCGGCCAGTGCGGCGGTAATAATAAGGCCGAGCAGACTGACTTGGCCTATCAGCTGATTCAGGAGAAAAGGTGAGTTAACGTATACCTTGTCTCCCAAATCCGCAGCGCCCGAATTGGGAAACGCTCCACCGACAATAAGCGCAAACAAGTAACCCACCGCGAACAGGACCAAAAAATACATCCACGTCGAGATGCGGGCGAGCCGCTGCCGGACTTCAAAGAGCATGATGTTCCAGATCATGTCAGTTCACCTTGGCCGCTGGCGCGGCCGGATTCATGAAGCCTTTGATCGTGGCAAAGTAGACATCTTCCAGGTCCGGCGTCACGAGCTCAAAGCTCGGATCCGGCTCCTGATTGCTATAAACATGGATCAGGGTCTGTCCGGAGAAGCGGCGCATGGAAATCACTTTGAATTTTTCGCCGTAGGACGCCACCTCCGCCTGCGGAACCGACTTCCTCCAGATCCGGCCCTCCAGGTCCCCTACCAGGGCGGCGGG
>DATMPO010000184.1:0-61109 GCA_035567035.1 Verrucomicrobiia bacterium | reverse complement strand
ATTTCCGGTCTCATGCTATTGCTCACGCTGGCCGCTCTGGGAGCGTCCGCGCTGGCAGTCTCCGCCGCCATGGCTGCCACCATTCTGGAGCGCCGCCAGGAAGTTGGATTGATGAAGTCCCTGGGCGCCACCAACGGCGCGGTGGCTTCACTGTTTCTGACGGAAGCGAGCTTCCTGGCGCTCACCGGCGCCACCCTAGGCTTCCTCGCGGGGACCGTGCTGGCACACCAGATCGGGCAGAACGTCTTTGGCTCGGCCATTGTTGTGCGCCCGGTCGTGCTGGTGGTCGTGCTCTTTACCGCGTTGCTCGTCACGTTTCTGGGCAGCGCCGGCGCCGTGCGCAAAGCCATGCGCTTTGATCCCGCCGTGGTCCTGCGGGGTGACGCATGAACCGCAGTCGCTTGTTCTTCCGTTTAATGCTCAAAGACGCATGGGTGCGTAAGGACCGCGCCGTCACCGCGCTGCTTTCCGTGGTCGTGGTCGCTACCATGGCCACGGTTGCCCTGACCATCTATTCCGACCTGGAGGGGAAACTGAGCCACGAATTCCGCAGCTTTGGCGCAAATGTGATCGTGACCACGCCAAACGGCAGCCTGAGCGCGAATGAGCTGGCCAAGGTTACCGCCATCGCCGGCAACAAGAGTGACGTTGTACCCATCGCATATGCGATCGGCACATTTTCAACGGGGCAGAAGATCGTGGTCGGGGGCGCGGACCTGGGGAAGCTGTGCCGCTTGAACTCGTGGTGGTCGTTGAAGAAAGAAAATGACGGTCCGTCCATGATCGGCTCACGCGCGGACACTGGCGGCGCATTCACGCTGACGTTCGGATCCGCGAACAGTGATCTCATTCGCCCAGGCACAGTCTTTACGTCCGGCTCGGACGACGATAGCCGGCTCTACGTTCCCCTCGAGCAATTCGTCCGCTGGACGCGTCTCGAACCCAGCACTGCTTTAGTCCGGGTTGATGGCCGTCCCCGCGAAATAGAGAGCGCCGTCGCTCAACTCCGCGCTTCCCTCCCCCATCTCGAAGTCGAACCTGTGCGCCAGATTGCGGCAGCGCAGACGGCGGTCCTGGGCAAGACGCGGTCCGTGGTGCTGGCGGCTTCCGTCGTGGTCGTCGTTCTGATCATGGTGTGCATGGTGGCGACGTTCACCAGTTCAGTCCTGGAGCGACGCAAGGATTTTGCCGTGATGAAGGCTCTGGGAGCGTCCAACCGGACCGTGAATCTCCTGTTTGCGGCGCAAGCGGTTTTTCTGGCTGTGGCCGGGGCCACCGTCGGCTATATCGCCGGCAGCGCAGTAGCTTTCTGGATCGGAAGAGCGAACTTTGACGCGGCCATCTTCCCCCAACCCGGGCTTTTTGTTCCGGTAGTGCTGGGCAGCGTGATGCTGGCATTGATCGCGGCCACGGCGCCGATTAAACTCTTGCAACGAATTCAGCCCGCGGGAATACTGCGAGGAGAATAATGTCGATCGAGCTAAGGAACGTGTCCCGCATCTATTCCGCGAACGCCGAGGTCCATGCTTTGGACCGCGTCAGCCTCTCGGTCGCGCCAGGTGAGTGGCTGGCGGTGATGGGGCCTTCGGGATCCGGTAAGTCCACCCTGGTCAATCTGATTGGCTGCCTGGACCGGCCCACGTCCGGCGAAGTGTGGATCCACGGGACCAACGTTTCGCGCATGTCGGCCGCGGAGCTGAACCGGTTTCGCGCCGAGAGGATCGGCTTCATCTTCCAGCAGTTCCACCTGATTCCCTACTTGACGGCGCTCGAGAACGTAATGCTCGCGCAATATTTTCACAGCATGACCGACCAGGGGGAAGCCCTGGCGGCGCTGGAGCGGATCGGCCTGAAAGACAGGGCAGACCATCTCCCCTCGCAACTTTCCGGAGGCGAACAGCAACGTGTCTGCATTGCTCGCGCACTTATCAACGACCCGATGATCATTCTTGCCGATGAACCCACCGGCAACCTGGACGCCCATAACGAAGAAATTGTCCTGCGCCAGTTGCGGCAGCTGCACGATCAGGGACGGACCATCATCATGGTCACGCATGATCCGGCAGTGGCCCGCCTGGCTGACCGCAGCCTGGAGCTGCACCACGGGAGCATCGTTGCGCAACAAACATTCGCGTTCTCCGATGAGGAGCAGTTTGACGAAGTTCTGGAAGAGCTTTGGGTGCTGGCGGAGAACGGCGAACCTGCCGAATTAGGACGGGTCGAGGTTGAAGGGGCCCTTCCCACGAACCTGGCATTGGAACACATGGAAGCGCTTGGCCTGGTGGACCTCACCGCGCATGCTGCCGCGCCGCATACTCACAAGCAGGTGCTGAATCGCTGCCATGTTGCGTTCCGTCCTCCCAGCACTTTTGCCGATCATGGCGAGCGCATGATCATCTTCACGGAGAAGGGCCGCAAACGCGCTGAAGACATCATCCGCCGTCATCGCCTGGCGGAATTGCTGTTCACGCAAACCTTCCACGTGCACGATGAGAAGGAAGTCGCGGAGCAGGCTTGCCGGTTCGAACACATTCTGTCTCCGGAAGCAACAGACAGCATCTGCTCGTTCCTCGGCCATCCGCGGACTTGCCCGCACGGCAGCCCGATACCTGCGGGCGATTGTTGCATGACCGCAAGAACTGCCGCCCGCACGGAACGCGGCGGCCTCCTTGCCGAAAAGAAATAATCAGAAGAGCTTGAAGTCCACTTCAAGAGTCATGGCTACGGCAACGGGCTTGCCGTCTTTCTTGCCCGGTTCGAAAAGCCAGGTCCTGACTTTCTCCAGGGCCTTCTCGTCCAACCCCATACCCAGACTGTGCACTACGCGCACACCGCGAGCGCGTCCATCCGTGCCGATGATCGCGGCCAGGGTCACCAGGCCCTGATACTTGGCTTTGCGTGCTTCTTCCGAGAAGTCAGGATCCGGCGTGTACTTAGGGATGGGGGCAGTCACTCCGACATCGCCGACTCTGTACGTTCCACCGCCATAGCCGCCGCGCTCTCCCGGACCATGTCCGGGGCCTGAGCCTGAGCCAATACCGCCGCTGCTGCCGGCGCCAATCCCCGCACCGGAGCCCGTGCCGTTCGTCGGGGGCCCGTTCACGCGGTCGGACATCGGGTTCCCGATGTTCGGCATGTTGTTGTCGGGCAGCTTGACGTTCGCCGGCGCCACGATCGAGGCCTCCATCGTCAGCTTCGACTTCTGGTTGCGGATCTCCACCGTTGGGGGCGTAAATTGCACGGGCGCGATCTTAGGCAAACGTCCTTTGCTTTCCACCAGCTTGGCATGATCGCCGCCGCCACCGCCGCCGGCTAGGGCCTTCTCGGCGGGATGCACGGTCATTACCGGCTGGTAATCGCTAAGCACGGGAGCGAGTAACGTGACATGTTCTTCCGGCTTCGCCGCGACCGCGGTATGGGCGGCCAGGATTGAAAGTGCAACCAGAAAGACCAGCAAGAGTCCGTGCACGGTAATCGATCCCGCGGTGGCCTTCCCGCGGTGGCCATTGCTCCAGATGTCCCGCACTTGTACCGGACGCGAAGTGAGCTTTAGCGGCGGAAGTCTTTCCGGAAAGAACGTATCTTTAAGATTGCGGCAAAGGGACAGCCACATCGGCTGTTCCATTTCGCGCAGAAGATTAAGAGTGGGCTCACGATATGACAATTTGTTCGCGCTTGATGGATCTATTGCGTGGTTCGCCATTGGTTTCGCACCCGTACAGCCTTTGCGGTCCTGTCCTTCCGGGGTCATTTACCTTTTTAGGGTTAATACGCGGTTAGATTCAGTTTCCCGCCCCTACGTTGTCGAAGAATCAAATAACTTTGGGATTTCGGCGCCACTCCCCTCGAAAGGCATGAGGCGAGGCACGACGGACACTGGTTATAATGAAAATAGCAAGAATCAGCACCCGGAGAGACCACAGAACCCATGCGAGGCCCGCTCGACCTTAAATTGACGCTGAATCTTCCTAAAACCGACTTTCCCATGAAAGCCAACCTTCCGCAGAATGAGCCGAAGTTATTGGAAAGATGGGAGAAAATGGGGATTTACGGAAAGATTCGGGAAGCGCGCAAAGGTTCGCCCAGCTACGTTCTCCATGACGGCCCGCCGTACGCTAACGGCGCCATCCATGAAGGCCACGCCTTAAACAAGTGCTTAAAGGATTTTGTGGTCAAGTCAAAGACCATGGCGGGCTTTGACTCTCCTTATGTCCCGGGATGGGATTGCCATGGTTTGCCCATCGAGATCAAAGTGGACGAAGCGCTCGGGCGGAAAAAGCTGGAGCTTGCGCCTTCCGATGTTCGCCAGAAATGCCGCGAGTACGCGCAAAAGTATCTCGACATCCAGCGCGAGCAGTTTAAGCGGCTGGGCATCCTGGGAAGATGGGAAAAGCCCTATTCCACCATGACGCCGCAATATGAGTCGGTGATCGTCCGTTCGTTGTTCGACTTCATGGAGAACGGCGCGGTCTACAAAGGCCTGCGGCCCGTCTACTGGTGTATCAGCGACAAGACGGCGCTGGCGGAAGCTGAAATCGAGTACGCCAACCACACCAGTCCGAGCGTCTGGGTCAAGTACCGCCTGACCAGCGACCCGGCAAAGATCGATCCCGCTCTGGCAGGCAAGAAGGCCTCGACCATCATCTGGACCACCACGCCCTGGACGTTGCCGGCATCCATGGCCGTGGCTTTTCACCCCACACTCGACTACGTTGCGCTGGAACATGCTGGCGAGGTTTACATCGTCGCCGACGCGCTGGCCCAACCGACGATCGAGAAGACCAATCTGACCGGGGCCAGAGAGATCGCCCGCTTCCCGGGAAAGAAAATGGAATTCGCCACGTTTGCACATCCGTTTCTCGACCGTCAGGTTCTGGGGGTATTGGCCGAGTACGTCACCACCGACCAGGGGACCGGCGCGGTCCATACAGCGCCTTCGCATGGCCCGGACGATTTCTACACCGGAACAAAGTACAAACTGGACCAGACCTGCAACGTGGATGAATCCGGCCGCCTGCACAACGGTCTTCCCGAATACGAGGGAAAAACTGTTTTTCAGGCCAATCAGCCGATCATTGAGCTGCTGAAGTTGCGCGGTGTGCTGATGGCGAAGGCGAAGATTGAACACTCCTATCCCCACTGCTGGCGCTGCCATAACCCGGTCATTTTCCGGGCGACCGAACAATGGTTCATTTCCATGGAGTCGGCCGTGGACGGCAGCACGCTTCGCCAGCGCGCCCTGGACGAAATCAAGAAAGTGAAATGGATCCCGGCGTGGGGCGAAGAGCGCATCAGCAACATGATTGCAACGCGTCCGGACTGGTGTATTTCCCGCCAACGTGTGTGGGGCGTGCCCATTGCCGTATTTTTCTGCGAAGGTTGTGGACAACTTTTAGATTCGAAGGAAGCTCACAAAGCTGTTGTTGACCTGTTTGCGCGCGAAGGCGCGGATTCCTGGTACCAGCTTGAAGCCGGCAAAATTCTTCCCGCGGGGACGGCTTGTTCCGGTTGCGGCAAGAAGCAGTTTCGCAGAGAGACGGACATCATTGACGTCTGGTTTGAATCCGGATCCAGCCACGCTGCCGTGCTCGGTCGCGAACCCGGATTGCCCTGGCCCGCCGACCTCTATCTGGAAGGCGGAGACCAGTATCGCGGCTGGTTTCACTCTTCCCTGCTCTGTGCGGTAGGCACACGCGGGCATGCGCCGTATCGTGCCGTCGCCACCAATGGCTGGACGCTCGACCCCCAGGGTCGGGCGACTTCAAAATCGCTGGGCAACGGAATCGATCCCGTGGACATCGCCAAGCGTCTCGGTGGCGAGATCGTCAGACTGTGGGTGGCATCGGTGGACTTCCAGGAAGACGTCACCGTATCGCAAGACCTGATGCAGCAGGTGGCGGAGAACTACCGCAAGGTCCGTAATACGTTCAAATACATCCTGAGCAACCTGCCGGACTTTGATCCCGCGCTGCACGCTGTGAAATTCGACGACATGCTGCCTCTGGACCAATACTGGTTGCTGCGGGCCGCGGAGATGAGCGATCGCGCGCGCCAGTGGTATGCAGGCTTTGAGTTCCACCGCATCTACCATCAACTGAACGAGTTCTCGGTTGACCTGAGTAAGGAATACATTGACGTGCTCAAGGACCGTCTGTATACGTCCGCGCCAAACTCCAGCGCCCGGCGCTCGGCCCAGACAGCGGTCTGGAGGATCGGCGAGGCCATGGTCCGCCTGGTGGCGCCCGTCATGTCCTTTACCGCGGAGGAAGTTTGGAGCTTCCTGCCCGCCGTTTCCGGCAGACCGGAAAGCGTACATCTGGCGCACTTTCCTAACAGAGACGACATCACAGACGGACCCACCGACCAGGAACGTACGCGGTTGCTGACCGCTGATTTTGATTCCCTGATGAGTGTGCGTGAAGAAGTCTTGCTGGCGCTCGAAGCCGCGCGCAACGCGAAACTTATCGGCAGCGCACTGGAAGCCGTGGTCACAATATATTCTCCGGACAGCCTGTATGGGCTGCTGGAACGTTATCGCAACGACCTGCGGTTCCTGCTGATTGTTTCCGGAGTTGAAATTCGGCCCTTGCCAGGCGGGAACGGGAACACCTCGTTGCGCGTAGAAGTAAGCAAGGCGCCGGGGACCAAGTGCGAGCGCTGCTGGAACTATTCCACGCAGGTAGGCACAAGCGAACGCTATCCTACGGTCTGCGAGCGGTGCCTGGCGACGCTGGCGGAGATCGAGAGCGAAATGGAATGCGAGCACGGCGTCCCGATTGCACAAGATTGTACGGATTGCAGCAGTACCAGTAGAAACTAAGGTCGCAGGAAGAGCTAAGATTGACTGGTCGGAGCGGGCGCGGGCCCGCTCGGAAATACTGAAGTTTATGCGCAAGTATCATCTTATTATCGCTACGCTGGTGATCGGGCTGGACCGGTTTACAAAATGGCTGGTGGCGGAACGGATTTCTTTGCACGATAGCGTAGACGTCATTCCCGGAATGTTCCGCCTGACCCACGTGCAGAATCCGGGGGCCGCCTTCGGCCTGTTTTCGGAGTCGCCTTCTGAGTGGAAGGTGGCCATGTTGATTCTGTTCTCGGTCGCCGCCCTGGCTGTGGTCTCCGCGCTGCTGTGGAAGAATGGCAACGCCATGAATGCCACGGCCATCGCACTTTCTCTGGTTTTTGGCGGGGCGATGGGAAATCTTTGGGACCGCGTAGTCAGCGGGCGCGTCATTGATTTCCTCGACTTCTACGTCGGCTCGCATCATTGGCCGGCATTCAATCTTGCCGACAGCGCCATCGTGATCGGCGCCGTGCTTCTGCTGAGCGAGATCTTCCTTGCCCCACAAGAGGAAAAGGCCACGAGTCAGTAGCAAATGCGTTCCCGGGCTCTATGCGCAAATACCACTTGCTGATCGCCCTGACTGTGTTTGTTCTGGACCGCCTTACCAAACGGCTGGTGGTGCAGCACATCGCTCTCTACGGCGCCGTGCAACTCATCCCCGGATTCTTCCGTCTTACGCATGAGGAAAACCCGGGTGCCGCATTCAGCCTCTTCGCCGAATCGAATTCCCCGTATCGAACGCTGCTCCTGATTTCGTTCTCCCTGACGGCATTGATCGTGGTTGCGGTCCTGCTTTGGAAATACAGCCGCACCATGAGCGCCATCAGCGTTGCACTGTCACTCATCCTGAGCGGAACAGCGGGCAATCTCACCGACCGCATTATCAGCGGACGAGTCGTAGATTTCCTCGATTTCTATGCCGGCGCCCATCATTGGCCGCCGTTCAACGTGGCGGACAGTGCGATTGTGGCCGGGGGCCTGCTGTTGCTTGGCAGACTTCTTGTTGCTCCCCGCGGTCAAAAGACAGTTACCTGACGCTAAGAAGATGTCATTGATACAGGAGCTTGTACATCACGGTGTTGCGCATGATGGCCTCGACATACTCGCGGGTTTCGGTAATCGGAATCGACTCAACAAACTCGCTGATATCTCTGAAGTCCCCGTCCTTTCGCCAGGTGTCGACGCGACTTTCACCAGCGTTATAAGCGGCCAGGGCATACTCCACCTGTCCGTTATAGTGGTCCACGATGTGCTTGAAGTAGCGCGTCCCCAATTGCATATTGACGCTGGGGTTGAAGAGCTCGCTCTGGGAATAATTCTTTATCTTCGCTTCCCGCGCCAGGCTCTTGCCGACGCTGGGAAGCAGTTGCATGAGTCCCAGAGCGTTGGCGCGTGACACCGCGCCGGGACTGAATTCCGATTCCTGGCGGATCAGAGACGCAATCAGATACGGATCAAGCTGGTTGAGCTGAGAATGCCTCTGTAACTCATCCCAGTAAGGCCTGGGAAACAGGCCTTGCCATACAGGCCGGGGAATCTGGCTGATTTCGGCGGAGAAGTAACCCGGAACGGCGCGCTTCAGTGTCTCGATGGCTTGCACGTAGCTGCCTGCGTCCTCATATGTCTTGGCGATGGACTCCGCTTGCCAGGTGGGAGAGCCCGCGGTGGAAGCCTGCAATTCCCTGACCGCGAAGTCGAACATCGCGGCATTGGCCAACAATTGCGCTTTCTGCGCGCGGACATTGCCAGCGGGCGGGTCCCAATTCTGCGGAGGCCTGGACGACGCCGGCAGTTTGTTCAAGACCAACGGGTCCGTCACGCCTTCTACTCCGATACTGTTGAGACGCTCCCGCCCCAGGTTGGCGTAATAGAAATACCGAAAATTCTGCGCCAGTTTCTGGTAATACGCCCGCGCCAGTAGTTTTTTTCCGTCATCTTCGGCGAGTCGCCCGCGCCAATAGAGCGCTGCCGGGACTTCCGCGGATGACGGAAAGAGGTCCAGTTGTTCGTCGAACAAGCGCATAGCGTCATCTTTCTTGCCCAGGCGATAGGAAAGCCACGCGACCTTCCAATGCGCGTTCGGGGCGAAACGGCTGGTGCGCTTGCTTTGATAAACCTCCGTGTACCAAGTCAGAGCCGACGGGAAGTCCCTCTTCAGCAGGTACTTGTTGCCCATGGACAGCAGCGCCTGCTGCAGCCACTCACTTTCCGGGGCCAGCGTTCGCAGTTGCGCGATCATTTCGGTCTGGCGGTCGTGGTTGTCCTTCTCCCGCGCAATTTCCGCCAGATAATACAGCGCCTGTGCTTTGGTGTCCGCGCTGGTGACGGGGCTCTTCAGGAGAGTCTCAAAGAGCCGCTGCGCGTCATCACGCCTGTGGACGTGATAGAGCGCCGTCGCGTAGTCCATCAGCAATGGAATCACGTCGGAAGCAGGCGCGTCTTCAACCAGCGGAGCAAGTTCGGTGACTGACTCCTGATACCGCTTCCCTTTCTGCAGTGCCTCGGCGCGCGACCGGCGCTCCGCCAGGCTTCCCGACGGTTGGGCTTCGCCTGTTGCGTGCAACTCCATTGCGGCGGCGTCGGCTTCTTCGGTGAGTGGCATCGCGAAATACAGGTGACGAAGCATCTGGACGGCCTTGGCTTTTTCGCCGGCGCTCAGATACGTCCTGGCGAGCAATAGTTCGCTGTCGGCGCGGGTAGGATCGCGGCGCTTTTCCAGATACGCCACCGCGGCCTGCGGCGATCCCGTCGCCGACAACGCGCCGGCATAGAGCAGGCCGGCCTCGTGAAGATAAAGAGAGTCGGGATACCTTTGTTCAAAACCTTCCAGAGTCTTGAGGACGTTGGCGTAGTCGTGCGAGTCCCGATATCCCTGCGCGCGCAGGTAATCGAGATAGTCGCCGAGAAGAGGACTGAGGCCGCCGGCGTTCTGCCATGACGATTGCGCTTTCGCGTAGTCCTTGTCCAGGTAGTGCGCGTATCCCAGGACGAGCCAGGCCAGCGGGCCGGCGTCATCTTTTTCGTGCTGCCGCGCGTACCCTTCAACGCCGGCGTAAGCCTGTGGCGTGCGGTTGGCGAGCAACTGCTGTGCCATGGGCTTGAGATCGGTGGACGCGACAAACGCGCGGGTGATGTGCTGCAGTCTCGACACGCCGGCAGACTTGCGCGAAGGCGAAGGCTTCTTGCGCGTCTGGCCGGACACGCCGGCCTGCAGCGTTACCAGTAGCAACGAGAGAGTGAATAGACAACGTCGGGCTGACACAAAATTTTATTTAACGCGGAAAACCGGCGCCCATCAGCGATGCGTCATTATCCGCCAAAACGCGCACTAATTCCTCAGTAAAGTGGTCCGCGTCGGCGGCCGGAGTTTCGGCGTACCGCTTGTCGTACGTGGCCCGGCTCTTTTCTATGTCGTCCTTCAGCCGCGCGTAGAGGTCGCCGCTCTGCCTGCCTTCCGCGACTTTGGGTCCGTTGTAGAGCTTGATTTCTTCCACCAGCAGTTTGGCGAACCGCCGGGCCTTGTTGTGGACTTCAGCGTCGGCGGCAGACATGGCAGGCGCCGCTGGAGCAGAGGACGCCACGGGAACGGTAGATGTTGCGACGGAAGGGTCTTCCGGCCCGCCGGCCTTTCGCAGGGAAGTGAGTTCGATCCACAGCGCGGCAAACCGGGTCAGCAACTTGAGGCCGGAAGAATCCAGAGTCCCGGCGGCGGTTGTGCCCGCGTCCGCATAGATGATGGCGGCGACCTTTTGCCGGACGACCAGCGGGACCACCAGACAGTCCCCATCAGCTGGGCTACCAACCGAGGCTGCGAACCCCGCGTCAAAGTCAGCGGCTGGGCCATCCGCCGGCATTCGGCCTTGAATGGCCTGGGCCACCAACCCGGCGACGGTATTGAGTGTGAACGACTTGACGGATTCGTTGTCGGCAAAGCCCAGGGCCAGCCAGCCGGCGATCGACTTGCCTTTGACCACGAACAGAGCAGCTCGGCCAGCCAGCTGGGCAGCGCCTTCCAGGAGACGGCGAAGTATTTCCGCCTGCGAGACCGTGTCCTGAATGGACGAGGCAGCCGAGAGCAGCGATTCGGATCCTTCCGATTGCGCGGTCAGCCCCTGGAGTTTGTCCACCGTGCGCCGTACGATCTCCGCGCGCAGCCCGGGGAGCGCCGCCGCAAACACTTCGGCGATAGCTCCTTCGACCATGGCTTGGAGATTTGTCGGACGTGGCATCTGCTATCGAGGCAATCCTAGGGCAAATTTTGCTTATAGCCTATGGCTAAAGATTACACTATTCAAACGCCGTCGGCGGTCTCAGTGTGCGGTAAGGGACTCAAAAGAGCAACCCTGCGAACGCGACGCGAGCGTCAGCGAATCTTTTAATCCCCGCTGAGGCTGCAGACATAGTAAATTTATTGAGTCGAGTCCTCATGGAAGCCATCCAAAAGAGTGCAGAAGGTGTCACCGACGAAATGGCACTGGTCCTGGCCGCCAAGAAAGGCGACCTGGAAGCTTTCAGCCAGCTTGTCACGCGGTACGATCGCAACATCTTCCGCATTGCGCAGCACATCACGCATAACGAGGAAGACGCCCAGGACGTAGTCCAGGAAGCGTTCCTCAAGGCGTACACGAACCTCGCCCAGTTCCAGGGGAATTCGAAGTTCTATACCTGGCTGGTGAGGATTGCCGTCAATGAAGCGTTGATGAAGCTGCGGCGCCGGCGGTCTGACAAGACGGTTTCCATTGACGAAGACGTGGAGACCGAAGATGGCAGCATGCCGCGCGAGGTTGCGGACTGGAGTCCCAACCCGGAACAGTTGTACGGTCAGTCGGAGCTGGGTGACATCCTGAAGAAGACCATTCAGGGCCTGCCTCCGGGATTTCGGACGGTGTTTGTGCTGCGGGACGTGGAAGGTCTTTCCACGGAGGAAACCGCGGAAATGCTGCAATTGAGCGTTCCTGCGGTAAAATCCAGGCTGTTGCGCGCCCGCTTGCAATTACGGGAACGCCTGGCAAAATACTTCAAGTCCAAACGGGGCGGGGACGGGCAAAAGTGAAGTGCACTGAGTTTCTGGTTGAGCTGACCGATTATCTTGATGGCAACATCGCCTCCACCGTACGAGTGGAGCTGGAAGAACACCTCCAGTGGTGCCACGACTGCGAAGTGGTACTGAATACCACCAAGCAAACCATCGAAATCTACCGCAACAACCAGCTCTACGAACTGCCGGAGAATCTGCGCTCCCGCCTGCATGCAGCCATCATGACCAGGTGTAAGAACAGCAAACCAGTCAAGAAACCTTCCCGGTAAGTCCTTTTTTATCAATTTCGCCGTACAAGTCTTTACAATCCGCGCCCCGTGGTTTCACGAAACCTTTTCCACATGAATTGAATCTAATTGCCGTGTAGAAACCTTTACACGCAAACGTTAATGGCGTTTGGTTCCCCCAGGGACCTGGCCGGAGAGTTGTGGTAGTCATGGCGAAGTTGCTGGACATATTGTTTGGGTGCTGGCATGAAAACTATAGTTTCCCTGTAACCATCAAACGCGGCGAGCGCAGAGCAGCGCCCGCTGCTTCCGCTACGGGTACGTACGTGGTTTGTCTCGACTGCGGCAAGGAATTCCCCTATGACTGGAATGAAATGAAAGTCGTAAGCGAAATTCCCGCAAAAACCAAGGCCCTTGAAGCCAAGGCCCAAAAGGCAGCCTGATCGGCGGATTCGGTCCACACGGCCGAAGCAGGGCTTATTTTGAAATCAGCCCAAAATTAAACCAGGCGGCCACAAGTGCCGCCTGGAAGGTGCCGATGCCCGCGAATTCAGACCGGATGTGGCCGCGCTACAACGACTTCATGAGCGCGAGCCAACGCTCCCAGCCTTCAGCGCGGGCCTTTTTGTTCCCTTCATTTTTAGCGGGATCCTGGGTCGGATCTTCTCCGGCGCGCATGAACCCATGTCCCGCGCCTTCGTACGTTGTCGGGTCATATTTCTTGCCGGCTTTCTTCATGGCTTCACTGGTGTCCGGTATTGTCGCATCAATGCGGGCGTCGTTGCCGGCATAAAAGCCGTAGACGGGAGCGGTAATAGAGCCAATGTCCTTCGGCGGCGGACCGTAGAAGACAAACGCCGCGCTCAGATCTTTGCGATTGGTGGCAAAGCGGAATGACTGCCCGCCGCCCCAGCAAAAGCCCGCGACAAAAAGCTTGCCGTTGGACGCCGGAAGTCCTTTCGCGTAATCCGCTACGGCATTCAGGTCGGCGGTCACGGTGTCAGGATCGAGTCCGGAGACGGCCTTCATCGCATCCTGCATGCCGGAAAACTCCTCCGTGCCTCCGCCTTTCGGGCCGTCGCCCGAAAGCAGGTCCGGAGCAATGGCCACGTACCCGGCGGCGGCCAGGTCGTCCGCCACACTTCGCGCCCAGTCCGTAAGGCCGAATATTTCGTGGATCACAACCACAACCGGGGCCTTCCGCTTGACCTCCGGATAGACGATGAACGCATGAACCACGCGATCACCATGCTTCACGTTCACCCATTCCTGGTGACGCGACGACTTTTCCAGAATCTGTTTGGCCCAGTCCTGGCCAAACGTGGGCAGACAGAAGAAGAGAGCAGTGAGAATGAGGCTGATTCGTTTCATGGCCAAGAGTTTACTCAAAGAAGCCATGCTAGACAAACGGGATTGGCGGAAAAATGCAGAGCGGGAAGGCGCGCTTACTGGCGCTCGCGTTCGGCTTGAGTCACGCGCTGGAGTCCGGCGCGCGCGCGGGGATTGCGGGGTTCCAGTCGCAGCACAATACCGTAGCCGTAGCGGGCACTGGCATAGTCGCCACGTGCGGCGGCGCCATCCGCGCTCTTTAGAAGATCAGGAACGTCGCTGCGGTGGAAGCCTTCTACGCTCACGCCGCTCGCTGCGCCCGGCGTGGCCGCGTCCCGGTTCAGTGTACGCCTCGGCGCCTTGACCGTGTCGCCGGTTCCGGTGTCCGACGCTGTGTCGGCAGCGCTCTTCGGATCAGAAGAGTTCTTTGTCGATGGGTCCGCCACCACCGTTTGCGTCACCGGCTTGGGCTTTGCATTATCTGTTGTTGAGGAAACGGATGACGAAGACGGCTGGCCTGCGTTGACGTCGCCTGTCGAGGGAGTGGCAGTACCTGATACCGGCTGCGTGTTCCCCGGTCCTGGTCCAGTTGATCCCGCGGTCGCTGACGGCTGGGAGGTTGCGGGAACACCAGTGGCTGTCGAACTGCCGTTGGCCGGGTTGGACGCCGGCGATGTATTTCCGTCGGTACTTGCCGGCGGCTGCGCGGTAGTGCTTCCCTTTGCCGCATCGGTTTGTGTTGCCGCCTGGGGATCCTTGAAAGCCGAAATCGCCGCTTTGACTCGCGCAACGCGAAGTGCCAGCACGACCGCGGCAGCCAGAATACAAATGGTCAGCCCGGCGTAAATCCATCTCCGCGATTTGCGACGGGCCACGGTGGTGTCAGGCGCTCTTGACGGTGCAACAGAGGCTTGCGGTCTTTCCGTAGCCACTGGCCGCGATACCAAGGTCGGCGCAGCGGCAGTGCCGCCCAACAGCGCTGCTTGCTCGGCCAGGGCCTGCCGCATTTCTTCGCAACTCTGGAAACGCTGGTTCGGGTCCTTGGCCAGCGCTTTGCGGATGATGGCGTCAATGCCGATCGGCAACGAGGGGTTAATCAAGGAAGGCGGCGTGGGATCTTCGTTGATCAGCTTGTAGAAGATAGTCGTGATCTCGCCTTTGAACGGCCGCTCGCGCGTGACCAGCTCGTAGAACACTGCTCCCAACGCGTAAATGTCCGACCGGTGGTCAATCTTCTTGCCCACAGCCTGCTCCGGCGCCATGTACGTGGGCGTGCCAATCACCATGCCGGCCTGGGTCAACCCCGTGTCGCCGAGTTTGGCAATGCCGAAGTCCAGCACTTTAATCTGGCCCTGCGGGGTAAGCATCAGGTTGGCGGGCTTCAAGTCGCGATGGATCACGCCTTTTCTGTGCGCGTATCCTACCGCGCTGCAAATCTGGTCGGCGTAGGTGAGCAACGTCGACAGCGGAGGCAGCTTTCCGTCCGCCAGCAGGCTGGAGAGCGTAACGCCCTCCACAAACTGCATGCTCAGATAGACCAGATTGTCTTCCTGCCCAACGTCAAAAATCGTAATGATGTTCGGATGGTCCAGGCATCCCGCGGCTTTGGCTTCCTGCTTGAGCCTCTCCACCAGCGACTCATGGTCGCTTCCGCTGCCGTCCACCGCGATGGTTTTGAGCGCCACCGTGCGGCCGATCATCCGGTCATACGCCTTGTAGACCAGCCCCATGGCGCCGCGCCCAAGTTCCGCCTGGATTTCATAGCGGGTCTGTCGGGGCGTGTTGGCTCCGGCATCATGGATCGCTTGTCTCAGGTGGGCGTATGTTGAAGCGTCTGCCCAGAGCAGTTCGTAGAAGGACTCCGCTGTGCCGGTTTCGCCCGGACCACGCACTGGCAGATCGTTGAATTCAAATCCGGACAGGCTCCTGGCGATATCGTATATTTTCTGGGTTACCAGCACCTGGGCCGGCCCCGGTTCAGCCAGGACGGTGGGCGGCGCAAAGATCTCGGTGGGTGTGTCTTCGGTAGCGGCTTTCGCTACTGGATTGCTCCAGCCATGCACGATCGCCGCCGCAACCACTTGTTCCGGAGAAGTCTCCTGACCGAAGGTCAGCAATTTCTGTTGCAGGGCCCGCGCCGTGACCAGGGCATGCAGTGGATTCTCAAAATGCGCCAGCAGCGCACTCTCGCCGATCTCGGTAACTCTTCCCTGTCCTTCGTACACCAGCGCACGCAACATCCCGGTGATCTCGGCTTCCGGCTGCCAAGCCAGGGATCGCAACTTTCCTTGCGGGCCTCCGTAGGCAAACAAGCGGACGGAAAGCGCCGTCAGTGACGCCGGAGACTGCCTCTCCTGAGAAGACGTCCGCTCGTCCTGAGTTGTTTCCGTTTCTGACCGGGAATCCAACATTTACATCTACTTCCATCTTTCCTGCGGGAAATGGCTGCCGGTCCCGCGGTTATGCCCTCAGTTCTTCAGGCCTAAACCCCGTTTTCCCCGTTTAGTTTTGGGCCCTTTTGGGCGAGGGCGGTTAATGAATCCAGAAAATAGAATCATACCTAGAAGCGGCCCTGTCTTGTTCATTACTTTGGTGTCTGGGAGGTATTACCCGAGGGTCAGCAGCGTTGGAGCTTTGCCGGGGAGGCAGTTTTTCTCTTGTCCCGCCGTTTTCTTGTCCCGACGAAGGAGGGACCCCTATGCTCCGCGTTGCTCTCCGCGGTAGGCGTCCCTCCCTTCGTAGGCGATGCAAGAATAGTCTTAGTGCTTATCGCGATCGTGCTTATCATGATCGTGCTTGTCATGATCGTGTTTGTCGTGATCACGCCAGTAGTGGTCGTCGTGGTCCTCGCGGTCCCAATGGCCTTCATGCATTCTCCAGCCTTCCGGGTAGTGGTCGTAATGAGGATGCGTCCAATAGGCCCCTTCGTACGGCGCGCGCTCCCAGCGTCCGGAGACCCATACGTAACGACGGCCTTGCGGGGCCCAGTATCCTTCCATCCAGACAAAACCCGGACCAGGCGACGGCGGCGGCGCTTCATAACGCACGGCCGGCGGTCCAATTTTGACGAAGATCCCAACCTGCGCTGACGCTGGCATAGCCAGGGCCATGGCAAATATCGCTGCACAGATCAATTTCAATTTCACTGTAAGTTTTCTCCTTTGTGTGAAGTAACAACTTTGGAATGACGAAGGGGAAGATTTCTGACACGTGCTGTGATAATCGCTTGGATGCCCCCTTTCGCCCAAAGGTGGCTTTGTTTTGACCGCAACCACGGAATGAAATCCAGCGACGTAACCCCAGGACTACTGCGGCGCACGTGTGAATAGAAGATCAGTCTTGTGTCTTTTCACTCGCGGCGAGGTCGAACGCTTCACGCAAAAACGGCATGACCATGCGCAGGTCCCCGGCGGTTCGGACAAGGACGACGTGGGAGACGCGGTTGCCGCTTGGTCCGATTTTGATGAAGTACGGTGCGCTTACCTTGCGACCGAGGTGAACCACCACACGAAGCGCATCCCGCGTTACCGTCAGGTCCGCAAAGATGCGCGTTGTCCGGAACAGCGCGTACCGGTCACGTGTGACTACCTCCACCCCGCCAAAGCGCCTGACAGTGTTCTCAAGTTTCCGGTAAAGATCGGTGAGTGCCGGCGGCCTGCTCTTGAGTAAGGTCGCGGCGCTGCCGACTCCGCACGCGTGACGTTGCTTCACCCGACGAAAAGTCCGATCACACCGCGGACATGCCCAAGTCATAAAATTTCAATACATGGCGAACGCACACGTGTCAAGAATCCACCTTTACAGGCGCGCTCTGACAAATGTCTCTGTGTCGCGCCTATTGGCCCCGGGGACATGAAAGCTGCATGCCCTTTAGTCCCGCCCGAGTATGCCGCAAGGCTTAGACGGACCCTCTTCTCGGGCGTCTCACCCGGCAAAAAGACCATGGAGTAACCCATTGAAAACATAGGTAAATCTGCTGTACCCAGATTCGCTTTACATTCGCATAGAATTGCGTTACCCTCATCCGGTATTTCGCCTTATGTTCGTCCGAGGAAGAGCAAACGGCAAAATAGCAGCAAATAGCAATCAGCAAGGCATGGAAAGGAACAACGTGATTCGAGGGTGGAAATAGGGCAGAAAGAAGCTTCGACCGGTCGGTCACCGTTCGGTCGAATTGGGGTTGGGGCTTTGTTTTCAACAAAAGTGGCATAGGGGGGTGGGGGCCGTACAGGTACGGACCGGGCACATCCGTGACAGAACAAACCGGGGGCCTACTGGTCCGCCGCTATTTACCGCTAGCGCCACCGCCAGGGGGACAGCGCCCATGGTCCACGGGTCGCCGGGATGTGCTAGCCTGAAAGGTCTCAACCGTCTGCTGCTGATGGTTTCTTTTTCGCATCAAATTTCCAGTTTTTTCTTTTGGAGGAAGTAAATGGCGCTGAAAGTAGGTATCAATGGCTTTGGCCGGATCGGGCGCAACGTGTTTCGCACGGCCCTTGGCGATCCCAATATTGAATTTGTGGCGGTCAACGACCTTACCAGTCCGGCCACGTTGGCGCATCTCCTGAAATATGACTCGATCCTCGGCAACCTGAAGCATGAAATCAAGGCCCAGGGTAACTCCATCAGCATTGACGGCAAGCTGCTGCGGGTATTTTCCGAAAAAGATCCGGCCCTGATTGACTGGCCTGGCGTGAGCGCTCAGGTGGTGATTGAATCCACCGGACATTTTACCGATGCCGAGCAGGCAAAAAAACACCTGCGGGGACCGGTAAAGAAAGTGATCATCTCCGCTCCGGCCAAGGGTGAAGACCTGACCATTGTCCTGGGCGTGAATGACGATAAATACGATCCGGCGAAGCACCACATTGTCTCCAATGCGTCCTGTACTACGAATTGTTTAGCGCCGGTAGCTAAAGTTCTTCATGATAGTTTCAAAATCCAATGCGGCACCATGACCACGATCCACTCATATACCAACGACCAGGTGATTCTCGACTTCCCTCACAAAGACCTGCGCCGCGCCCGCGCCGCCGCTCTCTCCATGATTCCGACTTCCACAGGCGCAGCTAAGGCTTTGCATCTGGTGATTCCCGACTTGAAAGGCAAGCTTGACGGTTTTGCCATGCGCGTGCCCACTCCCAACGTCTCCGTGGTTGACCTGGTGGCGTTTGTAGAAAAGAAGACCACGCCGGAAGAAGTGAATGCCGCCATGCTGGCCGCGGCGAACGGCTCCATGAAGGGCATTCTGGGTGTGGAGACCGAGGAACTGGTGTCCGTGGATTATCGCGGCGATGACCGCTCGTCCATCGTGGACTCGCTGCTCACCCGCGTGGTGGCCGGCAACTGCGTGAAAGTCATCGCGTGGTATGACAACGAATGGGGATACTCCTGCCGTGTGCGTGACCTGGTCCACTTCATGGGCAAGAGAGGCCTCTAACGCCGCGGAACGATCATGGCAAAGTTATCCATACGGGACTTGAAGCTCGACGGCCAGCGCGTCTTCATGCGCGTGGATTTCAATGTTCCGCTCATTGATGTCCCGCTCGCTGAGGACGGCCGCGTTTCCGACGACACGCGGATTCGCGAAACGCTGCCCACCATCGAGTACGCGCTACGCAGCGGCGCGCGGCTGATTCTGGCTTCACATCTGGGCCGTCCCAAAGGCAAAGTCAATGCCAAGATGGGCCTAAAGCCCGCGGCCGACTGCTTGCGCACGCTGCTCAACCAGCGAATGGGACGCAGCTGCACCGTGGACTTCGCGCCGGATTGCATTGGACCGGTGGCCGAAGAACTTGCCGGCAAACTGGAAAAAGGCCAGACCCTGCTGCTCGAAAACCTGCGCTTCCATCCCGAAGAGGAAGCCAACGACGAAGCGTTTTCCCGCAAGCTGGCTGCGCTGGCCGATGTCTACGTCAATGACGCATTCGGGTCGGCGCATCGCGCGCACGCTTCCACCGTGGGGATTACGAAGTTCCTCCATCCCGCTGCCGCCGGTCTGCTGATGCAGAAAGAGCTGGAATATCTGGGCAAAGTCACCAGCAATCCGGAAAAACCGTTCGTGGCCATTATCGGCGGGGCCAAGGTGTCGGACAAGATTGACGTGCTGCGTAACCTACTGAGCAAAGTGGACGCGCTGCTCATCGGCGGGGCCATGGCTTACACCTTTGCCAAGGCCCAGGGCAAACAAGTCGGCAAATCTCTGGTGGAGGATGACAAGCTCGATCTGGCCCGCGATATCCTGCGTGAAGCGCAGAAAAGCAATGTCCGTCTGCTGCTGCCGCTGGACCACGTGGTCGCCGAGAAGATTGATACTGCGGCGGTGTCCCAAATTGTCAAAGCCGATCAAGGCATTCCTGCGGACAAGATGGGACTCGACATCGGTCCAGACACGGTGGCCGTGTTCTCCAAAGAAATTGCCGGGGCGAAAACGATCGTCTGGAATGGCCCCATGGGAGTGTTTGAAGTGGCGCCATTTGCCAAAGGCACCATGCAGATCGCCCAGGCCATAGCGGCCAATAGCGGAGCAACGTCCATCGTCGGAGGTGGAGACTCGGTGGCTGCCGTGCACGAGGCCGGAGTCGCGGACAAGATCACGCACATCTCCACCGGCGGCGGCGCGTCCCTGGAATTTCTCGAAGGCAAAAAGCTGCCCGGCGTGGAAGCGCTGACGGACAAATGAGTGCAGAAGGAACAGAAATTTCGCATCGGCGGAAAAATGGTGACATTAGCGATCGGTGACATCACGTCCGAAACAACGGACGCGATCGTGAATGCCGCCAACTCTTACTTACTGGGCGGAGGCGGCGTTGATGGCGCTATTCATGAAGCCGCAGGGCCCGCGCTGCTTGCTGAGTGCAAGAGGATTCGAGCGCAGCATGGCACCCTTCCCGCGGGGCGCGCGGTTAGCACATCAGGCGCAAGGTTGAATGCAAAATATGTGATCCATACCGTCGGACCAGTGTGGCAAGGCGGAGAAGACGGCGAGGCGGAAACGTTGGAAAGCTGCTATCGGGAATCCTTGCAGATCGCCGAACAACTGGCTTGCACAAGCGTCAGCTTCCCTTCGGTTTCGACCGGCGCCTTTGGGTATCCGGTGCACGAAGCAGCCAAGGTTGCCCTGGGCGCTGTGGCGCAGCACCTTCCCGCATTGTCTTCCGTTATGAGTGTGCGGTTCGTTCTTTTTGATCCCCGCACGTACCAGGCGTACTCCGATGCAGTCCGAAAGCTCAACTTTGGCTAATTGCCAACTGCTATTTGTTGATTGCTGATATGCGAAAAAAACTTATTGCCGCGAACTGGAAAATGTTCAAGACCCCGGAACAGGCGCGGGAGTACATCGCGGCCTTTCTGCCGCTGGTGAAGCACCATCATCGCGACGACATTGTTCTCTGCCCTACTTTTGTCTGTATTCCCGCGGCCGTCGAAAGCCTGCGCGGCAGCAAGATCGGCGTAGGCGCGCAAGACATGTCCTGGGAGAAAGAAGGTCCGTACACCGGAGAAATCTCGGCGCACATGCTGCGAGCGGTTGGCTGCTCCCATGTGATCATCGGCCACTCGGAGCGCCGCCAGATTTTCGGTGAGACCGACGACGCGGTAAACCTCAAGCTCAAAGCCGCTCTTGCGAATGGTCTCCAACCGATCGTGTGCGTCGGCGAAGTTCTGGCCGAGCGCGAAGCCGGACTCACGGAAGACGTTCTGCGGCGCCAGTGCGGCATTGCCTTCCGCGATCTTTCCGGCGCGGAAGCTGCGCCGCTGATCGTCGCCTACGAGCCAGTGTGGGCCATCGGTACCGGCAAAACCGCTACGCCGGAAATGGCCGCTGACGCCCATCAGGTAATTCGCGCACAAGCAGCCAAGGCGTTGGGTGAAAATCTGGCCGTGAATCTCCGAATTCTCTACGGCGGAAGCGTCAAGCCTGAGAATACGGCCGCTTTGATGTCCCAGCCGGAAATCGATGGCGCTCTGGTTGGCGGAGCAAGCCTGGACCCGAAATCGTTTACGGCCATCGTGAAGTACTAGCCAGGCACTGGCAACGCTGCATGAAGGTGAACTCGGTCTTAGCCGAGGCCCTGATTCTCAGCGCTCTGTACTTCCATCGCCCCAGGAATGGCAGCCTACGTTGGGTCGAACGCGCCCTTACGGTGAAAGTAGACCATGCCCGCGGCCGCACGCATCGGTTTTGTACCGAGTAGAAAATTAAAGAGCGTATCGCTTTGAAAATGGTCAAACAGAAATCGCAACAGACGCTTGGTCTTAAATCCGGGATACGAGCGAACCAGCCACTTGCTGGGATCGTCACACTTACCGTTCAGATAGTCGCTGATGGCGTGTCCGGCCGCAAGGCCATGTTTCAAGGCGGTATGGATTCCGCCGGCGGTCAGCGGAGAAACCATGCCTGCCGCGTCGCCCACAAGCAGCGCGCGCTGCGCCGCGACCGGTCGCACCACGCCTCCGCATGGAATCATTCCAGCGCGGACGGAAACAGGCCGCATATTCCTGAAGTCAAAAAACCGCACAATCTTCTCGAGGAAGGCCCCCATGGCTGCGTCCGCTGCCGGCTGATTTCGCCCGACGCGACGCGCCAGTCCAACCTGCACAACGCCCACGCCGGCCACGACCCACGCAATGTAGCCGGGCGCAAGGCGGGAATCGACGAAACAATGCAACTTGTCCGGATCGGCAATTTCCGTGCCGGCGTATTCGTATTCAATCCCGAACAGAAACTTACTGTTTTGTCCCAGGCCAAGAGTCCTGGCCACGCGGGAGTTTGGACCGTCTGCGCCGACAAGAAAGCGTGTGGTCCCGCCATCTCCAAGATCAAAGCCGCTGCGCGTCCGCGTGGCCTGCGCAAAGGAGCTGCGATAAACGATCCGCGCGCCCGCATCTTCGGCGCGAGCCGCAAGCCAGCGCATGAGTTCAGGAGTGTCCGTGGCAAGGAAGTAGTAGCCGGGCGCGGCCAGGTCCACATGCTTCAAGTTGGGGGCGTAGAGCCGCACGCCGTTGATGCGGCGGACCAGCCGGGCGGGCAGTCCGTCCAGCAGAGCAACCTGATCAATGGCGTCTTTGACGATGATTCCAGTAGTGTGGAGCTTTTCGCCGGGGTCAGCTTTGCGTTCCAGGACCGTGACCCTGGCGCCGGAACGTGCCAGCGCTGTGGCGCAGGCCAGGCCGGCGAAACTTGCGCCCGCCACGATGCAATCCGCTGTCGGGCTGCAATTTGGACTGTGCATGTAAGGCTACCTCAAAAGAGAGACGTCGTCCGTCGCCGTCGCCTCCGCCGTAACATCGCCATTACAGTAAGCCTTAGATTCTGTATTGTAAAGTACTTTGATATGCAACGTCGTATAAGGCACTTCCTGGCTGAATCCACTAGAATCAAACGAGTGACCTCCATCCGCCTCATCGCCCTGGACATTGATGGCACGCTGCTGGACCCGCATTTCCAGATCACCGACCGGAACCGCGCTGCTCTGCACGCGGCCCACGCGAACGGCATGCACGTCATGCTTGCCACGGGACGCCGTCACGACTACGCGTTGCCCATCGCGAAGGATCTGGGCATTCCAGTGACCCTCGTCAGCTCCAATGGCGCTGTTGTCCGCTCGAGTTCCGGCGAGACTCTCTATACGGACCGGCTTCCCGCACCAACCGCGCTCCGGCTCATCCGCCACATGGACAGTTTTCGTGGCCAGGCCGTACTCACGTTCGACCGAAGCGGACAAGATTCATTGGTCCTCGAGCGCCCCGGCGAAATGGTAGCGAGCATTTCGCGCTGGATTGCAAGCAACGCGGCCCACATCAGCTACGTTTCCCCTGTGGAAGCTTCCCTGACAGAAGATCCCATTCATGCCATGTATTGCGGCAGTGTAGCGCACATGGCAGAAGCGGCCCGCCGGCTCGACCAGGCAGACTTCCTCGATGAAATTACCGTGTTAAAAACGCAGTACGACCGCCGTGATCTCTGCATCCTGGACGTTCTCAAGCATGATTGTTCCAAAGGACATGCGCTGCGCCGCTGGGCCGAACGCCACGGCATTGCGCGGGAAGAGATCATGGCCATTGGCGACAACTACAACGACCTGGAAATGCTGGAGTTTGCCGGATTGCCCGTCATCATGGGCAACGCTTCGGAGGACCTGAAGCAGCGTGGCTGGATGGAAACCGCCAGCAATGCGGACAGCGGTGTTGCCATGGCGGTGGAACAACTATTTGAAGCTGGATTTAAGCGGCCAATTGGCGTTAAATAAGGTCTGCGAATGAAGTTTTCTTCACCCATTGCGATTGCGGCCCTATTAGTTGCCGCACAAGCGACGGCCCTGGCCGGCGAAGTCGCGGTGCTGCGCAACGGCCGTTCCATTCGCTGCGAGCGTCGCGAACAAAACGGGAACATCATGCGTCTCTATACGTCGGCAAACGACTACGTTGACGTTTCAGTGGACTCAATTGCGTCGTTTGAAAAAGACGAGACGCCGGTAGCAGCTGCTCCGGCACCCAGCTTCCAACCGGTCGCTTTGCCGGTCCCTGCTCCCATCTTGGCGACAACATCCGGGCCAGCCTCCGCAATCCAGACGCCGAATCTGCAGGTCCAGCCATTGCAGGTGGACATCCAACAGCTTGTGCGCGAGGCCAGCGAGCGCAACCGGATCGACCCGGACTTCGTCAACAGCGTCATCAAAGCCGAAAGCGGTTTTTATCCGCGGGCCGTTTCCCGCAAAGGCGCGCAGGGTCTGATGCAGCTCATGCCGGGAACTGCAGCGCAGCTTGGAGTCACGAATCCGTTCGACCCCAAAGCCAACGTTGATGCTGGAACCGCGTACCTGAGTCAGCTGCTGGACTTGTATCACGATGATCCCGTCAAGGCCCTGGCTGCTTACAACGCTGGCGCCCATCGGGTAGACCAATATCACGGCGTTCCGCCGTATTACGAAACGCGCGCCTATGTCGCCCGCATTGTGCGCGATTTTAACGCCAAGAAACGGGCCCAGATGAAAGCGGCCGCTTCGTCTTCGAGTCCGGCCGCCGGCGCCAAACATGCGAAGAAGCAACACTCCACACAGGTGAGCACGACCGCTCCGCAAGCAACTCAGCCGCAATAGCTAAGCCCGACGATTGCCAAACGTTTCGCAATTTGTTCTGAAAACCTTTACACTCAAGTGCTTCCATGAGCAAAAAGAGAGTCCTTATCACGGCCCTGGTCGTTGTGGTGCTGGCTGGCCTGATTTATCTCCAGGTGCGCACGTGGCGGCGGTTTGAGTGGCACAAGTTTACCGCCGCAACTGCGGGCGCCAATTTCTTTTTCATCGGGCTGGGCGTTGCGCTGATTTACTTCGACTATTATCTGCGCGCCGTGCGGTGGAAGATCCTGCTGCGTCCGGTTTGCAAGACCACGAGTTTCCGCCTGCTGCCAGCCACAGTCATCGGTTTTACCAGTACTGCGCTGTTGGGACGTCCCGGAGAATTCATCCGGCCCTATCTGGTTGCGCGCAAGGAAAGCCTGAGCATGGCCTCGCAGTTGGCCGTGTGGACGGTGGAGCGCATCTTTGACGTGGGCGCGTTCGCGGTGATCATGGCGGTCAACATCTTGCTGGCGGAGCCCCGCCTGAGGCAGCTTCCCGGTTTTCAGAATTCAACGCACAGGTTCCTGGGATTGACTGTTTCGGCTTTTCTGATGTTCAAGATTTCTGCGTTCGTCATCCTGGGAGCTGTCGCAGTGGCCGCGCTGGTGGCGTTTTTGATCCACAAAAACCCTGGGCAGTCGGCTGGCGTGGCGGAGCGACTGGTCCGCCCGATTTCAACACGGCTGGCGCGCGGCACTGCCAAGAGGGTGCACGCTTTCGGCGAAGGCCTGAATACGCTTCAGGATTTCAAGTCGTTTGTCCAGCTCACTGCCGTCTCGCTCTTGATTTGGGTAATTATTGGGCTTTCCTATGTGGCCGTCACCCACGCTTACGCCGAACCTGAGCTGTCTGAAATGACCCTCTCCAGCACGCTTTTCCTCACTGCTGGAAGCGTTGCCGGCGGGTTGCTGCAATTGCCCATGGTAGGCGGCGGCTCGCAATTGGCGACGATCTCGATCCTCAAGAATATCTTCCATATCAAGGCTGAGGTCGCGACCAGTTGCGGCTTGATGCTGTGGCTCGTGACTTTCATGTCCATCATTCCGGCGGGCCTGGTGCTGGCGCAACGTGAGCACGTTTCCTTCATGAAGCTGAAAGAAGAGAGCGTGGCGGAAGAGGAGAAAGCGGTGGAGAAGATTGGATAATTTACCAACTCATCCAACTACCCAATTTTCCTGCGCCTGTTACAATCAATTTTGCTTCCATCCTTCTCATGAAATGTCCCTTTTGCGGGTTCGAAAATGACAAAGTGGTGGACTCGCGCGAAAGTAAGGAAGGCGAATCCATACGCCGCCGTCGCGAGTGCCTGAAGTGCGAGAAGCGCTTTACCACCTACGAGCGCATTGACGAAATCCCCTACATGGTCGTGAAAAAAGATGGCCGCCGGGAAAAGTTTGAACGGCCGAAGATTCTGGCCGGGCTGCTGCGGGCGTGCGAGAAGCGTCCTGTCCCCATGGGCAAGATGGAACAAATCGTCAACGAAGTGGAGCAGTTCGTGGTGGACTCCCCGGAGCGGGAACGCACGGCCAGCGAACTGGGCGAGCTGATTATGGAACGCCTCAAACACATTGATAAAGTCGCCTACATCCGCTTTGCCTCGGTGTATCGCGACTTTAAGGACGTCAACGAGTTTCGGTCTGAACTGGAGCATCTGCTCGCGGTGAAGGAAGACAAACCCAAATCTGCCAAAGGCAAAGCCGGAGCCAAGCAGCCCTAAGGAAGTTATGGCACACAAAGTCACATTGATTCCGGGCGACGGTATCGGCCCGGAAGTCACGGGCGCGGCCGTCCGTATTCTTGGCGCCACCGGCGTCAAGATTGACTGGGAAACCATCAATGCCGGTTCTGAGGCCTTTGAGAAATCCCGCGAATACATCCCCAAAGAACTGACCGAGTCTATTGAGCGCACGGGTGTTGGCCTGAAAGGGCCGGTCACTACTCCCATCGGCGGGGGTTTTTCCAGCATCAATGTTTCGCTGCGCAGGCGGTTCGAGCTCTTCGCTAATTTTCGTCCCATTAAGAACCTGCCTTCCCTGCCCACGCGTTATCCCGGCGTGGACCTGATCATCGTGCGTGAAAACACCGAAGGTGAATATTCGGGAATCGAGCATGAGGTGGTTCCCGGGGTGGTGGAAGCGCTCAAGATCATCACGGAGAAAGCTTCTACCCGCATCGCCAAGTTTGCGTTCGAGTACGCGCACCGGGAAAAGCGCAAGCGCATTCACGCCATTCATAAGGCCAACATCATGAAGATGACCGATGGCCTGTTCCTGAGCTGCACCCGGGTAATCGCCAGAGGATTCCCGGAGATTACCTACGGCGAGCACATCATTGATAACACATGCATGCAACTGGTGATGAATCCGTACCAGTACGACGTGCTGGTGATGGGAAACCTTTACGGGGACATTATTTCCGACCTCTGCGCGGCCTTCGTCGGCGGCCTGGGACTGGTCCCCGGCGCGAACCTGGGTGAACGCTGCGCGATTTTTGAAGCCGTGCACGGGTCGGCGCCGGACATCGCGGGAAAAAATCTGGCCAATCCCACCGCGGTTGTGCAATCGGCTGTCCTGATGTTGCGGCATCTGGGCGAAGTTGACGCCGCGGACAGGGTCTATGCGGCGCTGGAAAAAACGTACAAAGAGAAGCTGCATTTGACCCGCGACGTAGGCGGTAACTCTGGTACGAGCGAATTTGCGGATACAGTGATTGCCAACCTGGAAGCTGTGGCCGTGGGTACAACCGCGTCCCGCCGTTGATCGCAATGAATACATTGGCAGGGCTACAACACAAATGAAACGTCCTTGTCTCTCATTACTGTCCGCATTGATTACGGCCGCGCTCCTGGGCTGCAGCAGCGCCTATAAGCCGGCCGACGACTCCGGCGCTCCCCAGCAGAAGACCGCTACCGTCACCGTTGACAAGAGCACGGCCGGCGGCGTGACCGGCACCATTAGCTTTAAGGGGAAGCCACCTAAATTTCCGGCAATTGACATGACCTCGGACCCCGGTTGCCCGACCGCTCCTCAGCCCGTGGACGTGGTGGTGGTAAGCAATGGCAAGCTCGCCAATGTATTCGTCTATGTGAAAGAAGGGTTGCCGCCGGGACGGTTTGCTGCTACGAGCGGCCCAGCGGTGCTCACGCAGAAGGGCTGCAGCTACAGTCCTCATGTTCTCGGAGTCATGGTTGGACAACCGTTGAAGATCCTGAATGAAGACACTGCCGAACACAACATCCATTCCATGTCCACCAGCAATCCTGCATTCAACGAATCCCAGATGCCCAGAGGCGAACCTGTCACCAGGACTTTTGAACGCCCGGAAATGAATGTGCCGGTTGAGTGCAACCAGCACCCCTGGATGAGGGCGTACATGAATGTAATGCCCCATCCGTACTTTGCCGTAAGCGGGAGCGACGGAACTTTCGCGATCAAAGATCTGCCTCCTGGCGAGTACACGCTGGCTGCCGTACATGAAAAGTACGGTGAGCAGACAGTGAAGATCAACGTTGGCCCAAAAGGAAACGTGAAAGCAGATTTCAGCTTTGTCCCGGCAAATTGAACATCCGCTGAAACAGCAGATGATAAAATACCTGTTCCATCCAAGGAGTTATTCCTGCGCTATCGTGCCGCCCACCACTGGTTCACTGTTTTTGTTGTGAGCGTGGCCTTCCTGCTGGTCTTAGCGGGTGGCCTGGTCACCAGCAACAACGCTGGTCTGTCCGTGCCGGATTGGCCAACCACTCAGGGATCGTGGTGGAAAATCCCGCCGCTGATTGGCGGCGTAAAGTACGAACACATCCACAGAATGATCGCGGAGTTTGTAGGTTTGTTGACGATCATCGTGGCGATCTGGACCTGGGTAGTGGACAAGCGCCGCTGGATGCGGGTACTCACGATTGGCGCGGTACTCGGAGTAATCCTGCAAGGGGTCCTGGGCGGCTTGACCGTATTGAATCTGCTCCCTCCTGCCGTCTCTACTGCCCACGCGGTCGTGGGTCAGACGATGTTTTGCGCGCTGGCCGCGATTGCCATGTTTACCGGCCGAAGCTGGCTGGAAGAACCCGTTGCCAGGATTCCCCAGCAAGAAGCCCGGCCGCTCATTCGCCATTCCTGGATGCTGCTTGGCTTTCTGTATCTGCAATTGATTCTGGGGGCCGCATTTCGCCACGTTTGGACCAAGTGGGGCCCAACGGGCGCCAACCGCTGGACGGAGCATAAAATCATCCATGCGTTTCTTTATCCGCATATCCTGAACGCCCTTATTGTGGCTGGCTTGATCGTTTACGTTGGTTTGCGGGTGCTGACGCGGTATCGAAACATGCCGCAGTTGCGCCGTCCGGCGCATGCCCTGACTATCCTTCTGGTGGTGCAACTGATTCTGGGATTTGCCGCATACGTGACGCGCGTTGTAAACGGCGTCAACGAGGTGCAGCCCACGTTCAGCCTGGTGGCCACTACCGTGGCCCACATCGGAGTGGGCGCGCTGATTCTCGCGTATGCGGTCATCCTCCTCATTCAGGCTTATAGACACACGGCTGGCCCGGAGGTGGCGACCACCGCATGAGCAGCGCAGCCCACCAACTCGCGGAGAAGACGAAGGCAGTTGCTTTTCCCGTCGTGGAAGCCAGCCCTGCGCCCATTTCCGTCCGGCATTCAGTCCTTGGCGATTATTCCCAACTCTTTAAAGTGCGTGTGACCACGCTGATCGTGATGACCGCCTGGACCGGGTTCTACATGGGCGCGGCCAGGAGCGCGATACCCTCGCTTTCCTGGACGCTCTTTAATGCGCTGCTGGGTATCGGACTCACCTGCGCTGGATCGGCGGCGCTGAATGAGGTCCTGGAGCATCGCGTCGATGCGCAGATGCCGCGCACGCGCAACCGTCCTTTACCCGCCAAGAGAATGACGCTGGGCCACGGACTTTTTGCCGGACTCCTGGCTACTCTTTTCGGGTCGGCCTATCTGGCCATCACCACCAACGTGCTGACCGGTGTTCTTGCGCTTTGTACGGCGGCCTGTTACCTCGCGTTCTATACGCCGCTGAAAAGAATCTCGCCGATTTCGACTTTTGTGGGCGCCTTTCCCGGCGCCATGCCGCCACTGCTGGGCTGGACGGCGGTCCGCGGCAATGTTGAGAAAGAAGCGCTGGTGCTCTTTGCCATTGTTTTCTTCTGGCAGTTCCCGCATTTTCAGGCCATTGCCTGGATGTATCGCGACCAATACGAAGCCGCAGGAATCAAAATGCTGCCGGTAGTGGACTCGAGCGGTAAGAGTGTGATCCGCCAGATGATTTCCTATGGCTTTGCCCTGCTCTGCATCAGTCTTCTGCCGGGGCTGCTGCGTATGGCCGGCGCGATCTATATCGGTGGCGCGCTCATCCTGGGAATCGCGTTCCTGGGTTTTGTCATACGGCTCGCCCTTAGCCGGCTGCCCACAACGTCCCCTGATTCCAGGATATTTGCCCGGCAACTATTGCAGGCTTCCGTCTTGTATCTTCCGCTCCTGTTCGCTCTGATGATGATCAACGTAGTGCGGTCTTGACCATGGCAACCATCTTGCAAAATGAACTTTCAAGTGGCGTACCCGGGAAATCTGCGGCCGTCATCCAGGTTGAGGACTTGCGGCACAGCTATGGAAAGCGCGCTGCACTGAACGGAGTTTCGTTTGATGTCCGGGCCGGCGAAATCTTCGCACTGCTCGGCCCCAATGGAAGCGGAAAGACCACGCTGTTCAGGGTCCTTTCCACACTCATGCTGCCGGGCGGCGGGCGCGCGCTGGTCTCCGGTTTTGACGCTGTGGCCCAGCCCGATCAGGTGCGCCGGCGTATTGGCGTTGTCTTTCAAGCACAGAGTGCGGACATCAAGCTGACTGCTGCCGAAAACCTGTGGCACCAGGGACATCTATATGGACTGCATGGCGCCGAATTGAAACAGCGCATTCAGGAAATGCTCCGGCGCGTTGGCCTGTCCGATCGAGCGAAGGACCGAGTTGAGACGTTTTCCGGCGGCATGCAGCGCCGCGTCGAGCTGGCCAAAGGGTTGATGCACCGTCCCAGCGTCTTGCTCCTGGATGAACCTACTACCGGCCTCGATCCCGGTGCGCGGCGTGATTTGTGGCAGTACTTGCAAGAGCTTCGCAGCCAGGAAAACGTATCGGTCCTGGTGACCACGCACCTGATGGAGGAAGCCGAACGTTGCGACCGGCTGGCCATTCTGAATGCCGGGGAAATTGTCGCGCTGGGCACACCCGCCAATCTGCGCAGCGAAATTGGCGGAGATGTCATCGTGCTGGAGACCGCCAATGCAAACTCGCTCGCCTTGCGCATTGAGCAGAAATTCCGTCTGGCCGCCCAAGTCATTGATGCCAAGGTCCGCATGGAACGCAAAGATGGCCACCGCTTCGTGACCGACCTTATGGAGTCTTTCCCCGGCGAGATCCAATCCATCTCCGTCAGCAAGCCGACGCTGGAAGATGTGTTCATCCGCCGCACGGGCCACCGCTTTTGGACCGAAACATCCAGGGAGCCAAATTAATGGCAGAGTCGGCGATTACGCCAGCCAGTGTCGTCCTGCCGCGGGTGAATCCACTGCTGCCAGCGTTTACGTTGTGGTGGCGGGAAATAGTCCGTTTTTATCGCCAGCCGGCGCGCGTAGTGGGCGTAGTGGCCTCGCCCTTGCTTTTTTGGGTCGTGATCGGCGCCGGCTTTGGCACCTCACTCCGGGCCGGCGTGACGGGACAAAGTAATTACCTTACCTACTTCTTCCCCGGTGCGCTGCTGATGATTGTTTTGTTCACTTCGATTTTCACGATGATGTCGGTAATCGAAGACCGCAACAAAGGCTTTTTGCTTTCGGTCATGGTGGCGCCGGTGCATCGTTCGGGAATCGTCCTGGGAAAAGTGCTGGGCGGCGCGACGCTTTCCGCCATCCAGGGACTGCTTTTTCTGGTGGTTGCGCCGTTCCTTGGCATCCGGCTGGGCGTGGAGCAATTCCTGATTGTGGCGCTGGTCACCTTCCTGATGGCGTTTGCACTTACCGCCCTGGGATTTGCCATTGCGTGGAAGATGGAATCCTCGCAGGGCTTTCACGCCGTTATTAATCTCTTTCTGATCCCTCTGTGGCTGCTTTCTGGAGCACTCTTCCCTGTCAGCGGCGCTTCACCCTGGATCAAGTGGCTGATGGTCGCGAATCCCCTTACGTACGGCATGGGCGCGCTCCTGCAAACGATGTTTCCCGCTACAGCGCCGCAGACCCTGCTGCGTCTTTGGCCTTCGATTGGGGTGTTGGCAGCTTTCGCGACTGTCGTGTTCCTGTCGGGATTTGTGATCGCGAACCGAAGGAGCACGCTTCCCGCGGCCTGATGGCGATTGACTACAACATCTTTCCCGTCCTGAACGCCGGCCTGAATGGCACCAGCGCCGTGCTGATCGCAACCGGGCGCGCGTTGATTCGGAAGAAGCAGGTCAGGCTGCACCGGGCGTGCATGATCGCGGCAGTGGTAACGTCCTCAATTTTCCTGGCTTCTTACGTCTTTTACCACGTTCACGTACGGTCGGTGCATTTCCCCGGACAGGGCTGGGTGCGACCCGTGTACTTCACTATTCTAATTTCCCATACGCTGCTGGCTGCGACGGTGCCGCCGCTCGTGATTCTTTCTCTGAACTATGGGTTGCGCGGGCGCTTTGACCGCCACCGCCGGATTTCCCGCTGGACGTATCCGGTGTGGCTTTATGTTTCCGTGACCGGCGTAGTCGTCTATATTATGCTCTATCAGATCTATGGCGCTCGGGTCTGAATTTGGGCTTTCAAAAATCATTCCAGGCTGGTATAGTGACAAAACCCTGGGGCGTATAATAGGCGAAAGCCCGGGTTCCGCGGTTTGAAGTTCCACGTCAAAATAACGCGAAACGCCAAGTCTTAAGGAAAGGAAAAAGTACATGAAGAGCGTCAACAAAGTTATTGTTTTGGGGAATGTGGGTAAAGACCCTGAAGTCAAGTTCACCCCCAACGGGACTGCCGTGGCCAAGTTCAGTCTTGCCACCAACGAACGTTTCAAGGACAAGAGCGGTGAGTTTCAGGAACGCACCGAGTGGCACAACATCGTGGCCTGGCAGCGGCTGGCGGAAATCGTTGGCGAGTATGTGAAGAAGGGATCCAAGATATACATCGAGGGCCGCATTCAGACCTCCACTTGGGAAGACAAACAAAGCGGAGAAAAGAAATACCGCACAGAAATCATCGCCAACGATCTGGTGCTGCTCAGTGGACGGGGAGAAGGTGGTGGCGACTCTGAAGGACGCTCCCGCAGTGCCTCGGCGAATGCTTCTTCCATGGACCAGCGCGTACTCCAGTCCGACGAGAGTTCGCACCAGGCACAGATTACCGACGAAGACATCCCGTTCTGAGTGCTTGATTTCCTGCAAAGCGCCGTCCCGCGCTCTCTGGCAAGGTTCAACGGCGTCCTGATGTTCTTCCAGTACCGGAGAGGAAGCGCAGAGAACGCCGCATAGCCGACCACGCTTCCAAGTTCCTGGCGGGTTCCTACGGCGAACAAGCCACCGCGGATAATGAACGGTTTGAGCCTAAGACAGGCCGTGCCGGTTTGCGTCACTGGAGTGACAATTTTTGTCATTCACAGCCCGTATGGTTTCTGTGGGACTGCAGAATGATTAATAGATTCAAACACGATACGCTGTTAAGTATATGATTACACAAGGTTTGTAGTCGTAACTCCAAAATCCTTGAGAAGCGCCGAAATGGCTGTCCAAGTGCATTGTTATAAGCGAAGAATGAGTCCGGACGCGCTCATTTGAATATCGAGCGAAACATTCAAGACGCGATCAAGTTTCTATCAAAGAAGAAAAAGAGGAGATATCTCAATGCGTAAACAAAAAGGTTTTTCACTGATCGAATTGCTGATTGTGGTGGCGATCATCCTGATCATCGCCGCGATTGCAGTTCCCAGCCTGCTGAAGGCAAAATCATCGGCCAACGAGTCAGCGGCAGCGGCAACGATTCGTACCATCAATACTTCTGAGGCCACTTACAACACAACGTATCCTGGACTCTACGGCAGTCTGGCACAACTCGGACCCGGGCCCAACGCTTGCCCGGCAGCGACTTCGAACGGTGCATGCTTGCTTGATGCCGTATTAGGTTGCAGTGCGGGCGCCAGCGGGACGTTTTGCACGAAGGACAATTACAAATACACGGTCACCCTCGTTACGAGCGCTGATTTCATTGGTTTCGGTACGCCACTCAGCCCGACTAACGGAGGCAAGGATTTTTGCTCCTACGGTGATTTCGTAGTGCGCTACTCACTCGACAACGCGCCTCCGGCCGGCGCCACTGGAACCGACGCACTGTGCGGAAGTTACACAGCGCTCTGATGCACACTTAGGCGTGTACCTTGGGGAGGGTATGGGCCACTGGGACATGGCTTCGGCCATGTCCCTTTTATTTTTGCTGGCACGTGCCAGTCGCATGAACGACATCTGGTGCGATGTGCGTACTCCATATGGGCGGCGAAGGACCGCTGAAACGCCCGGTCCGAGGTGTTTTCATGTCATCGAATTGGTTCATGGTTTTTTCTTCAGTTGTGCAATTTCTTGAAGCCCACTAGGATTATTCCTTGATTTCTTCCTGCAGGTGCTTGCGACAAAATGGCAGCGCTTGAAATTCAAGGTCTCGCTAAGACCTATTCTTCCGGCTTCTGGCATGCCACCCGCAAAGTGGCTCTGCAACCTTTACATCTGAACGTGGAAGAAGGGGAAACCTTTGGCTTTCTGGGCCCCAACGGCGCCGGGAAAACCACAACTCTTAAACTCTTGATGGGCATCGTCTTTCCCACGGCCGGCTCAGCGAGAATCCTGGGACATGACTTCCACGATCCCGAGATCAAGAAGCAGGTGGGCTTTCTTCCCGAGCAGCCGTACTTCTACGACTATCTCAACGCTTCAGAGCTTCTGGATTATTACGCCCGGCTCTCCGGCGTATCCCGGGAACAGCGCCATAAGAAGATCCCGGCTTTGCTTGAGACGGTTGGACTGGGAGAGGCCGGCCGTGTGCCTTTGCGCAAGTTTTCCAAAGGGATGTTGCAACGGGTAGGAATTGCCCAGGCCATCGTTCACGATCCTAGAATCGTCTTTCTCGACGAACCGATGTCCGGTCTGGATCCAATCGGCCGGCGCGAGATTCGCGAGCTGATCGTCAACCTCAAGCGCGAAGGCCGTACTGTATTCTTTTCGACTCACATTCTTTCCGATGCCGAGGCGTTATGCGATCGCGTTGGCATCATTCACAAAGGTTTACTTCGCGGAATTGGCGTAATAGAGAACCTAAAGTCCAAGATTGCCGATACCAGCGAGGTCGTCTGGCGAGGCACCGATGCACTGGCGACGGTTTCCGACCTGCTCACGCAGAGTCATGTTACCGGCGAGGTCGTATGCGGAGTGATCAGTGGACAAAATCAGGATCTGCTGCTGGAACGATTGCGCCACCAGGGGGCACATTTAATCTCTGTAACCCCAATTCACGGCACGCTCGAGGACTATTTCCTGGAACACACGTCGGAACAAGAGACGATCACCACATGATTTCCCGGCTTTCTGCCATCGCGTTCAATACGTTCCGCGAAGCGGTCCGTGATCGTGTGCTTTATAACCTGGTGCTTTTCGTGCTGTTGCTGCTAGCAACTGCGCCGCTTTTCGGCCAGATTTCCATCGGCTTGGAACGGATCATCCTTATCAATGTCGGCCTCAGCGCTATCTCGCTATTTGGAATCGTGATTGCGATTTTCGTGGGAATTGGATTGGTGGCCAAGGAGATGGACAAAAAGACCCTTTACACCATTCTCTCCCGGCCCGTACGACGGTGGGAGTTCATTGCCGGCAAGTATTTTGGCCTGATGATGACTTTGGTAGTCAATGCTGCGTTCATGGCTGGCGGTTTTTATCTCGCCTTGCTGATTAACGCCCGCGGCTTGCAGAGAGCTGATGTCGGGCTGCTCATTGCAATTTATTTCACTATTCTCCAGTTCTTTGTCATGACCTCGATCACGCTTTTATTCTCTTCGTTTTCAACGCCAATCTTTTCGGCCCTCTTTGCATTCTCGTTATTTGTCATAGGGACATTCGCCGAAGATCTTCGCAACTTTGCAGCCATGTCCCACGGTGTAACCAGGTGGCTTGTTACCGGAGCGGCTTATTTGGTGCCGAACTTTTCCGCGCTCAATGTGATTTCCCAGGTGGCCCATGACGCTCCCGTGAGCGGGACATTAGTGCTATGGAACAGCGTTTACGCGGTGCTGTATTCCCTTACGACACTGGCGGCGGCAGCGCTGATTTTTGAACGGCGCAATTTGAAATGAAAACTCGTCGTACAAAGATTGTGCTGGCGGTCCTGCTTATGGTTTCCCTCGCTGGCTCGGTATTCTCGTTGCGTGCAGTCGACGAGGCGCGAGGAGGACGAGCCACTCTGGATGATGTCCTTTACATCCGCTCCGGCAAAGTTTTGCAGCGGGCCAGCCTTGGATACCGCGGTTTGCTGGCGGACATTTATTGGACGCGTGCCGTGCAATATTTCGGCGCCAAACACGGCCGCGACGATATGAGCTACGATCTGCTGTATCCTTTGCTCGACATCACAACCGATCTGGATCCTCACCTGATCGTCGCCTACCAGTACGGCTCGATATTCTTGTCGCAGCCCGCGCCCGATGGCGCAGGGCAGCCAGAGAAAGCGGTGGCCCTGGTGGAAAAGGGCATTCGGGCCAATCCGGAATTCTGGCGGTTGTACTTTAGCCTGGGATGCATTCACTATTTCGATCGCAAAGACTACAAGAGCGCCGAGCAAGCGTTTGAAAAGGGTTCAACAATTCCGGGAGCATACCCCTGGATGAAGGTCATGGCGGCGACTATGGCCCAGCACGCCAATGAACCCTCCACCGCTGAACTACTGTGGACCGAACTCTATCGCTCGTCACAAGAAGAGGCGCTTAAGGACAATGCGTTGAAACACCTGACTGCTTTGCGCGTAGACCGGGATGTCAACGAACTAGAGCGTCGTGTGCGGCTATTTTCGGGACGAACAGGGCGGTTGCCCGGTAACTGGTCTGAAATGATTCATGCCGGGCTGCTCAGGAGTGTTCCCAGGGACCCGGCCAACGCCTTCTACAGGCTCATGCCCGACGGAACCGTACAACTTGATAAGCCAGGTGCATTTCCATTTGTTACCCGGGGGATTCCTCCCGGATGGAAAAAAACGCGTCAGTGATCTGATCGCTGCTCTTGCGATGGGTGCAGAATGGAATTCTGTTGACGGAGCTGTATCTCGCGAATGATAACGATTTGACGCTCCAGCAGATCGGGTCTAAGACTCTTGGACTTTCCTTGCTGCAACAGATTGATCGCCCCTGCAAAGTCCTGACCTTCCACCATGACCTCGGCAAGCGCCAGATAAAGATGCCTGTTTTCAGGATGGAGATCAAGGCCATGCTGCAGCACGCTCAACGCACGCGGCCTGTCCCCCATGTCCGCGAGGATCAAGCCGGCGGCATAGTTCGACTCCCAATTATCGGGGGCCATCTTAAGAGTGTCCAGGGCCAACGCCAGCGCATAACCACCTTTTCGTTGCTGCATAAGCTCCGTGGCTACCAGGATACGGGGTCTTACGTTTCGCGGCGAAGTTTCCATGGCACGCGTATACATCGCCAAAGCGCTTCTCCAGCTGTATGCCAGACTGGTCGTCAACGCTCCCATGACAATCAAGACCATTGCCATTACCGCGACTTGCGCTGCTGGTTCGCCGAACAAGATAGGACCACGCTTCGGCAACAAGCGAAGAACGTACGCCACCAGCACGCACAGCCCGCACAGCGCGACAAACGCAAAACGATCATGCAGGAGTTCATTGTCGCCAAAGACGCGGAGCCCCATGATTGGGGCAACGAGGCAAACAGCCCACCACAGGAGCATAAATCCTGCCAGCGGCTTGCGCACCAGCGACCAGATCAACAGCGCAACATAAATGAGACACAGCGCGAGCGGGACATAAAACGCAACTTCGCCGGCAGAGTGAACGACAGGGATCTCATACCATGTACAGAGGCGTGCCGGCCATAACGCATGCTTCAGAAATGTCACGAAAAGCAGCGGTGCCGTGAGAAAGATCTCCTTCCAACTGTGTGCGGGCGTCCCCCCGACGACCACTGCACGTATTGCGGCGATGCGCATGGCCATATACAGCAAGACTGTAGTCACCATACTGAACGTGAGCCATGAGAGGCGAATCGGCCGGTCTTGTTCGAAGCGGCGGAAAATCAATGCGTGAGCAACGATCAACACGGGTAGCGCAACGGCCGTCTCCTTCGAAAGCAAGGCCAATAACGTCAAGCCCAAGCAAGCCACCAGCCACGTAATCCCGCCGCTTTCTCGCCAGCGCAGGTAAGCCAAAAAACTCCCCAGAAAGAACACGGCCATGAGAGGCTCGACGACCGCACCGGATAGCCAGGCAACACCTTCAACATGCATGGGATGCAGCGCGTAGAGCATTGCCGCAAAGAAAGCAATGACGTCATCGTGTGTCAACTTCCATGCCAGCCTCCAAAACAGCCAAACACTCAGAAGATACAAGGAGAGCGTCGATATCCGCCAAAGCCAAACATGCAGGCCGAACATTTTAGAGTTCAGTAGCGCCCAAAAAATCATAACCGGTCGATAGAAACCGGGTATCGGTGCAGGAACCTTGGCTGCGGCGTCGCTGGCGCCAAGGAAATACGTCGGCACCATTTTCCACTGCATGGATGCCTGGGTCCACACGAGGAAAGGCGTATCATCAAAGTTGATGAACGGAAACCGGATGATCTGCGAATACACCAAAAAAGTGACTAGCAGTAAGAAAATGGCGGGCTTCCAAGGGGGCCCCGTTATGGAGTTTTCAGCTTGGGTCACTGTGGAGTTTTCAGCTTGGGTCATTGTGAAGTTTTCTGGCAATCTGATTGTATGATAGCCGCAAGACGTGGAAATTTCATTCAAATTAGACCGAGGTGCAGTCCTGAAAGTACTCCCTCATGTAAATCGAACCTGCATTAGCGTCCGCTCATAAACCTGCAGCCAGTCGGATAATCCTTGTGGTTGGGATGGACCCTCGAACCAGTTATGCAACAGATGATTTTCCTTGCTCTCGCGCTGATGATCGCTCCTTTGTCTCCGACAGACACAGCAGTCACTGCTGCCCGTGCCGTCGATGCTCATTACAACCACCTGAAGAGTTTTAGAGCGGCCTTTACCGAGGTATATACCGGGCCAGGAGTATCGCGGACAGAAAACGGCGTCCTGTGGCTCAAGAAGCCCGGAAGGATGCGCTGGGACTACCAGCAGCCCCGGGAAAAGCTATTTCTCATCGACGGTCAGACCGCATATTTTTACGTTCCCGGTGAGGCCCAGGCGAGGAAGACGTCCGTCAAGAATATTGACGACATCCGATCCCCCCTTAGGTACCTTTTGGGCAAGACAAAGCTGGAAAAGGAGTTGGAAGGGCTGTCTCTGGCCCCGGACGTGAAACCGCTGGAGTCCGGTAACATCGTTTTGCGCGGCATACCGAAGGAAATGAAGGACCGAGTCTCCGACGCCATCCTGGAGGTTTCACCCGCCGGCCAGATTTACCGCATTGTGGTCCACGAAGCGGACGGCACCACCACCGATTTTCGCTTTTCGAACCTTGAAGAGAATATCTCCATTCAGGACAGTTTGTTCCGCTTCATCCCTCCGCCCGGTGTAGAGATGATTCAGTCGAACCAGGCGCCACAATAGTCCGCAAAGGTGCGCAATATTGGCGGCCGGCCGCGTTCTATTAGGCAGCGGTCACAAACCGCGTTAAATGTTAGACTTAAAGCGAGGAGCGGGTCCTCCCCAACCCCAACTTTCATGGCAGAATTCCTGGTCAAACTGGCGGATGAACGGGGTAACGTCCTGGAACAGGTGGAAAACGCTTCTTCCGAGGAGGAAATCCGAGACCGGTTTTCCCACCAGGGCTATCTGGTTTACTCGATCAAAGGACGCAACGGCTTTCTTGGACGAATAATCGGCGGTCGAAGCCAACGCCTCAAGCAAGACTCCTTCACCATCTTCAACCAGCAGTTTGTTACGCTCATTAAAGCGGGGTTGCCCATCCTGTTATCGCTGAATCTGCTCAGCAAGCGTCAAAAAGACCCCCACTTCAAACTATTGCTGGAAGATGTTCAGCAGCGCGTCAAGAGCGGCCAGTTGCTATCCGATGCCTTCGCCGCGCAGCCTGGGGTCTCGAAGATCTACACCACGAGCCTTCTGGCAGGCGAGCGCAGCGGCAACCTCGAGGAAGTGCTGGAGCGGTATGTATCGTTTCAAAGAGTTACGGCGACATTCCGCAAAAAGCTTCTGGCTTCTCTGTGGTATCCGGCGTTATTGGTACTAGCGCTCTGTGTCATGCTGACGTTCCTGATGACCTACGTGGTACCGCAGTTTGCCGACCTTTACAAATCCATGAACGCACCTTTACCCGCGATCACCGTGGTCATGCTGGGTATTGGCACAGGCATCCGCAACTACTACTACCTCATTTTGATCGTGCTGGTCCTGCTGGCTCTGGGACTGCTCTTTTGGCTCCGCTCCGACCACGGCGCGCGCACCCTGGACACACTCCGTTTCAAAGTGCCGAAACTTGGCGAAGTCTGGCTGAAATACCAGGTCGCCATGTTCTCCCGGACCATGTCCACGCTGCTTTCTGGGGGCTTGCCCCTTGTTCCCTCGCTTGAGACGGCCAGTAACTCCATCAACAGCCTCAAGGTTTCTGCTACCGTGGTGCAGGCGGCCCAGCGGGTGCGGGAAGGAAGGTCGCTTTCCTTTAGCCTGGACGAGTCCAAGTTCTTCCCTGACCTGGCGGTGGAAATGATCGAGGTCGGAGAATCAACCGGCGCCTTGCCCGCTATGCTGAATTCCGTGGCTGAGTTCTACGAGGAGGATGTACAACAGGTACTAACGGCAGCCTTGCAGTTGATTGAACCGATTATTCTTATTTTCATGGGCGTAACGGTGGCCACTGTTCTGATTTCGCTGTATCTGCCCATATTTTCCCTGGGAGCGCAACTTTAGTAGCGATTATGAACCAAAAGACTTTAGTTCCAATCCCCGACAGCCTGCAGACCAACGGCCCAGGCGCCGGAGGCGAACAATGGTGCCGCGACATAGCGACACGCTACCGCTGCGAGTTTATTGATCTCCGTAACTACCATCTGGACCCCGAGTTGTTCAAGGCCGTGCCGGTTGACCTGATGTTCCGCTACAACTTTATTCCTCTGGAAGTCCGCGACGGCATTTTGTGGATCGCGCTGGCGGACCCCAGCAAGCTGATGATGATTGACGAGATCAGCCTGCTGTTGGAGCGCCGGATCAAGATCAAAGTCGCCACTCTGCCGCAGATCACCGACATTCTCAAAAAGACCGAGCAATCCCAGCGCGTACTGGAAGAAGCCAGTGAAGGCTTTGCCCTGGACCTGGTTCGGGATGAAGAAGGCGGCTCTGACGGGGACATTTCCATTGATCGCATCACGGCGGAAGCCTCCGTCAGCCCGATCATCCGCCTGGTGGACACCACGATCTTCTCAGCGCTGCAGAAGCGCGCCAGTGATATCCACGTGGAGACGGAGAGCGACTCAGTGCAGGTGAAATACCGCATTGACGGCGTACTGCAGCAGGCCATGGCGCCCATGGCCAAGGAACACCACTCCACGATCATCACCCGCATCAAGGTCATGAGCGAGCTCGATATCTCCGAACGCCGCGTGCCGCAGGACGGCCGCTTTCGCGTGAAGTACAACAACCGGCTCATCGATTTCCGCGTCTCTATCATGCCTACGATCCACGGTGAAAATGCCGTCTTGCGCGTGCTCGACAAGGAATCCATGAGCGAAAAATTCAGCAACCTGGTCCTGGACGTCGTTGGCTTCGATGAAGACGACCTGCGCCGCTTCCGGCACTACATCGCTGAACCCTACGGGATGGTGCTGGTTACCGGCCCCACCGGCAGCGGAAAAACCACGACCCTTTATGCCGCGCTGAATGAAATCAAGAGCGAGGAAGACAAGATCATTACCATTGAAGACCCGGTTGAATACCAGATCCGGGGAGTGACCCAGATTCCTGTTAATGAGAAGAAAGGTCTCACCTTTGCCCGCGGGCTGCGGTCCATCCTGCGACATGATCCGGATAAGATCCTGGTAGGCGAAATTCGGGACACGGAAACGGCCCAGATCGCAATTCAGTCCGCCCTGACCGGCCATCTGGTGTTCACAACGGTGCACGCCAACAACGTCGTGGACGTGCTCGGGCGCTTCCTGAACATGGGCGTCGAGCCTTACAACTTTGTGTCGGCGTTGAACTGCGTACTGGCCCAGCGGTTGGTGCGCCTCGTCTGCCGGCACTGCATGAAGCGCGTACAATATTCCGATGAGGCCCTGGAAACCAGCGGGCTGGTCCCGCAAGAATGGCGGGATGTGGAATTCCGCGAAGGGCAGGGGTGCATTGAGTGTGGAGGCACCGGCTTCCATGGACGTACCGCGATCCATGAGCTGTTGGACCTGACGGACCGCATCCGCGAGTTGATTCTTGAAAAGAGGCCCTCTTCCGAAATTCGGCGCGCAGCCAAAGAAGAAGGCATGCGCTTCCTGCGTGAATCTGCGCTATCCAAGGTAAGGGCCGGCCTGACTACGCTGAAGGAGATCAACAAGGTCACGTTTATCGAGACCACACGCTAAGAATGGCGCTCTCAACCCAAACAGAAGTACGCCCTGCTCTGGCCTGCGAGATTTCCGCAGACCGCGTAATTGCCGCGCGCTCGGCCAGCAAACCGTTGCGCATGGAAATGTTTACCTCCCGGCGATTGAGTGCGGGCGCCATCGCTCCCGGCTTGAATGCCCCCAATGTACTGGACCGCGGCGCACTCGGTACCGCAATCCAGGAGGCCCTGGGCGCGCTCAGCGGTAAGTCCAGGGATGTGATCGCCATCATTCCCGATGCTTCCATCCGGGTGCTTTTGCTCGATTTCGAAACTTTGCCGGCCAAACAGCAGGAGAGCGACGCGGTCGTACGTTTTCGTTTGAAGAAATCTCTGCCCTTTGACGTGGAGCATGCGGCCCTTTCCTATGACGTTCAGCGGACCAACGGGACTGTACAGGTGGTAGCTGCTATTTCGCCTGATTCGATCGTGGCGGAATATGAAGCCGCCTTCCGCGACGCCGGATATTCCCCTGGAGTGTTGTTATCGTCCTCGCTGGCTTCCCTGGGACTGGTGGACGCCGCGCGCCCGACTCTCGTACTGAAGATTGACTCACTGAACATAACGGTTGCGGCCGCCGCGGGTGGCGTGCTTCGCCTGATCCGCACCCTCGACAACCCCAGCGGCCATAATGTTACGGCCGCGGAACTGGCGGAAGCCGTGTTGCCGTCCGTGGTGTTTTTTGAGGACACGTTCGGGGCCCGCGTTGAGCAGATTCTTGTCGGCGGCGCCGCAGCTCTGGCTGAAATTGCCCCGATGCTCCAGCAGCAAACGGGCGCCCAGGTGCAGGAACTGGCGCCGGCAGAATCTCAAGAACAGAACCTCAGTGGTGACAAACTTTCGCCGTCCCTGATGGCCGGTGTTGCGGGGGCCTTGCTGGGATAATGCGCTTAAACATCAATTTAGCGTCGCAGAAGTTTGAAGATACGCACGCTTTTTATGTGCGCTGGGGCGCAAGCGCAGGCCTGGTCGTGCTGCTGACAATCATTCTGGCATGGCTTGCGTGGTCCAGTCATACTCGTTCCGTCCAATCGGGGAAACGGATTGCGGAACTGCAGCGCAAGATTGCCGAATTGGACCAGAAAAAGAGAGAGGCCGAGGCCATACTGAACCGCCCGGAAAATCACGACGTGCGCGAAGAATCGCGCTATTGGAACGGCCGCATCGCGCAAAGGTCCTTTTCCTGGACCCAGTTGTTTTCGGACCTGGAGAGAATCATGCCCAGCCGCACGTATGTGGCCTCCGTGCAGCCCGAGACCACGTTGGACAAAAGACTGCGGCTGAAGATCGTGATCAACGGTGAAAGCCACGAGGACGCTAATAACCTGCTCAAAAGAATGAAAGCTTCTCCGACCTTCCTTGCTCCGACCATCAGTACGGAAGCTTTCCACCCGGGGCAAAAGAACAGCCCTGGCTTTTGGCAGTTTGATATCGAGGCCGACTACCGGGCGGTGACGTCCATTCAGAAAAATGCGGGAACCAAGGAAGGAACGTAATGACGAAGACGCGGCAACTCCGGCGTAGACTTACGGTCCTTCTGGTCGTTCTGGGTTTGCTGGACGCGGCGTTGCTGGTCTACCTGCTCGCCCCACGCGCCTCCGCCGCGCACCAGCGCGCGCAGGAAGACACCCTGCAACTGGAGTTCCGGAGTAAGACCCGCGAGGTCGCCCCACTACAAGGCATTGAAGAGAAACTTGTGAAATCGCGGACCGACCTCAAGAGCCTGTACCAGGAACAGCTGGCTCGCGATTACTCACAAATCTCGGAAGAAGTGTACAGGCTGGCCAAGGACAATGGCGTGAGCTACCCCTCGCTGATGTACAAGCCGGAAGTGACTGATTTGCCCGGTGTGCAACGTATCTCCATCAACACAATCATTTCCGCCGACTACGCGAAAATCCCCCGGTTCATCAATGCCATGGAACGTGACAAGCGCCTGCTGCTGGTGATTGACCAGATATCAGTGAAGGAAGAGCAGGGCGGCGTTGTAGCATTGCAAATAAGGTTCGAGGCATACTTGCGAACAGCGACGTAAACCCAAGGTCAACAAGAGGATATAGGCTCCACCGTGAAAATAGGCTCGGAAGATAAGACGAAGGTCCGATTGATGTTGGGGGCGCTGGCCGTGGCCGCCCTAATCGGTCTCTACAATCTTTTGAGCAGCTCGAGTTCCGCAGCCGCCCCTTCTGCCGTCCCTACGGCGGCATCTACAACCGCGCAGAAAAAAAGCGGCCCGGAGGATTCGCTAGATCCAACTATACATCTGCAGGAATTGCGCGCAAGCCAAAGCGTAACCTACCAAGGCAGCGGACGGAACATTTTCCGCATGGAGCAGATCGTCATTCCCCCTGTTGACAAGAACGTACGCACACAGCAGTCGGGGAACGACTACCATCCACCCTTCCCCATTGAGAAACAGACGCTGCCGCCTGCGAACCCAATCACAATTAAGTTTTATGGCTTTGCCAGCAGGCCTGGGGAGCAAAAACGAGTCTTCATCTCGGATGGCGGGGAACACTTTGTCGCCCGCGAAGGCCAAATCATCGACCGCCGTTATAAGATCGTCCATATCAGCGATGCGTCCCTGATAGTGGAAGATGTGCTCAATAACACTAAGCACGACGTTTTGCTTACCTCGGGACCGAATTAACGCTCATGAAAAAGCGATCTAAACTCGATAAGCAACGCGGCTATGTGCTTTTGGCAGTGATGCTGATTGCCACTTTGATCCTCATTGCGCTGGCCATTGCGGCGCCTCGCATCGGACAGCAGATCAAGCGGGAGAAGGAAGAAGAACTGATCCACCGCGGTCAGGAGTACTCCAGCGCTATCAAGAAGTTCTATCGCGCGAACAATGGGCTCTATCCGTCATCACTGGACCAGCTGGAGAGCACGAACAATAAACGCTTTTTACGTAAACGCTATATAGACCCGATGACCGGCAAGGATGACTGGAAGATCATCCACGTAGGCGAAGCCCACCTGGACCTCAGCACGATCCCGCCCGCCAGCGGAGGGAACACTAACGGCCAATCCGCAGGATCTGATCAGATCCCCGTCACCCCGCCGAATACGACGCAACCGAATAACCCGCAGCCGGGAAATGTGGGCCTGAGTGGATCACCGACCCAAGGCGGCGGGGGGCAGTTCGGTGGCGGTCCGGTCATCGGCGGACAGATCATTGGCGTGGCGAGCAGCAGTAAAAACAGCGCCATCAAGGAACTTAAAGGCAAGACACATTACAACGAGTGGGAATTTGTCTACGATCCCAGATTCGACAGACCTGGAGGTACGGGCGTGATTGGCACTCCGCCACCGGGCACTTCGCCCCCGGGCACTTCGCCCCCGGTGACTTCGCCACCAGTGACTCCCGGCTTGACGGGAGGACCTTCGAACCAATAAAAAGCCTCGCCAGTCAGGCGAGGCCAAATCCTCTTGCGGAGCGTTAGCGTTCTTAAACGTTAAACGAAGAGCCACAGCCGCAGGTGCTCTTCACGTTTGGATTCTCAAACTTGAAGCCGGCCGCTTCCAGAGTCTCTACATAATCCACGGTGCAGCCGTTCAGGTACATAGCGGAAGTAGCGTCTACAAAGACTTTGAGGTCGTTGAAGGTATAGACCTTGTCCATGACTCCTGCTCCGTTCTCAAACGACATGGAATACGAGAAGCCCGAGCAGCCGCCACCCACTACGCCAATGCGCAACCCAGCGGGCACCGGACTCTGCCCGGACATGATTTCCTTCACTTTGGAAACCGCGTTCGGCGTAAGATTCACCGGAATCTTGGGTGTCGTGTCCACGGTCGGGGTCGCAGTGCTGGTAGCCATTTTTTCTCCTTAGGAATCCGATCTGATGATTATACACTGATTATCACGAATTCCATTACTTCTACTGTTGTTTAGATGGTGGCAGCCCCTGGAAAGTCGCAAGACTTCCCCGGTTCCGCATCGAAATAAGGGTGGAATTGTCCGGAAACCCGGGTCTATAATTCGCTCAGGTTCCACATACCCCTCGCCGCATTCGCTCGCGGCCCCGAGCAGGTGGGACCGCTTCCAAGCCGAAGAAGAGGTGTTCCATGTTGACACCGCTGTTCATTATTTGGATCGGTTTGACGGCTGTGCTGATTGTGCTCTTGATCTATCGCGGCACACTTTCCATGCACGAAGATGACCAGCTGTTCCTGGACGATGCGAATGCCCACATCGCCAAGGAACAGGAAGAACTGGTCCACAGAATGGACCGCCTGACGCCTTGGGTCCGCATCTGTGGCGCTGGTTCAGCGTTACTGATCGTGGTCATCGCCGGAATGGAACTCTACACGCGCATGACGCGGTAGAGTAGTGCACGGAATGCAAGGGCAAGCCCGCTTTGAGGGACAGTTCTGCCGACTCCGCGGACGCTCAAGCCTGGCTTCGCACGAATGCGCTGCTGACGGCTTGACGCACGGTGGAGCAGCTGGTTACTTGCCAAACATTTTGTGCCTGATGTCAGGCCAGAACTCCTTCAGGATGTTGAAGAAAGCGTCCAGCCCGATTTGCTGGCCGTACTTACTGGCGTTGTCGGAAACCGTCCGGTTTTCGGCAGGGTAGTAGGCGTTTGAAATGGCAACGGCCGCGGCATTCCCACCAAGCTCGGAGTAGTTGAAACCATTCCTTCCCGAGTCATTGCGCGTGATCCACTCGCGGCTGATGGCATAGCCTGTGCGTTTCCAGAACCCGCCTTTGGCCATGGGAAAGTACCGCGGGTCCTGACGCAACATCACCGGAAAAATGGATTCTGACATCATGTTGCCAATCGTCTGGTCAGCAAACGCGACCCCATAATACTTCCCGAACCCGGCAGCGCCCTGCCCAAACGACGGGGTCTGCTTTTGCCACATGTTGAGTCCGGCAAAGATGCCCGCTGACGGATAGGCATAGTAATCAAAGGAGTCTTCCAAGCCTAGTTTGAACTTCTCTCCAGGACTTAGTTTTGTCGGTTGTCTGCTCTCATCCTCAACGGTCCGGTAGTTCGGAATTACGCCAAAGATGCGGTCGTTTTTCCTGGGCTCCGGCTGTTTGTCCTGTTCTTTGGAATTCTCGCTAGGCGTAGACGCTTGGGGTTGCGGTTCCTGTGGGCCAGTTTGAGCCGGCTGCGGCTTGTCCGGAGCTGGTTGCGCGGCCTGGGTTTGCGTCCCCGGCTGTAGTGGCTGGGTCTGGGCGGCCAAAGTGAATACAGATGAGATGAAAACGGAGCAAGAAACCAGCGAACGCAAAAGGAGACAATGCACATTCTTGAGATTGCCTATTTTCATAATGGATTCATTTTAACAATCGTCCAGGCTTTCCTAGGAATCACGAAGAGACAGCGAGATAACGGTCTGCCTGGACTAGGTACTCGATTCAACACGGCGCGAACGCCAGCAACTTTGCCACGGCGGGAGCGAGTACGATTACAATAAGTAGTGCCGAAATACTTCTCGGCAATTGCTTCTGCAAGTGCGAGAGTGGCGGAATTGGCAGACGCACCAGACTTAGGATCTGGCGGGTAAAACCGTGGGGGTTCGAGTCCCCCCTTTCGCACCAATGCCTTTCTAGTGTCCCCAGTCGTTGGGTCTATTGCCCCTCCGAAGTAGCTGTGTTATCAACTAACTACTGGCTCTGCCACGTTTTTCGAAGGAGAACCGGATGAAGGTTGTGGTGCTGTGCGGAGGTCTCGGCACCCGTTTGCGGGAAGAGACCGAGTTTCGTCCCAAGCCGATGGTTGACATCGGTGGCCGGCCGATTCTGTGGCATATCATGAAGCTGTATGCTCACGCCGGTTATCGCGAATTTGTGTTGTGCCTCGGCTATCGCGGCAACATGATCAAGGAATATTTCCTGAATTATGAAGCCATGAACAGCGACTTCACCATCGCCCTGGGCCACGACTCCCGGATCGAATACAACAACCTCCACGGCGAACAGGACTTTAAAGTCACCTTATCGGACACCGGTCCCTCCACCATGACCGGCGGACGCGTAAAGCGCATTCAACAATATGTTGACGGCGACACCTTTCTCATGACCTACGGGGACGGTCTTAGTAACATTGATATCAAACACCTGATTCAATTTCACAAGAGCCACGGCAAGATCGCGACTGTGACCACCGTTGTTCCCACCTCTCGGTTTGGGATTGTCGACATCAATGACGACGGCCGCGTGCTTCAATTCGTTGAAAAGCCGCGGACGGAAAGCCGGGTCAGCGCAGGATTCTTTGTATTTCAGCGCGATATTTTCAAATATCTTGGCGGCGACGATTGTATTCTGGAGCGAGAACCCATGGAACGGTTGGCCGCCGACGGCCAGTTGATGGCTTACGAACACAACGGCTTCTTTTACGCCATGGACACGTACCGGGAATACGAGTACCTGAACGATCTTTGGACCAAGAACCAGGCCCCGTGGAAGGTGTGGTGATGAGCAACGGCTTTTGGCAAGACCGCTCCGTGTTGATCACCGGCGCTACCGGGCTGCTAGGCGGATGGCTGACCAAGCGCTTGCTGACTCACGGCGCGTCCGTTACTGCGGTAGTTCGGGACTGGGTGCCGCAAGCGGAAATCGTCCGTAAAGGCGTCCTGGAGCACGTAAACGTCGCTCGTGGAGACGTTACCGACCAGGAATTTGTCGAGCGGGTCCTGGGCGAGTACGAAGTGCAGACGGTCTTCCATCTGGCCGCACAGACGGTTGTCGGGATCGCGAACGTGAATCCGGTGTCCACGCTGGAGAGCAACGTTCGCGGAACATGGAGCGTGCTGGAGGCCTGCCGCCGCTCGCCCCGTGTGCAAGCGATCGTCACGGCGTCTTCCGACAAAGCGTACGGCGCTCAGCCGGTGCTTCCCTACTCCGAAAACATGCCGCTGCAAGGCCGCCATCCGTACGATGTCAGCAAATCGTGCGCGGACTTGATCGCCCAATCGTACGCGCATACTTTTAATCTGCCCGTTGCGATCACCCGCTGCGGAAATTTCTACGGGGGCGGCGATCTCAACTGGAACCGGATCGTCCCGGGGACCATCCGCTCTGTGCTGCGAAATGAGCGGCCAGTGATCCGTTCTGACGGAAAGTTCGTACGCGACTATCTCTACGTGGAAGATGGAAGCGCCGCTTACATGCTGCTGGCCGAGCATTTGACGAAAGACCCCGGGCTCCGCGGCAGCGCGTTCAATTTCTCCACGGAAACGCCAATCACGGTGCTGGAACTGGCGAACAAAATCCTGGAGAAGATGGGATCGGGCTTGAAACCAGAGGTACGCAATGAGGCCAATTACGAAATCCGCGAACAGTTTCTCAGCGCCAAACTTGCCCGTGAGCGGCTGCGGTGGAAACCGGAATTTGCCCTTGATGAAGGCCTGAAGCGCGCCATCACCTGGTATGAGGAGCTCTTGAAGTAGTGGACAAGGCAAGCGAGTTGCGCGCCCGCATCCTGGATTTGGTGGCTGAATATTTTCACGAGGCCTTTCCCGCACCCGCGTTCGTGCCCGGGGTAACTCCCGTGCCGGTTGCAGGAAGGGTCTTCGACCAGTCAGATCTGCAATCTCTGACCGACTCCGCGCTGGATTTTTGGCTTACCACGGGGCGTTTTGCCGAGCAGTTTGAGCGTGAGTTCTCCCGCTTCATCGGGGTACGCTGTGCAACGCTGGTCAACTCCGGCTCCTCCGCTAATCTGCTCGCTTTTGCAGCGCTGACTTCCCCGCGCCTGGAAGAGCGTCAGTTGAAGCCTGGCGATGAGATCATCTCAGTAGCCGCCGGCTTCCCTACCACGATAAATCCCGCTGTCCAAAACGGGCTTGTTCCGGTGTTTGTGGACATACAGGTCCCCACGTACAACATTGATCCCAGCCAGCTGGAAGCGGCCCTGTCCGAAAAGACGCGGGGCATTGCCCTCGCACACACGCTGGGCAATCCGTTTGACCTGGACGCCGTCACGGCTTTCGCCCGCAAGCATGGGCTATGGCTGATTGAAGACTGCTGCGACGCGGTGGGCGCCCGGTATCGCGACCAAAACGCCGGCACCTTCGGCGATCTGGCCACAACTAGTTTTTACCCCGCGCACCATATCACCATGGGCGAGGGCGGATGCGTCCTCACCAACAAACCGCTGCTCAAAACTCTGGTGGAATCGTTTCGCGACTGGGGACGCGATTGCTGGTGCGATCCCGGCAAGGAGAATACCTGCGGCACGAGATTTGAAGCGCAGCACGGAGAACTTCCCTACGGATACGACCACAAGTACACCTACTCTCACATCGGGTACAACTTGAAGTTGACTGACATGCAGGCAGCGATCGGCGTGGCCCAGCTTAAAAAGTTGCCGGGCTTTATCGAGACCCGCAAACGCAATTTTCAAACGTTGAAGACCGGGCTGCAGGACATGACAGAGTTCTTTGTTCTCCCCGAAGCGACGCCGCATTCCGATCCCAGTTGGTTCGGATTTCCCCTGCTCGTGCGGCCTGATGCGCCCTTCACCCGCAATGAATTCGTTCACTTCCTGGAAAGCCGCAAGATAGCCACCCGGCTGCTCTTTGGCGGCAACTTGACTCGTCAGCCGGCCTACAAGAACGTGCGTTATCGCCAGGCGGTTCCGCTCCCGAACAGCGATCTGGTAATGAACCAGCTGCTTTGGATCGGCGTCTACCCCGGCCTGTCCCAAGTGATACTCGATTACGTGCTGGAGACCATCCACTCTGCCGTCAAGACTCTCCCGTCCAGCCACATTTCGACGGCACAGGCTGCTCAGAGCTGAGGATGGCCAAGCCTCTTCCCAAGGACGACCTCGCCCATGTGCTCCAGCATGCGCGGGAGGATCTGGAGCAGCTCCGTGGCGCGCGACTCTTTGTGACCGGGGGGACAGGGTTCTTCGGCAAGTGGCTGGTGGAGACATTCCTTCACGCAAACCGGGAGTTGCGCCTGGGCGCCGCCATGACGGTCCTGACGCGCGACGCCGTGCGATTTGAAGCGGACTGTCCGCATCTGGCATCCGATCCATCGCTTTCGTTCCATCCCGGAGACGTGCGCACGTTTGAGTTCCCCGCCGCCAGGTTCACCCATATCATTCATGGCGCAGTGGCCTCGAGCAATGAGCCCCTGGAATCATTTGTTACCAGCGTTGAAGGTACTCGGCGGGTCCTGGATCTCGCAACGAGAAGTGACGCGAAGCGGCTGTTGTTCCTCAGCTCCGGAGCTGTCTACGGACCGCAGCCTCCGGGAATGACCCATGTCCCTGAAACCTATCTGGGTGCTCCCGATACGCTCCAAACAAGTTCTGGCTACGGCGAAGCCAAGCGGGCGGCTGAGTATTTGTGTTGCGCTTCTTCCCCGGACCACAAATTGGAATCGGTGATTGCCCGCTGCTTTGCTTTCGTCGGACCACACTTGCCGCTGAACGCCAATTTCGCGATTGGGAATTTCATGGCGGACGTCTTAGCGGGCCGTCCGATTTCCGTTCTGGGCGACGGCACGACGTACCGCTCTTATCTCCACGCCGCCGATCTCAGCATCTGGTTGTGGGCGCTGCTGGTCCGCGGTGCAAACGGCCGCGCTTACAACGTCGGTTCTGATGAGGGCATTACCATCGCGGCGTTGGCAAAGCTGGTAGCAGAAGCAGCAGGCGGGAAGTCCGAAGTTCGTATTGCCCGGACGCCTGTTCCTGGCGTCGCGCCACCGCGCTATGTTCCCTCGATTGAGCGGGCACGGGCCGAGCTTGGGCTTGGAGTACGGATCAAATTAAGGGAAGGAATTCAGAGGACGATCGCTTGGCTGCGACAATGACGCCCGGAACTTAAGAACATTCCATGAAGTAGTAACAGATCATGTGACATACGATCATGTGGCCGTCTTCAATGCGCCCCATGTGTGGCTCGGCAACCCGGATTTGCAGTTCCGCCAGAGGACCGAGTTTACCGCCGTCACGGCCGGTCAGAGCAATTGTCCGGCAGCCAATGCTGTTGGCATACTCCGCGGCGCGCAGCACGTTGGGAGAGTTGCCTGACCCGCTAATGGTCATCAATACGTCGCCGGCTTTAGCGAAATTCTTGAGCTGCTCGACAAAAATGCTCTCGTAAGCAACATCGTTGGAATAAGCGGTAATGGTCGCCATGGAATCAGTCAGCGCCATGATGCGGAAGCGTTGGGCGCACTGAAAACTGGCCCCCTTGACCATGTCGCAAACGAAATGGGAGGCCGTGGAGGCGCTTCCTCCATTTCCGCAGACAAAAACGGTGCGGCTGGCGGCCCGTGCTTCCGACAGGACCTCAATGGCCTTGGCGACGTTACCAAGGTCAATGGTATCCAGGGCCCTGGACAGCGTATCTTTATACAAGGCGGCGAAATCATGACCGCTTGTGCGATGTGGCGATATGTCTTGGACAGACATGGAAACTCATCTCGACTATAACAGACGCGCTCTTCTGCCTCACGTACCGGCAGGTCATGCACGTCCGAGGAGCTGCTAGGTACCGGTCTCTCCACCGCTTGCGGAAATCTGCGGTAGAATTCAGCTTACTTACAGCATACAAGAAAAGGACTCCTTGATGAGCCAAACGACGGCCCAAACAGTAAAAATCGGCAGTAATCTGGTCGGCGACAGTCAGCCGTGCTACATCATCGCGGAAATCGGCATCAACCACAATGGAGACCTCGACATCGCGAAACGGCTCATCAGTGTCGCCGTAGCCGCCGGATGCAATGCCGTCAAGTTTCAGAAGCGTACCGTAGAGGTGGTGTATTCGGCTGAGGAATTGGCACGTCCCCGCGAAAGCCCCTTTGGCGCCACCAATGGCGACCTGAAACATGCCCTGGAATTCGGACAGAGCGAATATGAGGAGATTGACGCATATTGCAAGGCCGTGAACATTGCCTGGTTTGCTTCGTGTTGGGACGAGCAATCGGTTGACTTCATCAATCGCTTTGATGTTCCCTGCTACAAAATTGCGTCAGCATCACTGACGGACGACCGCCTTCTGCGCCATACTCGCGCCAAGGCCAAGCCGCTGATTCTCTCGACCGGCATGAGCACGGTCGCCGAAATTGACCACGCGGTCGAAGTCCTGGGCAAAAAGGATTTGGTCCTGATGCACGCCTGCAGTACTTATCCTGCGACTTACGATGAGCTGAACCTCCGGGCAATTCAAACTATGCGGCAGCGCTATGGCGTTCCGGTAGGGTATTCAGGCCACGAGACTGGTATCGCATCTACCGTTGCGGCTGTGGCTCTGGGCGGCAGCTGCGTCGAGCGTCATATCACATTGGACCGCGCGATGTGGGGCACGGACCAGGCCGCTTCACTCGAGCCCAACGGAATGAGCAGGGTCGTGCGCGACATCCGATTGGTCGAACAGTCCATGGGGGACGGCGTTAAGCGCGTGTTTGAGCGAGAACTCCCTATCATCAAGAAACTGCGGCGTGTGGGAGCGGCCACTCAGGGATGAGCCATTCTGCTCAGCTGGCTGGTATCAAGGCTATAGCCCTGGACGTAGATGGCGTTCTGACAGATGGCGGCTTCTGGTGGGGTCCCAAAGGCGAAGAATGGAAAAGGTTCTCGTTCGCCGACGTGATGGGTATCTCTCTTGCAACCAAAGCTGGCCTGGTTATCGCCCTGATTTCCGGTGAGGACAGTCCTCTCGTTGATCGCTACGCTGCCAAAATGAACATCGGGGAAGTGGAAAAGAATTGCAAGAACAAGGCGGAGGCTGTTCGGTCATTGGCTGAGCGGCGCGGATTAAGCTTGTCGGAGATCTGTTTCATGGGAGATGACGTCAACGATCTTACCGCTATGGACGTGGCCGGCCTTGCGGCCGCTCCGGCAAACGCCCGGCCAGAGGCCCTGCAAAAAGCCGATTTTGTCACAACCGGCAACGGCGGCAATGGAGCCGTTCGCGAACTGGTAGACGCGATCCTGTTGGCCCAGAAGGAACGACGATAGGACCCAAGAAAGGCCCATGCAAAAACTTTCCGACTATGTAATTCAATTCATCGCGGACCGCGGCGTCAAGCACATCTTCCTGGTCACCGGCGGGGGAGCGATGCACTTGAACGAGTCTTTGAGCCGGTGTTCGAATATCGACTACGTCTGCAATCTTCACGAACAGGCGAGCGCGATTGCCGCCGAGCACTACTCCAAGGCCACCAATCACATGGGCGCAGCGTTGCTCACCACAGGGCCCGGTGGAACGAATGCCATCACCGGCGTGGTGGGCGCCTGGGTGGATTCCACTCCTTGCTTCTTTATTTCCGGCCAGGTAAAGAGACCCGACCGAATGTTCACTGCGGATGGCACGCCTCTCGGGGTTCGCCAGGTTGGTGTGCAGGAGGTCGACATCACGTCGATCGTTCGCCCGGTCACGAAGTATGCAGTGGTCATCGAAGACCCCGCCTCGATACGCTATCACCTGGAAAAGGCCTTCTATATCGCACAGCATGGACGACCGGGGCCGGTCTGGATCGATATTCCGCTGGACGTACAGGCTTATCCCATAGAGCCAGAGTCCTTGTCTGGCTTCGACCCGGCCAACGAGTTCCCCAGCGGCGAGAACAGGACTGCGCTTTCTGCGAGTGTGTCCGCATTCATCCAGGCGCTGAACAAAGCCGAGCGCCCGTTGTTTTTGGCGGGCAATGGAATCCGCCTCTCGCGCGCTGAAAAGGAGTTCCGTCAGCTGGTGCGTCTCCTCGACATTCCTCTGGAGACTACGTGGATTTCAATCGACATGGTTCCTGACGCCGATCCCCTGTTTGTCGGTCGTCCGGGAAATATTGCTCCACGTGGGGCTAATTTTGCGGTCCAAAACTGCGATCTCTTGCTGTCTGTCGGTGCAAGGCTGGACCGTTCCGTGACCGGATACGCGCCCGAACGTTTCGCGCGCGCTGCGCACAAAATCATGGTGGATATAGATCCGGCCGAACTGGCTAAAATGGATGGAACGATCCATGCTCCGGTTTGCTCCGATGCTGGCGCCTTTATGCGTGAAGTGTTGCGTCAGGCGAATTCAATTGAGCGTAAAGACCGTACTTTCTGGAAAACTCGCTGTGTGGAATGGAAATCACGGTATCCCGTCGTTCTTCCTGAACATAAGGTGCCGAGTGGGCGAGTCAGCGTATACAACTTTGCTGATGTCATGTCTGACGAGCTGGCGGAGGGCGACTACATCGTATCGGGAAGCTCGGGCAGCGCCATAGAACTTTTTCTGCTGGCTTTTCGCGTGAAAGAGGGCCAGCGGGTCTTTCACACTGCCGCCCTGGGCGCGATGGGTTTTGGAATCCCCGCCGCAATTGGCGCGTGTGTCGCCGGGAACCGTCGCCCGACGGTATGCGTGGATGGTGATGGTGGATTTCAATTCAACATCCAGGAATTGGAGACGGTTTCCCGATTGCAGCTTCCTATCAAGTTTTTCGTCTTCAATAACGAGGGCTACGCTTCCATCCGGGCTTCACAAACCGCATTTTTTGGCGCTCCAAGCATCGGCTGCGATGCGGCAACCGGGCAAACCTTGCCGGACGTGCGGCGCGTCGCCGAAGCCTACGGCCTGGCTACCGATTTGATTCAGGACCAGACAAATCTCAAAGGCGAGATCCAGCGGGTCTTGCGCCGGTCCGGACCTGTCGTGTGTGATGTGCATGTCATTCTCGACGAGGTCCGACAACCACGACTCTCTTCCGTTCAGCGCGAAGATGGTTCCTTCGAGTCCAAGCCGCTTGAGGACCTTTGGCCCTTTCTCGACCGCGAGGAATTTGAGTCTAATATGCTCGTGCCGGTATTGAAAGATTGATGGCGGTGAATTGCTCATGAACGACGCCATTGCCACTACGGCGGAACAGGACACGCGATTAATCATTCCTCCAGCGGTTTTCGAGACCGCCCTGCATTCTTTAGCAGCATTTTTTGCGCCGATCAGTCGAACAAGTGCGCACCAGATTGCCTCTGACTTCCTCAACGTCGAAAAATCCACCAGGGCCGCCACTATCCTCCAGCGCTACGCTCCACTCAAGAGAGCAAGGTTGCTGGAGATTGGCTCGGGATTCGGAACAAACATAACCGTTTGGGTGAAACAGTTCCAGATAGACGGATACGGAGTCGAACCGGAGGGAATTGGCTTTGGCGACTCGTTTTCCGCATCGCGAGCTTTATTGCAGGCCAACGGCCTGGATCCCGAACGGATTATAGGGGCAACTGGAGAGAGCCTTCCCTTTCCCGACGCCTCGTTCGATATCGTGTATTCTTCTAATGTTCTCGAGCACACGCAACAGCCGGTCCGCGTGCTGTCTGAAGCGGTTCGGGTACTGCGGCCGGGTGGCACACTTCATTTTGAAATGCCAAATTTTCTCTCCTATTTTGAAGGCCATTACCTTGTAGTGATGCCTCCGATTCTCTGGCCTTCGCTTCTGCCTGCGTGGGTTCGTTACGTTTGTCATCGCGATCCGGCATTCGCCCGCACGCTGCAGACCTGCATCAACCCGATTTGGTGCAGGAAAGCCGTCAAACAGGTAGGGCAGCAGTATTGCGTCGAACTGATCTCTCTGGGGCAAGATCTTTTTCTGGAGCGCCTCGCAAAGCCTTTCAACTTCGATATGAAGCAGGTCGCCGGGAAATTGGCCGGAGTTGTATCCTTGATTCAGCGAATGAATGTCGCGAACTGGATTGGCCGTTCGATTGTTGCGGCCCAAGGACACTATCCAATCTATCTGACCCTGCGGCGAGGGCCCTAGCAAACGTATGATTCATTCGTGGACTTCAACCGAAGAATTCGCATCATCTGCAACTCCGGGCCGTTTTCCTGACAGCCATTGCGATGGTTCTTATGACTGAGACATTAGTGATAGCCGGCGCTCGTGGCTTCTTGGCCGAGCACACGTTTCGCGGGTTGAAAACGCTTGGCATAACGCCCGTTTCCGTGGTGGACAACGATCCAAGACTTTGGGGAGATTCGGCTGGCAACATCAAAATTGTGCAACCAAGCGAGGCTGTTCGGGACTATCCTGACGCGGTCTACGTTACCGCCGTTTATAATCACACCCCTCTGCGCCGGCAACTGCGCGAACTTGGCGCCGTTCGGGTGATCACATATGCCGCATTGTTTCGACAATATCCAAGCGTGTTTTTGCCGTACTTCGCCCTGGATCTGCCCTCCCGCCTCGCTGAAAACGCCATCCAGATCAACGCGGCGGCAGAGATATGGGCCGACGCTGAGTCGCGGGAACTCTATCTGGCGCTTATGCAGTGGTTTAAGACGCTCGACTCCGACGCTGTTCCCCGTCCGGACTCTCCCGCCAAAATGTACTTCCCTGGTTTCTTACGGTTGCGCCCTGACGAGGTCTTTGCTGACTGTGGCGCATTTGATGGCGACACTCTGCGCCAATATCTTCGCGCCACCAAGGGACAATTCTCTCACGTGACCTGCCTGGAAGCAGATCCTTCTAATTTTGAGCTGCTTCGTAACTGGGCCCGCACCTTGCCGCAGAAAGACCGCATCACGCTGGTGCATGGCGCCGTCACCCATGATGGAAAGAACGTGCAATTCTCGGCTTCTGGCGACGTAGCTGCACACAAAGTAACCGATAACGGAGAAGCAGGCCAGGTCATTACCGTGCCCGGTGTTCGTCTGGACGATCTCACTCCAAGTCCTACATTCGTCAAGATGGACATCGAAGGGTCTGAAATGGGCGCAATTCAGGGGGGAGAGCGATTGTTGCGCTCCGGGCAGACTGCATGGGCGATGACCCTTTACCACCACCTCGAAGACTTCTGGGTCATACCGCTGCACTTCCGGTCGGCTGCGCCCCAACTGAAGTTGTTCCTGCGTCACTATGCGGAAGACTATGCGGAAACGATATGCTACGCCTTGCCGCCTGATCGGGTCGCAAAGGAACCGTGACACAATCGTCTCTTGAGATCCTCGATGTCAGGCGAGTTACCACCCGGATGCCTCCGTCGTAAGGGGCAAAGGTTGCGGGGAACTTCACGCTATAGTTTGTTATTTTGAAGTATTGGGGTTGAATCAGCGACTTGTTAAATAGCGGTTCTCATCTTAAACGCACACAGATGCTCGATTGCACTTTATGAGCGATGCGCAAATGCCAACCCGTAAATTCATCAGCGTAGTCAGCGGCTGTTACAACGAAGAAGAAAACATCCGGGAGCTTTATGACCGCGTGACGCGGGTCATGGCCGAGCAACTTCCCGACTACTCCTACGAACTCATCGTAATCGACAACTGTTCAAAAGACCGGACGGTCGAAATTGTGAAGGGACTCTGCCGCGAAGATCACCGCGTAAAGGCGATTCTCAACACCCGCAACTTTGGCCACATTCGCTCTGGCTATCATGCCATGCTGCAGGCCCGCGGCGAAGCTGCTGTGATGATGGCGTCCGATCTCCAGGACCCGCCGGAAATGATTCCTGACTTTGTGCGGAAATGGGAGGAAGGCTACAAAATCGCCCTGGGCCAGAAGACCGACAGCGAAGAATCGTCTTTCTTCTTTCTCATTCGCAAGGCGTACTACACCATAGTGAACAGGCTTTCGGATATTCCATTGGTAAAGAACGTGACCGGATTTGGTCTGTATGACCGCGCGGTGATTGAAGACATCCGAAAGATAGGGGATCCGTATCCATACTTGCGCGGCCTCATTTGTGATCTCGGATACGAACAGGCATTGATTCCCTTTACGCAGCCGGTGCGCAAGCGCGGCTTCACAAAGAATAATTTTTACATCCTGTATGACATGGCCATGCTCGGCTTCACAAGCCATTCCAAGATCCCACTCAGGCTCGCGACCCTGAGCGGGTTCTGCATGAGTGCCCTCAGTTTTCTCGTTGGCTTGACTTACCTGGTCTATAAGCTGCTGTTCTGGGCCAAGTTTCAGGCAGGAACGGCGCCCGTGGTCATAGGACTGTTCTTTCTGGGCGCCATTCAGCTGTTTTTCATCGGCATACTCGGCGAATACATTGGGTCCATTCACACTCAGGTGCTGCGCCGTCCTCCCGTTATTGAAAGAGAGCGGATCAATTTTGACTGAGGAACCTGACCCATTCTAGGATCCCCTGAGAGAGCGCTCTCATCCATAAACATGGCGACAACAATTTCCCACGACGTCTGCGCACTGCCCGACGGTTTCGCCGACCGGCTCGTGCTCTTCGGGGCTGGAGGTCTGGGCAGGAAGATAGCCGACACGCTGCGCACCGAGGGACACCAAGTGCTGGCTTTCTGCGACAATAATCCCGCGCTGTGGGGTTCGCAGATCGAAGGGATACCAGTAGTCTCGCCCCCGAGTGCCGCTAACTCCTTTCCTTCTGCGGTTTTCATGGTGGCCATCTGGCACCCCAATCGGACTGAGGGCGTGCGACACCACGTCAGGCAGTTGCTGGAATTAGGCTGCAGAGATGTGACCTGCTTCGTGCCAATGTTCTGGAAATACCCCAAGGTCTTTTTGCCAAACATGTTCTGGGCCGTCCCCGGAGAGCTCGATCATGACAAGCCGCTGATCGACGACGCGGCGGGGCTCTTCGATCCAGCCGGGCGACAAGAATTTGAACGGCAGGTCCGCCTTCGCCTGTACGGCGATGTCATGTGTCTCCGCGACCCTGAACCCGGACCGCAATATTTTCCCCAAGGCGTTGTCACGCTCTCCCCAGACGAAACTTTCGTGGACTGCGGCGCTTTTGATGGTGACACGGTCCACGATTTCATTCACGTTGCCCAAGGCCGCTTCCGGCGAATCATTGCCTTTGAGCCGAACCCCGATAACTTCCGCAAGCTTGCCGCTTCCCTGACGGACGACCGCGTATTGGTGCATGCAAAGGCGGTAGGGGCAAAGCCGCAAACTTTGCACCTGGTGGGTTCCGGGGCGGGCTCGACGATCTCCCAATCAGGAGGCACAGCGATAGATTGCACTACTCTGGACATTGCTCTTGCCGGAGAACAACCTACCTACATCAAGATGGATATCGAAGGAAGCGAGATGGACGCGTTACTGGGAGCCGCAGAGACGATACGGCGGCACAGACCGAAACTGGCAATCTGTGTTTATCACCGCCCGGACCATCTTTGGCGTATCCCCCTGTTGCTGAAAAAGTTATTCCCTGATTCGCACATGACCCTTCGCAGTCACATGATGGATGGATTCGACACTGTGTGCTACTGCATTCCAAAGCCGTGAGACTGCTTGACCACCGGGCAAGTTGTGTCGCTATAACTTCCGAACAACGCATTGACCCGTGCCCATCACCTGAGGAGTCTCGGGCTTGGTTGAGAAGAACTCGTCAACCGCCTGGCGGGCTCCGGGACAGCTCGGATAACCATAGTCGTCGTAGAGGAGGACACCGTCCTTCGGCAAACGCTCGTAGAAGAATGACGTCGCCGCGATAATGGCATTGTAAATATCGAGATCGATATGCACGAAGCAGAACGTACGAGAGCTGACAGCATTTAGCGTTGCAGGAATATGCCCTGGAAAAAACTCGGCGTTTTGAAACTCTCCCAGATACGCCCTCACGCTGTCGAGGCTGGTATCTGCAAAGTCTCCCTCACGATGCAGGTCTTTGTCAGGGTCTGTCTGAGGCATTCCTGCAAAGGTATCGAACAAGGAGATCGTTCGGCCCGCACTCCTTGCGAGACTTGCCAGAAGATGCGCGGTGCCGCCCTTGTAGACGCCACACTCAGCCAGGTCCCCCTGGCAACGACGAGTGGCATCCTCGGCCAGCATGTACAGCAGATAGCGAGCTTGCAG
>DATMPO010000183.1:0-3966 GCA_035567035.1 Verrucomicrobiia bacterium | reverse complement strand
CCCGAGCTGAACGCGCGCGCGCTGGCCGTGCTCGAAAAAGACAAAAAGAACGAGGCCCTCGCCGGCATGGACGGCGCCTGGACCGGCCATCCGGACCAGAACCAGATAGCCGTGGACCAGTTCCCGTATCCCAACCAGCTTGGCTTCCGCCGGCCGGAACAACCGCGCTACCCTGATCTGCGTCCCGTGCCGCGCGGCGTGGGCGCAAAGACCGTCGGCGGCACGCGCGCGGCGGTGCGCACGGTAATCCGCTACCGCAACGGCGTACTCAACGGCCGCGGCGCCAGCCTGCTGGATGGCTACATGGAAGACCTGGCGACGGACCGCATCTATCGCAACATGATCAAGCAGCGCATGATGTTCAGCGACAAAGTCAGCATCACCGACGAGGGCGGCAAGCCCGTGCTGCACACGCCGGAGCTGGTCAGCCGCCTGTTCGACGAAGAGCTGGCCAACATCCTGAAGAACCCGCGTAAACCCAGCGAACCGGGGACGGAAGAAACGTTCACCCAGGCGCGCAGGATTGCGGAAGCCATGATTCTTAATGGGGAGATTGATCCAATTTGAGTACCAGCGCGTGGAGCCGTTCCGCGGCGTCGCCCATCGCGGGCGCTAGCTTCAAGGCATCTCCGTAAGCCTGTGCCGCGGGTTTCAGGTCGCCCTTGTCTTCGAGCGTTCGTCCCAGCCAGTACAATGCCCGGGCGGATGGCGCAATCTGCGCGGCGCGGCTGAAGTCAGCGATTGCTGCATCAAGTTTGCCTTGTTGATACTCGATGGTCCCCCGTCCGATATAGCTGTTCTGCTGGTTGGGATTCAGCCCGATGGCGATACTGAATTGCGCCAGCGCGTCGTCTGGCCGGTTGAGTTGCATCAGCAGCGCGCCCACGTTGTTGTGTACCGTGGCGGCCATCTCCGGACTCGGTCCCAAAACCAGCGTCTGCTGATATTCGCGAAGCGCTTCCGGCGCGCGGTTGTGGCGTTGCAGAAGGTGCGCAAGAAGATAGTGCGTCTTGAAAGTTCCCGGTGCAATCCGCACCGCGGCAACGTAATGTTGAAACGCCAGATCGTCTTGTCCGGCCTGTTCCAGAGCGGCGCCAAGATTAGCTTCCGCAACGTAGTTGTCTTCGGTCACCTCGGCTGCGCGGGCAAACAGAGTGATGCCGTTGCGCCAATAGCCGGTTTGAACGTAGCTGAGGGCGGCACATCCGGAGAGGACCGCAACCGCGATCGCCCAACCGGCCAGCGCCGAGAGGTTGACGCGCAAGGCGAGGTCCGCGGCCAGCCAGACAGCAATGACGAACAGTCCAAGAAACGGGAGATACGCGTAACGGTCCGCCATGGCTTGCCGGCCTACCTGCAGTATCCCGATGACCGGAACCATGCTTCCTAAGTACCAGAGCCAGCCTGTCAACAAATAACGATGTTCGCGATAGCGCCAAACCACAGCGGTCACGGCGAGCAGAACAATGACGGCGATTGCTACTTTCCATCCGGCGAGCGCCGTCCCCGGATGCGGATAAAATGCCGCCAGCCGCAGCGGCCAGATTCCATGGAAGATGTAAATCACGTAGGAGTAAGCGGCGTTCTGGATCCGCGTACTCAATGAAAGAGAATCCGAAGCAGCAATGGAGCCACCATGGCCCTGCGCGTAGATTGTAATGACGGCACTGCCAAGCGACATGACGAACAACGGAATCTTCTCGACAACCAGTCTGCGCCAGGCCCGCAAAGCACCACCAGGCACTCGTCCCAGTGGCCAATAGTCCAGCAACAAGAGCAGCGCAGGCAGCGTGATTGCCATGGGCTTGGCCATAAGCGCAAGCGCGAACAGGCCGACCACAGCGAGATACCGGCCAGCACCGGGCTTGCGCGCGTACCATCCGTAGGCCAGCACGGCCAGCAGCAGAAACAACGTACACAGCAGTCCTTTGCGCTCGGAAACCCAGGCCACCGACTCCACGTTCACAGGATGCAGCGCGAACAGAAACGCCGCCAATCCGCTGCGCGCGGTGTGTCCGGTGCCCAGCCGCAGGAGGAAGAAAAACAAAACCACGTTCAACGCGTGCAGCAGCACGTTGATCACATGATGTCCGGCGGGGCGTCCCTGGAACAGCTGGTAGTCGGCCATGTGTGAAATCCAGGTAAGCGGGTGCCAGTTCGATTCATCGGTCGTGGTGAAGGCCCAGGCTATGTTGCCCCACGTCAGGCCCTGGACGACGTGAGGGTTCAGCGCGTACGACGGATCGTCCCACTGATCAATAAAGCCGTTCCGGTACGACCCGCCGTACACCAGCATCACTGACGCCGCCAGCAGCAGCGCGATCAGGTAAGGCGAATAGCGGCGCGAGAAAAGAGGCTGAAGCGGCTGCGGAGGCGCGGAAGACGCGGCGGCGGATTCCATGCTATTTGCCGGCCACGTGATAGTAGTCGTGCGCCAGGTGCGGTCTTTCGGCCTGAAAAATCCGGAAGCGTCCCAGGCCAATCTTTTGCAAACGGTATTGGATCGAAGTAGCCAGCACGCCGAACCCGTATTTCACGCTTCTGCGAAAACTGATCGAAGAAGCCTCGGAAAAATAACGCGTCGGACACGAAATCTCGCCCACGCGGTATCCGAAATACACAATCTGGGCGAGCATCTGGTTATCAAAGACGAAATCGTCGCTGTTGGCCTCTAGCGGCAGTTGCTCCAGCAGCGCGCGCGAAAACGCCCGGTAGCCGGTATGGTATTCCGACAGCTTGCTCCACATCACAACGTTCTGGAACAGGGTCAGGACCCGGTTGGCAATGTACTTGTAGAGCGGCATGCCGCCGTGCAACGTCCCGGCGCCCAGAATTCTGGACCCCAGCGCGGCATCATACTCGCCGTAAGCCACCATGCCCGCCAGCGACACCACCAGGCGCGGCGAGTACTGATAGTCAGGATGGACCATGATCACTACGTCAGCGCCCAGCCGCAGCGCCTCGCGATAGCAGGTCTTCTGGTTGCGTCCATAACCAAAATTCCGCTCGTGGACAAACGTCAGCAGCCCCAGTTCGGTGGCCACTTGAACGGTGACGTCCTGACTTCCATCGTCCACCAGAATTACCTCGTCCACAAACTCGCGCGGCACCTCGCTGCAAGTCCGGCGCAAAGTCTTGGCCGAGTTGTAAGCCGGCATAATAACGATGATCTTCTTGCCGTTGAGCATGGTCTGTGCCACCGCAATTGTAAGCCATGCGAAAACCTTTGAAACACAGAGGAACAGAGGGAGCAGAGGGAACGATTGCCAAAAAATGCCGGAATTGCCGAGATTATTTCCCGACCTGTCCCGGCTTACCGCGGATTACCAGATTTTGGGCATCACAAGACCTCTGTGTCCCCTGTTCCTCTGTGTTTCAAAGGTTTTCCCGCGGATGAATCGTTGAGGCCGCCGGCAGCATCGAAACAGTCCGGGAAATTGGCCAAATCCGGCCAATTCCGCTAAAATAAGGCTTTTACCACGAAAGGTTTAGAGGCAATGAAGGAAGCAATCCATCCCGCATACCATGAAGTTCGCGTGCACTGCGCGTGCGGCAACGTGTTTACCACCAAGTCCACCCACAAAGGCGAGATCAGTCTGGAAATCTGCTCCAACTGCCATCCGTTCTTTACCGGCAAGCAGAAGCTGGTGGACACCGCCGGACGAGTCGAGCGCTTCCGCCGCAAGTACGCGAAGTCCGACGCGGCTACGGCAGCAACCGCGGCGAGTGCACCGACTGCAGCGAAGAAGTAAGGCGTCCTTCCTGCAATCTCGAGCGAAGCGAGAGATCCCTATATTCCAGACAAACCTCCCCTCGTGCGGAGGTTTTGTTGATCGGACGAGTTTTCTGATACAACGATTTGAGGAGCTCTCGCTGTATGGTTCGCAACGACATTCTCCAAAAGTTCCCGGAGTTGTTTGGGGCCAAGAAAGTCAACGGCCGCGACGTCAACATCGAGGACGCTAT
>DATMPO010000182.1:0-4236 GCA_035567035.1 Verrucomicrobiia bacterium | reverse complement strand
AATCCCGAGAAGTTGTTTCAGCCGTTTCAAATGAAAGCCGCCGCCACCGGACTCGGGTTGTATGTTTCCCGCGCCATCCTGCGGACTTTTCGCGGTGACCTGCATTACGAGCCAAGGGCCCAGGGGTGCTCCTTTGCCGTGTCGCTGGTGCCGGTGGCCGCGGCGCAGGAATCCGTCCCCATCTATGCCGCCAAAAACTAGCCGGTCCCATGTACTCATCGTTGACGACCACACGCTGTTTCGTGAAAGCGTGACGCGCCTGCTTCAGGCCGAACACGACCTGGAAGTACGCCATTGCGGGTCCGTGCAGGAAGGCATCGCAATTATCGGCAGCTGGCCTACCGACGTGGTGCTGCTGGATTTCGATCTGGGAAATGAGACAGGCTCATCGTTCCTGGCGAAAGCGCGTGCCGCCGGGTTCCAGGGGAAGACGCTGTTGCTGACCGCGGGCGTAAATGAACTGGAAGCCGCCGACCTGATCCGCCGGGGAATCTGCGGGATAGTCCTGAAGCACAGTTCGCCCGCGGAGCTTTTCCAAAGCATTCGCGAGGCCCTCGCCGGCAAGGTCTGGTTCGAGCAGGGATATTTGAAGAGGGTCATGGAAAGAGCATCCGCTTCGGAAGGCAGCGCAGCCGGCGCCAGGACATTCACGGAGCGGGAACGCCAGGTACTCTCGTTCGTTTTTGAGGGGCTGGCCAATAAACAGATCGCCGACCGGCTTCATGTGTCCGAAAGCTCGGTCAAGGCTTCCCTCCAGCAGCTTTTCGACAAAACCGGCGTGCGCACACGGAGCCAACTGGTCCGCGTCGCCCTGGAACACTACAAGGACCAACTGTAAGCCGGCTCCATCATCCAGTAGCTGTTGGCGCTGACGGTAACTTTGACGACCGTCCTGAGTCACTCTTCTGCTTTACTCGTCAACAATCAAGGCCCCTTTCATTTTGCCGTGACCGAAGCCGCAGAAGGTGGAACAGTGGAAGGGGAACGTCCCGGCATGGTCCGCTGTAAACTCGACCGTGACAGTGGTTTCTTTCTTGATTTTCTGGTCTATATTAAATTCATCCAATTTGAATCCATGATCATGGTCGGTTGCCGTGATCACGATCCTTACTCGCTCGCCTTTCTTGACGTGAATCGTGTCAGATGTGAACTCAAATTTTTTGGCTGTCAGCTGAATTTCATGGACCGGTGATTGCTGGGTTGCTGATTGCTGGACCGCCGATGCATGAACCTCTGGTTTTCCCGCAGTTCGCTGGCTACTGGATTGTGCCGGCGCGACGCATGCGAAGGTTGATAGTGACAACAGGACCAAAGCTGAATTCGTGAATCTGTTCATCGGTTCTTGATTCTCCTGGTAGAAGTTGTTCCCGTTCGGGGTAGTTACGTGTCCGTCATTCGCCTCGCTACGTGAAGTCCCACGGCTCCACCGAGCCGGGAACCTCGCCATTCAATCTGAAAGCCGGCGGACCTGAGCGCGCTTTCAAACTCGGGAATCGTCGAATAGAGGCGGATCGATGGGGCCAGATACCCATAAACCATTGGCTCTCTGTGCCACAGCCACCCCGCCAATCGCCCAGCGTGCCACATATACCAGAGAAACAATTCTCGCCAGGCCCTTCGGACCGGCCGATAAAAATCAAGGTTGATCAACACGCCCCCGGGCTTGAGTACTCGGGCGATCTCGCCCAAAGCCTGGCTGAAATCTGCGGCGTTGCGCAGCCCATAGCCAATGCTGACCATGTCTACGCTATGATCACGCACGCACAGTTGCAGCATGTCACAGGCCACAAAGCGCATGTGTTCGTCGCGGTCCTGCAACCGCCGCGTGGCTTCCCGCAGCATTTCCAGGCTACAGTCCAAACCCAGAGTGAGCGACGCTCCGGCGCGCTCATCTAATGCTGATGCAAGATCACCCGTCCCGCATCCGATGTCGAGAATGCATGGCAATTCCCCAATGCGCCGGGCGCCCTCCTGTATCAGCTGGGCCTTCCAGGAGCGGTCCATGCCAAAGGAAAAGAGTCGCGTGAATGTATCGTATCCGGGAGCGAGAATGGCAAATATGGTACTTACGTAGCGCTCTTTGAAGGCCCGGTCTTCGAGACGAAGGTCCGCACTCATTTCTGCCAGCTCTTGCGGATTTCGTCCGTCGCGTGCTCTCCACTGCAACAAAATCATTCCTCCGGGCAACCAGGACGTGGGCAAAAGAAGAATGCCCCGACGACGGACAGGATACCCCGCCAGATGCCTGTTGACGTGTTTGCGTATGCGCGTAAAGACACTTGAACATGTTACAACTACTGGTCCAATTCTTTATTCCATCGGTACGCAGCAAGAATGTTCCAAGTCATTAATTCGTCTGCAATGGCGATGATGGAACCAAGGGACACGCGCCCTATTTCAGTCCATAAACGTTGAGCTCTCCCTGAGGATTGGGCGAGCTGAGCGAGTCGTGGGCTGTTCCGATGAAGACTTTGCCGTTGGCCACAATCGGCGAGGTGAATTTGATCCCGAATCCCGGAACATCGGCTGTGGTGTTGGTGCTGTTGTAGAGCTGGTGAGTGATGTCCGCCGCGTCGTAAGCACGCAACGCTGCCGCGGTGGGAGTCGGCGAGACTTGTATGGGCTGGCCGTGATCGATCATCCACAGGATCCCATTGCTGGTTCCGTTCGCGGAGATGAATGGAGTAGTTCCCAGGCTGTCCAGGCCACCACCGCCAACGCCGTCCGGCGTTACAGGTCCCCCGATGAATTTTCCGGAAACCAGGGTGAATTGCCGCACCGGGCCCGGATCGCTGCCGATAAAGGCTGATCCTTTAAACCACGCAGGGGTTGAATAGAAGCTGTAGGGCGCCTTTTCACCAGTGATCGTGTTGTTGTGGTTGTCCACACAGGTCGTCGTATAGTTAGCGTTGTTAAACCAGAACGTCTGCGCCGCGCCGGCATCGCCTGCCTGCATGTGGCCCATGTTGCTGGTGTTGATCAGGTACATCTTGCCCTGTTTTCCGCCGGCGAGCAGTTGCGTCTGGCCGGGCAACAGCATCACTCCTCCGCCTCCGAGGTCGTCGTCGGTGCATTGCAGGAAGGGCCAGTTGACCGGGGCGAAGTGGTCGATCACGTGCACATGGGAATCCAGCCGCAAGACTGCGTCTCCAAATGCTGGCCCGCCATCGTAGAATCCCGAACCCGTGCTGACGTAGATGTTACCCTGATCGTCAGCGGCGGGGCCTGCTCCACCCATCCAAATACCTCCCGCGCCGCCGAACTCCCCGTAGCCGTCGACGTTCGGGCCAGTAGCGAGCACGCCCTGTTGAATCAGCGAAGCGGCGTCATAGGAAAGCAGCCAGCCGTTGCCGCAAGACGCGAAACCCAGATAGAGCGTTCCCTTTGCCAGCAGCAGTGCCGCGCGTTGCAGGCAGGAACTGGTTAGGGTGATCACTCCCCCAACAGATTGCGAGTTTGTTCCTGGCGCCGACGCCGTGATCACTACCGGACTACCCGGCCGTTGCTTGCCCGTGGTTATATCCAGCGCGCTCAGCCTGAAGAACGGGTTTCCAGCGGCCTTCTGTGCCGAAACCAGGTACATGGTGTTGGTGGCCAGGTCAATGACGGGCGTTGAAGTCAGCGCCTGAAATGGCAGGGGATTGCTTCCTACTTGCGGTGACTCTCCACTTTGCAGCAATGAAACCTTCCACAGCGGAGCGCCATTGCCGAAGTTGTCGGCGTCAAAGGCATAGACGCTGGCCTGTTCCGTGGCCGCAAACACCACGTTGTGTTTGGCGCCATTGATCGCGAGACTTGAAACATACAGCGGCTGCGCGTACATGTATCCGTCTACCAGATAGGAGAAGAGCTTCCCGAAGGTGGCGGAATTTACATTTGCCGGTGTGAGCAGAGTCTCATTGCTGTTCAGGCCGCTGCGAGCGTTGTCCATGTGCCAGGTCGGTATGCTTACGGTGCCGGGCGCGGCAGTTGGCGGTCCCAGGTAGCGAACGGCGGGCGGGGTTGTTGGCAGGGTTGTTGAAGCAGTCGCGGTTCCGCCTGGTCCGGTCGCTGTGGCCGTGTAGGTAGTCGTCGCAGAGGGCGAGACAGCTATGCTCCCGTTGGCCGCAACCGGACCGATCTTGTTATCGATGGTGACGCTGGTCGCGCTGGCAGATGCGGCCACGACGGGCGCACCTGGGCGAGTTGACGGCTGCACGCCGCCGCAACCGGAAAGAAACCAAAGAAGACAAAGTA
>DATMPO010000181.1:0-15901 GCA_035567035.1 Verrucomicrobiia bacterium | reverse complement strand
ATATTCCCCGGCATGCACTACACCATGGGCGGACTCTGGGTTGATTACAACCAGGCAACCAACATCAAAGGCGTCTATGCCGCCGGGGAATGCGAATACAACTACCATGGCGCGAACCGTCTGGGCGCGAATTCGCTGCTCTCCTGCATCTTCGGCGGCTTTGTCGCCGGTCCCCAGGCCATGCAGTACGCCAGGAACGCCGCCAAACCCACGGACGCCGTATCTACTGCGGCCTTTGAATCCGAGAAGAAGCGTCAGAATGAAATCAACACCCGTCTGATGAGCTCCAGCGGAAGTGAAAACCCGTTCCGGATCTGGCGTGAGCTGGGCGAACTGATGACCAAGAACTGCACCGTCATCCGCTACAACAAGAACTTGAAAGAGACCGACGCAAAATTAGTGGACCTGCTGGAACGTTTCAGCCAGATCAACCTGAGCGACAAGAGCATGTGGGCCAACACGTCCTTTGCGTTCACCCGCCAGCTCTACAACATGCTCCAGCTTTCGCGGGTGATAGCCCAGGGCGCAGCCATGCGGGATGAATCCCGCGGCGCGCACTACAAACCGGATTTTCCGGAACGCGACGACAAGAACTGGCTGAAGACCACCAAGGCCTACTTTGCCGCCGATGCCGATGAGCCCCGGTTTGAGTTTGAGCCAGTGGACGTTTCCCTGCTGCCGCCCAGGGCGCGGCGGTATGACATGGCGAAGTGACCGCGCTTTTGCGGGCGTGAGCGAAGCGGGAGCCCGCAGCGGTCATCCTGAGCGTAGCGAAGGATCTGTTTTATAGTTTTCCATCCCGAGCGTAGCGAGGGAGCCCTATGGCAGCAAGGATTTTGGAGTGGAGAACCTTGGCAGTATTCAGAATGGGAAGACAAGAAAGAGCCAGCGCAGCAAGTCAGCCCTTGGGTTACTCGTAGCTATAGGGCTCCCTCGCTTCGCTCGGGATGTTGGAAAAAGGACATGCCACCACAACCATCAGGATCGCCAAACTTTTACAAGATCACGGCCGCCGCGTTCTTTATCATCAGCGGCGTACTGTTTTGGTTTGCGGCGACCCGTCATCTCTGGTTCTACTGGTTCATGGCCGCGATTACCCTGATGAATGGGATCATGACCACGCTAAAGTTTTTTGTTGTACGCGAGCAAAGGAACAATGGCTAAGACCGTAATTCTCAAAATCAAACGCCAGGCCAGTCCCGGCGCCACGCCACGCTGGGAAGAATTCGAACTCGCCTGGAAGTCCGGCATGAACGTGATTTCCGCCATGATGGAGATCGCCGCCAATCCCGTCACCCGCGACAGCCATGCGACCACACCCATCGCTTACGATTCGAATTGTCTGGAGGAAGTGTGCGGATCGTGCGCCATGCTCATCAACGGCCGCGCACGCATGGCCTGCTCCGCGCTGGTCGACAAACTGGAACAGCCCATCCGGGTTGAGCCGCTGAGCAAGTTCCCGGTGGTGCGCGATCTGGCTGTCGACCGTAGCGTCCTGTTCGAAAACCTCAAACGCGTCAAGGCCTGGGTCCCGGTAGACGGTACGTACGACCTTGGCGCCGGCCCTCGTGTTTATCCGACTGAGCAGGAAGAGGCGTATCCGATCTCCCGTTGCATCTCGTGCTGCTGCTGTATGGAAGCCTGTCCGCAATTCAATGACAGCACCGGCTTTGTGGGCGCAGCCACCATTGCGCAAGTCAGGTTGTTTAATCAACACCCCACCGGCAAAGCCCTCAAGCACGAACGCCTTCAGGCGCTCATGGGCGATGGTGGAATCCAGGAGTGCGGCTTTGCCCAGAACTGTGTGGAAGTCTGCCCCAAGGACATTCCGCTCACTAAAGCCATTTCCGACACCGGCCGCGAAGTGATGAAGCAGGCGGTCAAGGATTTCTTCCGCGGTTAGACGACCCGCAAGAGTCACAAACCGAGTTTAGTGAAACCACGTCGGATGCGGCGAAACGAAAATCCATCGCGTGAGATGAAAAAACAGCGGAGCGGAAAAGCAGATGGAGTCCATGCGGTCCAGGATACCGCCGTGGCCTTCGATGGTCGCGCCGAAATCTTTCACTCCGCGGTCGCGTTTGATCGCGGACATGGTGAGGCCGCCGGCAAAACCCATCAGCGTGATGGCAAACGACATGCCCAGGGCCTGAAGCGGCGAAAACGGTGTCATCCACCAAAGGCCCGTGCCCAGCGCACATGCGGAAGCGACGCCTCCCACAAAGCCCTCCCAGGTCTTGTTGGGAGAAATAGCAGGTGCAATTTTATGTTTACCCAGAAGCTTGCCCCATATGTATTGGAAGACATCGCTAAGTTGCGCGATCATCACCAGAAAAAGCAGCAGCTTGGCATTCTGTTTCTGGTAGTTGGGAATGTTCAAGGTCAATAGCGCCGGAGCGTAGCTGATGCAATAAACGCACACCATCAAGCCCCAATGCAGCCTGGCGGCACGGTCGAGAAATCCCGTTGTATCGTGAGCCAGCACGAGCCGTGTCGGGATGAACAGGAAGGCATACACCGGAATCAAAATGATCGCGACTCCATACCAGCCTTCATACCAGAAGAAATACTGCGCCGGAGTGAAGACGAAAAAAGCCCAGAAGAGCGTCCTATGATCTGCGCGCACGGTGCCAATCAGGCTTACGTATTCGCGCAGGGCCAGCAGCGAGATGAAGGCAAACAACAGCATGGATCCGCCAGTGCCGATCATGAAGGAAAGGGCAAATATCCCGATCATGACCCACCACGCGCGGATTCTGGCGTTCAAGTTGGCTACCGTTGCCTGGCCGCCCTCCGACTTCACGATGCGGGCCAGGGCCAGTCCGGTCAGACTGGCGGCGAGCAGGCCAACGAATATACCGTTGGCGATCCAGAACATCTGATGGTCGAGTTTATAGTTCATGCATGTCCTAACGCGTCCAGTGCCTCATGCGCTTTTTTTAAGAACGACTCTTTGCTTTCCGTTTCGTCCAGTTGCAGCGGCGGGCCAAAAACCACATGGCTGATCACCGGAACAGGAAGAAATTCCCCTTTCGGGAGGATCCGATTCAGATTCGAAAGATGCACCGGCACGAACTCGACGTCCGGCCTTTTGCACCAGAGATGGTAGATTCCACTCTTGAACGCGGAGATGCCTTCACCCGATCCGCGTGTGCCTTCAGGAAAGAGGATCAGCGAGTACCGTTTGTCCAGCGCGTCAAGGAGCACGTCCAGGGCGAAACGAGCGGACTCAAGCTGGCTCGCAGCACTGGCTGCGTCCGCCGGATGCCTGGCGCCGCGTTCGACCAAAACTGCGTGAAAGACGTTGACGGCGATCCGCCTCCGCAATCCGGACTGCCAGTAATCTTTTGCAGCCACAGGACGGGTTCGTCTGCGGAGGTCCGGCGGCAACACGGACCACAAAACTACAAAATCGAGATGACTGGTGTGATTGGCAAAATAGACGCGCTGCCGGCGCTCCGGTTTGGAGCCAATCCAACGCACCGTTGGTCCGGCAAGCAATCGCGCACCACCAGCGATGAGGCCGGCGAAAAAAGAACTTCGGATCAACGGGCTTCCAGTTCGCGCACAATTTTTATTGTCCGCAACACAATGGTCACCACGCTGCCCAGGACAATGACGATCAGCGCTACCCAGAGCAACGTGCCTGAAGCCAGGAACGAGGGTTCAAACAAGGACAGCACGCAGGCAGCAGTGAGTACGGCCATGCGATGCGGTTTGGCCATCGGTCCCATGAAGCTCTGCTTCAGGCCGGCAGCGCCGCCCATCATGCGCACGTAGGCAGTAAAGACGGCCAGCAGCGCGGCGGCCCAGCCCAATTCCATGCCGAAGGGAAAAGAGTGGACGGTGTACCCGGCCTGCACCAGAATGATCGAGTCGGCGATTCTGTCCGGGAGGTCATTAAAGATTTCACCTGTTTTGGTTTGCCGTCCGCCTTCCACGGCCACCATGCCGTCGAGCATATTGCAAAGCAGGCGGCCCTGGATGGCCACGGCGGCGATCACCAGCATTTGTATGTACCGAAGCGGCTGGGAGGGCGACGCAAAATAAAACGCCGCGGCGGCTGCCAGGGCAAAGACAATGCTGAAGATGGAAATCAGATTCGGAGACACGCGCCGTTGGACGAGAAATTGGGCCAGCGCTTTTGCCCATCCTCTATCGCGGGTCTTCAATGGCCGTCTTGCGTTTGGAGTTTGCGTCATGGTAAAGCGGCAATATTCTGCTATAAGATGGGCCTGCTATAGGCAAAAAGTGCGCCGTAGCAAGCCGTGAACACAATAACATGAGCAAGACCGGTTCCATGCTTCTGAAATGTTTCGGCATCAGCGCCGCTGCGGGCGCAGGCACCTGCGCGATGTTCTACGGTCTTTTCGTGAGCCATCAGGAATTGGGCGTTGAACCGGCCGTCGCGTATCGCTTTGCCGTGCTGGCGTTTCTGCTCACCGCAATCGTGTCCCTGGTGTACTTCCGGATGAAGGCCGCTCGGTAATGCAGCGTTGTCGCTGGGCGGTCCGCTACCTTACGTTGTTTCGTCCAGCGTCATCTCCTGCATCATCTTGTCCAGTTGCTCGCGGGCCTTGGCGCTCTGCTGCTGCAAAGACGCAATTTCCGAGCGCACGGCCTGCAGCTTGTCTTCCTGGTCATTCAACTCCTTGGTGTAACGTTGCAACAGCGACTTTTCTTCCGCACTTCCTTTCAGGGCCTTCATATTCTCGCGCAGCCGTTCCTGGTCCTGGTTGATGCTGCCGATTTGGGTCTGCCGGTCCTGGATCTGGCGGTCCAGCGCCGCGATCGCATTCTTCTGCTGGACGATCTTTTCGAGCGCCTGAATGGTCTCCGGTTTCAGCACGTTGGCGCTGACCAGCAACTTGATCTGGTCATCCGTCATGTTGGAGAGCGCAATCGTGGATTGGATGGGCTGCACTTCATCCACCTGGAGCGTTCCAGTCTGGCTGGGCGCAACTTTGACGCGAAAGCGGTAAAACGAAGACGAGGTCTCCTCCGGCTTCATATCGCCGACGAGCTTCCAACCCGCGCGCACCGGATGTTCGATGATGATCTCCCGTGGTTCGGTATTGGCATTGCGCACAGTGTAGGTCTGGTGGTCGCGCTGTTCCCGCGTCTGGAACAGCACTCCGTGAACGATCCGGATCCGGGTAATGGGCCGGTATTCCGAACGGTCAGAATGTTCCACGCGCACGCCCTGGTCCACGGCGTAGGAAAGCAGGCGTTTTTCGTCCGGCTTGAGGGAATCAACCAGCCCCTCACCAGCAAACGCGTTATTTTCGATGATATTGAAGGTACCGCTGTCCAGAGTGAGGCCGCTGGTGTTCTTGATCCACAAAGCACGCAAGGCCCGCCGGGAAGTACGGTTCCACAGCGTTACTTTTTCAGCGTCAATATGGGAACTTATGATGGGGACCAGCGCAGAGTGGTTCTTGAGGATCGTGACTTTGTCTTTCAAGTTGTATTCAAAGAGATCGCCTAAGTCCTGTCCGCTGGCTCCAGCGACTTGCTGCTCGGCAGCTTCCGTAAGGCTGACAGGCTCGGCCGCAGCGGTCGCGTCAGCAGCGAGAGCCCCGTTTACAGACTTTAGAGCGTGGGCCCTGGACATCGGTCCTCCGAATGCAGCGCCTCCTGGTACGCCGCCCACCACGCCACCGACTACTCCCGGTGAAGAAGGAGGAGGCGACGGTGGTGGTGGAATATTCTCCGCCATGGTCCCTTCATGTGTCTGCGGCGTAAGCATTGCCGTTTCCGGCAACGCAACCACCGGGCGCCGCGTGTAGTAGGGCTGCGAAAGTTCCTGGATGAACGATTGCGGCGCGCCAGCTACCAGGGACAGCTCTACGTCTTTCCAGTCTTCGCCAACGGTGTTGTCCACAATGGCCCAGCCCTGGAGCAGCGGTTTCCCGCTTTCTTTTACCGGCAGCAGGATGCGATAGGTGCTCTTCCAGACCGGCACTTCGCTGATATAGCTGACGAAGACCTTGCGTTCGCCGGCGCCGGAAGTCGCAATGCTCATCTGCCGCAGGTCCTGGTCGCGCGCGGATCCAACCAGGTTTAGGTACTTGGAGATCTCTTCGCTCAGATCGTGATCGGCCACGCGAACGCTCAATGCCGTAGTCAGCGGAAAGGTGCGCACTTCTCCGGTGTCGGTTACAACGGCGATTTCCAGCGACTTGGTTTCCTCAACGGTCCCTTCCGGACCTTTCCTTGTCGTCTTCTCCTGTACGCTGAGCAGGCGTCCCGCGACCACCGCCGCTCCGCTGTGTACCTGGATTCTGGCGCCGCGCAGGGCGTTGAGAAAATCGGTCAGCGTTGTGGATTCTCCCAGCGGCAGCCGCAGGGACTTCAGCTGCTCGGCAATTGGCGCTACGGAGTTGTAGCCGACTCCGGAAATCCGGCCGCCGTTCAGGTCAAGCACAGTCAGCGATTTGAGCACGTCATTCAGCTGAGAGCTGGTGAAATCAATTTTGAGTTCCTGATTACCGGTGACTCGTCCGGTGTGTTCAAAGTAACCAATACCGTTCTTATAGAGCACAACCCGGCGGACCGGCAGTTTTTCCGCTCCCTGCTGTGCGCCGGCCAGCATCGCGGACAAGGTAATGACCACCCAAATGAGTTTCGCCCTCATGTTTCGCCCCCTTAGTGTCGATATTACGAGTAGACGTTGCTATTGGACACCAGTTCTCCCCTTAACAGAACGGCTTTCGGCACTTTTTCTTGCGGCCTGGGGCACCGCAGCGAACACCTGGCGAATAGACGATGCCAAGTGATTACCTAAGGGCCGGAACAGCACCCACACGTCGGTTTCCCCTTTTGATACTGTTTAGGAACCTTCGGGTATCAATTATGGGCTTAGCTGGTTTAGAATCTGCCATCTGAGGTTAATTTCTCGTATTTAAAGAAAGACGAAAAGGGACGAAATAATGGGATCCAGCATTCGCATCTCCGTCATCTCCGGCGCGCTTGTCGCGCTGCTTGTTGCCGCCACTCCTGCGTTTGCTGTCCACGCCAGGGATCACCACAAAGCCCAAAAGTCCCGCAAAGCTCATTATCGCCACGTGGTCTGGAACCCGATTCTTCGCGCTCCCGCCGGCTCCCAGTTACGGCAGAATGAAGAAGTTGACCGGCTGCAGTTGCCGCGCATTGCCGATGACACCCAACTGGAAGAGCTGGAACATAATCAGGAGTTAGTGCAGGTACGGGAAACCAAAGCGCTGCGCATCAGCCCGGTGATCGACGCCAACAAGCGGTATCTCCGCCCCTGGGCCAACCAGTTTATCGTGGACATGAGCGAAGCTTATTACAACCAGTTCCACGTTCCGCTGCAGTTGAATTCGGCAGTTCGCACCATGGAGCAACAGTACAAGCTGCGCTTCCACAACCGCAACGCCGCTCCCGAAGCGGGCGAGACGGCTTCTTCTCATCTGGCCGGCATCACCATGGACTTGGCCAAGCGCGGCCTGTCCAGGTCCCAGCATGCGTTCGTCGTCGACTATCTGAAGGGTATGCGCGATCAGGGACTGGTAGAGGCCATCGAGGAACGCCGCACGCATTGTTTCCACGTAATGGTGTCCGACCGCTACACCGACTGGCGTGAAACCAAACAAGTGGCTGACAACATCGTTCAGGAATGAAACCGCTCCATCTCTGCTTCTGCCTGGCATTATTTCCGGCAATAGCGCGGGCACAGCAGGCACAACCTACCGGCACGAACGACTCTCCCCAGGCGATTCATGCATCGGCCATCATTATTGATACTCACGCGGACACGCCGCAGCGTTTTCTGGACGAGAATTTTGATCTCGGGCAGGACACTCCGGTTTCTGCCGGACACATAGACCTCGGCAAGATCAAGCAAGGCAACCTGGGCGCTGAGTTCTTTTCCATCTGGGTCGAGCCGGACTTCCGCGGCCACTACGCCAGGCGCACCCTGGACCTGATTGACAGCGTGTACCAGCAGGCGGCCCGCCATCCTGACCAAATGACCATGGCGTTTACCGCGGATGACATAGCCCGGGCGCACGAGCACCACAAATTCGCCGCGCTCATGGGCATCGAAGGCGGGCATTCGATTGAAAACGACATCCGCCTGCTGCGCGAATTCTACCGGCTCGGCGTACGTTACATGACTCTTACCTGGTCCAACACTAACGAGTGGGCCGACTCTTCAGGCGACAGCGACAACGCCACCGTACGACATCATGGCGGGCTGACTCCTTTCGGGAAAGACGTTGTCCGCGAGATGAACCGGCTGGGAATGATGATTGATATTTCCCACGTTTCCGACGACACGTTTTATCAGGCCGTTGAGACCAGCCGGGCGCCGGTGATCGCCTCCCATTCGTCTTCCCGCGCGCTGACCAACCATCCGCGAAATATGACCGATGACATGCTGCGGGCCGTCGCCCGGAATGATGGCGTGGTGATGGTGAATTTTTACTCAGCGTTTGTGGACCAGGACTATCTGAAAGCCTCGTCTGATCCAGCGAAGGTCACGGAGCGCGACGCGGCGGTGGAGGCCTTCAAAACACAACACGCCCATGCCGACGGCAGTCCCGTTACTTACGACGAATATGCGCCGCTGGAAAAGAAATGGGCCGCGCAATTCCCGCGTCCGCCGCTGAGATCATTGATGGATCACATCGACCATATCGCAAAGGTCGCCGGCATTGACCACGTGGGCCTGGGATCGGATTTTGACGGCGTGACTTCCCTGCCCCAGGGCATTGATTCCGTTGCGGACCTGCCCAGGATCACGCAAGCGCTTTACGACCTCGGGTACAACCGTGAACAGATCCAGAAGGTCCTCGGAGGAAACCTGCTGCGCGTGATGCGGAAGGTGGAGGACGTTTCCCGCCGGATGCAGGCCGAGGCAAACAACAAGCCCGGACTGCCCTGAGCACGATAAAAATCAGGCCAGTCCGGACCTTCGCGCGCGCTATTTGCTGCCGCCGGCTTTCCGAATGTAGATATTCCCGTTGAAATTCTTGAATTGAATCTCCGGGCCGCCACCGTTGATGGTCCCGTGGACGGTCTTGTCGATCTTCACGCGGTACGAGCCGCCGTGGGGACGTCCATCTTCCACAGTCTGCAGTGGAGCATTCGGTTGCAGCTTTACGTCGAAATCGCTGAATACCTCGCCGTTGTCCGTCCGCATACTGACACTGGCTTTCAGGTCGGGCGGGAAGGTCACGTCTATGTTGCCGTTCAGCGAACTGAACGCCATTGGCTTCTGGTCCACCCGATTGAAAGTAGCCAGCACGCGTCCGTTGAGGGCATGGGCCACGACGCTGCCGGAGACGTTGGTCAGCGTTACTTCGCCATTCACGTTGTTGACGTCCAGTTCTCCGTCCACACCGGTCACGGATATGTTGCCGCCATTTACCGTATGCAGCGAGAGCGACGTGTGCACCGGCACGGTGATCGTCAGGTCCACGCCGTGGCGTACCGAGTCCGCGCTGATGCTCACCTGGTTGTTCTCCGCTTCCACAGAGAGCCCTGTGCCGGTCATGGGAATCCGCTTCATGCCCTCCGTTGGCGCTTCGTCCCTGGACGCGTGATGGTGCCGGCCCCGGTCGGAGTCCCCATCGGAACCCGCGTTGGCCTCAACAATGATTTCTTTGCCATCGTAGGCCTTCACGGTGATGCTTCCGCTGACCAAGTGTGCCCGGACGGTCGCCGGCCTTGAAGGATCAGTCAAGGGCACGGTGATCTTGTTGGCTGTGTCTTGCGCACACGCAACCTGCGCGGAGAATGCGATGCCGGCAAGTACTGCCGCGGCGAAAAGGCACTTCGATTTAAGTTGCTTCATATATTTGCTCACTTTTGCTCCAGGGTGATCACTTCTGCTCTCGCTCACTTCTGTTCTTTGTTCACTTCTGCTCTTTGCTTACTTCTGTTCCAGGATGCGGATGTTGCCGTTAAGACTGTCGGCCTTGATTTCCATGCCGCCTGAGCCTACGCGGCCTCCTGTATAGCGGTCGGAGTGAAAGATAAACTTGCCGTTGCGGGTTTCGGCGTTGACACGCTGCGAGGGCAGCGATGTCATGGGGAAATCGGTGTACACGCCGCCATTGAACGTTTTAAAGCGGAAGTCGGCGGAGAGACCACGCACAAAGTACAGGTCCACGCTCCCATTAATACTGCCGAAATCGGAATTCTCTTTCGGGTTTTCGCGGAACGCGACTTTCACGCCGCCGTTGACTGTGCGAGCGTGGGCGGCGCCTCCGCCTACATTTTGCATATCAATGCCGCCGTTCACGTTGCGCACGGAGAAGCTGCCGATCACGTCGCGCACGCTGATGTTGCCGGAATTCACGGTCCTCAACTTCAGGACAAGGGCGCGCGGCACCTGGAGCTGAAAATCCATCTTGACCCTGTAACCGCGGTCGCCGTGCCAGCCGCCGCAATCGTTCCCGCAATCGCAGTTGCAGTTGCAGCGGAACGGGCCGTTCACGTAAACCTTAAGCAGGTCCGGTTGTTCTGTGATGTCGAGCGTGACTTCTTTCTTGGCCGCTTCCATTCTCTCTTTCGACTCTGCCCGAATGTTCTTGAGGACCACGAGTTGCACCTGATCAGATTGGCCGCCAACGACCTCGATGGAACCTGTGACGTTGTCTATATCCAGCACCCTGGTCCCGGAACTCAACGTAAACGATTTGCGGATGGTTTCCTCTTCCTGTAACGGAAAGTCTGAGTCATTTTCATCGCGAAGGGCGGCCCGGACAGCCACCTTGACCTTGTTCTCTGAGGCATCCGCGCCTGCCATCAGTATTAACGGACCAACCAGCCCTGCGCCTATGATTGCGATGCCAAGCCAAAATCTTTTTTTAGACATAAAGACTCCTCCTTAAACAACCCGCTGCTTCGTTCTGCTCCTGATGTCTGGGGCGTCAGCTAAGCTTCTGGATTCCCCACTCCGCCCGCTTCTTGACCGCGGGATTGACGCTGGGGTCTTGCCGGAATTTCTTCAGTTGTTGCACGGCGGCGCGGTCATGCAAATCCACCAGCAGGTCAATCAACGCGATCTGCACCATGGGGGACTGCTGGTCCTGCATGGAGTCGATCAATCCTTTGCGGACTTCGGGCCGGGCGCCGTATTTGCTCAATGCGTCCAGAGCCGCCAGACGTACATCCACGCTGGCGTCGTAACGTACGGTGTGCAACAGCGCGCCCAGCACTTGCGGATCAAGCTGGTCACCGCGTTCGCTCAACGTCACACCCCGCAGCCGCTCGTTGGGGGATTGCAGTTCCAACATGGCAAGCACCATCAGCGTCTGCGTATTCTTGAGTTCACTGCGCATAGCCGCAATCTGTCCAGCCTGATCCGGCGAATCTACCGGCTTGCTGACTGACTTACCGATCAGGAAACCGACGAGCAGGAATACGCACGCCCAGGCCACACCGGCCATGGCCGGCATGCGGAACCAGCGCCCGAAACTGGAAAGCAGTGGCAGCCTTTGGCGTTCAGAAGCCAGACTGGACTTCTCCCATCGGCCTTCCTGATAACTCTCCAGCATGGCCGTAAACCGCGAACGCAGCGCGGGACTTGGTTGCTCCTGGGGCAACGACCCGAGTTGCTTCCACAGGACCGCTTCTTCCCGGCATTCAGCACAGTTCTGGATATGAGCTTCCACCAGGCCCACCTGATCGGGATGCAAAGCTTCTTTCAGATAATCCGGCATCAATTTCGCAATTTGCTCACACGTCGTCATGGTCATTGCAAACTCCCGGGGCGGGTGAAGCCCGTCCCTTCAGAGTGTTTTTGCGCCGCGCTGCCGCGTTCCAGACCCTGGAACGTCTTCCGCAGCTCTTGCAGCGCACGGTGCACCCTGACTTTCACCGTGTTCACTTCGCAGCCCATCAGCTGCGCAATCTCTTCGTATTTCAGCTCCTGAAAGCGGCTCAGGACCAGGACTTCCCTCTTCTCTTCCGGCAGTTGCAGGAGCGCGCGGTGCAACAGGGCCGCCTCCTGGTTCTGCTGCGCGAGGTCCGGATGCGTGATCGAGGGTGACATTTCCGGTTCAAGACTGGTCTCCGGCCGGTACTTACGGAAGTGGTCCGTGCGCGCGTTCCGTGCAATCTGATACATCCAGGGACGGAATCGAGTGCCTGTCTCGTAAGTGTGCCGGTACTTCAGAATGCGGAAAAACACTTCCTGCACCAGATCCTCGCTTAGAGTGCGGTCGCCGGTCAGCTTGCAATAAAAGCTGAACAACGGCGCCTGGTAGCGATCAAACAACACGCCGAGCATCTCGCCGATGCCATTCCGCACCTGCGCCATGAGTTCCTCATCAGGTAGAGCGTCTGCCATAGCTCTTTTCTCTTGCTCTTGCGTTGCGGCTGCTGCTTGTCCCTTCATGAGTGAGTACCGAGCCAGGAGAAAAAGGTTACAAGGTCAAGACGCGAAAACCGGCGGCGGGGAAAGGCTGCCGGGAGGCCGCGCTTTACTTCCTGGGTGTTTTACATTTCTAATAGTTCCTTGCGTTCTACAGGAGACATACATGCTTCTTCGCTCCCTCCTGGCCCTGCTGGTTCTTACAGTTACCGCCGGCGGCCAGACGACAAAGAAAACCTCCACCCCATCAACCAGTAAGAAATCAACCTCCAAAGCCGCAACCCCGGCCAAGCAGCCAACAGCCATCATTCATACCACGGCGGGCGATCTGAAGTGCGAATTGTTCTCCGAGAAGGCGCCTATGACTGTGGCCAATTTCGTCGGCTTGTCCACCGGCTCGAAGAAGTGGACGGACCCCACGACCCGCAAGGTCCAGCTCCACCATCCTTTATATGACGGCGTCATTTTTCATCGCACCATTCCCGAGTTCATGATCCAGGGCGGTGACCCGTCGGGCACCGGCTCCGGAGACATTGGTTACGAGTTTGATAATGAATTGCTGCGTGATCTCCTTTTTGACAGGCCCGGGCGCCTGGCTATGGCCAATCGGGGTGTGAATACGAACAGCTCGCAGTTTTTCATCACCGAGGTGCCGCGCGAGGCTTTAAACCCGTGCCTGGACGCCGGCGGTTGTCAGAGGCCATGGGGACAGGTTCCCCAGGGCAGCGGCTATACCATCTTTGGCCAATGCGACGACGCAGCGGTCGCTCTGGTGAAAGAGATTGCGCGCAAACCCTGCGAGGGTGGAACGCTCTGTACCGGAACCAACAGCCGTCCGCAAGACCCCGTGAAGATCAAGCACATTGAGATCCTGAATGCCGGCAAGGCTGCTCCGGGAAAACCTTCCGGTAAGAGCCGAGCGCAAAAGAAGAACGCTACTCCCAGCAAATAGAGAAAGGACACTATGGCTCGCAAGCCCGGCACCTATGCTGTTTTTAACACCTCCGAGGGGAAAATTGTCTGCCGTCTTTTTGAGGCAGAAGCCCCCATCACCACCAAGAACTTTATTGATCTCGCCGAAGGAAAGCGTGAATGGAAAGACACGGTCAGCGGCAAGGGCGGCTCCGGCCCGCTCTACCACGGGACAATTTTCCATCGCGTGATTCCCGACTTTATGATCCAGGGCGGCGACCCCAGCGGCACCGGCATGGGCGGCCCCGGTTACAAATTCCAGGATGAAACCAAGGGCTCGCTGCATAAGTTCGATAAACCGGGCAAGCTGGCCATGGCCAACGCCGGTCCCAACACCAATGGTTCCCAGTTTTTTCTCACCGTGGCTGCGACCGATTGGTTGACCGGAAAACACACCATCTTTGGCGAAGTGGTGGAAGGGCTGGAAGTGGTGAACAAAATCGTCAAGGTTCCCCGCGGCCGCCAGGACAAGCCCACAAAAGACGTGGTGCTGGAATCCGTCACCATCGAACGCGCAGTGTAAATTGAGGGGTTCTGCTTGGACCTGGTCAAAGTCGGCATTTTTATAGGCGTGTTTCTGGTGTTATTTTTGCTGGCGCGCAGACTCTCCTCGGGAGAGTCTGTGATTGTTCAAGCCTCACAGCCACCCCCACCGGACGGCCTTCCCGACCATCCTGAAGATCAAGCCCGCTGGGTACCCGCGGTTGTGGGCTCAGATTTGCCCTTTCCAATTCCATTGCCGCCCATAACGCGCTCGCCGGACGGCCTTTACAGCCGTCCCAAGGTCCTCAATTACTACTTCGCAAAGATTGACCTTGTTGAGGGCCCTGCCGATCCCACGTCCTTCAGCGACGAGTTCTGTATAGAACTTGAGAGTCCCGCGGACGGCCACACCTGGACTGCCAGGTACCTGGTGGCGACACCAGAGGGTTTGCAACAAGAGTTGGAGTCTCAGACCTCTTCCGCGCTCTATTTGAATGGCGCAACAATTGTTGTTGCCAGATGGGATGTGGCCGCAGTGTTGCAAGCAGTCATGAAGGAGATCATGGAACACTGGGCACATTCTGACGCCGATGAGTCAGCGGATGACGCTGGCCACATTCCAGACAGCCACGATGCGTGATGCTCGTACCTGTCGGACGGCCCTCGTTAAAAACTAAAACCGGCGCGATCAGCGCCGGTTGCAACGTCCGTAAACCGATCTAGACTCCAATCACCTTCACCAGTTCCGTCACGGCGTCCGCGCTCTTCTTAAGGGCGGCCTGTTCCTCGCTCGTCAGTTTGATCTGGATGATCTGCTCAAGCCCATTGGCGCCCAGTTTGCACGGCACTCCGACAAACAGGCCATGGATTCCGTATTCGCCTTCCAGATACACGGCGCAGGGCAGGATCTTCTTCTTGTCCTTGAGAATGGCTTCGACCATCTCCGTGGCCGCGGCGGAAGGCGCGTAATAGGCGCTGCCGGTTTTCAGATACTTCACGATCTCGGCGCCACCGTCGCGCGTGCGCTGCACAATGGCATCAAGCCGGTCTTTGGGAATCAGTTCGGTAATCGGAATACCGGCCACAGTGGAATACCGCGCCAGCGGGACCATGGTGTCTCCGTGCCCGCCGAGCACGAACGCGGTCACGTTTTCCACGCTCACGTTCAGTTCCTGGGCGATGAAGGTCCGGAAGCGGGCCGAGTCGAGCACGCCGGCCATACCGATGACGCGGTTGCGCGAAAACTTGCTCAGCTTGTACGCGGCCTGGGCCATGGCATCCAGAGGGTTCGAAACAACGATCAGGATGCAATTTGGCGAGTTGGCCACTACTTTGGCGACCACGTCCTGCATGATCTTGAAGTTGGTGTTCAGGAGGTCATCACGGCTCATCCCTGGTTTGCGCGCGATGCCCGCGGTGATCACGACGATGTCCGAGTTGGCGGTATCGGCGTAGTCGTTCGTTCCCAGCACAAACGAATCGCGCTTTTCCACCGGCATGGCTTCCAGCAGGTCCAGCCCTTTGCCCTGCGGGATTCCTTCCAGCACGTCAATTAAAACAACATTCGCCAGTTCCTTGGACGCGATCCAATGAGCTGCCGTGGCGCCCACGTTTCCTGCTCCTACGATGGTTACTTTGTTACGCATATCAGACCTTCCTCATTCCTCATTCTGGGCTGAAATTTCTATTGCTGGAACCGCACACAATTGCCATCCGTATCCTTCACATACATCTCCCGCGTGCCCCATGTCTGGTCCACCGGGGCTACCGCGATGGGGACACGTTTGGCTAAAAACTCCGCGTGCAGCGCGTCCACGTTTTCGACCCTCAGGTTCACCACGCCGCCGGCAACTCCATCGCCGGAAAACGATGAGAGATGCATCCAGACTCCATCGCGCGAAATGCCCATGTAGCAAGGGTCCGCCAGTTTTTCATTACCACGATGCGCGAACTCTTTGGTAAAGCCAAGTTTGCCGCAGTAGAACTGCTCCGCCGCCGAGGCGCTGGAAACATGCAATAGGGGAATGGCTAGTTTGATCATGCGGACCCACCTTATCCCATGTTCGCGATCATGTGTCCGGCGAACTCGCTGGTTTTGAC
>DATMPO010000180.1:0-23548 GCA_035567035.1 Verrucomicrobiia bacterium | reverse complement strand
GGCGGGTTCGCCGGACAGATCAACTATCAGGGAATGGCCGGGGCCGTCTTCAGCGGCTACGCCACGGCCAGCACCGACACCGGACATACCGGCGCCGCCGGCGACGCAAGCTGGGCCCTGGGACACCAGGAAAAGATCGTGGATTTTGGCTATCGCGCCGTCCATGAGATGACAGTAAAGGCCAAAGCCGTGGTCCAGGCTTTCTACGGCGATGCCCCCAAGCGGTCTTATTTTTTCGGATGCTCCAATGGCGGACGCCAGGCGTTGATGGAAGCCCAGCGCTATCCCGACGACTATGACGGCATCATTGCCGGCGCGCCTGCCAACGATTTCACCCACTTGCTGGTGGCGTCCGTCTGGAACGCGCAGGCGACGCTGACGGATCCGGCAAGCTATATTCCGCCTTCAAAAATTCCAGCCATCGCCGCCGCCGTGCTCGCCGCCTGCGATGAGCAGGACGGAGTCAAAGACGGCATCCTGAATGATCCCCGCGAGTGCCGCTTTGATCCGGGCGCGATGCTGTGCAAGAAAGAAGACCCTGCTGACTCCGCCAGTTGTCTTGCCGCGCCCCAGGTAACGGCGCTCAAGAAGATCTATGCCGGGCCGCGGGATTCCAAAGGCAGGCAGATTGTCGCCGGCTTCTCGCCCGGCGGCGAGGAAGGCGGAGGCGGATGGGCGGGCTGGCTCACGGGACCGGCCCCGGGCAAGAGCATCCAACTCGTTTTCGGCAACGGCTTTTTCCCCAACATGGTCTTTGACAATCCGGCGTGGGACTTCAAGACCTTTAATTTCGATACCGGACCCAAACTCGCCGATGACAAGCAGGCCGCCACGCTCAATGCCAACGACGCCAACCTGAAGCCGTTCAAGACGCGCGGCGGAAAGCTCATCATCTACCACGGATGGAGCGACATTGCCATTCCGCCAGTCGGCACCATCAATTACTACAATCGCGTCGAAGCCGCTTTGGGCGCGCGCGATACCGACACGTTCGTTCGCCTCTTCATGGCCCCGGGTATGCAGCACTGCGGCGGCGGCCCAGGACCAAATTCGCTAAGCGACCCCGGCAAGACCTCCGACGCGCAGCATGATGTCTACCAGGCGCTGGAGCAATGGGTGGAGCAAGGCACGGCGCCGGACAAGCTGATTGCCACCAAATACGCGAGCGACCTCAACCCCACGCAAGGCGTAAAAATGACGCGCCCGCTATGCCCATATCCACAAATCGCCAGGTATAAAGGCACGGGCGATACGAATGACGCAGCGAACTTTGTTTGTGTGGCGGGGAAGAAGTAAGAGTCTAGTCCTGGCGTCGCTTGCCGGGCTTTTCCGCGGGGTTCTCGTGTACACGCTCGCGGAAGGTCCCGGACATGCCTTTGGCCAGAAAGACGGCGGAATCGCCGAATTTGTCGCGGAGCTTGTCGGAAGCGGAGAGCGCCTGCGCCCACTTCTTCCGCTTGTCTTCGCCGAGCAGGGCGATTTGCTCCGACGCTTCCTCAAAGTTTCCTGCGTGGACTCCCAGCAGCCGGATGGGCCGCCCGGCTTGCCAGTTGTCGTGAAATAGTTTGCCGATGCTCGAGAAGATTTCCATGTCCACCTGCGTCGGCTCGGCAAGCGAATGCGCGCGGGTGATGGTGGTGAAATCGGAATAGCGCAGCTTGAGCTGGATGGTGCGCGCGCAGAATCCCTGGTGGCGCAGCCTGCGTCCTACCATTTCGGAAAGATGGGCCAGCGTTGCTTCCAGCTTGTCGAGATCGGCGGTGTCATGATTAAACGTGTGTTCGTGGCTGATGGACTTGGCCGTCCAGTCGGCCCCGACCTCGCCTTCAAACCACGCTCCTGCATCTTCGCCGCGCGCCTTGCCGGTCAGCGCCGCGCCCCATTTGCCGAGTTGGTCTTCAAGCAGTGAAGCGTCCACGCGCAAGAGATCGCCAATGCGCACAATGCCCATCTCGTTGAGCCGTGCCTTGGCCACCTTGCCGACGCCGGGAATTCTGCCGACATCGAGGGGCGCCAGAAAGCTCTGTTCTTGTCCGGGTAAAACGTAAAGCACGCCGTTGGGTTTTGCCTGGTCGGAACAGATCTTGGCCATCAGCCGCGAACTGCCGATTCCCACGGAGCAATTCAATCCCGTACGTTCCTTCATACGGTGATGCAAAAGATGCGCCGACTTGAGCGGCGGTCCGTGCAGCTTTTCCGTACCGCTCATGTCCAAGTAGGCTTCGTCCACTGAAGCCATCTCCACCGCGGGAGAAAACGTTTCCAGGACCTCGCGGGCCTTTTCCGAGTAGTCGCGATAACGGTCCGGATGGCCATTGAGGAAAATTGCCTCGGGGCACAATTTGGCCGCGGTGCGCAATGGCATGGCGGAGTGCACGCCGAACTTGCGCGCCGCATACGACGCAGCGGACACCACGCCGCGTTCATCCCGCTGCCCGCCCACGACTACGGGTTTGCCTCTGAGCGACGGATCAAACAATTCTTCCACCGAGACAAAAAAGGCGTCCATGTCAACGTGGAAGATGGTCCTGGCCGCAGGCATAGTATGACGATACATCAACGCGCCCGGTCGACGCCGGTTTTTCCGCGATTCAAAAAGCGACGAAAGACCCTGCTGTGGCATCCGATGCCAGTGCAGTGCAATTTTGCCCGTGGAAGCGTACTATGCTTGGAACTTGTTTGCCGGCTTTCAGGAGATGTGATGTCGTCGCTTGAGCCAGTTTTTGAATTGGGCGCTGCTCGCCAGCTGAAAGAGCAGCCGCCGGCACAAACGCCGGCCAGCCGTTACTTCGCGGTGCGCAAACAGACGGAAGCCCTGGTGGCTCCGCTGACCGCTGAAGACCAGATGGTGCAGTCCTGCGCGGACGCGAGTCCCACCAAGTGGCATCTGGCCCACACCAGTTGGTTCTTTGAGACGTTTATTCTCGCGCAGCATGCGCCTGGATACCGTCCTTTTGACGAAAGTTTCCGGACTCTCTTCAACTCCTACTACAACACGCTGGGCCCGCAGCCGGAAAAAGCTCTGCGCAATACATTTTCCCGTCCCAGCCTGGATGAGGTAGTGGCGTACCGCCGTCACGTTGACGGGCACATGGCAGAGCTCCTCGGCGGCGATGTGCCGGAGCTAATCGCAAAACTGATGGAACTGGGAAGCAATCACGAGCAGCAGCACCAGGAACTGATCGTCACCGATATCAAGCACGCGTTCTGGACCAACCCGCTGCGCTCGGTGTATCAGCGCATGCCGGTGGCGGAGTCTTCGTCCGTAAGGACGCCGCAAGGGCAATGCCAGTATGCAGAAGGCCTGCGCGAGGTCGGAGCATCCCCGGACGGTTTTTCGTTTGACAATGAGTTGCCACGGCACAAGGTTTTTGTTCCGGCGTTCCGTCTGGCCACGCGGCTGGTTACGTGCGGCGAGTATCTGTCTTTCATGGAAGACCACGGTTATTCGCGCCCGGAACTCTGGTTGTCCGACGGATGGAAGGCGGCCCAGTCCCACGGCTGGACGGCGCCGCTCTACTGGGAGAAATCGGGGCGGCAATTCACCTGCACCGGAATGCGCAAGGTGGATGAAAACGAGCCGGTGTGTCACGTAAGTTTCTACGAAGCCGACGCTTTTGCCCGCTGGGCGGGCGCGCGCTTGCCCACGGAATTTGAGTGGGAGACTGCGGCCGCACCTGTCATGCCGGAAGGCAACCTGCTGGAGCGGGGAAAGTTTCATCCGCAGCCGGCGCAAAAAACGGAAGACAACCGTCAGCCGTTGCAGATGTTTGGCGATGTCTGGGAATGGACGGCCAGCGCGTATCTTCCTTATCCGGGCTACAAGCCCGCGTCGGGCGCGCTGGGAGAATACAACGGAAAATTCATGAGCAACCAGATGGTGCTGCGCGGAGGTTCGTGTATCACTCCGCGCACGCACATAAGAGCAACGTATCGCAACTTTTTCCCACCGGAAACCAGATGGCAGTTTTCCGGCATCAGGCTGGCGAGTGATGGCGTCTAAGGCCCCGGCGATCATCGCCACCCCAATCGCGGAAGAGGTCCTGGAAGGCCTGAGTGCTCGGCCCAAGCGCCTTCCCGCCAAGCTCTTCTATGACGAGCAGGGCTCGCGGCTGTTTGACGAGATTACCCGCACACCGGAGTATTACCCCACCCGGACGGAGCGCGCCATCCTGCAGGCCCATGCCGGAGAGATCGTCCGCCAGGCCGGCAACAATCTGGTGCTGATCGAACTGGGCGCGGGCAACGCGAGCAAGACCAGCATTCTGGTGGAAGCGCTCTCGCACCGGCAGTTGCGCGTTGAGTTCCATCCTGTTGACGTTTCGCCCGCGGCCTTGCGGGAAGCGGTGGCCAGCATGAACGGCCGTTTTCCCAATCTCGCGATGCAGCCCATTGTCGCGGACTACTCGGAGCATTTGCCGGAGCTGAAGTCTCTCCCCGGCCGCAAGCTGGTGTTGTTTATCGGTTCCACTATCGGGAATTTCGAGCCGGATGAGGCTGTGCAGTTTCTGCAACAACTGCGCCAGTCGCTCAATCCCGGTGACGCCCTTCTGCTGGGTCTGGACCTGATCAAAGGCGCTGATGTGCTGCATGAGGCCTATAACGACGCGCAGGGTGTCACCGCTGCCTTCAACAAGAACGTGCTGGCGCGGATCAACCGCGAATTGGGCGGGCATTTTGACCTGGAAGCTTTCGAGCACCGCGCGTTCTGGAACTCCAACCGATCGCGCATTGAAATGCACCTGGAGAGCAACGGCGAACAGAGAGTCTGGGTCCGCGACCTGGAGCGCGTCTTCCACTTTGCCGCCGGTGAGCGCATACACACGGAGAACAGCTACAAGTTCTCCAGCCAGACAATTTCCGGACTCGTGCATGAAAGCGGCTTTCGCATGGAAAGATGCTGGGCCGATCCGGAACAGTGGTTCCGGGTGGTGCTCGCACGGGTCTGATGGGTCCGGCGCGCGAGTAATTCTTCGCTGCGGCTTCCTTCTCTGGCCTTTGGATCTTCAGCCGTCACGGCGACCCCCCTGCTACGGAAGAAACACTCCCGCAAATCCTTCCGCCGTGAATGCATTATGCTGTCGGCGATCCGCGGTGACGTATTCCATGGTGCCCATGCCGAGTTGCGCCTGCACTTCCGCACAGGTTGCTACGTGAAACGCATCCAGAGTTCTCAATCCGATTCCCGATCGATGCCGCCGAACCAGTGTTCGCGCCTGGCTAAGAATAGCTCCGGTTACCTGAATCATTTGCAGTCGCCCGAGAACCGCATTCAGCGCTTGTTCGGCGGCTGTAAGACCCCCGGCAGCGCTGGCGTACTGAGAAGACAATGCGGCCTGGCACTCCACCGGAGCCAGTTCGCTCGTGTATGCGTCCCGCGAGCCGACAATCGCCAGCGCTTGCGCGCCTCGCGGATCACCGAGCGCGATCGATACAATTACCGACGAATCAATGTAGACCACGGTCATCGATCGTCCCGGTCCGCAATGATGGCACCAATTGCCACAGACGCGTCCCCATTCATTTCGCTCAGTTTCAAGTCACCCAGAGGCCGCGGTTTAGACCCGGGCTTGACAAGGCCCGCCGCCACGAGCCGCTCGCGCGGATTGGCTGGAATCGGCATGATCCTGGCTACTTCCTGATTGTTTTTCGTAATCGACACCGCTCGCCCCGTCCGTTGGACCGTGGCAATGATTTCGGACGCCCGGTCCTTCAGTTCTTTAATACCGACAGAAATACCAACAAATTGCTTCTTGTGACCACTCATAGCCATAGTATATAGCTACTCTAGCCACATCGCTATATATTTCCTGAGATTCTGGCAGACTAGCCAGGAGATCTCCGCTGCATCATGAGATCGGGACGAGACCGCGAGAGTTGAGCTGCTTTACAGTTCTTGATGATTTGTCCCGAACCGTTTGCCTTTGGCGCGGGGGCGTTTGTGCAAATGGTGGTTTATCATTTCCTCATCTTCTCATCCAGGAGTTTTTCGCGGCGGAGAAGTATAGAAGGTATGATCCAAAGAAAGTTGCGGACACTTTGGCCGAGGTGTGGCTTGGCGGCATGCGTCCTGCCGAATTGAAATTAAGAATCTGAATGGGGCCAACGGAAACCGGTCCGGGGAAAATTTAACAAAGATGAAAACCAAGAGGTTACTGTTTCAGGTCTGCGCGCTTGCACTCGCGGCTTCGACCCTGGGCTGTACCGGCAAACAGGGAGTTGAGGCGGCCCGCCAGCAACCGGTTGCTCCGGTTACGGTCGCCACGGTAATAGGCAGGGACGTCCCGCTGCAACTGCAGGCCATCGGTAACGTGGAAGCCATCTCCACCGTCAGCATCAAAGCGCAGATTTCCGGCGAACTGGTGGGAGTACATTTCAAAGAAGGCGACTTCGTGAAGAAGGGCCAGCTGCTTTTCACGATTGATAGAGCGCCGTTTGAAGCCGCCCTGCGCCAGGCCGAAGGCACGCTGGCCAGGGACGAAGCCCAGGCGCTGAACGCCAAGATCGATGCCGAACGCTACGAAGGGCTGGGGCGCGAGGGCGTGGTTTCCAGGCAGCAGGTGGAAGCCGCGCGATCAGCTGCGACCGCTCTGGCGGCGGCCTCTACGGCGGACAGAGCCGCGGTGGAAACAGCCAAAATCAATCTCAAATACACCACTATTTATTGCGCGATAAACGGCCGTACCGGTACCGTGGCGGTGAAACTTGGTAATCTGGTCAAGGCCAATGATGTTCCCATTCTGGTCACCATCAACCAGATTGAGCCGATCTACGTATCGTTCGCCATCCCGGAGCAACAACTGGCCGACCTGAAGCAGTATTCCGCCGCCAGGACCCTCAAGGTAAAAGCGTCCCCGCAGGGAAGCAAGCAGCAGTTTGAAGGCAAGCTCACGTTCATTGACAACACGGTGGACCTGACCACCGGCACCATCAAGCTCAAAGCAACTTTTGACAATCAGCAGCACTTGCTCTGGCCCGGGCAGTTCGCGGACGTTAGTCTGACGCTGGCAACGCAGGCAAACGCGATGGTGATCCCCACCGCGGCCCTGCTTACCGGGCAGAACGGGACTTATGTTTATGTGGTGGACCAGGACTTGACGGTGAAACCGCAACCAGTGAAAGTGGCGCGCTCCATGGGCGATGAGGTAGTGATTGCCTCCGGCTTGCAGGCCGGACAGCGCGTGGTCACTGACGGACAGCTGCAGGTGATTCCCGGTGGCAAAGTGAACATCAAGAACGCACCGTAAGGGCAAAGGCGCAGGCGTCAGAAAGGCAGCAGCATGGACACCCAGTTATTCATCCGGCGGCCCATCACCACGACGTTGATCATGGCGGCGATCCTGTTGTTCGGCATCTTTGCGTACCGCCTGCTGCCGGTCAGCGACCTGCCCAACGTTGACTTTCCCACCATTCAGGTGAGCGCCGCGCTGCCCGGCGCCAGTCCGGAGACCATGGCGTCGGCCGTGGCGTTGCCGCTGGAGAAACAGTTTTCCACGATTGCCGGCGTGGACTCCATGACGTCATCCAGCGCGCTCGGCAGCACCAGCATTACTCTGCAGTTTACTTTGGACCGCAACATTGACGCGGCCGCGCAGGACGTACAGGCGATGATCGCCAAAACGCTCTCGCAGTTGCCGCCCGAGCTGCCAACGCCACCTTCCTACCAGAAAGTAAATCCCGCGGACCAGCCCATCCTCTACCTTGTGCTCAGTTCGCCCACCATGCGGCTTTCTGACGTGGACGAATTCGCGGAAACCACCGTGGCGCAGCGCATCTCCATGGTCAGCGGCGTGGCCCAGGTGCAGGTTTTCGGCGCGCAAAAATATGCAGTGCGCGCGCAGGTGGACCCCAAGAAACTGGCCGCCTATCAGATCGGGATTGACGAGGTCGAAACCGCCATTCAAAGCGCCAACGTCAACCTGCCGACCGGCACGCTGTTCGGCCACTCGACCGCCTACACGGTCCAGGCCACCGGCCAACTCCTGAATGCCGCGCAGTACCGGCCTCTGATTGTGGCCTATCGGAATGGCTCGCCGGTGCGCCTGGGGGAAGTGGGCGCGGTTTTTGACAGTGTGGAAAACGACAAGACGGCCAGCTGGTACAACGGCAACCGCTCGATCGTGCTACCCATTCTGCGCCAGCCGGGGACCAATACCGTGGAAGTAGTGGACAACATCAAGGCCCTGCTGCCCACGTTCCGCGCACAGATGCCCAAGTCAGTCGACCTGGACATTCTCTACGACCGCTCGGTTTCCATCCGCAACTCCGTCAATGACGTTAAGTTCACGCTCATGCTCACTATCGCGCTGGTGGTCATGGTGATCTTTCTTTTCCTGCGCAATTTTTCAGCCACCATTATTCCCAGCCTGGCGCTGCCCATGTCCATTGTGGGCACTTTCGCCGCCATGTACGTCCTGGGCTACAGCATGGACAACCTCTCGCTGATGGCGCTGACGCTCTCGGTCGGCTTCGTGGTGGACGACGCCATCGTGATGCTGGAAAACATCGTGCGCCACATGGAGATGGGCAAACGTCCCTATCAGGCCGCGGTGGAAGGCGCCCGGGAAATCGGCTTCACCATTATCTCCATGACCATCTCGCTGGCCGCCGTGTTTATTCCTGTCCTGTTCATGGGCGGGCTGGTGGGACGCCTGTTGCACGAATTTGCCGTCACGATCGGCGTGGCGATCCTGGTTTCAGGTTTTGTTTCACTCACCCTTACGCCGATGCTCGCCAGCCGCTTCCTGCGTTCCACGGCGCATTCCCAACACGGCAAACTCTACCAGGCGAGCGAAAAGGTATTTGACGGCATGCTGCGTGGCTATGACTGGAGTTTGAAAAAAGTCATGGCCCATCCGTTCCTGGCCTTGATGGCTTCCTTTGTTGTTCTGGCCGCGACCGTGTGGCTGTACAAGGTGATTCCCACGGGCTTTCTTCCCAATGAAGACCAGGGACAGATTTTTGCCTTCACGGAAGGGAAGCAGGGCATTTCGTTTGACGACATGGTTACGCACCAGCAGTTGATCGCCAAGGCCATCGCCAGTAATCCGTACGTGGCGTCCTACACGTCCACGGTGGGCGGAGGAGGAGTGAATGCCAGCTTGAACACTGGCCGCGTCTTTGCGCGGCTGATTGACCAGAGCAAGCGCCCACACGTGGAAAAGATCATTGAGGAGATCAGACCGAAGATAGCGCAGATTCCCGGCATCCGCGCGTTCTTACAGATCCCGCCGCCCATTCGGATTGGCGGCCAGCTTACCAAGAGCCAGTACCAGTTCACCCTGCAAAGCTCCGACACCACGGAGCTCTACCAGGTTGCGCCTATCTTCGAACAGAAGGTCCGCACCTTGACGGGCTTCCAGGACGTGACCAGCGATCTGCAGGTCGCGAACCCGCAAGTGACCGTGCAGATCGACCGAGACAAGGCCGCCGCCCTGAACGTGGACCCGCGCCACGTGGAGGACGCGCTCTACAGCGCCTATGGCTCGCGCCAGATTTCGACCATCTACGCGCCCAACAATCAATATAAGGTAGTGATGGAACTGCAACCGGAGTTCCAGCGAGATCCGTCCGCTCTGGGGTTGCTGTACATTCATTCCAATAGCGGGCAGCTGGTTCCGCTCAGCTCGGTGGCCATTTTCAAGCGCGAGGTTGGCCCGCTGACGGTGAACCATCTGGGCCAGACGCCGTCGGTGACCATCAGCTTCAACCTGGCGCCGAACTACTCGCTGGGTGACGCCATTACCGCGGTGAACAAAGCCGCCGACCTGATTCTGCCCCAGACCATCAGCAGAAACCTGCAAGGCAACGCGCAGGCATTTCAGTCGTCGTTCAAAGGACTGGGACTGCTGCTGCTCATGGCCATTCTGGTCATCTATATTGTGCTGGGAATTCTGTATGAGAGTTTCATCCATCCCATTACGATTCTTTCCGGCCTGCCGTCCGCCGGCGTGGGCGCGCTGCTCACGCTGATCCTGTTCCGGGTTGAACTGAGCATCTACGCGTTTGTCGGAGTCATCATGCTGGTGGGCCTGGTAAAGAAGAACGCCATCATGATGATTGACTTCGCTCTGGCCGCACAGCGGCAGGAGGGAAAGTCGGCCCGGGACGCCATCTACCAGGGCGCGCTGGTCCGCTTCCGTCCCATCATGATGACCACCATGGCCGCCCTGATGGGCACGCTGCCCATAGCGGCCGGCTTTGGCGCCGGCGCGGAATCGCGCCGCCCGCTGGGCCTTGCCGTCGTGGGAGGCCTGATCTTTTCCCAGACCCTGACGCTCTACATCACACCGATCTACTATGTTTATCTTGACCGCTTCCAGCACTGGGTTGGCGGCTTATTCGGATGGAAGAAGACAGAGCCAGCCGAAGAGCACGCTTTGGAGACCGCGCGGTAGTTTTTTTCCGCAAGGCCAAAGTGAAGGTTGAGGAGAATTTAGGTAATCAACCCAGATCATCTTGACTTCCACATTTGTGAGGTTTTATATTGTGGCTACACGGGAAAGGAGGGCGATCCAAAACAATGAAAAGTTCTGATTGTAGTAACAAACGTGAGGTGGCTGAGGCTTAAGGCGTACGCTCTTAAGTCCTGGCGAGTAGGATTCGCACAAGGCCCGGTTGCATCACGAGCAACGCCTTCAGCCAATCCCGACAGACTACCGAAACGGCCCCGCGCTGCGGGGCCGTTCTGTTTTTTTAACAACCGTTGATGCTCCCGGCAGGATACTCTTACTGTGATCTGAATGAATGCCCCTGATTCATCCGCGAAAGCCAGGCGTAATGTTTACGTCTTCGGCGCCACGTCTCTGTTCAACGACACGGCCACGGAAATGGCGTACTGGGTGTTGCCGGCATTCCTGGTTTCGCTTGGCGCCGGGCCCGCGGCCCTGGGGGTGATTGAAGGGATTGCGGAGAGTGTTGCTTCTCTCGGCAAACTCTTCTCGGGGTATCTGACGGACCGGGTCGCCAGCCGCAAGCCTCTGGTCGTCTTTGGGTACGTCCTGGCCAATGTGGTCAAGCCGTTGCTGGCCTTGAGCACGCAGTGGTGGCATGTTCTGCTCGTTCGCTTCGCCGACCGCACGGCCAAGGGCATTCGCGGAACGCCGCGCGACGTGATCCTGGCCGATTCAGTGGACAAAAACAAAATCGGCGGAGCGTATGGCTTCCTGCAATCCATGGATTCTGCCGGAGCCATCCTGGGACCGCTGGCGGCGCTGCTGATCATGTCGCGGACCGGGAACCTGCGTGCTGTCTTCTGGTGGGCCGCTCTTCCGGGGACCATCGCCATTCTGGTTGTGTTCCTGGCCAGAGAGACGCGGGGCCGCGGAGCGCGGGCGCAGGCCCATTTCTCATTTTGGCAACCCGCACATTTGTCGGCGCGCTTCTATTACATGCTGGCCGCGGTGCTGGTCTTTTCTCTGGGCAACTCCAGCGACATGTTTCTGGTGTTGCGGGCGCAAGACACCGGGATCGCGCCGAAGTTTGCTCCGCTGCTCGGCTTGGTCTTCAACGTGACCTACACGCTGGCCTCGTGGCCGGCGGGACGGCTCAGCGACCGCCGTTCGAAAGCAGGGATCGCGGCCGTAGGATACCTGATCTTTGCCGGAACGTATTTCATCTTCGCCAAGGCGCCGAGCCACGCACTGATATGGGCCGCCATGCCTTTCTATGGACTGTACTACGCGCTGACCAGTCCGGTATTGCGCGCGCTCGTAGTCGAGACGGCGCCCAGGGATTCCCGCGGGCGCGCTTTCGGCGTGTTTTATTTCTCCACCAGCATCGCTACTCTGCTCTCCAGCGTCCTGACGGGAGAATTGTGGAAACACTATGGGGCGGCGCTGCCGTTCACTCTGTCCGCCGGACTGGCGGTCCTGGCGGCGGCAATGCTGTTTCTTGCGCTGAGAGGGACCCAGCAATCAGCAGTCAACACTCAGCCTTCAGCCCCGTAAGATCTTTGAAACACAGAGGAAAGGAGTAAACAGAGGATACTTGTCTGCTGCTGCCTCCGGTGCTCCTCTGTTCCTCTGTGTTTCAGGTCTGTTCGATCGCACGTGGATGTCACGGGGCTGAATGCTGAGTGCTGACTGCTGACTGCTGCGTTTCCCTTTCCAATGGCTTCGCGAAAACTACGATCAGGGCCTGGACAAACAGCGCACCCACCATGTCCAGCATTACGTCCCGCGGGCTGCCCGTGCGGGAGGGAACAAACGTCTGGTGAAATTCATCCAGGCTGGCGGCGGCCAGAGTGAGCGCCAGAGCCAGCGCGCTCCAGCGGAAACTCCAGCGTGCGGGGCCGGGAAGAGTGGCGCGCCAGGAGTGGAAAGCCAGCCAGCTCAGGATCCCATAGACGGAAAAGTGGGCAGTCTTTCGGATGAGGAAGTGCAGCGTGTCAAAGCTCTGTGCGGAAATCCCGGGCCAGACCGCGTGCACCACGCTCCACAGAATCCGGCCGGTGTGTTCCGCCGAAAAGGCGCTCGTCGAGAACCAGCCAATGGCGGAGAGCCATAGAATGGTGAACAGCCACGCCAAGACTTTTCGCCGGAATGCACCAGACACTGGTCGCCGGATTGCGGATGTTAACAAGAGGGCCCTGCTTACTCGATCCGGTAATTGGGTGCTTCCTGCGTGATGACCACGTCATGCACGTGGCTTTCGCGCAGTCCCGCTCCGCTGATGCGGATGAAGCGCGCCTTCTGTTGCAGTTCGGCAATCGTCTTGGCGCCGCAATATCCCATGCCCGAGCGCAGGCCGCCGACCAGCTGGTACACCATCGCGGCCAGAGTGCCACGGTAGGGAACGCGGCCTTCCACTCCTTCCGGCACAAACTTATTCAGACGATTGAAATTGCGGTCGTGTTCTTCGGCCGCCATGGCCGACTCCGAGAACTCATCGGTGTTTTGCGCATAGCGTTCACTGGACCCCGCGGACATGGCGGCCAGCGATCCCATGCCGCGATAAGACTTGAATGACCGCCCCTGATAAAGGATGGTGTCCCCCGGGCTTTCCTCCGTTCCGGCGAACAGAGAACCAACCATGACCACGCTGGCGCCCGCCGCAATGGCCTTGGTGACATCCCCGGAGTACTTTATGCCGCCATCGGAGATCACGGGAACATTCGCGTCGCGACAGGCGCGCGCCGCTTCCGCAATAGCGGTGATCTGCGGAACGCCGGCCCCGGTGACGATGCGCGTGGTGCAGATCGAACCCGGTCCAATGCCTACTTTGATTGCGTCGGCCCCGGCTTTGATTAACGCGCAAGCGCCTTCGTGGGTGGCGACGTTGCCCGCCAGCAGTTCAATTTCGGGAAGCTTCGATTTGATGACCTTCACTGCTTCCAGTACTCGGCTGGTATGGCCATGAGCGCTGTCGACCGCCAGAGCGTCAACTTTGAATTTGACCAACTCCTGCGCCCGTTCCAGGAAATCTCCCGTCGCCCCGATGGCGGCCCCAACGCGCAGGCGTCCATGCTCGTCCTTGGCAGCACCCGGATATTTCAGTTTTTTCTGAATGTCTTTGACCGTAATCAGCCCGCGCAGGTTATATTTGTCATCTACTACCAGAAGTTTTTCCACGCGATGTTCGTGCAGTATCTGCTCCGCGTCTTCGAGCGTTGTGCCCACCGGCACGGTGATCAGATTTTCTTTGGTCATGACCTGGCTGATCGGCACATCGGTCCGTGTCTCGAACCGCAGGTCGCGGTTGGTAAGTATGCCCACCAGCTTCTTGTGCTTGGTGACGGGTACTCCGGAAATCTTGTAGCGGCGCATGAGATCCAGTGCGTCGGCAATTTTGTGCTCGGGAGACAGCGTGATCGGGTCCATGATCATGCCGCTTTCCGAACGCTTCACTTTGTCCACTTCGTCCGCTTGCTGCTCGATGGTCAGATTGCGATGCAGGATCCCCATTCCGCCCTGCTGGGCCATGGCGATCGCCAGGCGTGACTCGGTCACCGTGTCCATGGCCGCGCTGAGCAAGGGGATATTCAGCCGGATGTTGCGCGAGAGCTGCGTCTGCGTGTTGGCTTCCGCCGGGACAACGTCAGAAAGCGCCGGCAGAAGAAGCACGTCATCGAAGGTGAGGGCTTCAGGTACTGGAAAATGAATCATTTTTTATTGTCCCACATAAAGGAAGGGTCTAAGTAGTCATTGTAAACGCTGTGCGCGATCTGCGTCAGCACGCTTCATGTACGGTTTCCAAGTTTTTGCGTGCGTCCGGCAAAGAGATTGTGTGCAAACAGGCGAACCAAAGTAACTTGACCGTCCGCAGCCGCCCCCGGATACTTGGAAACATGCAATCTTCCTCAGCACCCAATCCCAAGACCGGAGCCACGGCGCCAACTGCGCCGGCGGTGGACAACCGCCGCGAGAGGCGCCTGAACGTCGCCGTGCCGATCAAAGTGTTTCTGGAGCCCCAGAGCACGGACGGCGTAGCCTGCTGTACGTTCGAGATTTCCATGGTCGGTGCGCGCCTCATGAGGTTTCAGGGTGTGACGCAAGTCGGCCAGATCGTGTGGCTGCAGCGGCACAACCGGCGCGCCAAATACAAGGTCATCTGGATCGGACAAAAAGGTACCACCCAGGAAGGCCAGGTAGGCGTGGAAGTGCTGGAACCGGCCAACATCATCTGGGAAAACGAACTCCGCATGCGTATCCAGCAGAGCGACGCCGTTCCCTTCAGCGCCAGGCCGTAACACCCGTATTCGGAGCCCTCCTCTCGCCAGTCCCGTATCTTACCTGCTAAAGTCTTAATCTTATGTTGCGCTCGTACCAGGGCATGGCGCCGCGCATTCATGCGTCGTGCTATATCGATGAGTCCGCCCAGATTGTCGGTGACGTGGCAATCGGCGAGAACTCCAGCGTGTGGATGAACGCGGTCCTTCGTGGCGACGTTTTTGCCATCCGCATCGGCCGGAATTCCAACGTTCAGGACTGCAGCGTCCTGCACGGCATGAGATACAAATATGGCGTCACGCTCGGAGATTTCGTCACTGTGGGCCACTCCGTCACCCTGCACGGATGCGCCGTCGCCGACCGCTGCCTGGTCGGCATGGGATCGGTCATCCTGAACAACGCCAAGATCGGCGAAGGCTCGATTATCGCCGCCGGCACGGTGGTCCCGGAGAACACGGTAATCGAACCCTATTCTCTGTGGATGGGCGTTCCCGGCAAATTCAAGAAAAAGATTGACGACGAAGAGTCGCAAAAGATGATCCTGATGTACGCGAAGAATTACTTGGACTATAAAGCGCAGTATCTAAAGGAGATGGCGAGCAAGTAATGGCCAACGTCGTCAAATCCGTCCGCGGCACGCGCGATCTTCTCCCGCCGGAGACAGAAACCTGGAACTTTGTCGAAGCCAGGGTACGCGATCTGTTCCGCGTGTACAACTTCCAGGAAATCCGCACCCCGATTATTGAAGACCTTCAGCTTTTCCAACGTTCGGTAGGGGAAGAGACGGACATTGTTTCCAAGGAAATGTTTGCCTGGGAGGACCGCGCCCGCGCGCAGAGTGAAAAAGGTCAATGGCTGGCGCTGCGTCCGGAGAACACGGCGAGCGTTGTGCGTGCTTATATCGAGCACAAACTGTGGGAGCGTCCGGGCTTACAGCGGTTTTACTATATTGGTCCGCAGTTTCGCCGTGAGCGTCCGCAAAAAGGCCGTTACCGGCAGTTCTACCAGATTGGCGCGGAAGTCATCGGGCAAACGTCCGCCGGCAGCGAATCGCCCGCCGTTGATGCGGAAGTTTTGGAGATGCTGGCCAGTCTGCTCGATCGTCTGGGAATAAAGGGCTGGACGCTGGAACTCAACTCCGTAGGCTGCGCCAATGACCGGCCGGTCTATCTGCAAGCTCTGCGGGCGGCACTCAAAGACGTTATCGGCAAGCTGTGCGTTGATTGTCAGCGGCGTTATGAGACCAACCCGGTGCGCGTGCTGGATTGCAAAGTGCCGGAAGACCAACCCATCATCGAGGCCTTGCCGCGGCAGAGCGACTATCTGGACGAGAGTTGCCGCGCGCACTTCGCCGAACTGCAGAAACTGCTCACTGCGCTGGAAATTCCGTTTGCGTTGAACCATCGTCTGGTGCGCGGTCTCGATTACTACACTCGCACGGCGTTCGAGTTCACCCATGGTTCACTCGGCGCCCAGAATGCTATTCTCGGCGGCGGCCGCTATGACGGACTTTCCGAGTCACTGGGCGGGCCGCCAGCGCCGGGAATCGGATTTGCCATCGGCGAAGACCGGCTGGTGATGACGTTGCAGGAAACTTCAGGCGCAGCGGCGCACGCCACCGATGTTTACATTGCGCCTCTGGGCGCGGGCATGAACGTCCACTCTGCATTGCTGGCGCGGGAGTTGCGGCGGCAGGGAATCGTCGTCACAGTCGGCGATGAAAGCTTCAAGCTCAAGAAGTCGCTGGAAACCGCCAGCAAACTCGGTGCGCGTTTCGCGTTGATTGTCGGCGAAAATGAAGTCAACTCCGGCCAGTTCGCGCTCAAGAACCTGGGGACCGGGGAGCAGGTAAGCGTTGCGCGCGGGGAACTTCTTTCTAAAATCCCGAGCGGTTTCTGAAACCTCGAGCGCCGCGAGAGGCCCTACCCTGTCGAGAGTTTTTAGGTCTCGACCTTAGGCTTGTCGTTGCTATAGGAACCTCTCGCTCCGCTCGGGGCTTCGGGAAAAAGCCTTTATAATCAACCATCCCTGCTAAGGAGCTATTTTGCAGCTTGATTTCTTAGGTGACCTGCGCCGCACGCACATGTGCGGAGAGCTTCGTGTTGAGCATGCCGGCCAGAGGGTAGTGTTGCTGGGCTGGATGAACCGGCGCCGCGACCTGGGCAACCTGCTTTTCATTGACGTCCGCGACCGCAGCGGCATGACCCAGCTGGTCTTCGACAAGGGCGACAACGCGGCCGTGCACGAAAAGGCCAGTGGCCTGCGATCCGAGTATGTGGTTGCCGCGATCGGCACGGTGCGCAAACGCGACCAGGACACGGTCAATCCGAATATCTCGACCGGCGAGGTTGAGGTCACGGTAGACGAACTCAAGCTGTTGAACGAATCCAAGCTGCCGCCGTTCTTGCCCGGCGACATCGATGTTGCCAACGAAGAGGTGCGCCTCAAGTATCGCTACATTGATTTGCGGCGCGACAAGATGCAGGCCAACATCGAGTTGCGCCACAAAGTCGCGCTGGCTATCCGCCAGGAGCTCTCCGGCCGGGGGTTCTTCGAGATTGAAACGCCGTTCCTGACTCGCTCCACGCCGGAAGGCGCTCGCGACTACCTGGTGCCGAGCCGCGTGTATCCGGGACAGTTTTATGCGCTGCCCCAGTCGCCGCAGCTTTTTAAGCAGATCCTGATGATTTCCGGGTTCGACAAGTACTTCCAGATCGTGCGCTGTTTCCGCGATGAAGATCTGCGCGCCGACCGCCAGCCGGAGTTCACGCAGATTGATCTGGAAATGAGCTTCCCCCAACGCGACCGCGTGTTTGAAGTGGTGGAAGCCTTTTTGAAAGCGGCCTTCAAGGCCGCGGGACACGACCTGAAAACTCCGTTCCCGCGCATGACCTACGATGAAGCCATGCGGCAATACGGTAGTGACAAGCCCGACATGCGCTTGCCGGCCATGACGGACATCCGCGCGGCGTTTTCGGCGGAAGACCTCGCCGAATTGCGGATTGATCCGTCCCTGCCGGTGATCGCCGTCCGGATTCCCAAAGTCGGGAAGATTTCCGACCGCGAGAAGAAAGAAGTCCGCGCTTTGTCAGAAGAACTGGCGAAACGGAACCGGGGCTTTGCCGGCGTCCTTTACGACTACAGCCAGTTGGAGAAAAAGCGTCCGCAGGTTGCAGCGAAGGTGCGCGAACTGTGCGCGGCGGAGGCTGACGATTTGATTGTTCCCGTGGTGGCGATCGCCGCGGAAGGCAAGGCGGCGACTGCGGCGAACCAGAAAGCGCAGTACGCGTCAGCCGGCGATGCCCGGTTGGACCTTGCGCGCAAGTACGCCGAACGTCACAAAGCTTTCGAGCGCACCGGCGACGTCGCGCGCGATTTCCGCATGCTGTGGGTGACGGACTTTCCCATGTTTGAGTACGACGAGAAAGACCGGCGCTGGAACGCCGCGCACCATCCTTTTACGTCGCCGCATGAGCACGACATGGACAAGCTGGAGTCCGATCCCGGCGCGGTGCGCGCGCTGGCCTATGACGTAGTGTTGAACGGCACGGAGCTGGGTTCCGGCTCCATCCGTATCCATCGTCAGGACATTCAAAAGCAAATCTTCCGTTCCCTCGGCATGACGGATGAAGAAGCCAAATCGCGCTTCGGTTTCTTTCTGGAAGCTCTGGAATACGGTACGCCTCCGCACGGCGGCATTGCGCTGGGCCTGGACAGGATTGTCATGATCCTGGCCGGTGAAAGCAGCCTGCGCGAAGTGATCCCGTTCCCCAAGACCGCCAAGGCTGTGGATTTGATGGTCGACGCGCCCACGCCGGTGAGCGACGCGCAGTTGAAAGAGCTGGGGATTGTGGTAAAGCGCAGCTAGAGCGATTGTGCGAGACAAGCCGGAGCTTACTCGCAGTCCCATCGCTCCAGAACGCGGCCCCCTCAATTTTTCCTTCGTCTTTTGCTGGATTGGCGTTTCAATTTCTTTGCCGGTTTCGTTTTTGTTTTCTTGCCAAACTGACACTCACATTCCTTCATCCGCACGCGTCTTCCGCTGAAGAGAACGCCTTCGGACTCCAGAAGAAACCTTTGTTCAAAGCCCAGTTCTCCGGGCAACGCGATCCGGCCTCCGGCGGCGACGACGCGGTGCCAGGGAAGTCCTTGGGACTGGTTCAGCGCCCAGACCACCTGGCGCGCCCCGCGAGGAAGTCCAGCAGCTTCTGCCACGGCCCCGTAGCTCGAAACTTTACCGCGCGGGATTTTCAGGATCGTCGCGCGAATGCGCGGGAGCAGAGCTGGTCTTTCCATTGGCCGGCCCAAGTTAGTCCCCCGTCCTCTTGGCCGTGCCCTGAAGCATCCCGGTCCAGTGCGCGCCGCCGTCCGAGGAAAACTCAGTCTTAAAGACTTCCGTTCCCGGAACAGAGAAGTCATTGGTGGTCCGGAACCACACTTTGTCGGCTTTGTTTCCCGGATATGTCCAAAGGGTCCCTTCAATGACTACGGTCCCGTTCCACGGTTGTTTCCCCGGTCCGGCCATGCTGCTGATGGTGTAATTGTTGTCCTTGCTGTTATACGAAAAGATCGAGAGCTGAACGTGCGGGCCCCCGGGGTCGGTAACTCGCTGTTCACAAAGCAGGAAATCCTCGAGCGGCGACCAGCGGCAGTCGATGTCAGAAGTGACCTTACCCGCATGGCTGTATGGCGTTTCGGCAAAGGCCCCCTCGGACTTCCACTTGCCTATAAAAACCCCGAGTTTCTTGGTGGCTGAAGCGACATCCGGCCCGCTCGCGGGAGCGGCCGCTTGTGTACAGCAGATGCTTACTGCGGCGGCCAGAAATAGGAGTATTCGTGCGGTCATTTATTGGTTCCTTTCTTGCGCAAGCAGATTACCTTCTTGCTTGCGTGGAGGCAAATAGTGGATGCATTGCCGCGCCCGCACAATCTAGAGCTCAATCCTGACACTTCTCGCTGCGTGGATGCCCTCTGCACAATAAACACAATGGATTTCAGGACGCATACAGAAACCTCTGTAAATCTTTCAGAAGTGCCTCTAGCCAATTTGCTGGCGACACTCGTACATTGAAATGGCAACGCCGGGCACGCAAGGAAAACTTTGACCGCAAGCTTCGGATAGCGCCTTGCCGGCGTTCAAGGAGATGCTTCAACCATGGACCCCGCTCCTGATGCTCGCGTGACTCTTGACCCGGAGAACTGGGACGAGTTTCGCGCCCTCGCCCACCAGATGATTGATGACACCGTGGACTACCTGCAAAACGTAAGGAATCGTCCTGCCTGGCGGCCCATGCCTGCTGAAGTAAGAGACTCATTCCGCGGGAGTGTCCCGCAAGAAGGCATGGGCGCGGCGGCTGCGTATGCGGACTTCAAGGAGCGAATTCTGCCGTATCCCAACGGCAACATTCATCCGCGGTTCTGGGGCTGGGTGCAGGGAACAGGCACGCCGCTGGGGATGATGGCGGAAATGCTTGCCGCTGCGATGAACCCGCACATGGCGGGCTTCAACCAGGCGCCGGCGCTCGTGGAACAGCAGGTGGTCCGCTGGGTTGCGGAACTTATGGGATATCCCGAGAATTCGAGCGGTGTCCTGGTGGCTGGCGGCACCATCGCCAACATACTGGGCCTGGCGGTTGCGCGGCACGCAAAATGCGGTTTCGACGTCCGGCAAGACGGATTGCAGGGCTCGGGAAATCACGCGAAGCTGCTGGTTTACGGCTCCACGGAAACCCACAACTGGGTATTCAAAGGACTGGAATTCATGGGGCTGGGCCGGGCCGCATTCCGCTCCGTTCCCGTCAACCCAGACTATGAAATCGATCTCGCTGCGCTGCGCAAGATGCTGGAACGCGACAAAGCCGCCGGACATCTTCCCATTTGCATCATCGGTTCAGCGGGCACCGTCAACACCGGCGCCACGGACAATCTGGAATCGCTGGCGGAAATTGCGCGCGAGCACAACACATGGTTTCACGTGGACGGGGCCTTCGGCGCGTGGGCCCGGATCTCCGGAAGACTTAAATCGCTGGTCGCCGGGTTGGAGCGGTCCGACTCCATCGGTCTCGATTTGCACAAGTGGATTTACCTCCCGTTTGAGTGCGCCTGCGTACTGGTGCGCGACGCGGACTTACATCAGGCGGCGTTCGCTTCGACCGCGTCGTACCTGGCCGTGGCGGACCGGGGCGTCATGGCCGGAGGAATACCGTTCGCGAATCTGGGGCTTGATCTCACGCGCGGCTTTAAAGCGTTGAAGGTATGGATGGCCTTCAAGGTCCACGGTATCGCCCACATCGCGCGGGTAATCGAGCAGAATGTGAACGACGTCCAGTATCTTGTGAAGCGCATCCGCCAAACGGAAGAACTGGAACTGCTGGCGCCGGTGCCGCTGAATATCGCCTGCTTTCGCTACGTTCGCGCCGGACAGACGGACGAAGTCTTGAACGGGCTCAATCAGGAAATTCTGCTGCGCGTTCAAGAACAAGGAATAGCAATTCCTTCGGGCACGACGCTCAACGGCAAGTTTGCCATCCGGGTAGCGAACACCAACCATCGCACCCGGCGTGAGGATTTCGATGGTCTCCTGGCGGCCGTGATCCGGCTGGGAGGGGAAGTGTAGAGATTGCCAAAATTGCCGTAATCGCCGAAATTAGTTTGCGCCTTTCAATTTCGGCGATTTTGGCAATTGCAAATTTTGGCAATCTTTTCCTATCGTGGTCCAAAGCCCTGTCCCGGCATCAACCACATCGTGAGCCCGAGCAAAGTGAGCACGATGAGAAAGTAGGCAGTGGTGATCGGGCTCGAATGTTCCGGGTCGTCTTTGGTGAAGAGCCGCCAGGTGGCTCCTGCAGCCACGACGTAAAAGATAGGTTCGTGCAGTCCCCAGCCCAGGGCCACGGCGGTCCCCAGCAACAGCGCGCGCTCCGCTTTGCGCATCGCCAGCATGGCGCTGCCGCCGTCCAGGACCCAAACCGGGACCAGGTTCATTACGTTCAGCCACGCGCTGGCGCGGGCCAATGCGGCCCAGATTCCGTTCCCGGTTTGCCACCAGAGGAGCGCGCACACAGCCGATCCAATCCATCCGGCGAGCGGTCCGGCGAGGCTCACGGCGGCGCGGGTCTCAAGCGACACGCCCATGGCCTGCCACCGCACATAAGCGCCGAGTCCGGGCAGAAAGACGGGCATTTCGGCGGGAAGACCACGGCGTTTGATGTCAATGTAGTGGCCCATCTCATGGACCAGAATCAGCAGCGCGAAGCCAATGCCGAATTTCCATCCCCAGATCGCCCAGTAGACGCCCATAAAAGCCACCAGGCTGAACAGGAACTTCAGCTTAAAGATCGCAAGAATGAACGCCTTGAACTTGACCAGCAGAAACGCGATGGGGCCCAGCGGGCCCAGCCGTTTGGCCCACTTGCGGCGGGTATCCGGACCAGCGGGAGCGTTGATGGCGCCTTCCATCTCGCGCAGGTGGTTCTGGATCCAGGTTGCCTGTTCCGACGCGGGCGGTAGAAGCTGCAACGCCTGCTGCCATTGCTGGTGGGCTTCTTCCAGAGATCCGTTGCCTTCCAGCGCCCGGGCCCGGGACGCGATACGGTCAAGCTGGTCGGCATGCACCAGCGCGTGACAGGAATCGCAGGCGAGTGCGCCCGGCGCAATTTCACGGGAACAGCGTTTGCAGGTGGGCATCATTGGGGGAAAAAATGGAAGATTGAGTCTCCGGCATGCATCTCAAGGTTACGCTTTTTGCGGAGGCGTTTCGAACGGGCCATAGACGGTGAATTGGGTCCCAGCGGTCATTCTCCACGCGATCCGAATTCCCGCAAATAAAATCACCAGGCCGATCACTCCGAAAAAGGTGTTGTCCATCAGTTCGAGAAAAGGAGAAGCCAGGCCCACCAGCGCCCGTATACCGAACACGGCAACCTTTGGCGTTGTAGCCGCTGGCGCAGATTGTTCTGGAGTTTCCGACGCCGAAGTTTGCTGGTCTCCCGCTGGAGTCGTTGCCGGCGAGGCCTGCTGGGTCTGCTTGTGATCCGTGCCCAGCCGTACCAGCTCAATCGGAATTGCCGCCATAGAGACCGCCGCATAGGTCAGCAGGACAGCCGCAATCTGGTAACGCCTGCCGCCCATCCCCCTGGAGCCGAGCAACATGGCTTTGGCAACGATCCAGCCAACCGCGAAGGCGACATAGCCGAAGTAGATCTTGGTAATGATCGTGAATCCCGCATACAACGCCAATCCCACAATTGCTCCGCCCACGCCAAACACCAGGGCGCCGATAAACGCACCGTGAGTGTCACGGGCCATTGTGCTTTGCAGCTTTTCCGCGCAATTGCGGCAAGCGACAGCGCTGTTTACCCGATAGTACTGTGCTCCCACGGGCTGCTGGCAGAACCGGCAGGTTTCAGCGCCGGGCGTGCCCGGGTACTCTGCGGTGGAAAATTGCGGCTCAGGTTTACCCAGGATGGAGTCTGGCATAGCTGGGAATGTACCACACTTCTGACGATGCCCGGCCCAGGCGTCGGGCCTCCATGGTTACGCCAGTCTAGCCCCGTTTGGGACGCGCCGTTCCGGTTGCGCCAGCACGACTTCTCCGCCCGGAAAATAAAAGCCGGTGGTCAGCACTTCAGAAAAGAAGTTGGCCACCTGCTTGGGAGGAAAGTTCACTACGCCGATGATCTGCTTCCCCAGCAGTTCCTCTTTGCTGTACAGGTCTTTGATCTGGGCGCTGGATTTCTTTACACCGAGCTCACCGAAATCAATCTTGAGTTTGTACGTGGGCTTTCTGGCCTGGGGAAAATCTTCTACTTCAATAATGGTCCCAACGCGCAACTCGACCCGTTCGAAATCCTTCCATGCGATCTGTTCCATGCCAATTA
>DATMPO010000179.1:0-26913 GCA_035567035.1 Verrucomicrobiia bacterium | reverse complement strand
TCCTGAATGGCGAGATCGTGGTCGCCATGATTGTCGTACAGGGTGCCGCGCTCGATGTATGCCGAGATGTACGCCGGGTCCAGCCGGATGGCCTCGCCGTAGTCGCGCAGGGAGGCGTCGCGGTTGCCTTTGTCATCGTAGGCGTTTCCGCGCGCCACCAGCGCCTGCGGGTGGTTCGGTTTCAGGCGAATGGCTTCCGTGAAATCCTGGATGGCGGAGTCATAGTCCTTCTTGTGGTAGAAGGCCAGTCCGCGGTCGTACGGCCCCGCGGGGTCCGTTCGATCCAGCCGGATGGCCTGCGTGTAATCCGCGATGGCGCGGTCATAGTCGCCTTTTGCGTAGAAGTCGTTGCCGCGCGTGATGAAATCTGCGGAAGTAGTCTGCGCCCACACAGGCGCAACCGCCAGCGCCAACAGCGCGAGCAAGCGTACACAGGCCAATGTTTTCATGACGTTCCCCCCAAGGGTGGTCCCATGAATCATCCTACCTAATCAGCCTTCTCCGCTGAGCAGCAGGGCGAATTTCAAAGTGACAAATTTTGTCCTTGACAAGACGTCTAGTTTTATGGTACCAAGCGCCTGCACAAATTGGAAAATCGTGCAGCCAGGAGCGGCGCTGGCTTCCTGTGGTCCGGCCTGCAACCTTAAATCGCGTCGGGAGAGGTGTGTGCTTTGTCTGAAATCCCGAGCGGAGCGAGGGATCCCTATTGCCGCGAGACTCTTCAGGGTAGACGTCGCAGACCTGCGAAATCCTCGTAGCTATAGCGATCCCTCGCTACGCTGGGGATTTTAGAAAAAGGCCCCGTCAACTCGGACAACTCTAACGCCCGCAACCAGTGCGCCCGCGCATCAAGGAGATACGTGTGTCTGCCAGGCTCGTTCCCGTTTATCGCAAGCACCAGCCCACCCAGGTTTCGCCGTGCCTTTTGGCCGAACCGTGTCCCGTATGCGCGTTGCATGTGGCGTGCCGCGCCGGAAGCCCGTGCAAGGCCTGCCGTCGCGGTAAGGCGCACCACTGCGAACGCGCGTCGCCGGCCGAACCGGCCTTCCTGGTCAAGATCGCGGACGCGGTCCGGCTGGTCAAGAACGGTCTGGCCAGCTTCGTCCATCAGAATTCGGCGGTACAGCTGAATTATTCGAAACTGATCCATCTCCGCGACCGGAGCAGCAAAGTGGACGAACGGCTGGTCTTCGACTACGCCATCGGCATGCGGTACGCGCGGGTGGCCATTGACTTGGGCTGGGGAGGCGGCCAGGCGGGATGAGGGAAGAGCGCCGCTCGCGGATCAAGTTAAATCTTGGGCGAACTGCGCAGGTGTATGGGACAAATTCGATCCTGCCCCTTCGAAAATCTAAGCTCGGCCTCGGTCTGTGCGACACCGTCCTCGCAGTACCATCCCCTAACCCATGATACCTTCGAAAGACCACGGCAAATCGTCCGCGGCCTGCACAGAAAAAACGGACGCTACGCCCGCCACCAACGCGCCAGAGTCGCGCGAGGAACAAATCGAGGCCGAAACCAACGAAGACGCACCGCCGGCAATATCCTCGCAGCGGGCCGACTGTCAAAAAAGCCTCAAGACCTTCATCGAACATGCCTGGCCGATTCTCGAGCCGGTCCAGCCGCTTCAGTGGAACTGGCATCTGGACCTGATCTGCGAATACCTCACGCTCATCCGGAACAACGAATTCCGAAGCCCAGGCAGTGAGATTGAAGGGATCATCTTCAACGTTCCTCCGCGCACCATGAAGAGCCTGCTCATCTCTGGTCCTAATTGCCGTTATCTATTTTGTGCTCGCTCCACTCTTCTCGTGGTGGTGGTATCGCCGCACCGTGATCCGGCCATAATCCCCCAGCCCTAAGCTAAGCGATCGGGCAGTGCAAGATGCCGCGTGAGTCGACGCCCATGGCGTAGAGACGTGGCATTGCCACGTCTCACTCGCAGCCTCACGAGGAACGTTTGTTTCGTGCGAAACGATTTCGTGGTGCGCACAGTTAGACGCGGCAGTGCCGCGTCTCTACGTTGCCGTCCTGGATTCATCGGAGTTCATCGTTGTTGCGCTCTGTAGTTGCGCTCTGATGACTCAATAGCCCCAAATGTCCCGATAGCCCGATACGATCCATGAACATCCAACGCGAACAAATCTATTCCGCACTATTCACGATGTTGCAGAGCGCGCTCTTGTCCCCGTCCGGCCCGTTCAAGACGGTGGGCCGGCGTTGGCAGGACCCGGGACAGATTTCTCCGGCGGACCGTCCGGCGCTCTACCAGGTGCAGAAAGACGAAATTGCGAAGACCAGCAGCGTCAACTCGGTCCCCATCAGTTGGCGGATCGGCGTGGACCTGGTGTTCTACACCTCCGGCGACGCGTCACCCAACACCGTACCTTCGACAGAACTGAACACGCTGCTCGACGCGGTGGAATCCGCGATCAAGGCCGCCACTCCTGGCCTGGCGCAGTCTCTCGGCGGAAAAGTTTCCCACTGCCGCATTGAAGGCAAGATCGAGATCGTGGAAAACGTTCAAGGGACCATGGCGCTGGCTGTGGTGCCGGTGGAGATGTTCGTCACCGCGTAGCTTTTTTCATTCCGAGCGTAGCGAGGGATCTCTATAGCGGCGAAAGACTTCAGGGCATACGTCGCTGACCCTCGACATCCTCGTGGCAATAGGGGTCCCTCACCCCGCAAAATGCGCGGGGATTCGGGAGTTTGAAAGGCTCCGCTCGGGATTAAAGAAAAACATTTAAGGAGAAACCCCATGTTTGAATTCGGTTCAGGTACTTTGTTCGGATATCCCATTGGCGGCAACACGGCGCCTAACCCTACTCCCACCAAGTTTGGCACGCTGCAGGACGTCTCGCTCGACATCTCGGGTGACGTTAAGCCGCTGTACGGACAGAAACAATTTCCCGAGGCCGTGGCCCGCGGCAAATGCAAGATCACCGGCAAAGCCAAGGCCGCGTGGATCAACGGCAAGATGTACAACGACTTGTTCTTCGGACAGACGCTGGGCGCCGGCATGATCAAGACTGCGCTCGATGAAGCGGCCGCGGTTCCGGCCACGCCGTTCCAGGTGACGGTGGTGAATGCTGCGCAGTTCAAGCAGGACTGGGGCGTGCGTTACACCAGCACCGGTATTCCACTCACGCGCGTGGCGGCGTCGCCCGCAGTAGGCCAGTACAGCGTGAACACTTCAACCGGCGTTTACACTTTCGCCGCCGCGGACACCGGCGCCGCCGTTCTCCTCTGCTATACCTACGTCGCGGCCGCGGCTGGGACGCAGCTCAACATCGCCAACCAGCTGATGGGCTTCGCGCCGACGATCCAGATGCTGCTGGAGACGCAGTACAACAACAACCAGTTCTCGGTCCTGCTGTACTCGGTGCTGGCGTCCAAGCTGACCATCGCCACCAAGCAGGAAGACTTCATCATTCCGGAGTTCGACTTTGAGGCGTTTGCCAACGCGAGCGGCCAGGTGATTGATATTTATTCGAACGAGTAAGCCGCCTTTTGTCATTCCGAACGAAGTGAGGAATCTGCTTTCTGCTATCGCGGCGACACAGCAGATCCCTCGCTGCGCTCGGGATGACAAACATTTTATTTGGAGGAAAGCACCATGCAGAAACAACAAACCATCCCCACCGCCCTCGGTCAGCTTACCGTGTCATCACTGACGCTGGGTGAGCTGCGCCAGTTGGACTCTCTTTTTGCCGGGGCGAGCGATGCGCCGGCGGGCATTGCGTCCTTGTTCCGGTATCTGCCGGTGATTTTCAGTTCGCTGCGCAAGGTGCATCAGGACCTGACGCCGGAGCAGCTTGAGGGCGGACTCACGCTGGAAGACTTCAGCGCGCTGTTTGGCGCGGTGCTGGAGGTTTCCGGCTTGAAGAAGGCGGAAGCGGGGGAACCCACCCCGGTCGCGGTATAGCGGAGTGGCCGTTTTTGTACGGCCACATCGCCACTGCCACCGGGTGGACGTTCGCCGCGATTGACGCGCTCACGCTTTGGGACGTTGGCGACTTGTTCGAGTATTGGCAGGAGTGTCCGCCCACGCACGTTCTGGTGGCGGCGTATCTGCTGGGAGACAAGAAACTTACGCGCGGAAAGGCAAAGGGCGGCCAGCCCGGCGCGGCTCTCGACGAACTTGCGAACGCGGTGCAACTGGCTGGCGGGGGCGTGAAAGGGAAGTTGCCGGGGCGCTATCGGATAGATGATATTGGAGAAGCGTGAACCGCGCCAAATGTTCCACGGGGAACAAAATACGAACATTGCGGACGTGTCCAAGTCCCTTTTCTTGTTGACTCGGCTTCTCCCCATCCGCTAGGATGCATTCCCTGGAAGCAGGAGAAAGAAATGCGAAATAGCCTGAGTCGGACTTGTTGGTCGGTTTTGATCTGTTTGCTTCTCGGTTGTTCCCGAGGCGGCTTTGACAGTGGAGCGGCACTGTCCACTATGAAGTCGGTGGCAGAAGAAGACAGGGAACTTATAGTAGCTGCGGGTCGTGTGGGGGCGCATTGTTATCTTCACGAGCCCGGGGGAAAGAAAGATCTCATCGACAAGAGTCCTGCAAAGGACATCGCGACGACAGTTGCCGAGAAAGCTGGTTATGTAACCGTGGTCCCCAATGGAAAAGACTCCTGGCAAGTCACCCTTACCGAGAAAGGCAAGGCATCCTTGGGCCGCAACCCGTATTACGGACATGAAGTGTACGAAGGGTGCGATTTTCAGAACGCAAGGTTTGCCGTCGCCCGGAACCACATCGTGGACGTGACCGGAGTGACGCCCCTGGCAAATAATGGAACCACTTGTGAAGCAGAGTATTCGTGGCTATGGATTCCAACGGAACTTGGCAAGGCCCTGCAGGTAGACGGCAGCGTTTACAAGCAGTTGACGCAACAGCAACGGGATGACCTTCGCGCTGTCCTTAATTTAGGCGCTGCCGGTGAGCGGCTTGAGGTTCCTGTGCCGGACAATAAAGACTTAAGCCGTAACAAATTCACATTCAGGAAAGTTGGGGACGGTTGGTACATGCTGTAACCACAGCTTTTTCCTTCCCAGTGTACTGTGGATTGTTTTTATTCAACTCAGATCCTGACCGCTCATTACCATGCAGTTTTTTAAGGGGACGAAATGCGAAATAGCATGACGAAGAAATGGTTTTCTGTGGTGCTGGTCTGTGGGCTGCTTGGTTGTTCCACCGGCGCCTTGGATCGAGACGCGGCGCTCAAGAAAATAAAGGCCAAAACCGAAGGGGACATCGAACTAAGGGTGGCTGCCGGCCGAGTAGGATCGCATTGTGGCTTTTTCGAATTGGGCGGACAGAAAAGCATTAACAACACGGATCCGACAACGGAAATTGCAGCCATTGTCGCCGTGAAAGCTGGATATGTGACCGTTACGCCGGACGGAAAAGACTATTGGCAAGTGAACCTTACCGAAAAGGGAAGGGCCTCCATGACGCACGAGTCATTTGGTCATACGGTGAGCGCAGGATGCAATTACCAGTACGTGAAATTTCTTGTTGCCCGGGACCAGGCAGTGGAAGTAAGGGGAGTGGCAGCCGCCACCAATGATGGAACCATGTGCGAAGTCCACTACGTATGGAAGTGGGTTTCGAGCGATTTGGGCAAATCCTTACAGGAAGATGGCAGTGTCTATAAGCAATTGACGCCGCAACAACAGAAAGAGCTTCGCGGGGACCTTAACGCTAGTGCCTGGGCCAAGCAGTGGCTTGAGATTCCGATACCGAGCGAAGCGAATCTTAAGCCAGGCAGGGCTACCTTCAAAAAATTCGACGACGGTTGGCGGTTGCAATAGCCAGTGTCCGTCCTTCCAAGCGGCCTGCGGGCCGCTTTTTTGCGCTCAGTGCACAAATTTCAGTTGGCCGAATCCCAACGATACCTTTCGGAGAGCAAGCAGCATGGCAAATAACGAGCTGAATGTGCGAATCGCGGCCAATGCCGATGGCGTGAAGGAAGCCACCGATCTCGCCAAAGAACAGTTGGAGCAGGCCGCGCAATCGGCTTCCCTCTTAAGCAAGGCCATTGGTGTTGAGATTCCGGAAGCGCTACAAAAAGCGATGGCGGCAAGTGAGCTTCTGGGGCCGGCATTAACCGCGGTCTTCGAACCACTGGCAGTAATTGCGTTTGCTCAGACTGTTGTCGATGTGACCGAAAAAATCAGCCAGTTCGTGGCGGACACATTTGTTTTCACGAGTGAGGAAAAACGCGCTGCCGCGGCGCTCAGTGACACCAATAAGCAATTATTGGCGATGGCCGACGCCACCAAGAGGGTGGATCGAGAACGTCGCCTCTTGGCGGCGTCAACGGGAGCTGAGAGGAATGCGCTGCGTGAGCAATTTGACCTTGAGGATATTGGCGGCGATCCGGAAAAGCTGCACAGCGAGCTGACGACACTAACCCAGGAGTTTACCAGGGTCAATCAAGACTTCATGATTTATAACCACACTGTGGTGGCCGGAAAACAGAATGTTCAGGACTACATAGATGCCGCCAATAGACTTTCAGCGTACTTCAAGACAGATGATGAAACCGTATGGGCGACCAACATGGAGGATTTGTCAAATAAAATCCTGCATTACAGCGCTGCAATTCGTCTGGCAACTGCTACCCACGCGAAGTTCCAGGCAGAGAGATCAAAAGATCTCAGCCAGCAAGGTGAAGCCACATTCCGCGCCGGCCTTGACCGGGAACTTGCCGCCCTAAAGCAAAATCATCTTGTCAGCATGGAGGAAGAGCTTCACTTCTGGCAATCCAAGATTGCGCTGGCCCGCGCCTATCCCCAAACTCTCCAGGAGATCAATCAGCGGGTCGGCGAGCTAAGCCAGCAAGTCTTCAGGAAGCAAAGTGCTGAATACATGGCTGGCTGGATGAAAGACATTCAGCAGCAGGTGGATGCGAGCAAGGCTGGGTCTAAAGAGCGCGTCGACATCTACGATCGGGCCATTGACGAGATGAGCGCCACAGACGCCACTGGCACCAAAGCCTGGCAGGAGCTTCTCGTTAAGCGCGGCGTTGCTTTTCGCGAATACACCGACAAACAGGCCGCGGATGCGAAGAAGGCCTCCGATAAACAGCGCGAAGTTGACACCCTGGCATTGAAAGCGAAGATTGACGATTCCAAAGAAGCCGAGCAGGCTTACGAGCAATCCCTCGCAGAAGCGCTGGTCCAGGGCAGGATCAACAAGCAGATGGAAATAGCCACGATCGCCATGGCCAAGAGGGATGAAGTCGCCCTGGAAGTTAAATACCTTCGTGACATCGAAACACTTTGGGCCCAGCAGCCGGCGAAAGTCGCGGAGATCGAGCGGCAGATCAGCAAAGTAGTTGCTCAGGGCGCGGTTGCTCAGGCCAAAACCGCGAAGGACGCCGCCGCAGCCACAGCAGCATCGTATAAGCAAGTCTGGTCCTCGATCGGCAACGATTTCAAGGGCATGGTGGACGGCCTGATTCAGGGCAACGAGACCATCGCCCAGGCGTTCCAGAAACTCTACACACAACTCGTGGAGGCCGCTGCCAATTACTTCGAACAGATGCTCATGAAGAAGATTGAAGATTACATCATGAGCAAACTGTTCGCCCAAAAGGACGCTGGTACTTCCATCGCGGCCAGTGCCGGCAAGGCCACGGCCGGCGGAATTGCTTCGGTGATGACCGCACTGCCCTTTCCGGCAAACATTGCCGCCGCTCCCGGCGTAGGCGCGGCGGCCGGCGCCATGGCCATGGGAGCTGGAACCGCTATGCTGGCTGCCGCAGCCTCTTCAGCGGGTGGCCAATGGGAAGTACCAGGAATTCAGGCGACCATTCTGCATCCCCAGGAAATGGTCCTGCCGGCATCGCTCGCCAGCCGCATGCGCAACGTCATTGACAACGGCGGAGGATTCGCAAGCCAGGGTGGAGGCATCACCGTCGTAGTCAATCATTCCGTCAGCGCGGTTGACGCAGAATCTTTTCAAGGCGTCGTCCGCAAGCACGGCAACATGATCGGGAATGAAGTAGCGCGTGTGCTGAAGAAGAAGGGATTTGGCGGGTAATAGCATTCAGCACTCAGCATTCAGCCCTTGAACATTTCAGAAGTCTTTCGGGTAAATCCTTCAGCCCATGCCCACATGAATGTTTGTCGTTGGCCCACCATGTTGCGCGGGCTGAATGCTGGCTGCTGAGTGCTGAATGCTTCTTTCGCAATCGAAATCTTATGAGCAACGTACTGTTCCCCAAAATCCGCGGCCTGGCATGGGACATCGTCATGAATCCCACGTTCTCGACGGAGATACAGGAGTCGCTGGCCGGGCGCGAGGTCCGCATACAGAATTTCCAGAACCCGATCTGGGAGTTCACCTTGCATTACGAGTACTTGATAAATGACCCGCGTTTCCGCGATGAAAACGAGCAGACACCGCTGGAAGCTCTGGCCGGATTCTTTCTCGCCCGCGGCGGACAGTTTGATGACTTCCTGCTCAACCTGACCGACCTGACCGGACGCCTGGAAGATTCCGTATATTCCGGCCAGCCGATCGGCATCGGCGACGGCAGCACGAAGTCATTCCAGATTGTCCGCAATTTCGGCGGATTTCTGGAAGCGGTCCAGAACCCGATGAACCAGTCGGCGACCGTCTACGTGAACGGCGTCGCGAAAGTCCAGGGCACGGACTACGCGATCAGCAACGGCCTGGCGACGTTTGCTTCCGCGCCGGCCAGCGGCGCTGCGATCACCGCCGACTTCGTCATGCTGTACCGCGTGCGTTTCCACACCGGAACGTCACGCAGCGGCAAAGAGGGAATCGAACTGACGAACTTCTATTACAACCTGTATGAGTGCAAGGAAGTGCAACTCATCTCGGTGCGCAAATAGCTTGTGTTCATCGTCCCGAACGGAGTGAGGGACCCCTATCACCTTGAATGCATCAGAGAGTATGGCCCGCAGGTCCGCGCGGCTATAGGGATCCCTCGCTTCGCTCGGGACAGGAAAAGACCATGAAAACCCCGACAAATCTCAACGGCAACAACCTGGCCACGTGGCTCCAGACCGCGACCGAGCTGCGCATGGCGGACTTGTACACCATCACACTGAAGTCGGGGACGGTGCTTCGCTACACCACTTGGGATTCCTCGCTCACTGTCCTGGGCAACACGTTCCTCACCGGGCCGCCGAACATCGAGCGCACGCACATTGAGGAAAAGCGCGTGTGCGAGACAGCGGTCGTCAGAGTCAGTTATCAGAACAAATTCTCCCGCGGCACGTTGAACTCCCAGATTGACCGCCGTGTGCATGCCGCCGTTCGGCTTCCGTTCATAGCGGATCGGGAAAAATGGTTTCCACGAAGCGACCAGCTCCCTCGTGCCGTCTGTGCTGCCGTCGTCCACGACCACCCATTCGAAATCGCGAAAGGTCTGAGCACACAGGCTCTTGTATGTTTCCGTAAGCAGCGTGGCGCGGTTGAAAGTTGGCGTAAGGACCGAGAATCTCATTTGCCGATCGCAACAGGGCCGAAGCGCGATTGCCGGTGCCATCTTACCAAAGGCGTCCCGCAAATATGAAATTGAAACTGCTGCAGGAGAACCACCCATGCCATTCCACTGGACGGACATAGTCACAGCCGCAAATCTGCTTGTGCTGCTGGGCATTTATCGCAAAATCTCCATCGTCGTCTACCAGCACAAGCTGATGTGGGAAGACTTCGCCAAACGCAAGGACATCAGCATCGGCGCGAACGGCAAGCCGATCGGAGCGGGGTAAGGACGGAGGAATCGCCGTAACCGCAGCCCCGGAGGGGCGGAAAGGCCTAGCCCAGCGGTGTATCGGCATTCAGCACTCAGCACTCAGCATTCAGCCCCTGATCATTTGTGAAGAAAGTGGGATGAGGTGCGGCGCTTACAACCATGCCCTCGCGGATGTTTGCCTTTAGCCCGTTCCGATCACCCGATCACCAGATCACCCGATCACCCGATTCCTTAAAGGAGTTCCCATGTCTGATTTCAAAGAAGCCTTCGCTTTCACCATGAAGCATGAAGACCCGCATCTCTCCGGTGTGGTCACCGTGGACGCCGGCGGGCGCACGCGCTTCGGTATCGCCAGAAAATTCCATCCGGATCTGCCGGAGAGCTTCTTCGACGGCCCGGCGGAAGACGCTCTGGCCACCGCTGAGCAAATCGAAGAGCGCGACTACTGGGAGCCCATGCAGCTGTCCGAAATTGAAAACCAGAACATCGCCAACAAGCTGTTCGATATGGCCGTAAACATGAGCATCCACCAGGCAGGACATCTCGCGCAGCGCGCGGTGAACGCCCTTATCGCGAGTGGAGCGCGGGCGACCTCGCCTGCAACCCCGCTGGTCGAAGACGGCTGCGTTGGCGACAAGACCATTGCGGCCATCAACTCGTTGGACCCGCTCCCCCTTCATCAACTGCTTTGTGAGGTCAGTAAACAGTTTTATCAGCACGTTGTCGCGAACAACCCGGCGCAGGCCGTGAACCTGCATGGCTGGCTAAAGCGCGCGGAAGCGTAAGTAGATCAGCATTCAGCGCTCAGAGTTTTTCTGAAATCCCGAGCATTAGCGAGGGATCCCTATGGCCGCGAGACTCTTCGAGGTGCACATCGTGGGCACATAAATCATCGTAGCTATAGGGATCCCTCGCTGCGCTCGGGATTTCAGAAAAGCTCTGAGTGCTGACTGCTGTCCCCCTGCTATCCCCAAAAAACAAAGAGAGGTAAATCATGAACCTGAAAACGTGGCTCAAGGGCCTGGGTGTGTTTGTTCTCAGCTCGCTCGTTACGGCGCTGGCGGCAACCAACCTGGACCCATCGCATTTCAACTTTTCCCGGGAAGGCCTGGTCAAACTTGGCACGCTAGTGCTGATCATCGCCGGCAAAGCCGTTCTTCTGTACTTCCAGAGATCGCCATTGCAAACCAATGAACCAAACCTTCCCGGCGGACCGCAATCCCCGGCAACTGCAAAGGACCGTGTAGCGTCCGGGGCAGTGGCGTCTGTGCTAACGCTCTGTCTGCTGCTGCCGTCTATCCTTTCTTTGACCGGATGCGTAAATTCCTGGGAGCGTTCCACCTACGCGACTCTGGCCGGCAGCAAGGCGCTGATTGATTGTGCGATTGCCGGCTACAACGGCCTGGACATGGACATCCGCCAATACTGCGCGGCCAGTCCGGGCGATCCCAACTTTGATCCTGCGAGTTTCTACATACCGCGAACGCGGGAAGCGCAGCAGGTAATCGAAAAGGCGCGGCAGGTGCAGACCGCGTCCGTGCAGGCTTTTGAGGCGTACGCGGTGGCCAAGGTCGCGCACGATCCGAACGTCTCGCTCGCCGGGAAAGAGGCTGCGGTGGTTTCTGAAATCACACAATTGCCGCAACTCATCAGCGCGGTCCGCGCTCTGTTTGTGAAAGCGCCAGCGGGGAAGAGCGCGACTTTCAACTTCGACTCCGCGCCGCAGACACTGACATCAACAATTGAAAAACTCGAAGCGTTGAAACCGATCACCCGATCACCGGATCACGGCGATCACCCGATCTCATTTCCCCTGGAGGTGGAACATGGCAAGTAATCCTCAAGTTCCGGCAGCACTGACTGCGGACAAAATTTCCAGTATTCTTTCCACCGTGAGCAGTGTTGCAGTGGACGTTGAAAAGCTGATCGCGGCGGCAGGGCTCGGAGGTCACTTTAATGGGGCCCAAGTCGAGCAACTCACGGTCCTGTTCACCAGCCTGGCGCAGGTTGCGATCCAGGCCGTGCACGACGCGATGGGAAAAGACATAACACCGGCGAGCGTGCTTCAACTCATGCCGGTTGCAACACCGTTAACGCCTGCTTCGTGAGAAGAGGGCTCCGCATTTGAACCAGAAGCGATGGTGCGGATTCCCTTAAAAAATACTAATGTCACGTGGTTAGAAATCTGCTGAATGTAAGGCGGAATTGGGGGATGGCCTTCAACTCCATCCCTCAACCCTTGCTTTGGCAGGCACCGGGGTCCAATTTGCTTGCTTTTTCCAGTAACGATGAAGCAAGATAGCCTCAACCGAGATGGCGCCCGAATCCACTGAACGGCGGAGATATCCCCGATATTCCTGCGACATAGGTGTCCAAGTGCGAGCCGCGGAGTCAACTGGCGGCTGTTGGGGCACCTTGGCGGATATTTCACTCGGTGGCTGCTACGTTTACACCTTTTCACCGCTGGTAAAGGGTTCAGCGCTGTCTGTGGCTATGAAAACGGGCGAAACAGAGCTTATCTTCACCGGTACGGTTGTTACCTTTCACCCTGGCGTGGGCATGGGTATTGAATTTTCCGGCTTCTTTGACGGCGACGGCGAGTCACGATTGAAAGCCTTCATCGCCAGCCTGGAAAGCCAGGCCCGGAAATAGCCTCGGTCCGTCTCGCACTCCGGCGGGTCCGCCCAGGCAGTCCCATTTTGGAACTACAAGCACGAAACACCATATGTTGTTGCCTTGGGCGGCGAACCCATACCATATTTTGTTGTAGCGAACAAAACACGAAACTAATACAATTCAGCTTCGACCAAGGAATACCTGCTCCGGGTCCGCGGATTCCTGCGGGGCCCCCGGAGTCAAACCTGCTGTGCAGCTGAAAAAGTTATGAAGATCACGCCGTCGCAATTCCGTAGCCTTTCTCTTGAGGAAGCCGCCGTACACTGGCTGGAAATCAAAAAACTACACGTGCGCAAACCGCGGACCATCGAGATGTACAGATGGTACCTGCGCAACTTGCAGGATTTTTTTGGCGGCACGCAGCTCTCCCAGATCCACATCGGACAGATTCTTGAATACCAGCACGCGCGCCGGTCTACCGCTGGAGCGTCGTGCGTAAATCACGAGGTAAACACGCTTTCGCAGATTCTGCGGCACGCCGATCTGTGGGACCTGCTGGAAAAACACTACCGTCCGTTGCCTCTGCCGAACTGGACGCCGCCCAAGGTTCTCACGGTGGAAGAAGAAGAGAAATTCTTCCGCATCGCCGCAGCCAATCCGGATTGGAGCGTGGCCTATTGGGCCGTATCGCTCACCAACAATACCTCGGCCATGGGAACGGAGTTGCGCCATTTGCAGTTGCAACACATTTACCTGGACCAGGCGCCGCCGAAGATCCATATTCCCGACGACAAAGTCAAAAATGAATTTCGCTCGCGCGTAGTGCCGCTCAACGAGGTCGCGCTAAAACAAGTGCACAGGATCATCCAGCGTGCCAGACGTCTGGGCGCTTGGCGGCCGGACCATTACCTGTTCCCTTTCCGCGTGAAGCGCGGAACGTATGATGTGACGCGTCCGGCATCGCCATACTTCATACGGTCGGCGTTCAGGTCCATGCGCCAGGTGACTGGCCTGAGTTGGCTGCAACCGCGTAACTTCCGCAATCAAATCATCACAAAGCTGTTTGAAGCCGGCACACCCGACGAAACGATTATGTCCATAGCCGGCCACCAGTCAATCAAGATGTCGCGATACTATTCGCGCATAAGGATCACCGCGAAGGCCGAGGCGCTGAATGCGATTTGTCCTTCTCCAAGACTAGTTTCCTAGGCCGCTATGCGCCTGGGGATTCCGCCGGCAGGAGAGACGCATGATTGTTTCTTAACGTGTGCAGGGGTGAGCGGACGGTGATTCTCCATCCTCTAGGATTCAACCAGTGACCGAAGAATCGCGCTACAAGCTACTTGAAATCACCCGTGAGGAATTGCACTTGACAAACTCCAAAGTTCATTGGATCATAAGCGACGTTATCTGATTAGGTTTTGAGCATCTGCTTCGTTTGGGCCCGAAAAAGTCGGCGGCCTTCAGCCTGCAGTACACAACCCTCTGCCTTCTAAGCAGAGGGTCGCAGATTCGAATGTTTCGATCTCGACGAAGGAGCCATGAGGTCATTGGCTTGGCTGCTGAACTGCTGTGCGTTGGGCTACTATCTTTTTGGCTGTTTCGGCCAACTCTTTGGCTTTGGGCAGCAGATTCAGAGCTGAGAGCACTTGCGGATCGGTTTCCGCTCGCACTCGTAATCCTTCTTCTTGGCCGAATTGGGCAACGAAAATCTCGCTTTTGATGTTGGCTTTGAGCCAGTCCATGCTGTCCGTGAGTTCGGTTTCGCTGTAGGAAATTTGTTGGGAGTCCAGGAACTTCCGGAAGTCTTGCAACACTGGTTCTGTTACTTCGAAATTCTTATCAATCGTACGTCCCTTCAAATAGTGTGCAGCGAAGTTGAAGAAAGCATACTTCTGCAGGAGTAGGTCGTCCAAGCGGCTGGTTTTGACCGGCGGGATTTTCACGTCGGGGTTGATGCCGCCGCCGCCGTAGACAGTGCGTCCGCTGTCGGTTAATTTGACTTCTTTTGAAGGAGCGGTGATGTTCTCGTCCTGCTCGCGGCCATAGTAATAGTCGTAGAGTGAAATGCCGTTGTATTCGCGCTGAATGAGACGGCCGCTTGGGGTGTAGTACTTGGCTGTGGTCAGGGCCAATCCGGTGTTCTCAGAAAGTGGGAACACGGTTTGAACCAAGCCTTTTCCGAAGGTGACTTCACCGGCGATCAGGCCGCGATCGTGGTCCTGAATGGCGCCTGACACGATCTCTGCCGCTGAAGCGGTTCCACGGTTCACCAGCACAACTAAAGGATAGTCCTTGCCACCGTTACCGTGTGCCGCGCGATAGATTCGTTCCGGCGAGCTGCGTCCGCGATGCGACACGATGATCTGGCCTTTTTTTAAGAATTTGTCCGCCACGCCGACACCCTCGTTCAGAAGTCCTCCGGGGTTGCCGCGAAGGTCAAGAATCAAGCCTTTAAGATCGCCAAATTGATCTAAAGCTTCGGCGACTTCGCGTTCCGTGGTGTCATTGAAGCCGCTGATATGCATATAGCCAATCCCAGGGCGGACTACAAATTTGACATCAACGCTATAGCGCGGGATCTCAGCGCGGACCAGAGTAAATTCCAAAGGGCGATCATTTGCTTCGCGCAAAATGGTGACGTGGACCGTAGTGCCCTTGGGGCCTTTCAATAAGTCGGCAACGTCGCCGGTGTTCATATTGTCGGTCGATTTGTTGTCCACGGCGATAATTACGTCTCCCGGGCGAATGCCGGCCTTATAGGCTGGTGTCCCGGCGAAGGGGGCAACCACGATGACCTTATTATTCCGAGGAGCGATCTGCATTCCGACACCGAAATATTTCCCCTGCTGCTCCTCGCGAAGTGAGGAATACGACTTGGGGTCAAAGAAGTTTGAATGCGGATCGAGCACGTGGAGCATTCCAGGGATGGCTCCGTTGTAAATGGCTTTGTCCGGATTGACCAGATCGGCGTAGTTCTGCTCGACGAGGTCGTAAATCTCAGAAAACTGGCGGAGGTTGTCGCGAACATCGCTGTCCGTAGCGCGGGAGACGCCGCCGGCCCCGTTTTTCTGGCTAAATCCAACGCCCAGAAAACCACAAAGAATGATGACTATGAAAATTATGAAGAGCGAGCTACGAGAGCCACGGGGCATGTGATGATCCTTGGACTGCTGCGCTGGCGCCTGATCTTGTGAGCTTTCCGGAAGTATAACACCAGTCTTTCATGCGAAAACCAGCGTATTGCGCACTCCGGTGTCAGCCCCAAAGTGCACTCATAAGCAATCTGGATGCTCCTTCGCACGCCTCGAAACCCAAAAGTCTGGCAACGCACAAAGGCCCTCTGTCAGTGGCCCGCGATGCGAGTTTTTCGACGCCCGGCGGATGGGAACCTGCTGTATCATGGAAGCACTCTATGAACTTGGACTTTGGAGAAATTCTGTTCATCATGTTGCTGGCCCTGATCATGTTTGGGCCAAAAAAGCTGCCGGAGATTGCCCGCCAGATTGGGAAATTCATGGCCGAATTCCGTCGCGCCAGCAGCGACTTCCAAGCGCAAATCCATGAAGAGATTCGCAAGATTGATCTGGAAGAAGAGACGAACACGACCATTGCTCCTGTCGGAGAAGTGCTGGCGAAGACCGACAATACCATCGCGACCACGATCAGCCGGCTGACCGACCGTATCAAGAACTTCCCGCAGGACCACGATGCCTGAGATTGTGGCAGAACCAGAAGAAAAAAAAGAAGAACATCGGCAGATGGGCTCGATGAGCCTGCTGCAGCATCTGGAAGAGCTGCGGAAGCGCCTCATCTATTCTTTGGCAGCGGTGGCCGTCGGCGCTTGCGTTGGTTGGTGGTTTGCCCAGGACAAGATTTATCCCCTGATGGCAAAGCCGCTGATTGACGTATATAAAAAATATGGAATCACAACTCAAAACGGATTGCCTCAACTTTCCTTCCTGAATCCGCTCACTCCATTTAATACATATCTGAAAGTGGGATTGGTCGCCGGCATTTTTCTTGCTTGTCCGGTTGTTTTGTACCAAATATGGATGTTCATTTCGCCCGGGCTTTACCGACGTGAAAAGCGCTTTATTTTGCCTTTTCTCTTTCTGTCCGTGGGGCTGTTCTTGTCCGGAGGTTATTTCGGTTATCGGGTTGTCTTTCCGATAGCGATGGATTTTCTTATCGGCACATATGGCAAGGGTCTGGCAGCGAATGTCACCATTGACGAGTACACTAAGGTGTTTCTCACGATGATCCTTGGGTTGGCGATCATTTTTGAATTGCCCATTGTCATCGGATTTGCTGCGATGATGGGCGTGGTAAACGCAAAGTTCCTGATCAAACACATCCGTGGCGCCGTGCTGGGCTTCTTCATTATTGCCGCTGTCCTCTCGCCGACGACGGACATCTTAAATATGATGATCTACGCCGCACCCATGATCTTCTTGTACATCCTGAGCATCGGGATCGCCTGGTTGGTCCATCCGAAACAGCGGCGGAAGCGGGCGGAGAAGCGGGAAGCGGGACCTGACCGAGAATGACACAGCCGCCAAGAGTTGAAAACGATGAAATCGGACACATGCAGACTGGTGTGGACCACTCAAGCCAGAGCAGGGCGACCGTGATCACGCGCATCCCCCGGACTGCGGTGTTGTGTTGTATTTCCCTGTTTGCACTGTCATGCAACAGCAGCAAGAGCGCTCCGGTCTCGGGTGAGCCCCCGCCAACTCCTCCAACAATGGCCCAGGCCGCTGCGCCCATCAGCAACGCAGAGCCGACCGGACCGGCCATGCACATTGATCCGGCGCGCGCCTGGCAATACACAAAGGAGATAGTTGCCTTTGGTCCGCGTTGGGACGGGAGCAAAGGCCAGGAGAGGCTGGGCGCCTATCTGCACAGCAAACTTAAGAACGATTTTGTTGAAGAGGACGCTTTCACCGCGGACACTCCGGCCGGCAAATTGCCGATGCGCAACATCATCGCCAAGTTCCAAGGCAGCAAGGACGGCGTTATTGTGCTGGCCTCGCATATTGATACCAACTATCCGCTTCGGCATACAAATTACGTTGGCGCGAATGACGGCGCGTCCAGCACCGCATTGCTGCTGGCCATTGCTGACCAGCTTCGCGGCAAGAAACTTGACGGCTTCAGCGTTTGGCTGGCTTTTCTCGACGGAGAAGAAGCCGTCGACCATTGGACAAATACGGACAGCGTGTACGGCAGCAGACATCTGGCGGCCAAGTGGCAGAAGGATGGAAGCATCAAGAACATCAAAGCATTTCTGCTGGCGGACATGATTGGCGACAAGGACCTGGACATTCTTTATGACGCGAATTCGACGCCGTGGCTCGAGGATGTAGTGCTTCACGCGGCAACCCGTTTGGGATATCAGTCCCACTTCTTCGCGACTTCTTCCGGTATGGAGGACGATCATGGGCCCTTTAAGGATGCGGGCGTCCCGGTAGCCGATTTGATTGACTTTAACTACGGGTACAACAAGGCCTACTGGCATACAACTGAAGACACGCTCGACAAACTTAGTCCGCAAAGCCTGCAGATCACCGGCGACGTGATCCTGGAGACGATTCGACTCTTGAACGCGCGGCCAGCAGATCCAGGGGCGAAGTAGACGCCGTCTTTCGCCTGCTTTGTTACAGCAACCGTGAGATTATGGGTAGGAGCCATGCTTCGAAATAGCGGCGAATAATCCATGCCCATCCGTTTCTGGATCGTTTTCAATGCGGTCATTCTGGTCCTGCTATTCATTGATCTGGCGATTGGGAACCGCCGGGGACGTGCTCCGACTTTCAAACAGGCGTTCTTCAGCAGTGCTATCTGGATCTCTCTGGCATGTGGCTTCGCGCTCCTGGTCCACCAGTGGATGGGAAGCGCAAAATCACTGGAGTTTGTGACAGGGTATCTGCTCGAGGAAGCGCTCAGCGTTGATAATTTGTTCGTTTTCATTCTCTTGTTTGCCTACTTCAAGGTCCCTCCCGAACAAGAAAAAGCTGTCTTATTCTGGGGAATTCTGGGCGCTCTCGTCATGCGCGGCCTCTTCATTTGGGGTGGAGTCGCGCTGGTCAGCAGGTTTCATTGGATTCTGTACGCTCTTGGCGTCTTCCTTATTTATGGCGGCATTCAGTTGGCGCGTGAGGGTGACGACCAAGTCGTGGATCCGTCCCGGAATTTTGTGCTGCGGTTGAGCCGCAGGTTTCTTCCGGTAAGCGAGAGCTACGAAGGCAACCGGTTCTTTACCCTGCGCGACGGAAGGCGCCTGGTGACGCCGCTGTTTATCGTACTTCTGGTGGTCGAAACCACGGACGTATTCTTTGCCACGGACTCCATACCGGCTGTCCTGGCGATTACCCGCGATTCCTTTATTGTTTACACGTCCAACGTCTTCGCCGTTCTTGGCTTGCGATCTCTGTATTTTGCTCTTTCGGGCATGATCAAGCTGTTCCACCATCTGAATTACGGGCTCGCCGTGGTGCTGATATTTATTGGCGCCAAGATGCTGCTGGCCGTGAAGTATGATCTTCCAACCTGGATTGCACTCACGACCATTGCGGCGGTACTGGGAGCGGCGGTTCTGGCGTCCTTGATGTTTCCGAAAAAATCTGAAATAAACAACCAGGGCCCCTAAAGATCAGCACTAGATCCCGGGGTGAACCGGCGCCTTTTTTACTAGCGGACAGTTGGTTCACTCGAACCGGACAGTCTTCTCCGCAATCACGGAATGCTTCTTAAACCCGGCGTCGTCATGGGCAGGATAGTCGAGGCGATAGTGAGCGCCGCGGCTCTCTTCGCGGGCCAGGGCAGACCGCGCGATCAGCATTGCGGCGGTGTGGATGTTTCCGGCCTCACAGGCGCGGCGCGATGCCGGTGCGGGCAGTCGCTCCGTGGTCGTTTTCAACTGCTCGATGGCTTCTTTCAGTGTCTGTCCGGAGCGGACAATACCGGCCTTGTTCCACATGAGCTGCTGAATTTCCTGGATGATCTTTTCGGCATGCGCGTCCGGCGCCTCCGAGTCCGATGGACCAGCGACAACTTGTCTTGGCGAAGCTTTGGCGGCGGAAGCCGCGGCGGCGTTGCGCAGCTCCTTACGCATAGCTTCGCCCGCGCGAGCGCCAAATACCAGACCTTCGAGCAGGGAATTGCTGGCCAGCCGGTTCGCGCCGTGAACGCCGGTGCAAGCCGCTTCGCCCGCCGCGTAGAGGCCGGGGAGGCTGGTTTTTCCATCGAGGTCGGTGCGCACTCCGCCCATCATGTAATGTGCCGCGGGACGAATTGGCACCTGATCAACCGTAATGTCCACGTTGTATTTCAGGCAGGTCTCATAAATCCGCGGAAAACGGGACTTAGTGTGGTCTTCTTTCAGGTGGGTCATGTCGAGATAGACCACGGGGTCCTTCATGCGGCTGATTTCCAACTCGTGGGCGATGGCCCGGGCGACAACGTCGCGCGGCGCGAGTTCACCCATTTCATGGTATTTCGGCATGAAGCGGTGTAACTCGGCGTTGCGCAAAACCGCGCCTTCACCGCGCAACGCTTCCGAGAGCAGGAAGCGGGGAGCATTTTTCACATAGAGAGCCGTGGGATGGAATTGGACGAACTCCATATCACTGATTTCTGCGCCGGCGCGAAAGGCCATGGCGATGCCGTCGGCCGTGGCGACGGCGGGATTCGTCGTGTTGCTGTAAATCTGTCCGGCGCCACCGGTGGCCAGAAGTACCGCGGAACTTCGCGCGAGATGCGGTCCTCCCCTGGCGGAAATGAGTTCGACTCCGCAAACGCGACCTGATTCCAGATGAAGCCGGGAAGTAAATTCAAACTCGGAGAAGAAAATGTTTTTGAGTGACGCCGCCTTGGCGTGCAGGGCGCGTCCGATCTCGCGTCCCGTGGAGTCGCCGTGGGCGTGCAACACGCGGCTGCGGCTGTGCGCGGCTTCCCGCGTGAAAGTGAGCTTCGTGCCGCTGCGGTCAAATTGCGTGCCCCAGTTGATCAACTCCTGTATTCGCTCCAGGCCTTCTTCCACCAGAACGCGCGCGGCGCCGGCATTCACAATGCCATCGCCCGCGGCGATGGTATCTTGAAGATGCAGGCTGATTTCGTCTTCGTCGCTCAGCGCCACGGCAATGCCGCCTTGAGCATATTGTGTGGCGGATTCGGTCAACTCCTGCTTGGCGAGCACCAGCACTTTGCCCGCGTCGGCCAGGGCAATGGCCGCGCGCAAGCCGGCCACACCTGCGCCAACCACAATGAAGTCCGTATTGTCCGGCACTTTCTTCATGAATCGTGATGGTAACAAAGCGTCGCGGTAATGAGAAATTCAGGGGCGCGAGACTTTTCTGGTTCCGGCATCATTTATGATTCCAGAGAGTGAAAACAATCAAGATCAAGCTGGGAAAGAACAGCTATGACGTGGTCATTGCCTCAGGATTGCTGCGCCACGCGGGCCGGGAAGTCCGTTGCGTGCTTCCGGCCCCTGATGCGCGCGTATTTGTTGTGACTTCGCCGAAGGTGCGGCATCACTGGGGCGAAGAGCTGGAACAGTCTTTGCGTCGCGCCAAACTCGCTTACCACATGCTGGAGATGGAAGACGGCGAGCCGGCCAAGAAACTGGACACTGTGGAAAAACTGGCAGAAGAGATGGTCGCGATGCATGCCGACCGCCGGTCGCTGGTTGTTGCTTTCGGCGGCGGAGTCGTTGGCGACAGCGCTGGTTTTCTGGCCTCCATCTTTCTGCGGGGAATTCCCGTGGTGCAGATTCCAACCACGGTCCTGGCGCAGGTGGACGCCAGTATTGGCGGAAAGACCGGAGTAAATCTGCGTTCGGGAAAGAACCTGATTGGCGCATTCCATCAGCCACGCGCCGTGCTGGTCGATCCCGAGGTGCTCAGCACATTGGATGCGCGAGAGTTTCGCGCCGGACTTTTCGAATCTTTGAAGTGCGGCATTATTCGCGACCGCGAGCTTTTCGATTTCATGGAACGCAATGTCGGCAAAGTCCTCGGTCGCGACCGCAAGGCCGTGGACAAGGTCATTGCGGGCGCGGTCCGGGTCAAGGCCACCGTGGTCTCCCATGATGAAAAGGAATCGGGTCTTCGGCGTATTCTCAACTTCGGTCATACGATCGGCCATGCTCTTGAATCTGCGACCGGCTATTCGCATTTTCTGCACGGCGAGGCCGTTGCCTGGGGCATGATCGCCGCGACGGACATCGCGTGCGACGTTTGTGCATGCACGCCGGAAACTGCAGCGAGGATAGAGGCTGCGGTTGCAGCTTACGGTGAATTGCCTCCGGTCAGAGTTTCTACCAGCGACGTCATAAGCCGGCTTTCCGCGGACAAGAAGACCATCGCCGGCGCCGTGCATTTTGTTCTTCCGCAAACGATCGGCAAGGTGAAGATCACCAGCAAAGTTCCTGTTGAGACGATCGAGTCCGCGGTGGAACATATCAGAAACCATGTCTGAGCCCATCAAGATCGGCGGCGGAGCGACTCCCGCCGGCGCGGTAGACGAGCAATCCGCCGCACTCGCCGTGCGGCAGATGTTCGACGAGATCGCGCCTCGCTACGACTTTCTCAACCATGCGCTCTCCATGAACATAGACCGGCTGTGGTGGCGACGGACGGCCAGAGTGTTTCGCAACGTTCTCGATCGTCCGAACTGCTGCGTGCTGGACCTCTGCGCCGGCACAGGAGACATGTCCGTGGCCTTGCGCCGTGCTGCAGCGGACGCGCGCATCGTTGCGCTGGATTTTTCCCATCCCATGTTGCGTCACGGGTCTGACAAGTTCTCCCGCAAGCAGATTCAACCTGTTGAAGCCGACGCTCTGCGCTTGCCGTTGCCGGATCGCAGTATGGACCTTGTGGTGTCCGCTTTCGGTTTCCGCAATCTGGCGAACTACGAAGCCGGGTTGCGGGAGATTCTGCGCGTGCTCAAGCCGCAAGGCGAAGCCGGAATACTGGACTTCAGCGAACCCGGCGGCCTGATGGGCAAAATGTACGGCTTCTACTTCCGCAATGTACTGCCGCGCGTAGGCGGCATGATCTCCGGCGTGAAGAGCGCCTACGAGTATCTTCCTGCTTCCGTTCACAAATTTCCTCCACCGGAACAAATGCTGCAGCGCATGAAAGCGGCAGGATTTACCGATGCGACCTGGACGCCGTACACCTTGGGCATCGCCGGGTTGTATCGCGCAAAGAAATAGCCGGCTCGCCCGCGCCTTACGTGGGGCTTGCCTCAGAAAAACTGAACCTGAGCGCTTCCGCGGACGTGTATTGGATCACGTTGCGATAGTCGTTTCCCAAAAAAACGCGGAGCCGCGCAGTGTCCGTGGTCTGCGAGCCGAACAGGTAGGGAAGCGCTTCTGGCGGAACGGTCGAGATGCCCAGACTCGACAGCAGTCCATGGGCCTGTTGCCACAGGGCCTTTCCTGGCAGGCGCCGCACTTTGGCCTTTGCGATTTGCAGACACTCGCCAAGCAGCACTGGCTCACCGCGTCCGGCCACGTTCATGACGCTCAACTGCGGATCAGCCTGTTTGCGCCGAAGAATGTGCGCGATCAAGCGGGCCATGTCATCCACATGCACGAACTGGCGTTTGCGCTCAAGATACGGGCCGGAAGGGACCAGCACGGGTAAACGACGTCCCTTGCGGCGCAGCCTCTTTGCCAAAATGCCGTTGCCCTCAGGGACGCCGCGAAGTACGCTCATCAGAAGGCTGCGCGCCGTTTCCCCGGTATACGTGTGCGGACGCAGGAGATAGGTCTTGCACTGCCGAAGATTCCTTGCTCGTGCCTGAATGACCAGGTCGGTTTCCTTCTTGTCCTTAATATAAGGAAGGACATGCGGCAACGTTTCCGCCTGGAGCGGCATGGTCTCCACAACCGGCTTGGGCAAGTCCGGGCCATAAACCGCGGCGCAGCTGGGATAGATGAATTTCTCCACCGTCCCGAGCATGCGATTGTATTCCGCAATGGCTTCCGCCACGCGCCCGGTCCCAGCGACGTTGGTGTGCCACATGCGCTGGCGCTCCGGAGAGCCAGCCGGCGCAGGGCCGGTTGCAAACGCAAGATGGACCAGCGATTCCGGACGGTATTGTCGAAGCAAGGCCACCAACTGGTCACAGGAGCGCTCTTCCGCCAGGTCTATTTTTTCAAAGATCGTTTTTTCAAAGATCGTGTTCTTAAACGTTGTAAGGTTTGCAGGGTTCGTATCCGCACCTTTTCCGTTCGCACCTGGTCCGTTCAGTACCACACCAATCACCAGAAAATCCGATAGTTGCTCCAGCAAACGGAGCCCCAGACTCCCTGAGGCTCCGGTGACCAGCACTTTCGGTTTTTCGGCCATCGTTATTTCGGTGAAGCGGGCGGTCTTTGGAGCGTGGGCGCGGGAGTGGTAGACGGTGGCGCAGGCGCCGGTCCAAAGTACTCCTCATTGAAGTCAGCATGGATGGAGGCGGTGGTTGCCTTGATTGCCGAGTCCATCTTCTGATTGACCAGCGCTCTCGCGATCCCGTCTTTGACCTGGTCCAGCGGCATGGCATCTTTGTTTTCGATTTTGTAGATGACGTAATCGGAGGGTTCTTGCTCCACCTGGGAGACGTCTCCTACTTTGAGCGAAAAGAGCTCTGCTTCCTCTTTCGGCGGCACCATCCCACGGCGTCGCGGCCCCAGGGCGGTGGACGGCGGGTTCGTGGTGAGGCCCAGAGTGGTGAAGGCTTCCTTCTGCAGCTTCTCAAAATCCTCGCCTTTGGCGGCGCGATCGCGAAGGTCATTCGCTAACTGCGCGGCTTTCTTTTCCCACTCTGCTTTATTGGGTGCCGCGGCGTTGTTGGCGGGAACGGCGATGCGGCTGAGCTTGATTTGTTCAAACTTGGACGCGTTCTGGTTGTAAAACGCCTGGATCTCTTCCGCGGAGGGCTTGCTGTTCTCTTCCTGCAGCTTCTGAGTGTAAATCTGGGCCAGAATCTCCAGGTGTCTGATCCGTACCAGTTCGGAGACCCGGGGATCGTTTTCAATGCCGGCTTTGCGTCCAGCTTCAGCAATGCCGATGAGTTGCACGTATTTCTGCGCGAGATCTCTCGTCGGGTTCGCGGACGCCGGCTGTCCCAGGGCCTTCATCAGCCGGTCATACTCGTCCTTGGTTATCACCGTGGTGCAGGCGCTCGGATCGGCGGCGGGCGCGGAGCAGAGTCCGTGAATGGTGATCACCGCCGCGGTCGCCGGGACGGCGGCGGCCGTGGCCTGCTGCGTAGGGCGGTCCCGGAGCGTGGGCAGTTGCTGCGGACCATGACTTGTATCTTGCGCCTGCGCAACGAACGCGGCTGCGGCCAGGGCCAGTGCTAGCTTGATTCGGATCATCTTGGATTTACCTTCCTCACTCTCAATCATATGGGATAAATTCGTGAGCGTCGTGCCGCGTCCGCGCCGCCATTGACTGACGGACGCAGAGTACAGGGAACCGCCATCATAACACCGCGGCCCGTGCTGGCGGGACGTGCGTGAAAACTGAGACAATGGCGCGGTGGCCACTTCCCAGCTGAATCCGGTGCTGCATGAGATGCGGCGGGAGAAGCGCAAGGTCGCGCTCAACTCACTGCTGGCGGCTTGTGCCATGACCTTCCTCAAGCTGCTGGTGGGCATTTCCACCGGAAGCCTGGGTATTCTTTCCGAAGCGGCGCATTCCGCTCTGGACCTGATTGCCGCGTTCATCACGCTGCTCTCCGTGCGCGTGTCCGACCTGCCTGCCGACGCCGAGCACCAGTACGGCCACGGCAAGGTAGAAAATTTTTCCGCATTCCTCGAAACCGGGCTGCTGCTGCTGACCTGCGTCTGGGTAGTCTGGGAAGCCGTGCGGCGGCTTGGCGGATACCACAGTGTCCAGATCGAACCAAGCTGGATGGCTTTTGCCGTGCTGCTGGCTTCGATGATCACCGACTTCTGGCGCTCGCGGCGCCTCAGAAAAATTGCCGTCAAATATGACAGCCAGGCGCTGGAGGCCGACGCGCTCCACTTCAGCACTGACATTCTTTCGAGCGGCGTGGTCGCTCTCGGCCTGGCGCTGGTATGGATTGGCCGCCGCGTTGACAATCCCTGGCTGGCCAAGGCCGACCCCATTTCCGCGCTCATGGTTTCCGGCGTCATCATCTACGTAAGCTGGCGCCTGGCGCGGCAGACCATTGATTCGCTTCTCGACGCCGCGCCAGCCGGCTACCGCGGCCGCATCATCGAGGCCACGCTCAAGATTAACGGCGTCATTGAAGTGGAGCGGGCCCGCATACGCCGCGCCGGCAACCGCTACTTCGCCGACCTCGCTGTGGGACTGGCGCGCAACGTGACCTTCCAGCGCTCCGACCAGGTGGTGGCCGAAATCACGGAAGCCGTGCAGCGCATTCTGCCCAACAGCGACGTGGTGATCCGCTCCCTGCCGCGTGAAACCGGGGAGGAGAACATCTTTGACCGCATACGCGCCGTGGCCTTCCGCAACAACTTCTCGGTGCATGACGTCAGCGTGCAGGACCTCGGCGGACGCCTCCACGTGGAGCAGCACCTGGAACTGAATGAAAACCTGAACCTCAAGCAGGCCCACGACCAGGTCACCCAGGTGGAAGCCCAGATGCGAAATGAGATCCCGGAGATTTCAGACATTCTCACGCACATCGAAAGCGAGCCGGCAACCATCGAGTCCGGCAACAGCGTCCAGCGCGACGCCGTGCTCGAGCAAAAGCTGCGGCCCCTTGTCCGCGAGTTTCCGGAAATCCTGGACATGCATGACGTGGAAATCAAGCGCGTGCGCGACAAGGTCTACATGTCCTGCCACTGCACCATGGCGGACGATCTGCCTCTGTTCCGCGTGCACGACATCTCCACGGCCCTCGAAATCCGCTTCAAACAGGAAGCCCCCGAACTGTTCAAGGTGCTGATACATCCAGAACCGCAGACTGATAACCGACGGTAAGGGCTATCTTTATTTTTTGGCTTCGCCGAACAACCTAGCGAGTAATCCGATTCCTGCCAGCAGGCAAAGAGGGGCCGTGGCCGCTCCGGGAAAATATCTGCCCTGGATTGCGCACAGGAGCAGATGTCCGATGCCGTTGGCCACGCCTCCGCCGAGCGCGAGGAAGAGAACGACGAGATACGCCAGAGCGACGCGGCAGTAGACACCCAGCGCCGCCAGCACGAACACGGCAAGCCATGCCATATTGAACGCTACGAAGCGCACGTCGCTCCATTCGTATCCGAGCAGTTTCGGGAGCTGATGCTGGAAGCCGGTCAAGTACTCTTCCGTGAAATGCAGGCACTGTACAACGATGGCCACCAGACACATCGGAAGGACCGCCGCGGGATCGTTCTTCCAACGGGCTGCGGTCCAAAACAGATAAGCGACAATCAGGCCTACGCTGAGAACAGCGGTGGCGCTGCCCATCCAGCGGGCCTGTGCCGTCACAACGGCCGCCACGAAGACAGCCCCGACGATGCGGTCCCGCCATCTCACCACGTTCACCCGATCTTATACCTGATCTTGATTTTCTGGGGACGCATCCC
>DATMPO010000178.1:0-8524 GCA_035567035.1 Verrucomicrobiia bacterium | reverse complement strand
CCTAATCAGCAGAACAGCTATATCGGACGGGGGACCATCGAGTATCAACAAGGCAAACTTGATGCAGCAATCGCCGACTTCAGCCGCGCCGCTCAGATTGCGCCATCGGCCCGCGCATTGTACTGGCTGGGGCGAGCGCTCGAAGACAACGGCAATCTGAAACCCGCCGTACAAGCGTATGAAGAAGCCTTGAAGCTAGCGCCCGCAATGGGCGACGCCGCGGAACGGCTCCATGCGCTGGTCCTTAAATTGGATCAATCTCACCATTAAGAATCATGGCTTCCGCAATCCTCCGTGCCTGGGTGAACGATTCTTCCGTCCCCGGTTCACTGGGTTTGCGCGGGTTCTTCAGGATGTTGGCCAGCTCTTCGTCGAACAAACGGCTGACCAGCTCCGGCGTGTGCAGCACGGGCTTGCCGCCCTCGTCGGTGATGCTGACTTTGTCGCTGAACATCATGCGCTGCTTGATCATGTTGCGATAGATGCGGTCGGTCGCCAGGTCTTCCATGTAGCCATCCAGCAGGCTTGCTCCGCGGCCGTTGAGTACGCCGTTGCGGTAGCGGACCACCGTGCGCACCGCCGCGCGCGTGCCTCCGACGGTCTTTGCGCCCACGCCGCGCGGAACGGGACGCAGGTCCGGGTAGCGCGGTTGCTCCGGCCGGCGAAAGCCCAGCTGGTTGGGATACGGGAACTGGTCCACGGCAATCTGGTTCTGGTCGGGGTGGCCGGTCCAGGCGCCGTCCATGCCGGCGAGGGCTTCGTTCTTCTTGTCTTTTTCCAGCACCGCCAGCGCGCGCGCGTTCAACTCGGGGTCTTCACGGCTGGGATAAAGCGCGGTCATGCCGCCAATCGCCATGGCGCCGCGGTTGTGGCAGATTTCCGGCATCAGCTCGCGCAGGTTCTGGAAGAACCTGACGTCATGCGGGATGGTGTTGCGGTCCGGCAGCACCCACTCGGCGTCATTCATGTTGAAGTGGATCAGGCTGGCCATGTAGTCCCAGCGGCCGAGATTCAGGCCCAGAATGTGGTCGCGCAGGTTGTAGAGATATTCTTCCATCTGGTAGGCCAGCGGGTGCGCCTCCACCAGGGCCATGCACTTGATGTAGTCCGCGGGCCAGCCTTTCAGCGCGGCCAGGGCCTTGAAGAGATCGTTCCACCAGAGCGCTTCTTCCGCCGACTCTGATTTAGGAATGTAAAAGCTCAGGGGATGCTTGAAATTCTTTACGTCTTCTGCGGTCAGCGCGAACACGATGCGGCTAACGTCATAGAGCGAACCTGAAATCAGTTCTTGCGGCTTGCCGGGAACAATCCCTTTCTGGTTCAGATGCAAACCGCGGACGCGGGTCCAGATCACGGTCTTACTCGGCTGAATCTTCACCTGCTTATCGCGCTTTTTGTCGAAGTAGGTCAACTGGCCGCGCAGCGCGCTCAGAGTATTGGCGATGCCGGCCTCCAGACGGTCCCAGTGGTTGGCTTCAGAATCTTCCAGGTCAATCATCACGCCGGGCGCGCCGGAGTTGAGCATCTTGACCACCAGTTCGCCATCGTCGGCGGGGCCGGTCATCTGGTTGCGCTGGTCCTGGCACCATTCCGGCAGCACAATCTTCCAGTCCGTCTGTGTGGCTGGAGACGGCGGCAGATGATTGGGCTTCTTGCCCGCGAGCGACGCTTCCAGGACGCGCTGGCGGCGGCTGACCAGCTCCTGCTGCAAAGGCGTGAACTGGCGGTGGAGCGGAAGAAAGAACTCCAGAAACCCTTTGGGTAAATTCTCTGCGGGATGGAAGCCGGCAGGCGGCGTGTTGATCTCAAACCCACGAAGCTGCGCTCTGGGGCTGGTGGCGGTGGCCATGGACATGTCTCCTTCACAACAAGACGATTAGACTGAGAATGCTAAGGGGCTGTTGTCTGCCTGTCAAACGGTGCAATCGCTGTGAAAAAGCTGTGCAGAAGAGGAACCGGCCCCTGATAAAGAGATGCTTCGCCGGTGCAATTGATGGTATTTTTTAGACAGAGATTTCATGGCGTCGTCCCCGGCAGTCGAGTCCGAGTCCAAGCCCGTATGCCCCATCTGCGAGGGCACCGGCTTCACGTTCATACAAGTCCCTGGCCGAAGCGCATTGCGGGCCACGCGTTGCGTTTGCCGCGTTGACGCCCGGACAGAACGTCTGCTCAAAGGCACTCACCTTCCCGCGCGCTATGAGCATTGCTCCCTGCTGAATTTCGAGACCGGATCGAACTTCCATGAGTCGCTGTCCAGCGCCAAACTTACCGCCGTGCTCTTTGTCGAGAAGTATCCGATCGAGAAAGAAGGCCTGCTCTTTACCGGGCCCATCGGAGTGGGCAAGACGCATCTGGCCGTGGGCATTCTTCAGGAACTGGTCCGCAACAAAGGGGTACAGTGTTTGTTCTGCGACTACCGCGAGCTGCTCAAAGAGATACAGAATTCCTACAATCCCAGCGTCCAGACGACGGAACTGGAAATTCTGCGGCCGGTTTTTGACGCCGAAGTGCTTCTGCTCGACGAACTCGGCGCTATCCGCCCGACCGAGTGGGTCTGGGACACCGTCAGCCACATCCTGAATTATCGCTACAACGAAAAAAAGACCACGCTGATTACCACCAACTTCTCGGACCTGCCGGCCCGCAAGGAAGAAAAGCCGCGCAAAACCTTTTCCCGAAAAGAAGAAGCAACACGGGCCATGGCGGAAGAGACCCTGGGTGATCGCATCACGGAAAGAATGCGCTCGCGGCTTCACGAAATGTGCCGGATCGTCGAGCTCGACGGCACCGACTACCGCATGCAGATCAAAAACCGCAACTTCCAGTAAGTCCTGTCAGTGTCATCTGCGTAAATCAGTGGTAAGTTTGTCTGGAACTTGCTTGCCTATTCCATTCCGTTCTCTTCCGGTCATGCGGAGGATTTCTTCGCCCAGTTTCCCGCCGCGCCTGCAGTCTTTTTGTTGCGCGGAGCGGACGAATCCGCGGAGCCTTACGTTGGCAAGACGTCCAACCTGCGCAAACGTCTACTGCGCCTGCTGGCGCCTCCGGCGTCGCAATCCAAGCGGCTGAACCTGCGGGAGCGCGTTGCTACGATTCAGTACTCGCTGACCGGGTCCGATTTTGAGTCTGTGTTCCTGCTGTATAAGCTGCTGCGACAGGAGTTTCCCAGAACGTACCAAAAGCGCCTGCGGCTGCGTCCCGCGCCGCTGATCAAGCTGAACCTCGACAACGCTTATCCGCGGGCTTACGCCACGACCAAAATCGGCCGGCTCACGGGACGTTCGCGTTACTACGGCCCGTTTCGCTCGCGGGCCGTTGCGGAAACGTTTCTTAATGACTCGCTCGACCTGTTTAAGATGCGCCGCTGCACGTTTGAGTTGAATCCCGATCCCGCGTTCCCCGGCTGCATCTATTCGGAAATGAAGATGTGCCTGGCGCCGTGCTTCAAGGGCTGCACCGACGAGGTGTACGCATCCGAGGTCGCGCGCGTGCAGGCTTATTTCGATACCTGCGGCGAATCCTACCTGAACGAACTGGAGGCCGGACGCGAACGTCTGTCGGGCGATCTGGATTTCGAAGCCGCAGCGCAGCAGCATGCCAGAATCACGAAGGTAAAAAGCATTCTGTCGGCTTGTGACGAGATTTATTCGCGGTTGGACCAGTTTGACGCCGCGATTGTTCAGCCTTCTTCCGTCCCGGAATCCGTTGCCTTGTTTCGGTTCAACAAAGGAACGCTCGATGGGCCCGAGTTGTTTACGGTCGCGGCTGGAAATGCCGATCTGCCGTCGGAACCGGTTGAGCCAAGGCTGCGTGAGTCGTTGCAAAGGCTCGTTCCCGCCAAAGCTTCCTCGGCCCAGCAGTTCGCGGAAGAACTGGCGATGCTGAAACGCTGGTACTACCGCAGCCACAAGGTGGGGGAAATCGTTTTTGCGAAGAGTGACGGCGAACTGCCGATGCGCCGGATCGCGAATGCCGCAGGCCGTGTTCTTCGTGGCGAGAAGCAACCCGCGGAAATACCCAGCCTGCCTTAGCTCACAGCGCTTACATCACGATACATTCCGGGCTTGCCAAAACCGCCGAGATTCCAGCACGTGACAAATTTATCGCTGACGAGAATTTCTGTTCCTGCAAAATGCAGGTTGACATTCCTTATTATCCGCCGTCTAATCACCCATAGATCATCTATGAAGGAGACCTATGGTACGTTCCGCCGACAAGAATGAACTGCTTCCCGGCACTCTGGAAATGCTGATCCTGCAGACCCTGAATGGCGGACGCCGTCACGGTTATGGCATTGCGCAGCGCATCCAGGAAATCTCGGACGAGGTGTTGCAGGTGGAAGAAGGGTCGCTGTATCCCGCGTTGCAGCGCCTGCTGGTCAAAGGATGGGTCAAGGCGGAGTGGGGCACGTCGGAAAACAACCGCCGGGCGCGCTATTACACCCTGACCCCGGCCGGAAGAAAGCAACTGGGGACGGAAGCCGAGAATTTCAATCGCATCATTGCGGCGATTGCCCGCGTAATGCGTACAGTCTGAGGAGGCGGCATGTCATTGATCGGACAGGCTTGGCGAAGACTCGTGTTCCTGCTGCGGCGACGGCAACTCGATGAAGACCTCGCGGAAGAATTGCGCCAGCACGCTGCGTTGAAGGCGCAGAAAAACGCTGCCGCCGGCATGGACCCGGAAGAGGCGGCATACGCGGCGCACCGGCAGCTTGGCAATGTCACCCGGCAAATGGAAGAGAGCCGCCAGAGCTGGGGGTTCCCGTTTCTCGAGAGCGTTGCACAGGACATCGGCTACGGGCTGCGAGGATTGCGCAAAGCGCCAGGTTTTACAACGGTAGCCATGCTGACCCTGGCGCTAGGGATCGGCTCGTGTACCGCGGTCTTCAGCGTCGTGTATGCTGTGCTGCTACGTCCCTTGCCTTATCAAGATTCACCTCGCATGGTGCATGTGTGGACCGTAAGTCCGAGGTTCCCAGAATTTAAAATGGGGCAATCCATTCCCAACATGAATGACATCAAAGCCCTGGCGCATTCCTTTGACGCCACAGCCGCCTATGAGACGCGACGCATGAACCTCACCGGCAACGGCGAGCCGGAACAGCTTTCCGTCCCCGCGGTCTCTCCCGGTTTTTTTGCTTTCTTCGGCGTGCATCCAGTGCGGGGCCGCGAGTTTTTTCCCGAGGACGAGCAAGAGAAAGACGGCGACGTAGTGTTGCTGAGTTATGGATTTTGGCAAAGGCATTTCGCGGGCGACCCCAATGTCGTCGGCAGCCGCATTATGCTGGAACAAAAGCCTTACACCGTGGCGGGCGTGCTGCCCCGGGGGTTTTCTTTCCCGGAGAAAAGCGATGCCTGGGTGCCGTTCGTCATCGACCCCAAGCACAAAACGGAACGGGGCCGCTGGATGTACTTCATGTTGGCCAAGCTGCGGGGCGGCGTTTCTCTTCCCGTCGCCCAGGCGGAAATGGATGGGATCGCCGCCGGAACGGCGCGCCAGTACCCCAAGGAAGCAGAAGGAATCCAGTTCTCGTTGGTGACTCTGCAAGAGGCAACCGTGGCCGATGGAAGAGACGCATTGGTGGCGCTATTGGGAGCGGTTGGCTTCTTGTTGCTCATTGCCTGCGCCAACGTGAGTAATCTGGTGCTTTCGCGCGGACTGAAACGGCAGCGGGAAATCGCACTGCGCGCCGCTCTGGGCGCAAGCCGCGTACGGATAGTGCGGCAGTTGTTGACCGAAAGTCTCCTTGTGGCCTGTGCCGGAGGCTTTGCCGGAATAGCCTTGGCTGTCGTGGGGATACAGGCCTTCCGGGCGCTGGCCCCAGCTAGTTTCCCTCGCCTTGCGGAGCTTCGGGTAGAACCCACCACCGCCCTGATTGCCTGCATCATCACAGCGTTTGCCGGGATTCTTTGCGGTCTTGTTCCGGCGCTCTCCGCTTCCCGCGCGAACTTGAACCTGGCGATCAAGGAGAAGACAGCGGACGCTCACCTTGGGCGGTTATCGTTGCGCGGCTTCCTGGTGATCGTTGAAGTGGCCTTGGCGCTGGTGTTGCTTACGGGTTCGGCGCTCATGGTGCAGAGCATCGTCCGTCTTCTCCGAGTGGATACTGGATGGCGTACCGACCACCTGCTGACCGCGAGTTTGAATTTGTCCAAGACCCGGTATGGTTCCGCAGACGCCCAGCGCCTTTTCATCCAGCGGCTGCTGGATGCTTTGCGCGCGCAACCCCAGTTCACGGGAGTTGCCTTCACCAACAATTCTCTAATGGCCGGCAGCACGTCGTTGACGGATTTTGACCCAGCCACGCTCGGCATCAACGACAAGAAGACCACTTTGGAAGCACGCTCGGTCTCGCCGGGATATTTTGAAACTCTAGGCGTGCGTCTTGGCCGCGGCCGTTTCTTTAATGACCATGACGTGAAGGGCGCGCCGCAAGCGGTCATCATCAATGAATCGTTTGCCCGGAGGTTCTTCTCCGGCCAGGACCCGCTCGGCAAGATACTCAAGTTTAGCCCCAATCCCGCCGACCAATGTCAGATCGTTGGACAAGTTTCAGACACGCGTGACATCAGCCTGAACGCCCAGCCGCGCTTACAGGTTTATTTTCCACTCCTGCAGGATCCTTTCTCTGGAATGACCATCGTCGTGCGCAGCGCCCTGGAGCCTTCCACCGCTGTTGCCCAACTGCAAAGATCGGTATGGAGCGTGGACAACGACCAACCGCTGACCAAAGTGCAAAGCATGAGCGATGTGATTACAACGTCCGTGGCCGGGCCGCGTTTTCGCGCCTGGCTGCTCAGTGTGTTTGCGTTTACCGGGCTGACGCTTACGCTGATTGGCATCTACGGCGTAATTTCATACTCGGTGGGCCAGCGCACGCAGGAGATGGGCATTCGCATGGCCCTGGGAGCGCCCCGGTCGAATATCCTGCGGCTGATTTTGCGTGAAGGAGTCGTGCTGGCCCTGGCCGGGGCGGTTTGCGGCTTGACAGGTTCGTACTTTCTGATGCGCCTGCTGGCCAGCCAGCTGTTTGAGATTAAGCCGAGCGACCCGCTGACATTGTCCGGCGCAGCCCTGCTGATGGTGACCGTGGCGCTGGCGGGAGCATATATCCCCGCGCGGCGGGCAACCAAGGTGGACCCCATGATCGCGTTGCGCTACGAATAGAACTTTGGTTAACCCGCGCTCCGGATCACCGAGAAGACTTTCTGAATATCACCTTGATGCCATCTCTCCATCGTTCATCCAGGCCCACCAGCGTCCAGTCAATCTCACGCGAAAAGTAGCGCAATACAGTCTCCACGGCCGGATGCACCCTCAATGACGGCGCGACCAGAAACAGCAGTGGCTCTTCCGGTGAGAGCTGGGAGCCGATGAAATATCCGAACTGCTGAAATTCGCCCCGTTGATGGTGCCACAAGACGCGCGCCCAATAGTCGAGGCCCTGGAGTGGAAGATGGATATCTTCGTCGGCCTTGAGTTCCAGCACCGCCAGCCTTCCGGCGCGGGTGCGAGTGAGCACGTCAATCATCGCGCGGTCGGACGCGGAGAATGCCGGAACTTGCGAATAGACGTGTGCCGGATCAAGGTGACTGTCGATGGCCGAAACGTCTTTGAAAATCAACGACTCCAGCCAGCGTTCCGGATACATGCGCCACAGGGGATCACGACGATCACCGTTGACATGGCGCGCATCGCTGAGTACTTTGACGAACTCCTGAAACGCCGGCTCGGTTTCCGGAGTGAGCCGGGCCTGATATCCGGCGACGCCGAAGATCGTCTCCTCTTCAATATGGAACGTACCTGGTACGCTCTGCGCCCGGACCCGGGCGAACTCCAGGCCGTGCAGACGGAATGCAATCTCCGTGGGCGACAGCACGGCTGTTTCCGCATGAGGAACAGCGGGCAGCATTTTAGCCACTGTTTGTTCAAACCGGGCCCGGGTGGTTATTATGTCCGGGCATCGTACCAGCCGGGTCTGAATGTTGCCGTGGTCGGCGTAATCAATCTGGCGCACCGATTCGTCGCGTTCTTCCAGTTCATACAGCTGAAACTTGGCGGCCTCATGGTTGAGGTGTGCGATGCGAATCTGCAACGTGACGGAACTGCCTGCAGGAACATAGAGCCGCAGACCTTCGACCACGGAACTCCCGGCTTCGCGATGGCGGCAGGCATCGAGCCAGAGCAGACCGAAAGTGAGAATAGCGTCAACCGAACTTTGCGTCTCCTGGCCGCTCACTCCCATTACAGCGAGCGCGCTACGGCCTTTGCGCACCAGACCACGCGCATACACCGGAGAAAAACTCTTTTCCAGGTCCATGCTGGTCGAAAGCCGGGCTTTGTCCAGCGTCCAGCCAGGAAAGTCGCGCGGCAAAAGGCGTTCCAGCAACCGGGCGTATTGCGCGCGCGCGGCCCGTCTGGCGCTGGGAGCGCGGCGGTCGCGGTCGCGGCAGATTTCAAGCTTATGCGGACGCGCCTGCGCAAACTTACGCACGCTGAGCAGCAGCGCGCCGCTTTTTAT
>DATMPO010000177.1:0-12658 GCA_035567035.1 Verrucomicrobiia bacterium | reverse complement strand
TCCGCTCTTATAATCCGCCGAAACCTTCTCCGTATCCACGGAACTCGGAACGCTAAAGCTCCGCATGAAGCTGCCGTAGCTGCGTTCGATCCGGTGATAGCCCTTGTCCGCTAACTCCTTCTCAAACTTGCGCTCTCCCTTAAGCGAGAGCGTGCCGTTTTCCACCCGGACGTCGATATCTTCCAACCTCACATCCGGCAGGTCGGCCTTCACAATCAGCTCATCCTCGGTTTCCACGATATCCACGGCGGGCGACCAAGGCCGACTCGTTCGCGGCTCGCTCATCATCCGGGTAACGGCGTCTTCGAACAGACGAAGACTGCCAAATGGGTCGTGCGTCAATGACATAGTGATCTGTTCTCCTTGCAGATAAAATCTAACTACAAGTACATAATAAAATATGAGTTTAAAGTTGTCAAGTACTTGTAAACTACTAAAACAAAAGAGCCGCCGGGACGTTTGTCCAGGCGGCTCTTTGGCCAAATCTCCAGATTGAAGTTACTCTTCCTTTTGGTCTTCTTCCTCCGGCTCGCGGCCTTCGCGTTGGGCCTTGAGGCGCTCTTCACGGCGTTTGGCGCGGTCGGCGGCGCGTTTAACCAGCTCGGAACCAACCAGTTCGATCATGGCCTGCTCGGCGCCATCGCCTTTGCGGAAGCCCAGGCGGACGATACGCGTGTAGCCGCCGGAACGCTGCCCGAAGCGGGTCCCGAGGGTATCAAACAGCTTCTTGACGGACCCTGGCGTTTCCAGGAATGCCGCCGCCTGCCGGCGCGTGTGTAGCGTATCGCGCTTGGCCAGCGTAATCATCCGGTCGACCAACGGCTTGATGGCTTTGGCTTTTGGCACGGTGGTAACCACCCGTTCCTGTTCAATCACGCTGGTCACCAGGCCCTTGAGCAGGGAATTGCGGGAACCAATGTCCCGCTTCAGCTTGTATCCGCCTCGTCTGTGTCGCATGGTCTCCCTACTCAGCCGGCTGATCGGACGGCTCGCCGTATTCCTCGTCTATATCCGGCAATACTTCAGGCAGCGAGCCGGGTGCGGGCGGAGCCGGCGCTACCAGGTGGCCTTGGGCGTCCACCTTCATCCCTAGGGAGAGGCCCATGCTGGACAGGATCTCCTTGATTTCGTTCAGGGACTTGCGGCCGAAGTTCTTGGTTCGCAGCATCTCGGCTTCGGTCTTCTGGACCAATTCACCGATGGTCTGGATATTGGCGTTCTTCAGGCAATTGTAGGAGCGGACGCTCAACTCCAGCTCCTCGACCGAGCGGTTCAGCTGTTCGCCCATTTTGTCGAGCGAGTGCTCGGTGGTTTCCTCGGCAGCCTCTGGCAGCTCTTCAAAATTGATGAAGATGGCCATGTGATCTTTCAGCAATTTGGCCGCGTATCCGATGGCGTCCTGCGGAGAGACAGCGCCATTGGTCCAGACTTCGAGGGTAAGCTTGTCGTAATCGGTCATCTGGCCTAAGCGCGCCGCCTCGACGGTGAAGTTGACCTTGCGGACCGGAGAGTGAACCGAATCGATGGGGATGTATCCAAGAGCCAGGTCCTCGTCGAAGTTCTTGTCGGCGCTGACATAGCCGCTGCCTGTCTTGAGGCGCATCTCGATATTCAGCTTGCCGCCTTCTCCTATGGTGGCGATGTGAACGTTGCGGTCTAGTACTTCAACGTCCTGATCGGTTTGAATCTGGCCGCTGAAAACTTCGCCGGCCTGGTCCGCAGAGAGGCGGACGGTCTTGACGCCTTCGCCCATGATCTTAAATGGGATCTGCTTCAGGTTCAGGATGATGTCGGTGGCATCCTCGACCACGCCCGGGATCGGGCTGAATTCGTGTTCCACGCCTTCAATGCGTACCGCCGTAATGGCAGCGCCTTCGATCGAACTCAGTAGCACGCGCCGCAGGCCGTTGCCAATGGTGGTGCCGAAGCCGCGCTGGAAAGGTTGCGCCGTAAACATGCCATACCGTTCGGTAAGCGTTTCGGTATTAGCGACTAGTCTTTTTGGTTTCTGGAAGCCTTTAAACATGATGTCAAGCCCTCTTTCACCGCAGAGACGCCGAGAACTACCATGGCTCTGCGCCGCCGCGGTTCAAAATTACTTCGAATACAATTCCACAATCAGCTGCTCGTTAATCGGAATCTGCACCAGTTCTTCACGCTTGGGCAGTCCGGTGATTTTTCCGCGCAGGTTTTCGCGATCGACATCCATCCAGCCGGGCGACGGAGCGTGCGCGGTGGCGTCGCGCGCGCCGAGAATCGTCGGGTTTTCTTTGCTGGACTCGCGCACAGCTACTTCGTCACCGACCTTGACCTCGAACGATGGGATATTGACCTTGCGCCCGTTGACCTGGATATGGCCATGCCTCACAGTCTGGCGTGCCTGGGCGCGGCTGGTGCCAAAGCCCATCCGATAAATGACATTGTCGAGGCGGCGTTCCAGTGCAGCGAACAGGTTCTGGCCGGTTATTCCTTTTTGGTGCGCTGCCTTTTCGAAACTGTTGCGGAACTGAGTTTCCAACAGCCCATAAACGCGGCGCATTTTCTGCTTCTCACGGAGTTGCAGACCGTAGCCCACCAGCTTCGCTTTGCGGTCTTTGCCATGCTGTCCAGGAACGAAATTACGCTTTTCAATGGCGCACTTCTCGCTGTGACAGCGCTCGCCTTTCAAAAACAGCTTCATGCCCTCGCGCCGGCACAACCGGCAAACCGGGCCTCGATAACGTGCCAATGTTTTCTCCTTACCTTGCCTTCTTCACTTCAGGTGCAGTTTACAATCCGGCACTCGGACCTTCGTCCTGCTTAAAAGGTTCCAGGTGTCAGGTTTCGGGTGTCAGCACGCTTGCTAACACCTGGCACCTGGAACCTGAAACCCGCATTTCACACCCTTCTCTTCTTTGGCGGCCGGCAACCGTTGTGTGGCATCGGGGTGGAGTCCTTGATGGAACGGACTTCCAGACCCGCGGTTGAAAGCGCGCGCACAGCTGATTCACGCCCAGATCCCGGCCCGCTAACACGAACCTCTACCGTCCGCATGCCACTTTCTGACGCCTTATTGGCCGCAGTCATGGCAGCTTGCTGGGCGGCAAAGGGCGTGCCTTTGCGCGACCCGCGAAAACCGAGTGATCCGGCGCTCGACCAGGATATCGTCTGTCCTTCCTGATCGGCGATGGTCACGATGGTGTTATTAAACGTCGCCTGGATGTGCACGATGCCCGAATGGACAACGCGCTTTTCTTTCTTCTTGAATGTTTTCTTTTTGGCCGGTTTGGCTGGAGCTTTTGCCATAGATTTATGTCTTCGACGCCGCTTTCTTCTTGTTGGCCACAGTGCCGCGGCGCGGTCCTTTGCGCGTGCGCGCGTTGGTGTGGGTCCGCTGGCCGCGCACTGGCAGCCCGCGGCGGTGCCGCATGCCGCGGTAGGAGCCCATCTCGATGTGCCGCTTGATATTCATCGAGACTTCCTTGCGCAAGTCGCCTTCCACGGCGCCTTCCTCTTCGAGGATCTGGCGCACGCGGTTCACTTCATCCTCGGCGAGGTCGCCGATCTTCTTGTCAAAATCGATCCCGGCCCGGTGGAGCAGGGAACGAGAACGGCTGCGGCCCACGCCGTAGATGTACGTGAGGCCGACTTCGGCTCTCTTTTTTGGTGGCAGATCCACGCCTGCAATACGTGCCATGATTCTCTCCTATCCCTGGCGCTGCTTGTGTTTCGGATTCGAGCAGATGACCCGCACCACGCCGTTGCGGTGGATCACCTTGCACTTGTCGCAAATCTTTTTGACTGACGCTCGTACTTTCATAGCTTTTTAGGTTCCAGGTTTTAGGTGCCAGGTGTTAGGGAAGCCCAACACCTGAAGCCCTCGCCTCTTCACAGCTTCTTCAATATCCGGCCGCGGGTTTGATCCTGCGCGGCCAGCTCAATTTCTACCTTGTCGCCTGGCAGCAACCGGACGAAGTTACGTTCCTTCATCCCGACCGGGTGGGCCAGCACCACACGCCCCTTGCCCAGATCCACTCGAAAAACCAGCTGCGGCAACTCTTCCACCACCGATCCCTGGCACCTAACACCTGGCACCTAACACCTGCTTTTACGGCCTCGTTAAAACCCACGGGCCGTTCGAAGTCACCGCAACGCAGTGCTCGAAATGAGCGGAATTGGAACCGTCCTTGGTCACAGCGGTCCACTTGTCGCCCAACACCTTCGCGTCCGCCTTACCCGCATTCACCATGGGCTCGATGGCCAGCACCATGCCTTCCTTCAGGCGCGGGTTCTCATTCTTGCGGTCCACATAATTGGGGATCTGCGGCTCTTCATGTAGCTGGGTTCCGATGCCGTGTCCCACATACTCGCGCACCACTGAAAATCCGTTTGATACCACGTGGCGTTCCACCGTTCCGCACACGTCGAACAGGCGGTTGCCGGACCGCGCCTGCTGGATGGCCAGTTCGAGAGATTCCTCAGTCACTTTGAGTAGCCGCTTGCTTTCCTCACTCAACTCGCCCACTCCCACGGTGATGGCGGAATCGCCATAGTAACCATCCAACTGCACGCCCGTGTCGATCGAAACAATATCGCCCTTCTTCAAAACCCGTTTCGGCGACGGAATACCGTGCACGATCTCGCTATTGACCGAAGTGCACAGCACGTATTTGTAACGCTCACCAGCCGCCGGAACGAAATAACCTTTGAACGCCGGCCGCGCACCTGCATCGGCAATCATACGGTCCGCCGCCATTTCCAGATCGTAGGTGCTGACTCCCTCTTCCACGGTGTCGCCCAGCTTCTTCAGGATCTGGTAGACCAGCAGCCCGCTACGCCGCATTTTTTCCAGTTCGGCTGCCGTTTTTCGAATGATCATTGCTCCTGAATCAGCGTCTCGATTTTGCGGAAGACAGCTTCCGGCTGATCGTGGCTGGCGTCAACATCGTATACCTGCTTGCCCTTCGCGCGAAAATAATCGAGGATGGGACGAGTCTGCCGCTGGTATTCTTCCAGGCGCTCGTGGATCACAGCTTCGCGATCATCCTCACGCACAATTAACTTGGCGCCTTCCAGATCACACACGCCCGGCACCTTAGGTGTCTTGAAAATCAGGTTATACAAGGTGCCGCACACGGGACACTGCCGGCGTCCGGTCAGTCGAGCAATAATTACATTGTAATCAACTACCAGGTGAATTACCAACTCCCGCATTCCCCGGGAGCCCAGGAACCCACAGAGCTTTTCAGCCTGCGCCACGGTTCGAGGATATCCGTCCAGGATGCATCCACGCGCGGTATCGGGTTGGGCCAGCCGCTCTTCCACAAGCGAATTAACCAACTCGTCTCTGACCAGTATCCCTGCCTTAAGCTTGGACTCAACGGCGGTCCCGACCGTGTTGCCATGGCGGACATGCGCGCGCAGCATGTCTCCGGTCGAGATCTGCGGAATGCCCAAGGATTCCGCTAGCAATTTGGCCTGCGTACCCTTGCCCGATCCGGGCGATCCGAACAGCACTACGGCCAGAACCGGGAGTTTGGCGCCTGGCGGTTTACTCATCCGTTCCGCCCTGGTTTCGGTCTCTGGCACTCTAACCTGTCAATTCCCAATCCCTAAAAACTCGGCCGCCGCCCGCGAATTCGCCCGGCGCGCGGGGTGAATCCTTCGTAGTGGCGCATGATCAGCTGCGCTTCGATCTGGTTGACGGTGTCCATGGCCACTCCGACGACGATCAGCAGCGACGTGCCGCCGAAATAAAACTGCACATTGAGCCCGTCCAATATGAATCGCGGAAAATACTGGTCGATCCAGTTCCCGATGAGCGGCAGATGCTGCAGATGGATGCCGGAGATCATGATGTCCGGGATGAGGCAGAGAATCGAGAGATAGATGCCGCCCACCACCGTGATCTTGGTGAGGATGGCATTCATGTATTCGGCGGTGTTGCGGCCGGGCCGGATTCCAGGAATGAATCCGCCGTACTTGCGCATGTTGTCGGCGGCTTCATTAGGGTTGAAGATGATGGAAACGTAGAAGAAGCAGAAGAACACGATGCCTACCACGAACAGAACCACATAGAGCGGCTCGCCATGCCGGATGGATTGCAGCATCCCGCTCAACCACTTGCTGTTCTGGACGAAGGGCAACTGGGCCAAAGTCTGCGGAAACGCCAGAATGGACGAAGCGAAAATGACCGGAATCACGCCACCGGCGTTGACCTTGAGTGGCATGTGAGTGGACTGCCCGCCCATGACGCGGCGGCCCACTACCCGTTTGGCGTACTGCACGGGTATGCGCCGCTCGCCGCGCTCGACGAGCACAATGAACGCCACTACCGCGATCATCATGATGAGGATGATGGCCAGGGTGATGAAGCCCCATTCCTTGGTGACGAATACGTTCGTGTAGATATTGTTGATGGCATTGGGCAGGCCCACTACGATTCCGGCGAAAATGATGAGTGACATGCCGTTGCCAATGCCGCGGTCGGTGATCTGTTCACCGAGCCACATGATGAATGCCGTGCCCGTTGTGAGCGAGATGATAGTCATCAACACGAAGCCAATGCCCGGGTTGATCACGATATTGCCCTGCATGGCCTGCAAACCGGTGGCGATGCCAAACGACTGCATCAGCGCCAGGCACACCGTCAGGTAGCGTGTCCACTGCGTAATCTTGCGCCGGCCCAGCTCCCCTTCCTTTTGCAGTTTTTCAAGCGTGGGGATGACCACGGTGAGCAACTGGAGGATGATGGACGCCGTAATGTAGGGCATGATGCCCAGGGCGAAGATCGTCAGCCGCCGGATGTTGCCGCCCGCGAACAGGTCAAAGAATCCGAAGATGGTGCCCTGGTTTCGCGAGAAAAAGTCCGTCCAGCGCTGGATGTTAATTCCCGGAGTGGGGATATGCCCGCCCAGCCGGTAGACGGCCAGCAGTCCAAGCGTAAACAGAACCCGCTTGCGCAGGTCCGGGATGCGAAAAACGTTCGCGATGGCTTCGAAGAATTTCATGATCTTGCCTCGGCCAGTTTACCCCTGTGGGGCAGCCGCCCCGATGACCACGGCCTCACCGCCCGCCTTCTGAATTTTTTCAAGAGCGGACTTCGAAAACAAATGCGCTTCGATTCGGACCTTGCGCGTCAGCTCACCCGATCCCAGAACCTTCAGGCCGTCGCGCAGCTTGTGCACCACTCCTAATTCGGCCAGCCGTTCCGGATTGAACTGGTCGCCTTCCAGCTTATCCAGCCGTCCCAGATTCACTAATGCATAGTGTTTTTTAAAAATATTGGTAAAGCCCCGCTTGGGGAGGCGGCGGTGCAAAGGCATTTGGCCGCCTTCGAAACCACGCATGATGCTGTAGCCGGAAACAGAGCGGGCGCCCTTGCTACCGCGGGTAGCCGTCTTGCCCATGCCCGATCCCATGCCGCGACCAATGCGTTTCGGACTGTGCTTCTGGCCGGCCGGAGGTTTGAGATTGCTTAAATTCATGACGACTATTTCTCCACCAGTTCGACGAGATGTGGAATCTTCTTCACCATGCCGCGGAAGCCAGCCGTGTCCGGCCGTTCCACCACCTGATTTATTTTTCGCAGACCCAATCCACGCACGATTTTCTTGTGCTTCTCTGGTGTGCAGATGGGGCTGTGTACCAGCTTGATCCTGATCTTACCTTCCATGATTACTCACCATTTCGTTGTGCCGTCACATTCTGTCCATGGTCAAACCGCGCATCTCGGCTACGGCGCTCTTATTGCGCAACTGCTCGAGCGCGTTGATAGTGGCCTTTACTACGTTGTGGGGGTTATGCGAGCCGATGGATTTCGTGAGCACATTCGGAATTCCCGCGGCCTGCACCACCGCGCGCACCGGCCCGCCGGCAATCACGCCCGTGCCTTCAGGCGCAGGCTTCAACAGCACCAGCCCGCTGCCAAAGCGGCCGAGCACCTGGTGGGGGATAGTGGTTTCGAGCAGATAGATCTTGCGCAAGTTCTTCTTGGCCGCCTCAATGCCTTTGCGAATGGCAGACGGCACTTCCTTGGCCTTGCCGACGCCGAATCCAACCACCTTCGCCGAAGAATCTCCGACCACAACCAAAGCAGAAAAGCTCAGGTTCTTGCCACCCTTGACGACCTTGGTGACGCGATTGATCGATACCACCTGCTCTTTGAGATTGAGCGACTGCGGATCGATCCGTTTGACTACCGTTGAAGCCATTAGAACTCCAGTCCTGCTTTGCGAGCGGCATCGGCCAATGCCTTGACCCGCCCATGGTAAATGTATCCGCCTCGATCGAAGACTACTGCTTTGATGCCCTTCTCTTTTGCCCGATCGGCGATCGTTTTGCCGATGAGTCTGGCCCCCGCGACATTGCCGCCGCGGGCTTTGGTGGGGGCGGGGGGAGGGGCAGGAGCTGCTGCAGGAGCCGTCTCGGCGGGAGCTGCCGGAGCAGCTTGAGCGGCTTTCTTGCCGCCCTTCTTTTCGCCCTTCTCGGCTTTGTCAGTCTTCTCGGTTTTCTCGGTCTTCTCCGCCTTGGGCGACTCGGCTTTGACAGCGGCGGTCTTTGGAGGCGGAGCAGCAACAGCTACATTGTCCAAGCCCTCTTCGGTCGACGAGGCGGCGACAAGCGTCTGGCTCTTGGTATCGTCGATGAGCTGGGCGTAAATGTGTGTCAGGCTGCGGAATACCGCCAGACGCGGCCGTTCCGCTGTGCCACGCACTTTGCGGCGGATGCGCTGGTGAATGCGTCCGCGAATTTCGTTCTTGTTGGTTCTCTGAATCATGCCTTGGCTCCGGTCGCTCCGGTCTTGCCGACCTTTTTGCGCAATACTTCACCGGTATAGCGGATACCCTTGTTCTTGTAAGGATCCGGCTTGCGCAGTGCGCGAATGTTCGCGGCGGTTTGGCCGAGCAACTGCTTGTCGAAGCTGGTCAGCACCAGGTGCGTCTGCTTATCGATCTTCAAGTCCACGCCATCGGGCAGCAGTACCTCGATGGGATGCGAGTAGCCCAGCGTGAACGTGGCGATGCGTCCTTTGACATCGGCGCGAAAGCCGATTCCCACGATATCGAGCTCTCTGGTGAATCCGGCCGAGACCCCATTGACCGCATTGGCGGCCAGCGCTCGCGTCAGGCCATGCAGCGCGGCCTGATCGTCACCATCCCGCGCAATCCGCACAATCCCGTTTTCCTGTTTGATCTTGATTCCCGCGGGGATGGGTACGGTCAGCTTTCCCTTGGGTCCCTCGACTTGTAATTGTTCGCCGACACTGATCGTGACGCCTTTCGGCAGCGGAATCGGCTTGTTTCCAACTCGTGACATAAGATTAAAACCCTTTACCGCCGAGGCGCGAAGACGCAAAGAAATCCGATGGAGGATTTTCTCTGCGTGTCTGCGTCTCTGCGGTGAGCCATCGATTTACCAAATCTGGCACAACAACTCGCCGCCGACGCCCTCTTTGTGCGCCGTCCGGCCGGTCATGACCCCTCGTGGAGTCGTCAGAATGTTGATGCCCAATCCGCCTTGCACGCGTGGAATGTCGTCGCGGCCCACGTAGACGCGGCAGCCCGGCCGTGATACACGCTCGATGCGTGTAATCACCGGGGAGTTATTCGACGCGTATTTCAGATAGATCTTAATGACCTTCTTGACGCCTTCCTCTGCCACCTTGAAGTTCGCGATATAGCCTTCTTCTTTCAAGATGCGCGCGATTTCCGTCTTGAGCTTGGATGCAGGCACGTCGACCTTGGCATGCCGGGCAGACATGGCATTCCGCACTCGGGTCAGCATATCGGCAATGGGATCGCTGGTCATATCGCTCTCCTACCAACTGGCCTTGATCACGCCGGGGATTTCACCGTTCAGCGCGAGCTGCCGGAAACACAGGCGGCAAATGCCGAACTTCCGGAGAAAGGCGCGCGAACGGCCACAGCGCCAGCAACGATTGCGATGCCGGACTGCGAGCATGGGTGTTTTCTTATGCGCCGCTCTATCGCGGGCCAGGGCGATGACCGACTTCGTGTGTTTTGCTTTTCTAGCGGTTGTAGCCATTCTTTTTGCTCTTCTCCTCGCTCCGCTATTGCCGGAACGGCATCCCCATGGCACGGAGCAGCGCCACGCCCTCTGCGTCGGTTCGTGCGCTGGTTGTGATTGAGATGTTCATGCCTTTGGTCTTCTCGACTTTGGCGTAGTCGATCTCGGGAAAGATTAACTGGTCGCGGATGCCGAGCGTGTAGTTTCCGCGCCCGTCGAACGATTTGGTAGAGACGCCGCGGAAATCGCGCACGCGGGGCAGGGCCACATTCACCAGGCGATCGAAGAATTCATACATGCGATCGCCGCGCAGCGTGACCATGCAGCCAATAGACATGCCTTCGCGCAGTTTGAAAGCCGCGATGGACTTGCGCGCCTTGGTGACCACTGGTTTCTGTCCGGCGATTTGCCCCAGTTCGTTGACCGCGCCATCCATCAGCTTGGCGTTTTGCGTGGCCTCGCCCAACCCGATATTGACCGAGATCTTTTCCAGTTTCGGGACGGCCATCACGTTTTTGTAGCCGAACTCCTTGCTCAACGCCGGAACCACCGTTTTTGTGTAGTGTTGTCTGAGTCGTGCTGCCATTAAAAGCTCCAAGGCAAAAAACAAGAATAAACGCCGGCGAAGCCCGCCGCACTTTTGCCTTTTGCCATTTGCCTTTTGCCTTTTGCCTTCATTTCTTATCCAGTGTCTGCCCGCATTTGCGGCAAACGCGCGAGCGCCGCACTTTTCCGCCGGGCAGGCTTTCGAGGTGATGCGCGATGCGCACCGGCCCGCACTGAGGGCACAGAATCATCAGGTTCGATACCGCGACCGGGCTTTCGCGCTCGGCGATGCCGCCTTTCATCTGCTTGGCCGGATTGGGGCGGGTGTGCCGCTTGATGATGCCGATGTGCTCGACCAACGCTTTGTTAGTGCGCTCATCCACGCTGAGCACGCGCCCGCTCTTGCCTCTGTCCCGGCCCGAGATTACCCGGACCTGGTCGTTCTTCTTGAGTTGAATGCGGACCGGCTCCGCCGGTTTCCGCCGCCTTACGGCCATCAGATTACCTCCGGCGCAAGAGAAACAATTTTCATAAATTTCTTATCTCGCAGTTCGCGCGCCACCGGACCGAACACGCGCGTGCCCACCGGATCGTTGGTTTCGGTTATCAGTACGGCGGCATTGGAATCAAATCGAATATAAGTTCCATCGCGCCGCCGGGTTTCTTTCCGCATGCGGACAATGACGCAACGGACGACCTTACCCTTCTTGATCGCCGAGTCGGGAGCGGCCTCTTTGACGCTGGCGGTAACCACATCGCCCAGTCCCGCGCGCAGTCCGAGATCGCCGCCGCGCGGAAGAATACACTGCAGGCGTCGCGCGCCGCTGTTATCGGCAACCTCGAGCATGGTTCGCATGCCAATCATAGTTCGCTCCTTACGTCGCTCACTTAGGTGTTAGGTTCCAGGTTTTAGGTGCCAGTAAACTAACACCTAACACCTGGCACCTAGCCCCTAAATCTTTACGTCCAACTCTTCGGGCTGAACCGCTACTTGCGCGGCCCTCCGTATCACGTCACCCAGACGCCAGCGCTTCAACCGGCTGAGCGGGCGGCACTCGACGATGCGCACCACATCCCCTAGTTTGGCGGTACTTTGCTCGTCATGGGCGTAGAATTTCTTGCGCTTAGTGATAATGCGCTTGTATAGCGGATGCGGCACGCGGCGGCTCACTTCGACTACGATGGTTTTCTGCATCTTGGTCGAGACCACCTGGCCGACCTTCTGATTCTTGTGACCCTGCTTCTCCTCGGCCATACGCTACTTCTCTCCTGCAGCCTGCTCGGCCAGTTCGCGCTCGCGCAGGACCGTAAATATGCGCGCGCGCGTCTTTTTCATATTGCGCACCTTCTTCAGGCCGTCCATTTGGCCCATGGACATCTGCAGCTTCAAGCGAAAGAGCTGCTCTTCGATGTCGCGCAATTGATGTTGCAACTCCGGTTTATCCAAATCCCGAACCTTTTGCGACCTCATCGCTTTCCTCTTAGTCGGCCGTTGCCCGCGAGACCAGCTTGGTTTTGATAGGCAGCTTGTGCGCGGCCAGGCGCATGGCCTGTTCGGCAGTGGCTTGCGGCACGCCTTCCATTTCAAATAGCACCTTGCCAGGACGGATCACCGCCACCCACTGCTCCGGTGCGCCCTTGCCTTTTCCCATGCGGGTTTCCGCTGGTTTCTTGGTGATGGGTTTGTCGGGGAACAGGCGGATCCAAACTTTGCCGCCGCGCTTGATGAAACGCGTCATAGCGACACGGGCAGCTTCAATCTGACGGTCTGTTATCCAGCCGCACTCCATGGCCTTCAGGCCGAAATCGCCAAACGCGATGCTCGACCCGCGCCAGGCTTTGCCGGCCATGCGCCCGCGCTGCTGCTTGCGGTACTTGACTTTTTTCGGCATCAACATGGCGGGTTAGCTTTTCTCCTCTTCCGGCTTGGTTTCGGGCGCTTGTTCGGGAGCGGTTTCGGCCGGCGTCGTTTCCGTGCGTGTATCCTGCTTCCACGCCGGGTGCGGCGCCATCAGCGGCGGCATCAACGGACCCCCGGTGCGGGCAGGGCGGGGAAGGTCCAAAGGCGGTCCCTGGGTAGCCGGGCCTGAGGCTTCCGCCGAAA
>DATMPO010000176.1:0-13550 GCA_035567035.1 Verrucomicrobiia bacterium | reverse complement strand
CTCTACGGCACAACTTGGTTTGGTGGTGCGTACGCTGTAGGGACGGTTTACCAACTGAGGCCGGGATCCAATGGGAATTGGACAGAGCGGGTGGTTCATAGCTTCAACGGGAGCGACGGCAACGCACCTCACACCGCGGTTACGATTGGCAAAGGTGTTCTCTTCGGTACAACCCAGGAGGGTGGAGCATCGGGGAGCGGCGTGGTTTTCGCGATCGCGCGGTAGAATCGAGCGTCTCTTCTCCAATATGTTTAAAGCGGGGAGCCGCAAGATCCCGCACCACAGGCTAGACGGTGGAAAGTCCTACGAAGTTCCTGATCAACTGCTTTCCCTCGGTTGTGAGCACACTCTCCGGATGAAATTGCACCCCCTCCACTGGAAACTGCTTGTGGCGCAGGCCCATGATGGTGCGGGATCCGTTTCTGTCACTGGTCCAGGCGCTGACTTCGAGGTCCTCAGGCAGATTCTCTTCTCGCACGATGAGCGAATGATAACGGGTTGCGGTCAGAGGTGAGGGTAGATCGCGAAAGATGGTCTTGCCGTCATGTCGGACTCCGCTGGTCTTGCCGTGCATTAGTTTCGGCGCGCGGACGACTTCGCCGCCGAACGCCGCGCCGATGGCCTGATGTCCCAGGCAGACACCCAGAATCGGGAGCTTGCCGGCAAAATGGCGGATCAGTTCGATGCTGATGCCCGCTTCATTTGGAGTGCAGGGGCCGGGGGAGATCAGGATGCGTTCGGGGTGCGTAACTTCCACATCAGTAACCGTTACTTGATCATTGCGGCGGACTTCGACTTCCGCACCCAGTTCGCCCAGGTATTGCACCAGGTTGTAGGTGAAGGAATCGTAGTTGTCCAGGACAAAGACCACGGCGGGCGCTCCAATACTGACTAGTGTAACGAATGCCCGGGTCGGTCGCTACAGCCGCAGGAAAGCGGGGCTATTTTGCTCTTTCAAAATTCCGAGCACGGACCACGTTCGCGACTTCTATTTTGTAGTATTCGTACCACTTCGCGCGCCCGGTGTTCTGCGCTTCACGATGCCGCATGAGTTCGCGCCAGTCGCGCAACGACTCTTCATCGCACCACCACACCACGGTCAGACGTTCGCCGTCCTCCGAGTTGTACGCTTTCACGTCAATGAATCCGGGGTTCTGGCGGACCAGAGTTTCCAGTTCATCGTTCATGGCTTGATAGTCTTCGCCCGCCTGGGCCGTCAGCCTGGAGCGGAACAGGATAATGATCATGACGAGCATTCTCCAGAAATAGTTTTCACGTTTGATGCTGGTTCGATCTACGGCGTCGCTCTGCGGATGCAAAATGATTTGCAGATCATGCATAGCCAAGAGGGTGTCCTTCACGGCGGGGGTTCTGCTAACATCTATCTCCGCGCCCGGTCTAAATCATCGGTTCCCTTTCTGTTTGGTTCAAAATAACCTTCACCTGGAGATTCCTCATGCGTAAACGTTTCCTTCTTGCAGTATTCGCCATGGTCACGCTGGGCGCTGTGCCGTTTGCCGGCGCGCAGTCAGCGCTTCTTGACTTGCCGCGCGACAGCCAGCGGGCAGTGGTCCAGCAACGTATCGGCATAACCAACATTACCATTCGCTACCACCGTCCTCTGGCCAAGGGACGCAATGTCTTTGGCGGCCTGGAGCCTTACGGAAAGCCCTGGCGTGCCGGCGCCAACGAAAACACCACGATTGAATTCGGCGATCCCGTCATCGTCGAAGGAAAGCCGCTGGCCAAAGGCACCTACGGCCTGCACATGGTCCCCGGGGAAAACGAGTGGACTGTCATCTTCTCCAAAAATGCGACCTCGTGGGGCAGCTTCTCCTACGACCAGGCGGAAGACGCGCTGCGAGTTACGGTGAAGCCGCAAGCCACGGACCCTCATGAAGCCCTCACGTATGATTTCGACGATCTGAAGCCCGCCTCGACCACCATCACCATGCGCTGGGACAAAGTGGCCGTACCGTTCAAGGTGGAAGTCGCCGTGAACGATATCGTCCTGCAGAGCCTGCAGAACCAGCTTCGCGGTCTTGCACAGTACGAGTGGTCGTCCTGGGAAGACGCCGCCGGCTATCTGCTGGACCACAAGCTCAGCGCGGAAACAGCCCTGAAGTATGCCGACAAGTCCATCCAGGTCGAAGAGCGCTTTGAGAACTTGATGACCAAAGCACGCGCGCTCGACACACTGAACCGCAAAGACGAAGCGGCGGCCATCCGCACCAAGGCGCTGGCGATGGGCAGCACCCAGCAAATCCACTTCTACGGCCGGGGACTTCAGGCCCAGGGTAAGCAGGACGAGGCCTTTGAAGTCTTTCGCGCCAACATCAAGAAGAACCCGAACCATTGGACCACGCATTCCGAAGCAGCGCGCATGGCGTGCGCTAAAGGAGACTTCGACACGGCTGTAAAGGAAATGAAGCTGGCCGTTGCCGTGGCCCCGGACCAGTTCAAGATTACGCTCGATGGACTGGCGAAGCGGCTGGAAGCCAAACAGGACATCAATAAATAGAATAGAAGGTCCGCGAATAGCCTTGTGGACCCCTTGAAACACCGAAGGGGTAAACAGACAAATGTATTCCAATATCGTCTGTTTACTCCTTTCCTCTGTGTTTCAAAGGTTTGTGCAGCACTACGAAGGGGGCCAGCGTGCCGGAACTGCCGGACGTGGTTGTGTATATTGAAGCGCTGGAGCAGCGCATTCTCGGCCGCGTGCTCCAACATGCCGAGGTCCGCGGGCCCATGCTGCTGCGCACCGCCGATCCTCCGTTCGAATCCGTCAATGGCCGCACCGTAACCGCGGTGCGTCGCGTGGGAAAGCGGATCGCGCTTGGTTTAGACAACGACCTCTGGCTGGTCTTGCATCTCATGATCGCCGGCCGGCTGCATTGGAAGCAGCGCCGCGTTGTCCCTGACGGACGGCGCACGCTCGCGGCCTTTGATTTCGATTCCGGCCAGCTCACTCTCACCGAAGCCGGTACCCGGAAGCGCGCGTCGCTTCATTTAGTGGTGGGGGAGGCGGGGCTGGCCAGGCTCGATCCCGGAGGCATGGATGTGTTCTCCGCGACGCTCGAACAATTCAGCGCGGTCCTGACTTCAGAAAACCACACGCTGAAGCGATCGCTTACCGATCCAAGGTTCTTCAGCGGAATCGGCAACGCGTACTCTGACGAAATTCTCCATCGCGCCAGGCTCTCTCCGGTTGCGCTGACGCAGCGCCTCACTGCTGAACAGATCGGCCGGTTACTCACCGCCACACGCGAAACGCTCACTGATTGGACCCAACGGCTGCGGGAAGACGCAGGCGAAGGATTTCCGGAAAAAGTCACGGCCTTTCGCGAAGACATGGCCGTCCACGGGCGCTACGGCAAACCCTGCCCGCGCTGCGGCGCTAAAATCCAGCGTATTCGTTATGCGTCGAATGAAACGAACTACTGCGCGCCCTGCCAGACCGGCGGCAAACTACTGGCCGACCGCGCCCTCAGCCGTCTGCTGCGCGAAGACTGGCCCCGAACTCTGGAAGAAATGGAAGAGCGGAAGCACGGATGAAGGTCAGGGAGCTGAGAGGAGTTGGCGGATCACAAGCTCAAGTAAGCGGAAAAGCGTTCTTGAATAGTTCAATTTCCGGTTTCTTGCCAGCGTCGAAGTAGACGCTGACAATGTCAAATCGGAAAGGTGCGTCCTTGCCCACTTTGCGCAGGAACTCCCGCGCCACTTGGGAGAGGTCGCGCTGCTTTTCCAGGTCAACCGCGGCCTCGGCCGGTTTGACGTCACGTGTGGTGCGCGTTTTGACCTCGATGAAACAGAGCGTATCTTTTTCCCAGCCTACCAGGTCGAGTTCGCTCCGGCTGCGCGGGCTGCGGTAATTGCGCGCCACAATCACATAACCGTGTTTCCTTAAGTAAAAGTAGGCTTCCTCTTCGCCCCTGCGTCCAATAATGAGATGCTCCGGGACCTCTTTGCTCTTGGGCAAGAGGCGCGAAGCGGAGTCTAGTGCGCGGATGGCGAGTTCTGTCAGGTTTTTCATCCCGAGCGGAGCGAGGGATCCCTACAGCCACGAAAGACTAAAGGCGAGCCTCATAGTACAGGACATCAATGTTTTTTCGAAGTCCCGATCCCGCGAGGCGGGAGTGGAATTACTTAATCGCCACGAAAAACTCGTGGGCGAACTCATGTTACTCGCCCAGGGACGTCTATAACCAATGGTCCTTCGCGGATATAGGGATCCCTCGCTCCGCTCGGGATTTCAGATGGCTGTCCGGGACAAGGAAACAATGCACTCTTCCAGCACGTCCATCGCAATGTCCGCTTGCTCCTTGGTCACGATGAGCGGGGGTGCTACGCGGATGGTGTTTTCTCCGGCGCCCAGGAAGAGCACGCCGCGTTCGAACGCCAATTCCACGATGCGATCGCGTTCGTCGTGTGCCGTGGCCCGGGTCTTTTTGTCTTTGACGATTTCCACGCCGATCATCAGGCCCAGGCCGCGAACGTCGCCGACCATGGAATGCTTTTCCACCCACGGCTTGATGCGGCGCAGAATGTGGTTCCCAACGACTTCGGCATTGTGCAGTCCTTCGCGTTCCAGCACGTCCATGGTGGCCAGTGCCGCCGCGAGGCACACGGGATTTCCGCCGAACGTTGAAGCATGAGAGCCGGGGACCCAGTCCATGATTTCAGCACGCGCCATCATGATGCCCAGCGGCATGCCGGACGCGATGCCCTTGGCGATAGTGATGATGTCCGGTTCGATGCCGGTGTGCTCGATGGCCCACCATTTGCCGGTGCGGCCAGCGCCGCACTGGATTTCATCGGCCACCAGGAGAATGCCGTGGCGGTCGCAGATCCTGCGCAGTTCCTGCATGAATTCGCGCGGCGCGGGGACGTACCCGCCCTCACCCTGGATAGGCTCGATGAAGATGGCCGCACATTCCTCCGGCGCCATGGCGGTTTTGAAAACGCGCTCTTCGATAAAACGCACGCAATCGGCCGTAAATTGCGATTCGGTCATGCCATCCGGCCGGCGGTAGACGTAGGGAAACGGCACGTGCGTCACGCCGGGCATCAGCGGCGAAAACCGGCGGCGTTGCTGGGGCTTGGAAGCGGTGAGCGAAAGTGCGCCCATGGTGCGCCCGTGGAACGCGCCGTAAAAGGCGATGATCCCCTGGCGCTTGGTGTGATAGCGCGCCAGTTTCAGCGCCGCTTCAATGGCTTCCGCACCGGAGTTTCCGTAGTAGATGCGCACCGGTCCGGGCATGGGAGCGATTTTCGCGAGGCGCTCCGCCAGCGTGACCAGGCTTTCATAATAGAAATCCGTGCCCGACATGTGAATCAGTTCGCCGGCCTGCTTTTGGATGGCCGCCACCACTTCGGGATGGCAGTGTCCGGTGGAGCAGACGGCGATGCCGGAGGAGAAGTCCAGAAATTCGTTTCCGTCAACGTCTTCAATAAGAACACCGCGGCCGCGTTTGACCACAAGCGGATAGGAACGCGTGTAGGAAGGCGACATATACTTGGCGTCGCCTGCCAGAATCTTCTGCGCGTTGGGGCCGGGCAGCCTGGTCCTGATCTTCGGACCAGCCGTGGAAGTAGTTGTAGCAGTTGCCATATTCGCCTCTTTTCAAGTCAATTTGCAGTGAAGACTCGGCCTGTCGTCAGGCCAGGACTGAAATGAGGACCGGATTAGTCGCCAGAGAAGAGGTTAGCGCGAGCGTGCGACGGCAACACTGCAAGAAAACGCCGCGGACAGACCAGGAAGTCTACCCAGCAGTCAAGCGAGAATTGCGCTGACAGCGCTGCAAACGGGGATTGGTTGCGTCTGGTCATGGAACTGTCTTCATTATAGCTTGGAAGCCAATACGTTATTGTGACGAAAGAGTTTGGCCCGTTAGGTCCGCCACGCGAACAGTTCGCAACAGATTCCAGCAGATCAGATTTATTGGCGCGATCTGCGACCTCGGGGATATCCGATGATCTAATGGTACATGGGTCCTTCTGAAAAGCAGCATCGTCTTCAAGTGATCGTGGCGTTCGCGCTCGTTTATGTCCTGTGGGGCGGCACGTATCTTGGCATGCGCGTGGCGGTGGAACACATTCCGCCGTATGTCCTGGGATCGGTGCGGTTTTTGATCGCCGGCGTTTCCATGCTGGCTTGGTGCGCTTTTTCGGGAAGAAAGATCAGGATCAATCGCCGGGACATGTTGCGATTGCTGACGGTGGGGGTGCTGCTGCTGTCCGTCGCGAACATGGGCGTGGTCTGGGCGGAAGAGTATGTCTCCAGCGGACTGACCGCGCTGATTGTGGCCGCTGTCCCCATTTGGGTGGCCATCCTTGAAGCCTGGGCCTTCCGTACCCGGCGCCTGCCGTTGATGGGACTGGTCGGGCTGGCCCTGGGAATAGCAGGAATGCTGGTTCTGATATGGCCCAGGCTTACGTCCGGCACACACCTGAGTCACATGGAACTTATCGGTGTTGGAATATTGATCGCGGCGTGCCTGAGCTGGGCCCTGGGATCCATTCTCTCTGGCCGCTGGAGTCTCAGCGTGGATATTTTCACTGGCGCGGCATGGCAGATGACGTTTGCCGGGCTGGTCAACACACTTATCGCCCTAGCCACCGGTGGTTTTCACAAAGCCGTATGGACCTCACGAGGTGTCTGGGCCGTCGTCTATCTGGTGACGTGCGGGTCGTGGATCGGATTCACCGCTTATATATGGTTGCTCGAACATGTTCCGACGCCCAAGGTCGCAACGTACGCGTACGTGAACCCGATAGTGGCCATCTTCTTCGGCTGGCTGCTGCTCAACGAAAAAGTGGACACATTCATGCTTGTCGGGACGCTGGTGATTGTTGCCGCCGTCGTGTTGGTGACGCGATCCAAGCTCATAAGAATGAAGGCGGCGCCGACCGGGGCGGAAGAGCCGGCGCTTTCAGCGGCAACGGGAGACTGAGAAAAAAGCATGCAAATGGCAATTAGCAATTCGCAGACACGTGAGGAGTGAGTTCCTTTGCGTCCGTGGTTGCGTTTGCGTAAGAACCGGGCGGGCCTTTGTTCCGGCTACTTGCTAATCCCTTATTTTCTTTTCCACCGCGCGCCATCCTTGGTGTCTTCCAGCACGACTCCGGATTCTGCGAGCTGCTTGCGGATAGCGTCTGACCGTGCGAAGTTGCGGGCCTGCTTGGCGGCGGCGCGCTCGGCGATCAAGCGGGTGATCTCTTCATCGGAAATCTCCTGCGCCGGGACTTGCGAACTCCCGAGCTTGCCATGAGGTCCAGCCCATTCTCTGACGCGGGCCATCTTTGCTGGGTCATCATTTTTGAGGACGGCAAAGATTTCGTCGAACTGGTCGAGCGCTTCGAGCAAGGGGGCCTTATCGTCCTGACGAAGCTCGCCGCGGTCGGCGGCAGTGTTGGCTTCACGGACCATTTCAAAAAGCGCGGCCTGAGCGCGGGCCGTATTGAGATCGTCCTCCAGCCCCGCGCGCATTTCCCGTTTTGTCTCAGCCGCCAGTTCCAGGATCCGTTCGTTCCTTCCCGGCGGAAGATTGGCCATCTCCAGGCGTAACTTGAACGTTCGCAGCCGTCCAACGGAGCTTTCCGCCTGTTCCAGTCCGGCGAAAGTAAAATTTAACTGCTTGGTATACGGAACCGACGCGAGTAGATAGCGAATCGCGGAAGGCTTGTGGCCCTTGAGCAGAAGATCGCGCAGAGTAAAGAAGTTGCCTTCGCTCTTCGACATCTTCTTACCCTCCACCAGGAGAAAACGCACATGGAACCAGAAACGCACGAACTGCTGTCCGGTCAGAGCTTCCGACTGGGCGATTTCGTTTTCATGATGAGGAAAGGTCAGGTCCTCTCCGCCGGCATGCAGGTCAAAACTCGGTCCCAGATATTTGATGGACATCGCCGAGCATTCAATATGCCATCCGGGACGTCCCGGGCCGATGGGGCTTTCCCAAAATGCTTCGCCTTCTTTTGGCGCTTTCCAGAGCGCGAAATCGCGGGCGCTGTCTTTTTCATATTCGTCCAGGTCCACGCGCGCGCCGTCTTCCATGCCGCTGAAATCCTTCTTTGATAGCTTCCCGTATTCCGGGAATCTGGCAATGCGGAAGTAATACGATCCGTCTTCGGTGCGATAGGCAAATCCCCTCTTTTCCAGTTCCTGAATAAAGACGGCCATTCCCCCGATATGCTCGGTGGCGCGGACCAGTTGCTCCGGGCGTTCCAAGTTGAGGGTTTGCATGTCTTCGAGAAAGGCTTCTTCGTACTTCCGCGTGTAGTCGCTGACGGATTGCTTCTGCTGCGCGGCGTTGCGGATGATCTTGTCGTCCACGTCCGTAATATTCATCACGTGGTTCAGCTGGTAGCCGCTCTGCCGCAAAAACCGGCGGAGCAAGTCCACCGCAACAAAAGTGCGAAAGTTGCCGATATGGCCGTAGTCATACACCGTGGGCCCGCACGCGTACATGCGGACCGTGTTGTCTTTGGCGGGAGAAAACTCCTCGACGTTGTTGGAAAGCGTGTTGTAAAGATGAAGAGGCAAACTGTGATTCTAGCAAATGAGCATTCAGCACTCAGTCCCTGATCATTCCCAATGTACAAAGAATTCCTGGGACAACAAATTCGCACAAGCCCGCATCCGAAAACTTACTGGTCTGGGGCTGAATGCTGATTGCTGAGTGCCTATTGCTTGTCCCCTCCCGCATGGCGCAGGTGGAACGCTACGCGCACCAGGTAATGCACGCCGGAGATCACTGTCAAGGCGATGGTTGCATAGATGCCCACTTTCCTGCCCACCGCAATCCATTGGGCGCTGGACACCTCATGCAACAGCACCAAAGGCACCGTGACAATCTGTGCCAGGGTGTTGGCCTTGCCAAACAGGCTGGGACGAAAGACTTTCATGGTGCCGGTGATGTAGAGCAGGGTGCACACGATCAGAATGATGATGTCGCGGGCGAAGACCAGGACGGTGGCAAACACCAGTATGGTCCCACGATGCGTCGCCGCGAGAACCAGGAACATGGTGCTGAGTAAGAGCTTGTCGGCAATGGGGTCCAGGTATTGTCCGAGCAGGGTCTTCTGTTTGAGAAGGCGGGCCAGCAGGCCGTCCAGGCCGTCGCTGATGCCGGCGGCGATAAACAGCCCCAGGGCCAAGCCGTAGCGGTTCTCCACCACCGCGATCACGATAAAGGGAATAAAGACCAGCCGCAGCAGTGTGAGCAGGTTGGGAGCGGAACGCAGTTGCCGGATCATTCTTCCTGCTCCGCCGGTTCCTGCCCGGTGCGGTGGAAGAATTTAGTAACGGCCACACCGGTCTTGGCGGCAAACTGCTCCGCAAGTGACGGCAAGTCTCCGCTGCGGGCATCCAACTCGATCCGCTCGACGCGGTGCATGGGAAAGAAAACAACCGTAGCTGTCGCGGGTTCGCGATTCTTGACGAGCGTCGAGAAATCTTCCAGCGAATGCAGATCAATCCCGCAGAGGCCCACGCCGGCAGGGTCCACCGACAAGACCACGCCCCAGAACTTCTCCCGCGGAGCGTTCAGCGTGACCAGCACCAGTTTTCCGGAATGCAAGCTCCCAGCAGTCCCCATGTGAATTGATTGTCCGCGTTTGTAAACAAAGTGTAAAGAGCGTGATTCGATGGTGTAAAAGGCGGGCTTTGGCCGGGGAAAATTCACCATCGCTCACAAATCTTAAAGAATCAACACCAACATTGCGTTGCGGATCAGGTCAAATGCAGCAGTGGTCACGGACTTCAATTTGATCGTGAAAGAGTTTGATTGTGAAAAAGAAAGAGGCGCGCGATGGCACCAATACTGGTCTGGCTCATCCTGTTTCTCAGCTTGCTGATCACGGCGGTCAAGTACACGCTGGCGCTCATTCTGAAGTGGTCGGTCCCGGGCGCGAGAGCAAAGAAAGACTACACCTGCCAGCCGACGGTAAGCGTCCTGCTGCCTTGCTACAACGAAGGTCGGACGGTCTACGACGCCATCGCGAGCATCAGCCGGAGCAATTATCCCAATGATAAGTTTGAAGTCATCGCGCAAGATGACTGCTCGATTGACGACAGCCACGAGTGGATGCTCCGAGCGCAGCACGACTTTACCAACATACGGGTCCGAGTGGGGCGGAACGCCGTCAACAGCGGGAAGGCACGCACGGTGTGCGCCGCGCTGCGCCATTCCACTGCCGACATCGTCATCTCCATTGATTCAGACTGCGTCTTTGATCCCGACGCTATCCGCGAACTGACCGCGTGCTTCGCTGAGCCGAATATCGGGGCGGTGGGCGGCAGAGTGGGCGTGATGAATCCCAACGCCGGGACCATCACGGCGATCCAGACGTTCATCTACTATGCCGCGTTCCAGTTGTACAAAGTTCCCGAAAACTGGACGCGCAGCGTGGGCTGCATCAGCGGATGCCTGTTCGCCATCCGGCGCGAGCTGCTGCTCAAGATCGAGGCGGTCATCTGCAATCGCAACTGGTTTGGCATTCCGGTCAACCAGGGTGAAGACCGCTTCATGACCCACCTGGCGCTTCTGGAAGGTTACGGCACATACGTAAACAATGACGCACTTTGCTGGACCACGGTGCCGGCCACGCTGGGCGAGTTGTTCAAGCAACAGCTTCGCTGGCGGCAAAGCATCCTGCGCGATCTTTTCTACACGTTGAAGACGCTGCCGCAGCATGTGTGGAAACTTCACCCGAACGCGGTGTTCACGCTGGTGCTCACCCCGCTTGGCGCACTGGTGGCTTTGCTGATGGCCGTAACCATGCTGTCGAGCAGTCCGATGGCATGGGCCGGTCCTGAGCCGATGATCGTGTATCTGGCCATTGCTGCCGTGCTCGGGTGGGCCATTCGGAAATACAGCAAGCGCGAAACCGTCACCAATCCGCTGCTCTTCGGAGCCTATGTGGCCTGGTGGCTCGTCAGTAATTTGCTCATTACTCCCCTGGCCCTGTGCACCATGGATTCCAGGGACTGGGGCACTCGCAGCAAGCAATAAAGGACAAGACAAAGGGGACAAACAATGGATACCTCGACCGTCAAGAAACCCGCTGATGTAAAGAAGGCCATCACTCTCCAGGGCATGGCGTACAAATCGGTGGTCACGCTCTACCGGCTCTTTGCCATCCTGGCGTTGTACGTTGTCCTGTTCGGGGTGCTGGGATACGGCTTCATGATGGGCTTTTATGCCATAAACACTTCGTGGGCGGCGCCGGTGATCCTTTCTCCGTCCGACGACAAGAGCCTGGACTTCACGGAAAAGCTGGTGACCAGCAAACAGTCTCTGGAAAACCTTTCTGTGGACAAGAAGCGGCTGGATGGCAGCATTGAGGAGATGATGAGTCACCGCGTGTCTCTGCTGGCGCTGGCGCCGGAGCTGCAAGCGGCCATCGCGCGGGAGAATCAGCACAACCGGACCGCCGGTCCGCAGCTCGTCCAGCTTGACCAACAGAAGCAGGCGGACAACGCGAAGACCCAGGGCGTTCTGGTCCAGGTCAGGCAGGTGGAAGCCGCCATTGACAAAGACCTGGCCGCCGGGCTCATCACGAAAGGCGACGCAGCCACGCAGCGCGCTGCACTGAATCAAGCCCAGACTTCCTACACTGACAGCAGGATCAATGAGGTCATGCTGACAGACAACATTCTGGAGAAGACCACCACCCACACCAAGTCTCTGGATGTGCTCGACAAACAGGCGGAACTGAGGTCTGAGATCGCGCAGCTCGACATTGCCATCTCCGTCGCGGAAAAGCAGGTCCGCGAAGAGTCGCAACAGATTGACAGACTGAAAGCGGCCATCGCCACGGCCAAGCAGACGCCGTATTACCTGAGCGTTTCCGGCGGCAGTGCGGTCAACTTTGCTTTTGTGCCTTATGACAACCAGAGCAACGTTGCCGCGGGCGCTCCGGTCTACGACTGCTATCTCAACATGGTCGTGTGCCGCCAAGTAGGCACGGTGAAGCACGTGTTCGCCGGAGAAGAGCATGCCATCCATCCCATCTTCCGGACAGACATGCGCGGCTTCATGATCCAGATGCAGTTGGACCATCCGGAATCGGCAAAGTCAAAGACGGTGTTTCTGAACCGCAAACCGCTGTTGTTCTAAGGAGAGAGACCATGTACCGCAGCACACAGAAAATCGCCATCGCAGCCCTGCTGACAATCTTCACGGCCGCAGCGAAAGCACAGACCACCAACGCCGCGGTGGTCAGCGATCAGCAAGCTTACTGCCAATACGTCACGGAGCAGGCGACGGCGCAACGGGACATACTGATTTCTCCCAGCGCGGTGGCCGGCGTGACCCAGCCGAATACCGGTTTGCCGATGCAATCGGTGTGGGGTGTTTCCAGCAGCCTGTCGAGTGTCCGGAAGGCCGGACTGACCATGGATGCAGCGCGCAAGAACTGCGATCTCTACTCAGCCACTACGACTGCCCAACAGGAGATCCAGTACGCGCTGCCCAGTCTGGAGAAGCAGGCGCTCGAGCACCGGCTGGACTTGATCCAACAGGCGTCACAAGACCTGGATGCGTTGATCGCCAACACCACAAAAATGATGGACGCTCAGAATGCGACGCGGCCCATGCTTTTCGCACTGCAAACCGCGAAGATAAAACTGGACGCAGACCGGAGCGACACACAATCGCGCATTGCCACCCTGTACACGCCGGCCCTGAGCGGCACGCCGCTTAAAGAGCTGCTCGCGGCGAAACAGAGCAGTGAAGCGAACGAGCAGGAAGCACTGGACAAGTTGGCCCGCCAGAACAACTGGGACGTGTCCGTTTCCGTGGGCGCGCACCAGCAGATCAGCCCGTTCGCCGGAGGCGCCGGCGCGTACGGCGAAGTCACGGTCAGCTACAATCTTGGCAGCCACGCCATCAACAAACATCTGGACCAGGCGGCCGACGCTTATACCAACTGGAAGACGGTCCAGGAGGGTGACGTTGCCCGCAACGCAGAAGTAGTCCGGCAGCAGGTGGCGGCGACGATCTCCGCGCAGGAGACCAGGCTGAAGTCCCTCCAAGACGCCAACCAGCAGGTAGCCGGCAATCTGCAACTGATAGGCGACCCGGACACCACGGCGGCCATGGAGTTCCGCAACCAACTCGCCAGCACACAATTGCTGCTGGGGATCGAGAGCGGCGATGCCGCGTTCCGGTTGGAACGGCTGAAGGAGTTTTTGAGCAGCAACTATTGAGTACTTAACAAAGGGACCGGACGGCGCTTTGGCTACCTGCGTTGCTTTTGCCGGTTCTCGCGCTGTTCTTCCAGTATGCTCAGCAAGTCTTCACTTTCGCGGTCGCTCCGGTCTCCATAATGGAAGTTCACAAACAACCACAGCCCGTCCCGGAGGATAAGTTCGGCCACAACGTCCGGATTTTCGTTCTTCTTGCCGGAGGACACTCCATGCACGTCGACTAGGACGCTTTCGCGTTGCACCGTGATGTTTCCCACGACGTAGCGGCTGCTGGGGTCCTGGCTGTTGAGGAAGGGATCGAAATCCAGTCCCACGGACTCGCCGCTGGCCCTGG
>DATMPO010000175.1:0-14985 GCA_035567035.1 Verrucomicrobiia bacterium | reverse complement strand
GCGGTTGGTGATAAGCTACGATATGGCGACTGCGACCCCAGCTTCCCCATATACCTTAAGGACCATTCTGCGGCACCGGCCGTTCCGCGTTCTGTGGATTGCCCAGTTTGTCAGCATTTTCGGCGACTTTCTCGCGCTCTTTGGCGTGATCTTGATGATCACGTACAAGTGGCACGGGACAGTTTTGGATGTAACCACGGTGACGGTCGCTTTTGTGCTGCCGTACACCATTGTCGGCCCGGTGGCCGGTGTTTTCGTTGACCACTGGAACGTAAAGCGCGTGATGATTGGCAGCGACCTGGTGCGCGCCGTGTTGATCGTGGGGCTGGTCTTTGTTACGGACATCCGCCAGGTCTGCGTGATTTTTGCCGTTCTCAGCACCGTCTCCAGCTTTTTCAACCCCGCGCAGTCCGTGACTCTGCGGACGGTAGTCCCCATGGAAGGGCTGATGGCGGCGAACACCATGATGGCGCAGGCATTTTATACCGTAAGGATTTTCTCGCCCGCGGTCGCCGGGTTGCTGGTGAAATGGCTGGGAGAAAAATCCTGTTTTTATTTGGATGCCGTCAGTTTCGTTTTCTCCGCGGCCATGATCTCCACGCTGGTGGTCCAGCGTCCGGCCAGCACCAGTGAAAAGACGGTGAAGTCCCTGACCCAGGATTTTGTCGCCGGAAACAAGTTCATCTTCACGCATGCCACGCTGGCCTTTGTATTTACCGCGATGGCCGTAGCCATGTTTGTGTTGAGTTCTTTCAGTCCATTGATTTCAATCTACATTCGCGATTCACTCGGCGCGCGCGAACTGGCCTTCGGCATTATCAGCGCGCTGGTGGGCGTGGGCCTGATCGTGGGAACGCAGCTGGTGAACCTGCTGGTGCGCAAGTTTTCCAAGGCGCGGGTGGTCCTTGGCGGCCTGGTGATCCTGGGAGCGGGAGCGGCGCTGCTGGGAGTGTTCCACAACATCATCATGGCCGGCGTGGGCACGTTCACCATTGGCTTTGCGATTTCGTTTGTCATTGTGCCCGCGCAGACCCTTTCGCAACAGGAAACGCCGCCCGCCATGATGGGCCGGGTCAGCAGCAGCTTCATGTCGCTGTTTTCGCTGGCCCAAGTGCTGGGCCTGCTGCTTTCCGGGTTTCTGGCGCACTGGCTGGGAATGCGGCCGCTGTTTATCGCCTGCGCCGCAGCCCTGGTGGTCATTGCGGTCCTCGGACAACTCAAGCTGCGCGAAACACCCGCGGCCCCGGCCCTTTCCTCCTAACGGCTGCTGTCAGGTTGCGCGCGCCTTAGTAACCAGGGAGTAACTATCCTGAGTATAGTTACCTTCGTACTCTGGGAGAACAGGGGTCAATCGAATATCCTTTTGATAACAACTCTCACCACTGGAGTCGGTAAGGACCGAATTCAAGGTCCGAAAAGAAAAGAGCATTCGGTCAAACAATGAATATGTCCCCGGTATTCAAACGATTCGCAAGGCAGCGCTTTCCCCAGAAAACGCTGTGGGCCCTCGTACTCGCCACGCCGCTGCTGCTCCCGGCCGTGTCGGGACTCCACGGACAAACTGTTGCGACTGACAGCACCCGCAAGGCCAAGGTCAACCCGCCGCCGGAATATCCGGCGCTGGCCCGGCAGAACGGCATTCGAGGTGTGGCCCGTGTTCTGGTCACGGTCCAACCCGATGGCTCGGTAAGCGACGTCAAGGAACTTGGCGGACATCCGCTGCTGCTCGACGCTCTGGGCAAAGCCGTACGAAAATGGCGGTATGAGCGCGCGGACAGAGTCAGTCTCATTGAAGTCCGGTGTCCGTTCGGGACCTGACGCAGTCTTCGTCTTCCAGCGCATATCACGGCTTTCCTCTTTGCAAACAGCGGACACGTCGGCCGCGTATACGTTTGCTATTTCGCCATCAGGAATGAAAACCCCGAAAACGAATATTCGAATTTTGCGCCGTTTTTCGCCGGCGTGATCTTTCCATCGCGTACCTGCTGGAGCGCCGCGAGCACTCTCGCCAGTTCGGCGGGGGCCGCGACCGGCACATTGTGCGACGGCAGCAAAAGCTGCAGCCGCGGCGCCATGCTGGACAGCCGCACGAGGGACCTGGCGTACGCATCCAGGTCGGTTTCCGGGCGGTACAGGTAAATTGGTCCCGGATAATACGTGTCGCCGGTAAACAAAAGGCCGTTCCCGGCATCCAGGAGCGCAATTGAATCAGGCGTGTGCCCGGGCGTTGCCACAACCTGCAAGGTCCGCCCGCCCAGAGCAAGCCGGTCGCCGTCATGCAACCAGCGGGAGATGTGAAATGGCCGGGTGGCATAAGCCTTGCGGTCGAACCCCGCCGGGAGATCTCCGCAGATTTGGTCCGCTTCCAGTTCCGCTTGCGCGTCGTCGCGCGAACCCTGTGCGTTGACGCGAGTGAATTGCGTGTCCATGCCATAGACGTTGCGGAAGCGCCAGTTGTCGCCAACGTGGTCGTTGTGCGTGTGCGAGTTGATCACGCTGACCGGAAGCCGGGTCAGGCGCCCGACAACTCTCTTGATGTTGCCGATCCCCAGACCGGTGTCAAACAACACGGCCCTTTTTTCCCCGACGATGAGATAGGAGATGACTTCCTCCGCCTGGTGCGGCTCGTAAAGGGCGAACACGCCCGGACGGACCCGGTAGACCTCAAACCAGGCGTCGGGTACGCCGACTCGTTCCAGGTCCTTATAGGCTGGCCGCGGGAGATTTTGACACCACTCCGGTTTCTGCTGCGCTGCAGCCGGTCCCAGGCAAAGGGCGATCGCGAATATAACGGCGGCCTTCATCTCACTCAGTTTCATCATTATGTCCCGTTCTGGTGCAGGTAGATTGCAAAGGAATTACCTGGCTCGCACCGCTTCGCGCAGGGCGGCCTTCAGTTCGGCGGGCTCGGCAATCGGCGGACGGCAGCTGAAGTTGCTGCATACCACGGCCACGGTTTGTCCCTTTTTGATGGCAGGCAGATTCGGGACGGTTTCCCGGAGCGCCGGCGGCAGCATTTGCGGCACGATTTCTCCCTGCGCCAGATGCAGCACGGACTTGTTCAACGAAAACTGGGCCACCGCCACAGCGTGCAGTTTGTCCGCGCGGTCACCGCTTCCCGCGACCACCACCTGCGTGTGCGGCTGCAGGTACATGTCGAGCGCAAGGGCGTAGGTGGACGCGAACAGACCGTAGTGCTCCACGATCCCGGCAAAAGCTTCCAGGGTGTGTTTGGCCACGTTGTGATAGCGCGCTTCATTGGTGCAGGCGTACAAACGGAGCAGGGCAATGACCCCGGCGGGATTTCCCGCGGGCGTAGGTGAATCCTGCAAAGGCTTGCGCCGCGCGGCCAGCGCGCCCAGTATGAGACCGCCGCCGGCGTCGGGGCCTGTGGCCATATCGAAGAACCCGCCGGCTCCCTCATCATAAAACCGGAGAATCATGGTGTCGGCGATCTTGCGCGCGAAGTTGAAATAGCTGAGGTCCGCGCTGGCTTCGTAGGCATCCAGGCAGGCCATCACGGTAAACGCGTAATCATCCAGTACGCCCGGAGTCCGGCGCAGCTCGGCCTTCGGGTCGGAGTAGGCGATGACGTGCCGCAAACCGGTCTCTGCGTCCCAGCCCTGGGAGAGAATCCGGTCCAGCGACCGCAGGGCAAACTTGCGGGCGTTTTCAAAACGCGCGCCATGCGTCCTCAGCGCCTGTGCGGCCCTCAGATAGGCTGAAATGCACAGCGCATTCCAGCTTACGTAGACCGTCTTGTCCACATAGGGCGTGGGACGCTTCAGCCGCGCGGCGTACAGTCTGGTCTTGGCCGAATCGAGGATGTTTTGCACTTCCTCCGGTGTCTTGTTCAACCGCCGCCCGATATCTTCCAGACTGGCGCGGACGTGCAGCACGTTCTTGTAAGGATTGTGGTGCATCTCCCCGACTTCGTTGATGTCATAGCGCAGTTTCGCCGTTTCCAGTTCGTCTCCGCTGAGGACTGCCTTGGCTTCATCCAGCGTCCAGGTGAAGTAATCGCCGTCGTCGTCGAGCGAGTAGTCGGCGTCCTGCGAGGCGTAGAAGCCACCGCGCTCCTGGTCGGTGAGCCACTCATCCATCCAGCGGACCATGTCTTCAGCGACCAAGGCGAAAAACTTGTTGCCGGTGACCTGGTACCCGTGGACATAATTCTTGAGCAGCTCGGAATTGTCATACGCCATTTTTTCAAAGTGCGGCACAATCCAGTGTTCGTCCACGGAGTAGCGATGGAAGCCCCCGGCAAGATGGTCATAGACGCCGCCCTGGGCCATTTTTTCGAGCGTGACATTAACTATGTTGACGAGCTCCGCGCGCGTTGCGTCGTCGCCGGTCTCGACGGAGCGTTGCAGCAGCAAATCCACCGCGCTGGGATGCGGAAACTTGGGCGACGCGCCAAAGCCTCCGTGCTCCGGGTCAAACAACTTGACCGCGGATGCCACGACCGCGTCCACCAGTCCCGCGCGCAAAGACCCGGACTTGCCGGCGAAAGACTCCGCCTGGCTGATGGCGCCCATCACGCTCTCGGCCGATTCGAGCACGTCCGCGTTTTTCTCTCTGTAGGCCTGCGCCAGAGTGAGCAGCACGCGCTGGAAGCTTGGCCGGCCACCCTGATGGTCCTGCGGCGGAAAATATGTCCCGCCATAAAACGGCTTGCCCTCGGGAGTAAGAAACGCGGTAAGCGGCCAGCCACCCTGCCCGCTGATGGCCTGCACCGCGGACTGGTACCGGCTGTCCACGTCGGGACGCTCGTCGCGGTCCACTTTGATGGCAATGAAGTGTTCATTGATGATCGCGGCAGTCTCCGGCGCTTCATAGGACTCGCGGTCCATCACGTGGCACCAATGGCACCACACCGCGCCAATATCCAGCAGGATGGGCTTGTTTTCCCGTTTGGCCAGAGCGAAGGCCTCTTCCCCCCACTCCTGCCACCGGACAGGCTGGTGCATGGCCGACCGCAGGTAGGACGAAGAGGCTTTGGAGAGCGCGTTGTGTTCGGGCGTGGTCATCAGTGACTAGTCTAGTGGAGAACCGGGAGGATCGCCGCGATCGGGTGATCGCGCGTCATCGCCGTGATCGGACAACCCAAGCTGCTTTTCCTCCCAGCTCGCAATATCTAAAGAACTTAGCGGATTGTGCCTCTCCGATGACGGCGATGAACCGATCACGGCGATCTTGCTCCCCCTCTCCCTGATACGAACCTGGGGACTTGTAGAATTACCTGCAATGATCACCCTAAAGAACTACCTGCGGCGCTATACCGACCTGCCGTCCCTGATCTATCTCCTGAGCGAGAAGCGGCTTACGCTGCTTGATCCGGAGACCTGGGACGACAAGAACGATTCCCATTTTCTCCAGCTCTATCAGGAAAAGAAGAGACTGCAATCGGTCCTGGCGCTCTGCTTTACCCAGACCAGCGAGACTTATCATCACTGGCGGGTATTCGCGAGCGGGGCCAGCGGCGTCTGCATCAGTTTCAACCGCAGACATCTGATTGAGGCGGTCAGGAAACAGCAGGGCGTGCGCAGCGGGCCGGTCAAGTACCTGCGGCTGGCCGAAATGCGGCGCATGAAACTGGCCACCCGGGACCTGCCGTTTTTGAAGCGCTATCCCTTTGAGCAGGAAAACGAGTTTCGCATTGTGTTTGAATCTCGCGACAAAGTCAGCAGTGTCCATGTGCCTATTCCGCTTTCCTGTATTGACCGGATCAGTCTCAGTCCATGGCTGGACCACGCGCTATGCGACCACATCAAGAAGATCCTCAAGAACATCAAGGACTGTCGCGACCTGCAAATCTCGCGTTCCACCCTGATCAGCAATGACGAATGGAAGAGCTTTGGCGAGTCCGCGGTGAATATACGAAGGACCAAGGTAAGACCAGTGAAGTGAAGTCTATTTGGTCAGAGGAGCGTCTATGCGGAAATGGGAAAGTCGGGGGGGAGCGTTGCCCGCTTCCGGCTGGCGTGTCGTCTTTTTCCTGGCTTTTGCGATTGCTGCCTTGGCGCGTTTGATTGGGGTTTTTTTGAAGTTCGTTTTCTTTTTCATTGAACTCGATGATTTCACTCTTCAGGGACCAAGGGCCAGAGGATTAAAATCAACCTGGACTACGCAGTTTGGTTGTCGCGTTTTGCCTGTCCATTCTGATCGCGTCTATGACTGACGCGGATGCTCTCTCGTGCGCTTCCTTCCAAATCTGGCGAATGAGAGCGACGTATTCTGCGGAGTTTCCGCTTGTGGCCTTTTTCAATACTTCTGAGTTACGCTTCATGGCCCCTAGACTATGCCCAAGCGGAGAGCCTAAGCTGGTCAGTCCTGCTCTATTCGCCGAGTTTATTCGCACTGCAACACTACCAAATCGGCCAGCGACTTGAAGCGCGTCGAGAAAGATCATAGCCCCAAGGTTCCTGCGAACGATTGGTAGCGGGCCGTCGGTTGTTCTAAGCCGCTTTAAACAGCCTTCCGGCCTGTTCGGCCACAACCGGATGGCCGAAATAATAGCCTTGTCCTTCGCCGCATCCGTGGCGCTGCAGGAAATCGAGCTGGTCACGGGTCTCCACGCCTTCGGCGATGACCCGCTGCTTGAGGCTCTTGCCGATATTGATCATGGCGCTGACAATGGTCGCGCCTCCCGGGTCCGCCGTGATCTCCTGCACGAAAGACTGGTCGAGTTTGAGCGCGTCCACGGGAAAACGGAGCAGATAGGTAAAGCTGGAATACCCGGTGCCAAAATCGTCGATGGCCAATCGTACGCCCATGGCCTTGAGCGCCAGGAGCGTGACCACGGCCGATTCCGCGTCGTGCATCAGCACACTCTCGGTCAGCTCCAGTTCCAGATTGTGAGGCTCCACGCCGGTGGCGATCAGCACTGCCCGGACCCCGGAGAGAAAATCCTTGGCGCCGAATTCGGCCGCGGACACGTTGACCGCGACCGGCACAATACCGAGCCCCGCATCTTTCCACGCGCGGGCCTGTTTGCAGGCCTCCAGCAGCACCCACCGCCCAATGGGTAAAATCAAACCGCATTCTTCCGCAATGGACACGAACTCCCGCGGCAACAGCATTCCCTGCTGCGGGTGGTGCCAGCGTATCAGCGCTTCTACTCCCGTGATCTGCCCGGTCGACAGATTGATTTTAGGCTGGTAGTGCAGGACAAACTGGTTCTGCCCCAGCGCGTAGCGCAGGTCCCGTTCAAGGGAGAGTCGTTTTGCCAGGCGCGCGTGCATGTCGTGCCGGAAGAACTTATAGTTGTTGCGGCCGTGCTGCTTGGCTTCGTACATCGCGGCGTCGGCCGTGGCCACCAGGCTTTCCGCGTCCTGCCCGTCTTCGGGGAACGTGCTTCCTCCAACACTCACGTTGATATCCAGACTTTTGTTGTCGATAACATGCGGCGCTGCTAACGTCCTTAGGATTTTCCGCGCGCTAAAGGCTGCGTCTTCCGCGTGCTCCACCGGGGACAGGAGCACCACGAATTCGTCCCCGCCCAGCCGGCTTACCGTGTCCGTCCGCCGTACCGAAGCCGTCAATCGCCCGGCTACCGACCGCAGCAACTTGTCGCCCACTCCATGGCCCAGGGAGTCGTTGATTTTCTTGAAGTGATCTATATCGACAAACAGCACTGCGAGTTGCTTGGCATTGCGCTTGGTCAGTGAAATCGCCTGCGTCAGGCGGTCGCTGAACAGCGTCCGGTTGGGCAAACCAGTCAGGACATCGTGCTGCGCCAGGCGCGACATCTCGAGCGACGTGGCCCGGGCCGCGCTCACGTCGCGGAAAGCCACAACCGACCCGGCTAAGGCCCCAGCGGAGTCGCAGATAAGGCTCACTCTATTTTCAATTCCGATCGACGACCCGTCCCGCCGGACCAGAATGCAGTTGCCGCAATGGGTGACTTCTTTCGTGGGTTCGCCGGCCTGCTTTGCGATGGCCTGCGCAATGTCAATCGGGTCAGAGCTTACGCCGTCTTTGATGTGGAGCACGTCCGCGACGGGACGCCCCAGGGCCTCCTCCCGGCCCCATCCGGTCATCGTCTCCGCGATTCGATTGAGATACGTGACGTGGCCACGCTTGTCCGTGCGCAGAACCGCCTCGCCAATCATATCCAGCATGAGGTTGGCGGCTTGATTTTCCCGCGACACGACTTGGGCCGCGCGGCGGTCCAGCATCGCGCGCACCGTCCGCCCTAACCGGTAGGCGTCGGCCTGGTCCTTGACCAGGTAATCGTGGGCGCCGCCCTGCACCGCTTGCCTGCCCATTTCGTCCGCGCCGGCGCCAGTCAGGACCAGAATTGGCACGCCAGCCGCGGCCTGAAAAAGCTGGTCGAACGTCGCCAAGCCATGGCCGTCGGGGGACGTCAGATCAAACACCACAGCCCCCACGCCGGCGGTACGCAACCGCTTGATCCCACGCGAGAGCTCGGCAACCCACTCCACCGGGAACCGTTCGTCCGTTGTCGGACCCAACCCGCCAAGAGTTCTTGCTGCGTCGCCGACGTTGGGTCCAATGAGGAGGACACGTTCGCCGCGGTCCGGTATGTTCTTCGGTTCCGCCGTTTTAAGACCCGGGCTGGTCATCTGGCTTGCTCCGCTTGATCGGCTAGGCGGCAGTGGGTTTGGCATCTTGATTGCTGGCGGCGGCGGCGGCGGCGGCCATAAAGCGCAGCATCTGCTGTTTCAATTGCGCGTCCACTTCGTCGGCGATGGTCACAATGCTGGGAAGCAGAGTGTTGAAGTCCAGATGCTTCACATTCTTGTGCAGCGTCGTAAAAATGCTGACCTGCAGCAGACGGGACTCCTCGACCGCCATGGCTACTGTGTAGCCTTGCTGGCGCCGTAGATCTCCGTGGTTGCCCGCAGCCTTCGAAATCGGGGCCTTCGTTCCTGCGTCCAGACGCAACCGCGCAATCACGTCAGCGAGCAGCTGAGGCAGATGGCCCGTACGATCGTCAAAGTTCAGATGGACAACCTTCAGGTCCGGCTCCTTGTCGACTCGGGACAGCCATTCCTTAATCACGTCCTCGACTTCACGCTCGAGAATGTCCGCCACAGTCTCTGTCTTGGCATCACCGTCATGCCCGTTAGTCACGCGCGCGGTTTTTTTCGCCTTCTCCATTTTCACCCTTTCCCCTGCTCGTCGCCGTGGTCTGCCATTCCTGTTGACCGGTCTGCTGATTTGGTCAGCGTGGCGCAATCCATTTCTCTCTGATCTACTCTGGTCATTGTGTGCTTAAGCCGTGTGCAAGACTGTGCTATACAGACCAATTCCGCTATCTTTGGGCCTTTTAATGAACACCAAAGGTCATAAGGCAGGGTGCAGTTTGGTCAAAGGCGAGCGAGCAGGCGCAGGTTTGTATCAGGGCACCGGCTTAAGTTGTGCAGAAAAGAGGATAGATAGGATGCCTTGATACAAACCAATCGGGAGATTGCGCGGTTTTCGTTACCTCGCCTGGTTTTATTTCACCTTCGCCCGCTCATACTGCTCCGGCCACTTGATATCGTGACCGAGCGTCCGTGCGGCGATCAGCGGCCAGTAGGGGTCACGCAGAAACTGGCGGGCGAGGAAAACGACGTCGGCCTGGCCGTTACGGATGATCTGGTCGGCCTGCGCTGGTTCGGTGATCATGCCTACGGCGCCGGTGAGTACGCCGGCCTGGCGGCGAATCTGTTCGGCGAACGCCGCCTGGTAGCCGGGACCAACGGGGATCCGCGCGTGGTGAATGTTGCCGCCGGAAGAGCAGTCGACCAGGTCAACGCCCAGCGGCTTGAGAAGCTTCGCCAACGCAACCGACTCTTCGATATTCCAGCCGCCTTCCGCCCAATCAGTGGAGGAGATCCGGATGAAGAGAGGATATTCCTCCGGCCAGACTTTTCTCACCGCCGTGACGATTTCGCAAACAATGCGCGTGCGGTTGGCGAAGCTGCCGCCGTAAGAGTCTGTCCGCTGATTGCTGAGCGGAGAGACAAACGAATGCAGCAGATAGCCGTGTGCAGCGTGGATTTCCAGCAGCTTCGCTCCGGCATTCTTCGCGCGCGCCGCGGCCGCGGCAAATGCCTGGACGATCTTCGCAATGTCCGGCGCGGTGAGCGCGTGCGGGACCTGGTAGCCGTCGGCGAAGGGAATGGCACTGGGAGCAAAGATGGGCGACCATCCTCCATCCTGCACCGAAAGGGGTTTGCCGCCTTTCCATGGCGCCGCGGTGCTGGCTTTGCGTCCCGCATGCGCCAGTTGAATTCCCGGGACCGAGCCCTGTTTGGCGATAAACGAAAAAATCGGCCGCAACGCTTCGGCGTGGGCGTCACTCCACAGGCCCATGTCTTCCGGACTGATGCGGCCGTCGGGCGTCACGCCGGTAGCCTCCACAATGACCGCGGCGGCGCGTCCCACGGCCCGCGTACCCAGGTGGACTAGGTGCCACTCGTTGGCCAGACCGTCATGGCAAGAATACTGGCACATGGGAGAGACCAGGACGCGGTGGGGAAACTCGACGCTGCGAATGCGAAGCGGTTCGAATAAGTGAGGCATGATGAGAGAGACATTGTAAATGGAGGGGTGGAGATCGGGTGATCGCTGTCATCGTACGTGATCGCCGTGATCGGGACCGGGTATCAACAATTGGCTGCAATTGGCTAGCACTACACTTAGCGCATCGGCTGGGGCTGGCCACGGGAGAATCCTGCTGGGAATAAAGGGTCGGATTGCGTGGTAACGTATCCCATGACGGCAGTGCCCTGGACGACTACGTCTCCGGCTTGCACTACTACTTCAGTTTTCGTTTCGCCCAGTCCGAGCTTGAATTTGAGCTCGAAGAGCCTTCCCTCCCGAACGGACACGGCGGTGCTGGACGTCTGGAAACCCGGAGAGCTTGCAGTGATGACATATTCACCGGTGGGGACTCCGTTCAAGATCAATTGGCCTGCAGCGTTTGTTTTGCCGCTGCGCTTTTTCTTGCCGGCTTTGTCGGACAACGTAACTTCTGCGTGTTGGATGACGGCTCCCTGCGGGTCGATGACCACCAGTTCGACTCCAGGCTCCCGGCATTGGTTGTGTTCCGTTTGCTGCGCCTTGGGCTTGGTTCCGGCGACGGCGAAACTCACGCTCATCACAGCCGTCAGCAGCGCCGCCGCGGTGCGCGAGACGCGCCGCGCCACGGCACGGAGTCCGCGCGGACAATCCTGCGTGAGGATGGTCCCGTCGGCGCGGCGGTAGAAGCGTCCGCAGATCCGGCCCTGGCTGTTGGCAATCAACCGCTGGACTTCCTGCTCCGTCATAGCGGACAGGTTATGGACACTCAAGCTGCACTCCGAGCAGTGGCGGACACGGTCATCCCCCGCCATCGTGTTCCAGTCCGCCGGACACGGCGAAGCGACACGGATGTTTTGAATGTTTACCAGCGGCGCCTGCATTGCCGCCTGGCGGTTGAAGAAAGAAATGACCTTCATGCGTCCCCCTTTGCTCTACTGGGAGAACGACAGGTCGGAAGGAACTTGCGGAGTTTTATTCGTCTGCAATGAAGAAGCGGTATCCGGTGTTCTTAAGTGGCTCGTTGCTCCATGAGCTGCCTCGCCACTTTGCGGTACAAGTCCACGGCTTCGAACAGCTGTTTCTTGGAAATGTACTCGCGCTCGGTATGGGCCACGTGGATAGACCCGGGGCCCAGCAGCACAGGTTCGCCCCACCGGCTGAGAGCGGGGATGTCCGTCGTGAAGGCCGCGACCATGGTTTCAATTCCAGGGACGGTGCGGAGTTTTGTGAAGGGAATCTCCAGAACGAACTCGGCTTCGGCCAGTCCGGCGACGGTTGCCGTGATTTCGCTGCGCAGGCCCTCCGCCGGACCGACCAGGCGATAGAGCAGTTGGGCCCGAGCGTGGTCCGGAACCACGTTGGGAGCGCGGCCACCTTCGACCACGCCGATATTCATGGTGCAGGGGCCGACATGCGGGTGTTGCGGCAGTTTCATTCTGCGCAGGCGATCAAGCGCTTCCAGCAGTTTCTCGATCGCGGACTCTCCTAACTCGGGATAAGCGGAATGCGCCATTCGTCCGCGCGCGGTGATCTGCACGCGCAACGCGCCCTTGGAAGCCACGGCAATCCTGTTTTCGGTGGGCTCGCCGTTGATCAGAAAACGGCTGCCGAGGGCATTCTCATTCGCGACTTTCGCGCCCAGGCTGTCCCGTTCCTCGCCGACCACGAACAGCATGCCCACGGCCGCGCCGTCTTTGTGCAGATGCTGGCACGCCGCGATCTGCGCGGCGATGATGCCTTTGGCGTCACAGGAGCCGCGTCCGTAAATGTTGTCGTGGTCTTCGGAGGACGGAATGAACGGCGGGACCGTGTCCATGTGCGTGGAAAAAACAACCTCGGGCGGGCGGTCATCTATGGTTGCGAGCACATTGAAGCGCTCGTGGGCCACAGGCATCTTGTGGACGGCGTATCCCAGCTTCGACAGAGCATCGTAGAGCGCCGCGCCAACAGCGCCTTCATTGCCGGTGGTGGATTCAATGTCCACCAGTTGGCGAGTTAAGCGGATCGGGTCCATGAGTGAATTGGGTAATTTGGAAATCTGGCAATTGGGTAATTTGCAGCCACGTGAATCAATTACCCGATTACTAACTTACCAAATTACCCAATTTCATGGCTGCCTCTGGTAAAAGAATACTGTGACCGACAGCATCAAGACCTTTTTCATCAACGGCCCCGCGGGCCGTCTGGAAGCACTGCTGAACCAGGGCCAGCCGGACGCCACTTATGCCGCGCTAGTTTGCCATCCGCATCCGCTCTTCGGCGGCACGGTCCATAACAAGGTTGTCTACCATGCCATGAAGACGTTGCACGGTTTCGGGTTTCCGGTGCTGCGGTTCAATTTTCGCGGCGCGGGTCTCAGCGAAGGCCAGCACGATCACGGACGCGGTGAAGTGGAAGACGTGCGGACGGCCCTCAACTGGCTGAACGCGGAATTTCACCTGCCGATGATCTTCTGTGGATTCTCTTTCGGAGCAGCCACGGGGTTGCGGGCCGCCTGTCCGGACGACCGCGTGGCCGGTTTGATCGCGCTGGGGCTGCCGGTGGCCGTGGAAGGCCGCGCGTACACCTATCCGTTCCTTGATACCTGCGCCAAGCCCAAGCTGCTGATCAGCGGTTCCCGCGACCAGTTCAGCACCCAGGAGAGTCTCCGCCAGGCCTACGAACTTGCGGCCGGCCCGAAGCAACTGGTCTTTGTAGAAGGTGGCGACCATTTTTTCGAAGGGCATCTTTCCGAGATGCAGTCCGCAATCCACTCCTGGGTCAAGAAGGTGTTCCAGACGGGCACACAGGCTGAGGCCATCTGATGTCCGGTGACAACGCCATGCGCGCCACGGCGCGGGAGATATTTCTGCACGCCCTGGCGGAGGCGAGCATTGAAAAGGCCTTTGCGCGGCACGTCCACTACGATCGTGGTGTGTTGCGGGTGGGCGATGATCTCTACGACTTGCAGGCGTACTCGCGCGTCCTGGCCGTATCGTTCGGCAAGGCGGGACATCGCATGGCGGAAGCCCTGGCGCAGCAGGCTGGCACGACGATCGGCGGGATTATCGCCGATCCAAATCCTCCAACGCACCAACTGGCGGGATACCGTTATTTTGGCGGCGGCCACCCGCATCCCAACGCGGAATCAGTGCGTGCCGCGGAAGCCATCCTTAAATCCCTGGCCGCTCTGGACGCCAACTCGCTGGCGCTGTTCATGATCAGCGGGGGCGGATCGGCGGTCGTCGAGAAAGCGGCGGACGCGAACCTGTCCCTCGACGATCTGATTGCCACGCACCGCACGCTGGTCCAGTCCGGCGCACCGATCGCCAAAATGAACGCCGTCCGCAAACATCTCTCGGCGGTAAAAGGCGGGCGCCTGGCCAGCGCCGCGCAGGGAGCGCAGCAGGTTTCCATTCTTGTGTCCGATGTTCCGGAGAACGCGCTTGATGCCCTGGCTTCGGGGCCAACCATGCCTGACTCGAGCACGGTGGAAGACTGTTACCGCATTGCAGCGGAGCACTCCATGCTTCCTGGGTTTCCGCCAGCGGTGCGAGAACTGTTTGCGCAGCGCGCGCTGGAAGAAACACCTAAGTTGGGGGACCCGGCATTTGCGCGGGCGCGCTGGTGGAAAGTGTTGTCCAATGAGACGGCGGAAAGAGCGGCCGCCGAAATCGCCAGCCAGCGCGGTTTCACCGTGGAGATCGACCATAGCTGCGACGACTGGGACTTTGCCAAAGCCGCGGACTATTTGCTGGCGCGCCTGCGAACGTTGCAACAGGAAGTCACCAAAGCATGTCTCGTATCCGGCGGCGAAGTTACAGTCAAGGTGGCGGGGACGTCCGGCGTCGGCGGACGAAATCAGCATTTCGCGCTCTATTGCGCAGAAAAGATTGCCGGAGAAAATATCGCGGTACTGAGCGCCGGGACCGATGGCGTTGACGGCAACAGTCTCGCCGCCGGCGCCGTAGTGGACGGGACAACGGCGGAACGCGCCCGCACCGCGGGCCTGGACTTAAGCAAGCATCTCCGCGAGTTCAACGCCTTCCCCGTTTTCGAAAAACTTGGCGACAGTATTCAAACAGGGCCAACCGGAACGAATGTGCGGGACTTGAGGATCTTGCTGGGGTACTGAGCCTTTTTAAAAATCCCGAGCGTAGCGAGGGATCCCTATGATCACGAAGAACCCCAGCCGCGAAACTTGCTCTAATGTACGCGAATAAATTCACAGAACAGAATCCGTGTTCATTCGCGTAAATCCGCGGCCCGGTTTCTTCTTGATGATAGGGATCCCTCGCTACGCCCGGGATTTCAGAAGAAGGCTAAGTTTTGCGCGTAACTACTTTCAGCGCATCCGCCGCCAGTATTTTCTTGATCTGGTTTCTGGCGTGCATGGCCCAGGGGCCGACGCTGTCGAGCCGCGTGTAGGCCTGCCAATGGTTGAGCGCCTTGCGGGGCTGGCGGGCTTTT
>DATMPO010000174.1:0-18613 GCA_035567035.1 Verrucomicrobiia bacterium | reverse complement strand
AACGGCACAGCAGGATGAACGACGCAGCGCGCAAGGCAGTGCTGCCGGCTCCCACCTAGAAGAGAAGACCGTTAGAGGATAAAGGAGAAGTTATGCCCCAATATTTGCTTGCTGGTTACCTCCCCGACGACTTCGACCCGTCCACAGTGGGCGAAGCGATGGGCCGCAAAATCCACGCGTTCAACAAAGAGATGGAGGCCGCCGGCGTCATGAAACTCGCTTGCGGCCTTGGGTCCGCAAAGTCGCTGCGAGCGCAGACCGATGGCGGAGTCCTCATCACCGACGGGCCGTACCTTGAGACCAAGGAACACATCGGCGGTCTTTATATATTGGAGTGCGCTGACATGGACGAGGCGGTGGCATGGGCACGCAAAGGCGTCGCCGCCACTCGGGGGCAGGTCGAGGTGCGAGAGATCTTTTTCATGCCAACCGAGTAGGAACTGGCCGGCAGTGACAACACTGCCGGCCATGCCCGCCTTAAGAACTATTACAGGAGAGGCCATGCCGCAATATCTGGTTGCGATCCACCACCCCGAGAACTACGACCCGTCCCTCGAGGGCGAAGAGATGGTCCGCGATATCGATGTGCTCAACGAAGAGATGGAGGCTGCCGGCGCCAGGTTCTTCGCCGGTGGCCTGCAATCGACGCGCCACGCGAAATCACTGCGTAAGCAGTCCGGGGGAAAGGCGGTCATCACCGATGGGCCATACCTTGAGACCAAGGAACACATTGGCGGCTTTTGGATACTCGACGCAGCCAACATGGATGAGGCCGTGGCGTGGGGACGCAAGGCCGTCGTCGCCTGCCGCGCATCGGTCGAGGTGCGCGAGTTCCTCGCAATGCCAACGGAATAGGAAAAGGGGGGCAGGATACTCAAATGAGAAATGTAATCTTCGCAATCAATATCACCCTGGATGGCTGCTGCGACCATACGAAATTCAATCCTCCCGATGCTGACGAAGTACTTGAACATTACACGCACCTCTTGCGAGATTTTGACCTGCTCGTCTATGGACGTAAAACCTATCAATTGATGGTTCCTTATTGGCCTGACATCGCAAAAAGCCAGTCCGAGACAAGAGCGGATATCGAATTTGCTCAAACCTTTGTCTCCAAGAAGAAGATTGTGTTTTCACGATCGTTGGCCAGCACTGAAGATGAGAATACGAGAATTGTTCGTACGAACCTTCGCGACGAAATACTTAAACTGAAGCAAGAACAGGGTAACAATATTTTGGTCGGCGGTGTAGATGTTCCTTCACAACTGATGGAGCTTGGCCTGATTGACGAATATCGTTTTGTCGTCATGCCAGTCATTGTTGGGAAAGGAAGACGTTTGTTTGAAGATGTCAACCTACCGGAGAAACGCCAATTAAAACTTGTTGAGTCAAAAATTTTTAAATCAGGATGTGTCGGCCTTCGTTACTTGAAACAGTGACAGAAAACTCTGCGGACAGCCGGGCTGCTGGCTCCCACCCCAAAACGAGAAGAACCGGCGAGAAGAACGAGGAGAAGAACAATGAAATACATCTGTTTGGGATACTACGATAAAGGCAAATTTGATGGCATGACTGAGGCCGAGCGAAACGCCATGTTCGACGCATGCTTTGAGTACGACGACCATCTTCGCGCAAACGGGCATTCGGCTGGTGGAGAAGCACTTCAGCCTCCGGAAAACGCGTTGACCTTGTATTGGAGAAACGGGAAAGTCGCGACGACCGACGGCCCCTATGCGGAAACCAAGGAACAACTCGGCGGCATTGGCGTGCTTGAGGCGCGGGACATGAACCATGCTGTCGCGCTCATGTCACAGCATCCGGCCCTGAAGTACGGCACCATTTGGGAGATTCGGCCAGCGGGAGACATGAGCGAAATCATCAAGGCAAGCCAGCGGCGACGGCGCAAGGATACGTCGCGATGAGGGCGGCCATGAGGGAAAGAATGATCAGTATCATGGCCAGGGGCTGGCCTGGTGCTAGTCCCGTTTTTCAGTCTGGCTTGGTCAGGCTGCCGCTGGTCCCGACGAGCTAAGTAACTGCGTCGAGGTTTCCGTTGCCGAAGCCTCATCGGCCGCCGCTTCATTGGTGGGTTGGAAATGCCGCTTGTTGATCTTTTGAGGCTTTCGCTGCCTCAGACATACGACGGCACCCGGCGTGACCTGAGTGGGTGCGGATCTTGCATCCGAACCTGCCCAGGCCGCTGGCGTCGACGAAACCCCACAATGCTAACGGGGATCACCGGTCCCAAACTCCGAACCGTTGTCCGAAGGCGGGGGCTCCATTTCCGATGGTTGTTCTTTTGTCTTTCGGCGACTCCGCCCATAAAGCACAATCCCACCCAGAATAGCGCCGCCAATTGCGGCCCTTGTGCCGTTATCGGGAATGGCTTCGCAATCATCGGGACCTGAGCAGTCGCCGGCCCGGGCCAACGGCTGGAAAACGACCAATAGAGATAAGACCGCCAGCGCCATCTTTCCCCAATGTCTCGTCATGGCAAACCTCCGGTCATGCACTGATATATTTTTCCGACAGCCAACCCAGCGTCGCGCCGTAGAAGAGGTGTCCAATCATGCTGACGGCGATGAAATCGGTTTTGTTGGTAACGCGCAGGAACATCGGGAACAGGCCGAGCATGCAGCATTCCATCAAAATGCCATAAGCGATGCCCCAGAGCCACTTTCTCCGTCCCATGGCGAGCGCGTAAATCACTCCGAATGTGGCGCCGTTCCAGTAATGATAGGTCCAGCCGGCAATTTTCGAGGCTGTCGAGCCGACCGGCTGGCCTGTGATCCAATTGCCGAACATGAGAATGGGAACGAAACCGTTATAGCCGAAGAGATGACCGCGCTCCACCAGAAAACGGACACCGTCATAAACCACAGTCGCGGCGAGTCCGGCCAGCACGCCCACGCCAAGAGCCTGGGTCAGCATGTGGGCATCGATCTTTCGGGCGTACGCGGCCAGACCGTAGAGCACCAAGAGAGAGGGGACGCCGAACACCTCCAGGAAGAACGGCATGGGAAGCAGATGGAAAATGTGGGCCACGAGCGCGGCCAGGGAAACTAGAGCACAAGCAATCAGACTGACGCGCAACGCGCGAACGGTCCTGGGATCGGGAACCGTAGCTGTCGTCGCTGGCATTCTAGGATCCATGTCCAGCGGCCGCCGAAGAACTCTTTGCGGTCTGCTGAGGTGCCGACGCTGGAGCATCGGAGAACAGGAAGGCATTGATCCGCCGTACGCTCCAGGCGGCAAGCCAGGCGAAGCCCAGAATGGCGGGAACGCTCACCAGCGCGCTGGCCAATCCTAAAGCCGAGTTCCAATTTCTGATGTCTAATCCCAGCGGCGCGTGCTTACTCGGGTCCCAATGACTCTTCGCATACTTTGCGAACCACAGGTGTGCCAGGAGCTGAGCATAACTGAACAACACCAGCGCCGGCCAGGCGACCATGCCGATGCGCAACGCGGTAAGCATGTGCCGAACGCTGGTCCGCAGGCGCGCGGGCTGTGGTGCGGACCGCCACAACTCCCAGCGCCGCGCGGTCATCGTGGTAGCCGCACACAGCAATATCAGGAGCACCGTGATCCAGCGGCCGGCCTGCGTCGTGTCAGTTACGTTGGAGGCCAGGCCCGCAGCTGTTGTGAAAGGCGAGGCAAAGGAAATGAATTCAGCCGGCGAGGACTGGACATAGGAAGACAAGGGTGGCGCTTCATAGATGGTGGCCACGAGGAAAACTGCCAGTCCGGTCTGAACGATGGCCCGCTCACCGTAGAACTGGGCCATCTCATCCGCGCGCAAGCCCTGGTATTCCGGCGGAGGCGAAGTGAGGTAAGACCACGTCATCCATGCCAGGAGCAAGGTGGCGACAATATTGAGCTGGAAAGGCGCCCACCTGTCGCTGAAAAGAAACCATTGCCACACGTGGTTCCCCAGGGGTTGCATGAAGGGCAAGCTCACTACGACACCGAGCAGGAGCGCCAGCACGATGAAAGCCAGGTAGTGTGTGCGCCGGCGCAGCAGCGCCTTCACAGTCAGAGGCGGATTGGCTGCCGCAGGCTGTTGCGCCAGCATGACCTGGCCCTCCAGTCCAGCGGCAAGGGAAGCCAGGCTTGAGTCATTCGGGCGCCGTCCGAGTTCTGCGCGTACCACATCCAGCTGGCGTCCAAGCCGAAACCGTGCGCCGGCCTTGTGGGCTTCCTGCAGGCGCAAAGCAGCCAAGGGCTTGACGACCGCTTGGAATTCCGCCGCCAATGACATGCCCGGTTCGCGGCCCTTGGTTCGGATCCATTCCAGAACCACGCAAAGCACGAGCAACAGGGGACAAAGCCAGGCGGGCGCGTTCCTATGGAAGGTGATGGTGTCCCACCACGGGGGGACCGTCGTCAGACCCGGCGCCAGCATGGTCTGGTCAGTCGCGAAAAGCAGAAGAAGGACTGCGCCGGCAACGTAAGCCGGCCATCGGTCTGCCGAGAGACGCCGCACCAGCGCGACTACCACTGCGATCGTACCGGTCCACCATCCATACCCGGCGACCATGCCCGTTGCCGGCGAATACATACCGGGAGGCAGAAACCCGAATCCGGAAACGCTGTCGCGTGGCGCGGAGGCAATCAGCGAAGAAGCTATGTCGTACCCAAAGCCGATTGCGAAAGCGGCGAGGAACGCATCCGTGATGCTGCTGGAATCGCGCCACGCAGGCCGCGTCATAAGCCAGATCACCGGAAGCAGCAGCATGGCCTGCTTGCCTGCATTAATAAGGACAAAATATCCGGGATCTCCAGACCAGCTGTACTCGTTGAAAAATTTTTCGGCAATGGAAACGGCCACTGGTCCCATGACCGCGCCCAGCACAAGATAGGTAAGGACCGTCCGGCCGCTGAGCGTGCTCCGGAAGCAGATCAGCCGGACGCAAAGCAACGCCCATATGGAAAACAACAGCAACGTGAGTATCGGCGGCATCGAGAAGCCTCAGATTTTGGGCTTTCCTTAGGGATTGCAGCGTAATCTTACGCAGCGGCGCAGGAATGTCAACGAAAAAAGGGATTTTTGCTGTAGGAGTGAGGCGCGAGCGGCGTCGAGCCAATCGGCTATTTGAGCTGTCCTGCGAGATGAATGTGAATCTGCACTTTATCGTTGACCCGGAGGAACAATGCGCTCGGATTCTTGAGTCCCCACTGAATGTAGGGAACCACAAATGACGTGTCCGCCACAACAGAGTTGCCCTGGACTTCCGCCTTCACATCCAGGGTCATGGGATGGTCCTGGCCATGCAGCGTCATCACGCCTTCCAGCTGAAATTGCGAAGGACCCGCGGGAGCCAGAGGTCCTTTCATGTGTTGCGGTGTAAAAACGATTGCAGAATATTTGTCCGCCTGCAGAACGTCTTTGGTCATTTTCTGGTCGCGCGATTTATTGTCGCTGTTTCCGCTGGCCGCATCTACCACCATCTGTCCGCTTGCCGGGCCACCCGCGGGATCGAACTGAATGGATCCGGGTTTCAACTGGAAGCTGCCATGGACCGTATGCAAGGTGCTGTCCACCGTGAATTGCACTTTGCTCTGCGCGGGATCAATGTCCAGCGTCTTTTGCTGTGACGGAACCGCTGCTGCCGAGCAGAGCAGCGCGAGCATGAGAACAATGGATAAGTGCTGAAGAATTCTCTTACCGTACATTTCTTTATCTCCTGAATCATTCACCAGGCTACGCCACCAGGACCTGCCAGCCAAGATTGAGAATGTTGCGAAGGCCAAAATCTGCTATCCCCAGTTCGCCTACATGAACCGACAGCATGCGCTCAAACAAAGCCGGCTTCCTGTTGAGGGCCAGCAGGGCATGCCGGCGCACCCAGGGGCTTTTGTCCATGAGCAACAGGCTCCGGGCCATGAATGAGGGAAGCGCGGAAATCCGACGGTGGGCCGCCTGGTAAAGCGAAAGATCACCTGCCGCCAACGCATGACTGAGCGCTGTTGCCTGGCGGAAAGTCATCGCCAACCCTTCCCCGGTGACGGCGTCCACTGAGCCCGAGGCCTCACCAATTAAAGCAACCGTGCCGCGATAGACGGCTTTCAGCTGCCGTGAGGGGGTAATCGCCCCGCGCAAACTGGTGGTGCATTCCGCGTTGGCCAAATGATGGGCCAGTGCGGGGAATTGGGAGAGGCCAGAAGCAAAGGAAGAGAACCGATTCCTTGAAATCAGGGCCACGCAGATTTCTTTCTTGCCGATGGGAGTAACGTAGGCTTGGCCGTGCGGTCCCCAATAGATCTCAACAAACTCACTCAAGGGCCCGATCAGGAAATGCCGCCGGATGCCGATGCGTTTCGTGTAGTCCCGGACCGCAGAAAGGCCGGCCCAGTTGCGGACGCGCGATTGCTGGCCATCAGCCCCGATCACCCAGCGTGAGCGGATGATCCTGTCGCCCACGCGGACGCCAGTGTCTGCCAGGCCACATACCCGCGTGTCCCACAATGTCTGGACTCCGACGCGAGCGGCAGAGTCCACCATCAGTTGATGCAGGAGGGTACGCCGGATGCCTATGCCCGCTCCACGGGGAAACCGGGCAACTACCGCGCCCTCCGCCCCGATAAACTTGATGCCCTGGAACGTGCCGGTCTCTCCGATGCTGATGTTCAGACCTAACTCACTCAACGCAAGCAGGCCATCCGGCATAAGTCCCTCGGCGCAGGCTTTGTCAATGGGCGGCGTGGCCGCGTCAGCGACCATCACGCTCAGCCCCTGCTGTCGCGCCGCAATTGCGGCGGCCAGCCCGGCAGGTCCGCCGCCAACGACAAAGACATCGGTATCGAATAGTTGCTGGCTCATCTCACCACCGCAGTAAAACCAGTTCCGAGCAGAATCCCGGCCCCATGGCGGCCGACAGGCTGTAACTGCGGGAGCGCCACGCCGCGCTGCCAGGAATTGTTCCAGCACTACAAATCCCAAACCTCGCTCCTGCTGCGATTTTCAAAGGTCTTTCCCGCCAGCCCGAATACGTCATGGAATTTGGGCCAGCTCCCTGGCGTACAGCCGGTTGTTCGGAAACTGCCGGGCGAGACCTTGCAGCAGGGAGCGCGCGTTGTTGCGGTCATGGTCCCGCAGGGCAGCGATGGCAAGGAGCAGACGCGCGTAAGGCTGCAGGTAGTGCCCTTTCTCCGCGGTGATGCGAAGATTTTCGAGCCCCGCGCTTTTGTCGGTTTGCGCGCCGCCCAACTGAAGCATCCAGCGGACCGGCGCCGCGCGAAGGCCGAGCAGGTAGTTCTCAATCCCGATCGCCAGATAGGCGTCGAAGCACGAAGAATTGGACTTGAGCAAGGCTTCGGCCGCCAGTCGCGCTTGTTTCAGATAGCTGAGGCCCGCAAGATTGCGTTTTTCGATCAACGCAATGTAGTCTCCCCGCAGCGCCAGCATCAAAATGTTCGCGAACATGGCGTTCGCGTCTTTGGGATCATGGGACAGCCGGTCGCGGACCAGAAGCCTGGTCTTCTCCAGTTGCGAGTCAAACTTCTGTTTCACGTCCGCATCCGGCGCGAGTTGCTTCTGGCTTTGGAAATTCCGGTCATTGGTAAAAAATTCAGCTTCCAGAATATGTAATCGGTCAAACTCGGAGAATAAGTAAGCGGCCGCATCGGAAACCGGGCCCATGGGGTCCTGCGGATAAAGGCGCTGCCATTCCGCAAACATCTGATGGGCCTCCGGAAACTGCAGGTTGTACATGTGGCAATAGCCCGCGGCCAGGCCGGCGCAAAAATCATCGTCATCGTGGGGCTCGGCCCGCACGCTCGAACCCAGCGATAGCAGGGCCAGCAGAGGCAGGAGAGCGCGCAGCGGGTTTTGTTTCGCAAAAAACGCCATGAGATCAGATGTTGAGTGCTCGCTGGGCCAGGCGTAGCGCGTCGCGCCAGAAAGACGCCGAGGAGTGGACTATCTCCATCACCTTTCTTGCCGCTTCCACGAAATAATCTATTTGTTCTTCGCTGACGATCAGCGGAGGCGCGGCTTTCAGCACCATAAAGTTGTTCCCGCAAACCTGAGTCAGGATCCGGTGTTCGCGGAACATGCGCATTACCAGCATCTGTCCGAACATAGCGGAGTGAACGGCGCGAAACGCCTCAAAGGGCACTTTCAGCTTCAGTTTCTTCGGGCTTTGAAACTCGATTCCGTTCAGCATGCCCACGCCTCGGACTTCGCCGACCAATTCGTATCCGGCCAGCGCTTCAGAAAGTTTGCGCCGGAGCTGTGTACCCATCTCTGTCGCGCGTCGGCCAAGGTCCTCCTCCTCGCATACCTGCAAGGCTGCCAGCCCGGCACGCATGGCCAATCCGTTCTCGCTGTACGTGGACGTGTGGATGATCGCGCGGCCCAGAGAGTCGTAAACGGACTTGTAGATGGCGTCCGTCATCAGGACGGCGCCACAGGGCACGAGGCCGCCACTCAGGGCTTTGGCCAGGACCGCCATGTCCGGGTCGAGGGCGTAATGCTGCGCCGCCAGAAACGGTCCTGTCCGATACATTCCGGTTTGGACTTCATCGAGAACAAACAACGAGCCATAGCGGCGGCATAGCGCCTGGGCATCACGCAGATAGCCGGCACTGGGAACGCGAATCCCGTTTTCGGACTGGATCGGCTCTACAACAAAAGCGGCAACTCTTCGCGTGGAGAGCTTCTGCTCCAGCTCGCTCAAATCATTGAAGGGCACGTTGTCGCAATCCGGGAGATGAGGACCAAAACCTTTCGCCCATGACGAATCCGCCATGAGCGACAGAGCACCGCAGGTCAGGCCGTGAAACGCCCCGCGGCAATAGAGCAATCCCGGCCTGCCGGTATGGGCTCGCGCAAACTTGATGACCGTTTCAATGCCCTCACTCCCGGAACTGCAGAAATACGCTTTATTCAAGCGCCCGCCCGCCAGACGGCACAGCTTCTCCGCAAGCTCGCCGGCCAGACCGGCCACATGGCTTTGGAGCATGGCTGGTCCGCACTGTTCCAATTCGTCATGCAAGGCGGCAATGATCCGGGGATGGTTGTGTCCAACATTGTGAACGCAGTAGCCGGAGAGAAAATCCAGAATGCGGTCGCCGCTGGACGTGTAAAGCTCGACTCCCTGGCAGCGGGTATAGCGAACGTCCATTTGCAGGAGCTGCAGCAGTCGCACCCACTGAGGGTTCACATGGTCGGAATACGACGTTGCGCCGGTTGCTGCGGATTCAGTCCTATCGGCCCCGGTCGTTTGCGAGGGGAGTTCTAAGACTTTCAAAAGCGCCACCGTTCTGAGGCGAACATCGCAGGTCCTTGTAAATCGGTTTCGGCTCTCATGCGGAAGTCATTTGCTTCAGATCTTAAATTAAGTCTTAATTATTTAAGAGTATGTGTCAAGGTGCGTGTCCGGAACTAACAGGTCCAGAGCCGACGATTTCAGTCATGGAGTTGGAGCGGGAAATGGTGATTTGTCTTGCCGCTTATTGCCGCGATCGTTCTTGTCAGAGCCCCCGCTGGATGCTCCCACGGTGGCGGCAATGGCAATAATGGACCGCAACGTAGCGTCGATTGATCGGAAAGTGGGACGCTGCTGCCCTGTCCAGCGCGGACCGTTATCGGAACCCGTCTCAATGGGGGCGTTGGATTGAGAGGCCATAGAAGAGGCAGAACCGTAGTAGGAGGAGGATGATGATGAGCCCGGCGAGGCCTGCCAGCGATACGCAGGCGATTCGGTGATGCGAGATTCTTCGCGTGCAGAAACAGAAGCTCTCCTGGTTCTCCCGGTACGTCCGGAATGCGCAATCTTCGCGTCCGATTGCAACCGGGTAGCAGTCTGCGGAGCTTTCACCGCATGGGCAAATTCGATAGTCACGGCAAACGTCAAACACAGAAGTCCATAGACACCGACCAGCCCCAGACCGGCGACCGAACGAGTGGTTTTCTCCAGCCACGACGTTTCCTGCGGCTGGTCCAAGATGGCGCTGATCCGGCTGGCGAGCAGCGAGGCAGAAGCCGCGAAATCTATTCCAATGATCGGATATTTTCCCGGAAGGCATAGGCGGGCGACCTTAGTCAGAGTGTAAGCGTAATCGGCGCGGTGCTCCGGACGCCCGGCGACCACCGCGAGATCGCAAGCCATCTCCCGCTGGATGCGCATTTGTCTTCTCGCCAGCCATACCGCAGGATGAAAGAACAAAATCCCGCAGACCAGTTCGTTGAGGTACGCCCAGAAATAATCACGGCGCGCAACGTGGGCCAGCTCATGACAAAAAATGTCCGCCATCACTGCGCCGGCGCCAAGTTCCTCGCAAGTGCGGGGCAAAAGAATCCGCGGGCGCCACCAGTAGACCGTTGCCGGAGAGCTTATCCGGGGATGGACCAGCAGCTCACATCGGCGGATACCGAAATCCCGGCGCATTTCATCGAACAGGTCCTGGAGATCAGTCGAAGGCCCATCCGCCTGGCGCAGAAAGGAGCGCAGCCTGAGCCGTTTCGAGATGGCCAGCGCCAGAAGGACCAGTACTGCAGCGAAATAAACCGCGGCAAGAAGCTTTCCCGCAATCATCGCCAAAGGTTGAAGGCCGGCGGGGAGAAAGAATTGGCGGGCAAGGAAGGGGATTTGTTGTTCAGTAGCGTGGCCTGCGGTCACGGAGGCCGCATCGCCCGGAAGAAGGAATGTTCCCAGGTACGTCCAGTAGGCCAGAGAGCCGAGCATGAAGCCAAGCCATATGGCAAATCTCTGGCGCGGGCCACTGAGCAACCGCGTGAGCAGCAGGCACAGGAGGTAGGCTGCAGCAACTTTGAGAAAAAATGCCGCCAGAGCGCCCGCGAATTGAAGAAATAAATCAGGCCGCATCTTGACCTATTCTACGATGCCGGGTGAACCGGGATTGCCTTTGTTCCCGGATAAATTTCGCGTTTGTTCGCGATACTTTCGGATCAAAGATTCAAGCTCTTCAAGTTCTGCCTCGTCCACACTTGCCGACTCCAGCAGGTTCACCAGGAGTTCCGCCGGCGATCCGCCAAAGTTCTGCTCCAGGAGACGCCGCACGGAGACTTTGCCGATCTCCTCGCGAGTTACGCACGGCACGAAGAGAAACACCCGGCCGCGGAGCAGATGGCGCACCAACCTCTTCTGTTCCATGATGCGGAGCAGCGTCTGGGTGGTTTTATAATTTGGCCGCCGGGCGAAGCTGCGGTGTCTGGTGACTTCTTCGACGGTGGCCTGCCCCAGGTCCCACAGAGCATGCAAGATACGCAGTTCGGATCGCGTGGGCAGCACCTTGGCGCGTTTGAGAGTCATCTTGCAGTCCCAAGTCTTAAGAGTTTACGCAAAAGTACTTCTTCCGGCCACTATTGTCAATCCGCGGCGCGGAAGGCCCAATTCCACCTATCAAAGTTAAGCGAGCTGCGCCGGCAGGAAACGCTGGCGCAGCACTGCTACTCTTAAGAACTCACCGGGCGCACTTGAGCCGTCCATTTTGGTTGACGATGTCCCTGCACTGGTCATAGCGCCGGAGTGACGTCTGTCTCAAGGAGCCGTTTCCCTTCTGGCATCTGGCCTGCAGCGTGTCGCCGTTGATGCTGACGTCCTGGCAGGTCTGGATATACGAGCCACGCGGGACGTTGTCGCGTCCCTGATCTCCATCTCGGCCGCGGTTATCGCCGCCCTGGTACCCGTCGCGACCGCGATCTCCACCCATGTTGCACTGGAGGTTTCCGTAGATGTTCTGGATCTCTGAGCTGCAACGTTCAAAGTCGCGAAGTTCGCTGGAACGCCTTCCGCCATTACCGTCCTCGCAAGTGGCATAGAGGGTGGATCCGCGTGTTCCGATGTCTCTGCAGGTTTGCTGGTACGATCCTCCGGGAATCTGCTGCGCAGCGCAGGTCCCGGTCCAGAGGGCCATGGTCAATACGAGGGTTATGAGCATTCCAATCGTAGTCAAGTAACGCATTGCATATCTCCTTTTTGTGCCCTTCCACCCGCCATTGTCGCCGCACTCGCGTAATTTACGGCAGTTTGAAACCCGGATAACCGTTCTTCCAGGAAACTATTTGTTGCGGACAAAGGACACTTTGTTGCTCCCTGCGTTTGCTGATAGGTCAAGCTGTCGCTGCAATGTTAATTGAGGTCCGACAAAAGGACTGTGCTGTTTCGAACAGGTTGGCAACCTTTCACCTCCGCCAAGATTGCGCGCTTGGCAATCGAGTGGCCAAAGGCTGTGGGGTTGACCATCATCAGCCTGACACCTTGCTACGTGATAAAATGCAAGCTGAGGTAGCTACTACCTTCTCCTCTTTCAGGTTCCCTGAACTAAGCATCGCATCTGAAGTTATCTCTCCCTTAGGCCTTTCAGGAAAGCCGTGTATCCCATGAATCCGAATGCGATTCTGCATGAAGTCCGGCAACTCTACAGCGTGAGTGACCGTCTTGACTCACTGGCGGAACAACATCCCCTCGTCTCAGAGGCCCTGCTCGGCATCTCCGGCGGCGTTCGTAACAGCGCAACGCTATTGGAAGTGCTCATTGCGACGAAGATAGGGCCGGTTCCCGGACCAGGAATTGTCTGATTTGCTCCGGCCGTTGGTTTGTTGGAGAGCGCGTATAGCGGTTAGTCGTGAAGGACCACGGACAAGAGCGACTGGTGCACCAGAAGGGTGCCGTTGTACTCGATAAATCCCAGCTTGCGAAAGCGGTTCATGAAGAAATTGACCCGCGAGCGGGTTGTTCCCACCATCTCGGCAAGCGTCTCCTGGCTTACTTTGGGAATTACCGTGTCCGATTTGCCTTTCTTGCCGAATTGGGAGAGCAGCAACAGGGCCCGGGCCAGGCGCTTTTCGGTGGAATTAAAGAGCTGGTCCACCAGATCTTCCTGGATGCGGGCGTTACGGGCCAGCAGATGGGCCACGAAAATGTCGGAGAGAGCGTGTTGCTCATGCAGCGCGCGTACCATCTCTGTTTTTTCGACCTTAAGGACCGTGGCCTCGGTGACTGCTATCGCCGTTGCTGTGCGAAACGGCTGGGCATTGGCGATACACTCCTCGCCTAAAAAATCCCCCTGGCCGAATGAAGCAATGATGGCTTCGCTGCCACCCGAGGAGATTACGCTGAGCCTGAGCTTGCCCCTCTGAATATAAAAGACAGATTCCGCACGGTCCCCTTGGGAAAAGACAGTCTGTCCTTTTTTGAGAGCGACAATCCTCCTGCCCAGGCCGGCCTGCTTCAGAAACGATCTGGGATCAAAGAGTCGTACTTTCGCCATGGGAGTGCCCGTGACACCGCTATCGGCTACTCTCGTCACGCCCCCGGAACGTGTTTTGCCGCTTTGCCTTGCTATGGAAGCCCCCCTGGCGAGGTTCGGTGTGACGCTGCTCCGCGTTTCCGCTTTTACTTCGGGCTGCCACCAGAAATCGCCTTATCTTTAAGATAACAGGCCAAAAAGAAATTTTGGCAGTCAATTCTGGTCTTGCTGGAATGCAATATCCGAATGAGAGTTTTCTCATAAATCGCGTCGCGGAGTAATCCGTATGCGACGCACCTCCGGAGAAGTTCAATTCGGGAGCGAGGTCAGTTCTCTTTTGACCCGCGCAGTGTGGCGGTGTGCAATTTTGAACATACAGGGTGATTGAGAGTTGCTACGTTACTCTCTGGAAACGGGGTACGGACACCCGTAACACAACATTTGCTGCGAGCAGCTTTCAAGGAAGACAGCTGACTCGCGGACGGTTGCGGGCATTTTAGAAAGCAACCGGTGAATGTGCCTCCCTGTCCATGAGGCATACGGTAGTGGACCAGCCTGGGGGCGCGGTCCACTACCGCTTAAGCTGTAAGAGTTCCGCGATCTCAAGTGAAAGTCAAAGTGAACCGGCGTTTGCGCGTTTTTCGAGTGCGCTCCAAGGAGAAATCAAGATGGACACCGCGACGGCAGATACTCCGGACCCTAAAGCGGCGCTCAAGACACCGCAAACCAGTGCCAAACAGCGTGCTTCTCCGGAGCGGCCCATGGATGAACGCGCCGCCGCGAGAATCGCTAAAAAGAAAAGAAGACGCAAAACGCACCGGGCCACTTTGAAAAGGTCGCACACCGGCGGCTAAGATGCCGGTTACTGCCTCTACCGCACCAGCAACACTGCGCTCTGACAGCTGCTTGCTGGCCCGCTTACTGGTTTTCGATTGCTCTCAACTTGCCCCGCTGCGGCAGGGCGATGGCCGCGTCAAGCAAGGGAGAGTTTCAGAATAAGAACAGTTTCAGAAGAATGAGGAGCCACCCCTGTGACAGTCCACCTCGTCAATCCGAGTAGCGTGTCTTTTGGTACTGCGGTGATCACTCCGCGTTGGCTCTACGTGCTGGCCGGAGCAACACCGGCATGTTACGGCGATCCGCATCTTGTGGATGAGACGCTGGCCCCAGTGGAGTTCTCCGACATCGGGACCGGTGATGTTGTTGGAATAAGCATTCATACCGGCAACGTACTGCGCGGGTATGAGATCGGCAACGCGGCGCGCGAGCGCGGAGCTACGGTCGTGTTTGGCGGAATCCACGCGACGCTTTATCCCGAGGAAGCCGCCGAAATGGGAGGCGCGCACGCTGTGGTGCAGGGCGATGGCGACGTGGTCTGGGCCCGGGTCCTGGCGGACCACGTCAATGGCGATCTCAAGTCTCTCTACGCTGGCGGCCGGATTGACGCCAGTGACTTTGTTCCCGCGCGCTGGGACCTGATGCCCCGCAACCGCTACATGTGGGCTTCGGTGCAAACGGTCCGTGGCTGCCCCAAGCATTGTTCTTTCTGTTCCGTGTGGCGTACGGACGGACAGCGTCCGCGACAGCGTACTTCAGATGCGGTCATCGAGGAAGTCGTCCAGTTGCGCCAGCTTGGTTTCCGCTTTATCGCGCTGGCCGACGACAATTTCTATCCGGTCACGCTCACCGACCTGGCGCTGGCGGAGCAGCAGGGCAACACGCAACGCCTGCAGGAACTCCGGTCCATTCGTGCGGAACGCTTCGAGTTGATGGCACGCCTGGCCAAACTTCCGAAAGACACAATTCTGTTTACGCAGATCACTATGGAAGCGGGCGAAGATCCTGAGTTTCTGACGGCCATGCGGGCCGCCCATATTCAAGGTGTGCTTGTCGGCGTGGAGGCCGTGACTCCGGAAGGATTGAAGGACGTATACAAAGACTTCAACTTCGCGGGAGCAAGTCTGGCTGAGCGTCTGCGCACTTTTCGCCATCATGGGATTTACGTTCTCGGGTCCTTTATCTTCGGGTTGCCCAGCGATCGTCCCCAGACCTTCGACGCCACGGCTGCCCTGGCCGAACAAGCTGACCTGGCCTTCGCGCAGTTCGTTATGCTGACCCCGTACCCTGGGACCGTTGATTTTGCTCGCTGGGAAAAAACGATGGAAAGCAATCCCACTCGCATTGGGGGCGTACCTCTTACACGAGTGTGGCTTATTCCACGGGCGGTTCGTCCTCAGATGTTCGCGTCTCATCCCGTCATGTCGGCGGACGAGATCCGGCGGCGAACACAGGCTGTGTGGGACCGCTTTTACAGCGTGCGCCTGATCTGGAAGCGTGCCCAGTTTGTCCCCTCAGTCAAGGGCCGGCTCGCATTCGTCCTGATTTCAAAGCTCTACCGCCGCATGTATGCTGACACCGGAATCGCCACCGATAGCGCCCGGCTGGCACGCTCCGCCCGGTGGGCGCGCTGGCTGGCAAAGTCATGCCGGCGACTGTTTGCTGGTCCGCTAATGCCGGGCTTGCAGGTGCCTCCGCGGGTGGGTCTCTGATCCAGTCCCTTCGGACCTTGTCGACACATCATCCTGCCTACTGAATCCGCCAGAATGCTACGGTCCACGGCCGGCGAAGTCTCAGAGAGTCGGTTACAAGCTCGCGCCTGCCTGGACGAAAAAGACAAAACTAGAGGCGCAGAGTTATTCCTTCCATGTGAGCTAGAGTGCCCATACTTTGCGTGTGCCAACTGTTAGCGTGGATATGTCTGAATGTGTCGAAGAGGACCTCCACCGGACATAACAAGAAGGAGACATAAATATGCGTTACTTAACTACTTTGGGAGCGGTCGCGTTGACCGGGGCGCTCTGCACCTTTGGGATGTCCTGCGCAGCGCAAGACGTTCCATCAGGTTCCTACCGGCAAAGCTGCAAAGACATCGGGACGAATGGGTCGACACTGTACGCCACTTGCCGGAACGCCAATGGCGACTGGCAGTCCAGTCAGCTGCAGGAAGTCCAGCGCTGCGCGGGAGACGTCGGAAACAATAACGGATTCCTCAGTTGCGACATGCGTCCCGAGCAATATCAACCCGCCGGACAAGGCTGGCAGAATGGCGTTCCCGCCGGCACGTATGTGCAGACGTGCCAGGACATCAGCACCAACGGCAATACACTCGAAGCCCGATGCGACACCGGAAGTGGCAGCTGGAACCGGACGTCACTCCAGAACATCGACGAATGCACTGGGGGAATTGAGAATCTTTACGGACGACTGACGTGCAACAAAAGGATAAATAACGAGCAGGTCTATAGACCCGGGGACCAGCAAGGCGGTCGATACGACAACGGGCAGGGCTACCGACAGGATGGCCAGCAGGATGGCCCGCCATCTGGCGTATACATGGAAACTTGTCAGAATATCAAGATCGTCGGCAGTACATTGCAGGCCAGTTGCCAAAGAAGAAATGGAACATGGAGGCGGGCGTCACTGTCCTATTTCGACCAGTGCTCCGGCGAAATTGAAAACAGGAACGGCCGGCTCTTTTGCAGCCGGTAAAGCGGCTTTTTCTTAGTTGACAAAGCGCGAATAAGTCCAGCATGATGGTGTCCTGATGCAAAAGCGCTGCTCCATCCGACCTCTCCCTTGCCCGTCGCCCACCTTGGTGCGACCTGCGAAATGGGGAGAGTGCGTGCAGTAGCAGCCTCGACGCAAACAGGTTCCCGGCCCGCGGTCGCAAACAAACGACCGCGGGTTTTTCTTTTGCACAGCTTCATTGGCGCAATAAGGACAGAACATGAATCCAACTCAGACCACCAGGAAAATTTCACCAACGGGGGCGCAGCTGTTCACCGAAGAAATCACGCTCGAGGGCCATATCATCGATTCCTGGGCACTGCCCAAGGTCTTCGACGCGGTAATGGATCTGGGAGGCTCCTTCGAGCTGCTCGATATCCGGGTCGGGCGGCGCAAGGACGAACCTTCCTTTGCCCGCCTGAAGATCAGCGCGGAAAACGAACCGCAACTGGACCGCATCATGACGACGCTCCAGGATTACGGCGCCGTTCTGGTCTCCCAACACGACGTGCGCACCGAGCCCGCCCCGGCGAACGGAGTCCTGCCGGACGACTTTTATTCCACCACGCACATGCCTACGCAGGTCCGTCTGGGAGGCAAATGGGTGGAGGTGCAGAACACCGAGATGGACCTGATTATCACGGTCGACCAGGAGCAATCCGCGGCCCGCATGGTCCCCATGGCGGCGGTGAGCAAAGGCGATGCCGTGGTCGTTGGATACAACGGCATCCGCGTGATTCCACCGCAACGGTCGCGGCAGCACGAGATCTTTTCTTTCATGGCCAGCGACGTGTCGTCCGAACGGCCCAAGCGGCGCGTAATCGAAGAACTGGCCCGCGAGATGCGGCAGACGCGGGAGCGCGGCGGCAAAATCCTGTTGGTAGCCGGACCGGCCATCGTGCACAGCGGCGCCGGCCCATGTCTGGCACGCATGATCCGCGCGGGCTTTGTCCAGGTGCTGTTCGGCGGCAATGCCATTGCCACCCACGATGTCGAGAGCGTGCTCCTGGGCACTTCGCTTGGGGTAACGCTGCGGAGCGGCCAGTCGGTCGAAGGCGGACACCGTCACCACATGTTTGCCATCAACGCCATCCGCAAGGCCGGCTCTCTTCGCCAGGCAGTGGAAAGCGGACTGCTGCGCGAAGGTATCATGTTCGAGTGCATCAAGAACAACGTGGATGTTGTGCTGTCCGGGTCCGTACGCGACGATGGTCCCATTCCCGACGTGGTCCAGGACATGGCGGAAGCTCAGCGCCGCATGCGCGAAGCGGTGAAGGGAGTCGACATGGCGCTGATGATTGCCACCATGCTCCACTCTATCGCCACCGGAAACATGTTGCCGTCTTCGGTGAAGGTAGTTGCCGTCGACATCAATCCCGCCGTGGTCACCAAACTTGCGGACCGCGGAACGTTCCAGGCGCTGGGGCTGGTAACCGACGCCGAATTATTCATGCGAGAGCTGGCTGACGCACTGGGCGTTTAGGTGCATTGTTCTGAAACCTGATCCGGGAGGTTACGCACGCCGCCGGCCACGAGCTATCTCAAGGCGACCTCAGCCAACGACGCTGGCGCTGTCGAATTGCGAGCTGCCCCGTCTACCACGAAGTAACCTTGACCAGGACAAAGACGCGGCCAACCTCGATGACGGAGTGCGCCTCAAGACTCTCATTTGGTGAGTTGGCCCAACCCTGCTTGAACCCAAGTAGCGCTGCCGCGAAGCGCAGAGATTATTTTTTACGACTGCCATCACCGCCACCGCTGTGGCTGCCGCCGCTGTGACCACCACCGCCGCTGTGACCACCACCGCCGCTGTGACCACCACCGCCGCTGT
>DATMPO010000173.1:0-5371 GCA_035567035.1 Verrucomicrobiia bacterium | reverse complement strand
GCGTCGGTATTGATCACCTCGATGGTTTTGCCGGACAACGAGGTGACGATGTCGCCGGGACGCTGCGCGCGGCTGCCGGGCATGTTTTCAACCGCGGGAATCAGCGCGGTCACCGCAATCGGCGGCTTCAACTGCGCCAGCGCCCGCATGGTGCCGATCATGGCTGCGCCACCGGCCATGTCGTACTTCATTTTTTCCATGCCATCCGCAGGCTTGATGGAGATGCCCCCGGTGTCGAAGGTGACGCCCTTGCCGACGAGTCCAAGGTGGGCGGCGCCGCTCGCCTTCGCGGGCTTGTAACGCAGCACGATCAGCGCCGGAGGTTCCGCGCTTCCCAAGGCAACTCCCAGCAGCGATCCCATGCCCAATTGCCGCATCCTGTCCTGGTCCAGGACGTCACACTCGAGTCCTTGGGTGCCGGCCATTTGCCGGGCCGCCTCTGCTAGCGACGTGGGCGTAAGCTTATTGGCCGGTTCCGTGCTCAGCTCACGCGCAAAATTCTGCGACTCCGCAATGGTGCGGCCCCGCTCCGCCGCCCGATTCAGCTCCTCACCGCCGCCTGGAGCCGATACGGTGAACTGATCCACAACCTTGACGTCTTTCTTGTCGCTCTTGTACCGGTCCGGTTCGTAGTCGCCGAGCATCGCGCCTTCCACCGCCGCCTCCACATGCTCGGACCCGCCAAATGAACCTTCGAGAAGTATCGCGATCTTGCGGAGCGATCGCGATTTCAAATGCCGGAGCGCTGCGCCCGAAACGCGCCGCACCTCGGCGGTGGTGAATTTCGCGACCGGTCCGGCGCCGGCGAGCAGAAGCCGCTTGGCCTTAAGACCCGGTGGGTGATGCACCAGCGTCATCTCGAAGATCTTGCCGGCCACTTCTCCCGAACCGTAGACGTCGCCGAGCGAGTCTTTGAACCGGTCGTTAGGCTTGCCCTCAAAAGTCAGCGCAATGAGCGCGTCGCACTCCAGGGATTCGACCGGCGTTCGTTCCAGTTGGATCTGCATTTAGTCTCCGTATTTGGCCTTGCTCCGGCGGACAGCGTCGCGCGCCTCGGTCTCCGCCGTGCGGGCGCGTTCGGCTTCGCGCTTATCGTGCATCTTCTTGCCGCGCGCCAGGGCCACCTCACACTTGATGCGGCCGCCCTTCAGGTAGATCTTGGTGGGAATCAGGGACAGCCCCTTCTCCCTGGTCTTCCCTAGCAATTTATCAATTTCGCGCCGATGCAGCAGCAGCTTGCGGCTCCGCGCTGGCGAATGGTTCTCCCGGTTGCCGTGGGAATACTCGCTGATATGGGCGTTGACCAGCCAGGCTTCGTTCCTTTCGATGGTAGCGTAGCTTTCGCGGAGCTGGATCTTGCCCGATTTGGCGGACTTCACCTCGGTGCCTGTGAGGACCAGGCCGGCCTCAAAGCGCTCCATCAAAAAATAGTTATGGCTCGCCTGCCGATTGTCACTTAAAATCTTGAATTCAGTCTCTTTTGTCGCCAAGAATGCCTCAAATTGCTTTCCACACTCGGGAGCCGGTCCGCGTCAGTCCTTTTGATGATAATGCACGAGCCGCTGGTGTCGCATCCTGCGGGCTGGACGTCGTCCAAGTCGTAAGATGCTGAGTGCTAAAAGGTTAGCCAAAATAGCGGCCGTCGCGACGCTGGTAACAGTTATTGAGGCGCGCACCCGCAAAGGGGACAAGTTGCTGGCTCAGAGTCGTGCCGCCGAAATCCGCAAAGACTGGGATACAGCATTGTCCTTTGCCGAGGAGGCGTTGAGCGACGATCCGGCCGATATCGCGTATCAGCTCACCGCCACCCGGTTGCGCTTTTATGACGGGCAGTATCACGTCGATGAGGGCAGACGCCTGCGCAACCTGGGCAAATTGGATGAGGCGCTCGCGGAATTCCAGAAAGCTTACGGCATCAATCCGGCTCTGGACATGGCGGCAGAGGAGATCGAGCGCACCAAGAGCATGATCGAGCGCGAGAAGAATAAACCCGCCTCGAAACCTGAAGATCGCGGTCTTACCCCGGCGCAGGCCGAAACGAAGAGAGAGGAAAAGAAGTTTGCGGCCATGCAGCCGCTACCCGAGCTGAAGCCGCTGAATGCCGCGCCCATCAATCTGAAAATGAATAACCAGCCGCCTAAGGTCTTGTTCGAAACCGTGGGCAAGCTGGCGGGTATCAACGTCCTGTTCGACCCCGAATTCACGACCGGCCCCGCACCCACCAAGCCGCAATCGATCGAGCTGAACAATGCCACGCTGGACGAGGCGCTGGATTATCTGGCGCTAATTACAAAATCATTCTGGAAACCGATTTCGCAGAACGCCATCTTCATCACGCAGGACAACCCCACCAAGCGGCGCGAATTTGAAGATTGGGTAGTGAGAGTGTTTTATCTGAAGAATGTTTTGACGGCCCAGGAGATCCAGGAAATCGTGACGGCCGTGCGCACGGTCGCCGAGATTCAGAAGATCTTCACTTACCAGGCGCAGAACGCCATCATCGTGCGCGCCGAAGCGGACAAAGTTGCGCTGGCCGAAAAGATTATTGCCGATCTCGACAAACCGAAGGCCGAGGTGCTGGTGGATGTTCTGGTCATGCAGGTCAGCCGGGCCAAGGAGCGAGACCTGGCGGCGGCGATCGCTCCAAACGGCATCAATTCACCCATCAGTTTCACGCCGCGCTCGATCATCTCAGTGCCAGGGAGCGGTTCTTCAGGGACTGGCACGGGGACTGGGACCGGCACCGGAACGGGAACCGGAACAGGCACGGGGACCGGAACTTCGACCAGCATCCCCCTCTCCAACATCGCCCGGATCAGCACGCGCGATTTTTCGCTGACATTGCCGGGCGGCCTTCTCAATGCGCTGATGAATGACACCAACAGCAAAGTACTGCAATCGCCGCAGGTTCGTGCTGTGGACGGGCAAAAGGTCAGCATGAAGATCGGCGAAAAGGTTCCGTACGCCAGCGGCAGCTTCCAACCGGGGATCGGCGGCGTGGGTATCAACCCGCTGGTCAATACGCAATTCACGTTTCTGGATGTGGGCGTCAACATCGATATCACGCCCAAGATCCACGGGACCGACGAGGTGTCATTACACGTCGACATAGACATTTCAAACGTGAAGCAGTTCCTCAATTTGGGTGGCGTCCAGGAGCCGGACGTGGCGCAGACGAAGGTCAGTAATGATGTGCGCCTCAAGCAGGGAGAAGTGAACCTGATGGGCGGCCTGATCCAGATCCAGGAGAACAAGACCACTACAGGGGTGCCGGGCTTGGGCAGCATCCCGCTGCTTGGGCGGTTGTTCACCAGCGAAACGCTCTCTAAGGATGAAAGCGAGCTGGTCATCGCTCTGATCCCTCACATCGTGCGCGCGCCCGACATCACGGACGTGAACATGCGGACCATTGGGACGGGCAACTCAACCGTTGTGAAGCTGAACTATGCGGCAGAAAAGCCTGCCGAGACGCCGGCGCCACAATCCTCTCAGCCCGCGCCACAACCGGTTGCTATTGCGCCGAATGTTCCTCCAGCGACCGCGCCCCCGGCTGGAATCGTGCAGCCCGTAGCGCCCCCTGCCACTGCCCCCTCGCCAGTCGCGCCGCCCATTTCCCCTGCAAAGCCGCCCGGGGCGCCGGAAGCCGGCAAGGCCCGCGTCATGTTCGTGCCTGCACAGGCTAGTGCTGAACTCAATGGAACGATTACAGTGAGCCTGATGGTTGAAAACGCCGCGGACCTGGCCTCCACGCCAATGCAAGTCCGCTTCGATCCCAAAGTGCTTCGGCTGAACGATGTAGTGCGCGGCAATCTGCTGACCAGCGATGGACAGCAAGTGGCTTTCTCGAAGAATGTTCTCAACGATACCGGAGAGGCGACCATAAACGTCAGCCGTTTTCCCACGACCGGCGGCGTGAGCGGATCGGGCTCGCTCGTGACCTTGGTCTTTCAGGCTGTGGGCCGGGGCGATACCGTCGTAGCGGCGCCGCAACTGACGCTGCGCAATTCTCAATCACAACCCATCCTGACCGGGGCTCCCCAGTTTTCGGTCAGCGTGAAGTAGAAATCCATGCGGAGACGCCGGAATCAAAGCGGGCTTACATTGATCGAGCTGATCGTTGCGTTCACGATCCTGCTGATCCTCACCAGCATGGCAGTACCCCTGGCGCGCGCCAGAGTGCGCGGCGAAAGAGAGCGCGAGCTGCACCGAGTGTTGGTCGAGATACGGAACGCCATCGACAAGTACAAGGACATGGCCGACCAGGGGATGCTCGGCCCCGGGAAAATCGGACAGGAGGGTTATCCGGAAAGCCTGGAGATTCTCGTCGAGGGCGTCAAAATGGCTGGGCAGGTGGACAAGAAGCAGCGTTTTTTGCGGCGCATTCCCAAGGATCCCATGACCAACTCCACGGACTGGGGAAAGCGCAGTATGCAGGATGATCCCACGTCCACAGGCTGGGGCGGGCAGAATGTGTTCGACGTTTACACCAAGAGCATGGATAAGGCTGCGGATGGAACTCCCTATTCGGAATGGTAAACGTAGTGTCGCCGCGATGCTAAGCGGCGCCGCCAGGCGTTGTGGGTTCACCCTCATCGAGCTGCTGATCGTGATGTCCATCATCGTGACCCTGGTCTCGATTGCGCTTCCGCTTTACCAAAAGTCCATCGTCCGGACCAAGGAGACTGTGTTGCACAGCAACCTGCAAACCCTGCGAACTGTGATCGACGAGTACACCTACGATAAGCAAAAAGCCCCACAAACTCTGCAGGACCTAGTGCAGGAAGGTTACCTGCGGCAAGTTCCGATCGATCCTATGACAGGCACCAACGACTGGCGCACCGTCATGGAAGATGCGGCGCAAAGCGTGAGCCAGAACGAGCCCGGCATTTTTGACGTTCATAGCGGATCGGATAAAATAGGGCTCGATGGAACACCATACGCAGATTGGTAAACTTTCAACGGTTTTACTACTCCTTTTACTCGCTGCGGGTCTAGGCTATTCCCAAAACTCACTCGTTTGTATCCCGTCCGCCGTACCCGCTTTAGTTCATTCCGAGGGTCTGGCGGAAAGGATGGGGGATGTTGTACTTACCTGCTCCGGAGGAAAATCCGGGGTCACGATTACCGGAAACCTGACGGTATTCATGACGGTGAACGACACTAACAAACTCGGCGCCAACAACACGGTTGACGCGCAATTATCCGTGGATACTGGTACCGGGCCCTCGCTGTCCAACGTGACGGCTCAACTGGCGATGCCCAACGCCATAGTTTTCAACGGGCTCAGCTTCATCCTCCCGGCCTCCGGGAGCGTGACGCTGCGCATTACCAACTTGCGCGGCGACGCGAACGAATTGCCGGGTAACCAGAC
>DATMPO010000172.1:0-4072 GCA_035567035.1 Verrucomicrobiia bacterium | reverse complement strand
GCTTCTGTTTTGAGCAAAACCAAAGCAAAGGCCAAACCAAAAACCCACAAGGCGGCGGCCTAAAGGCCGCATCGCTTTGTTTCACAAAGCGGACAGATCACTAATTATTAAAACCGGACAACTTGACTTGTTAACGACAGGCGAGCAGATTGTAGCGAGCAGATTGTAGCGCAGTCTCACGCCTGGGTTTACCGGGAGACCTGGAGCGCCAGGATAAGCAATCGCCCTGAATGCCATTCCCGATCCCATTTCGCCTTTCGGTTTGTCCGTTGCAACTCAAATGCGGGCGTTTCTGTGGCTGAACGGCGCGATGAGGATCCGGGCACCTTGGGGGCACCGATGCCTGGGCTTATCTCTGCCGCCGAATCAGTGACCCGTTTTTGTTGGATGACGGCAAGATGCTAGACGTCGGAACGCTCGGGCACCTACGGTTAAAAGTTAGTTCTTTTTCTTGCCGCCTGTCATCCCCTTGAACAGGTCGCCAGCGGCTTTGCCGATGTCGTTTTGAATGCCCTTGATCTCTTCCTTGACAACCGCCTTCATGTCCGGCCTGAAAATTGGATCTGAGCACGTGCCCTCGACGGTGAACGGAATCGGCTTGTTCCCGATGACTGCCATGAGCCCCGAGGTGTGGATAATGGCGCTCATCTTGAAATCGAGCGTATTGGCTGGACTGATGGTACCCCCACCGCTCAAATCACCCATGGCCGGGACGATCAACTTTATCTCCTGCGCGCTGATACCCTCCGGCGCGGACCGTACACTAGCGCTCAGGGTCTGGATGTCAGTGTCCGGCCCACCCTTCATCCCAGCCAACGTTTCGATGGATGCCATCTTTTTGGGAAGATCGAATCCTACCAATCGCGTATTGTTGACCGCCAGCGATCCGTTGGTGACCAGACGATCCGCCGGCCCTTGCATGGAAAGATTGGCGCTGGCGTTGCCACCCCGCAAGGACGCTCCGGCCGGCAGCACAACTCCCAGAGCGGGGAGCAGCGCTTCCAACTCCTGCACTGGCATGTCGGGACCGGAAAGCTTCATGTTCAACACCACGGAATCACCCTGCTCACTGTAGGTTCCTGTGAGGTGCGCGGTTGCGGTCCCGATGTGGATGTCGCCCTGATGAAGCACCCCCGAGTGCTTCCGGAGATTGTGTTGCACGGAAAAATCGAGTTCCACCGGTCGCGTGGCGGGAGTCCCCTTGCTGGCCAGTTTCAGCTTTTCAGCCTTTAGCTTCGCTTTTATGTGCATGTTTGTGCCGTCTGAGTCGCCGCTGCCGTTAAGGGATACCAGGCCCGCGACGGCGGGAGCCACGTCGTTTGCTCCTGAGCCCGCCAGGTCGAGTTGCATCACGCTAAGGGTAGCCGTCACCGGCGTCATCGCCGAATCCGCGGCATTGATTGGGCCGGCTTTTCCGTCCAGCTTTATCGTGCCACCGCCATGCACTTTCGCGGAGACAGAAAACGGGAAGACCGACGTAGCCGAAAAATCGCGCAGCTCAATATCCCCCTGTTCCAGCACCAGAGGCTTCCAGTGGCCGATGGTCCTTCGAAGGGTAAGCCGGCCGTTGCTGACCCTTACGAGCTGTACAGAAAGATCCAGCGGCATTTGCGCTGAAGATGGCGTGCCGCCGGCTGGTGTTGTGGATTTGCCGCCGAGGCTGGAGAAATTCCAGTTGCCCGACGGCGCCTGCACCAGCCCGATGTCGGGCTGATCGATAGTCAGATTCGTGACGATCAGCTTGCGCGACATGATGAATGGCCAGATTTCTACGCCGACGTGCAGTGACTGCGCTTTTATGAAAGCGGGTTTTCCGAAGGCCGGATCCTCGGCCACGGAGAGATCGTCCGCCGTGACCTGTCCACGCAGAATGTTGAGATGCAAGTTGCCGAGCGTAACCTCTCTGCCGAGCGCACGGGTGAGTTCCGACTGGAGCGTGGGCCGGAACTGATCCACGTTAATCAGAAACGGCAGGCTGACCACAGCCAGTATCAGTACCGCGAGAAAGATTCCAATCCACTTTGCAATGCGTTTCACAGGCACCTCCCGTGCGACTGAGCAATGCGTCTAATGGAGCAGAGACATCGCCCGGCAAGGAACGCCGCGTTTTCCAACTGCGCGCGGAATACATAATTGTATTCCTTTGGCTGACACCATGTGACTCAGCGATTCACTCTGGCAATCCCCGATAGAGGTGATACCTGCGAGTTCCTGAAATCATTTGGTGCAGCGATTTGCGCACTCACGCCTCCGATGTATACCGTTGTCCGAGTCGCGCTTGTGTTGCGAATCCCTGTTCCGAGGAGAACCAAATACAGCACTGGTGGGATGGGTCAACGATGAAGAGATTCTGGTGGTCGAGAATAGCTTTTTGGTTTCCTTCAACGTAATCAGCGGGAGGCGCAGAAAGTCTGAGATCAAAGTGGCCAGAGAATCCCACGCGTTTTTGAGATAACGCGAACTGAACAAGGCTTGAAGACAAATGGTCTTCATAGGGATGAAGAGCCTGGTGGAGGGGGCATCAATGTCCGATCAACTTCGCCAATCCCGCCCCATACGTATCGAGAGAGTGCTGCAGCGCGAAGTCGCCTGCGTCCGCCGCGCCCGCAATATCGACCTCCTGTCCGATGTGCTGATACAGGGGCGGAATGGGAACCTTCGGCACCAGATCGCTAGGGTTTACGACGCGCACGATGTTCGCAGACGGCGGGAGTCCGTGAATGGGTGAGAACACCGCCGGACCCGCAAAGGTCCAGGTGAAGGCCTCGGGGTGTTGCACGCCCATGATCAGTGCGAGCGCCGCCCCGAGACTGTGCCCAGTGATGTATACCTGAGCGTTTGCCGAACATGCCGTGTCCCACGCCTTTTGCAAACTCGGCGCGATAGAGTTCCACACGTCGTCAAAACCGCGATGGATCCACCAGGGTCCATGGGGGACCGGCTGCGCGATGGCGCGGAAGTCCTCAAGCCACTGATGCTGGGTATCGGTTCCCCGGATGGCGATCACCGAGGTGTCGTCCTTGCGCGCGACGACGCCCCAATCGCAATCCTCGGAGATCAGGATTTTCGCTAGTCCGGACGCCGTTTCATGATCGATGATGGACTGGTCCACGGTGACGGTGCCCGTCTGCTGCCAGCCCGGAGGAAATTTGAGCTCCTGTCCCCAAGAAAGTTGGTACGCGGTGGTATTCAGGGGTAGCAGAACGTCGTGTGCGAAAGCACGGTCGAAGGCCATATTAAGACTGTACCCGCAGCGCGGGCCAGGAGGCAGGGCAGGCCCAGATCCGTACGTAGCGGGGACGACGGAAGACTATATCACCGGAGAGACGCAGAGGCACCGAGAAACACACGCTCTACAGGAGTTGCTGTGATTTGCAACGGAGCTCTGCTGATTAAGCACCTGACGTAGCGCAGGGCCACGCCCGGTTTTGGCGGGGACCTGCGGCCCTCTTGGTCGTACGAAGAAAAAGCCGCAGGTCTTCCACAAACGGCGCGGCAGCCCTGCGCTACTCTTCTTTTCCCCTTTCGCGGCGTCCGCGATTCTCCTCACGCGCCAGCTAGTGGATGCCCTCCCTTCCTCAGCCTGCCCAGCGTCTCTCCGGAAACTTCCCGCAACTTGTTGATGGCACGCGCTGCACGCGGCGCAGTTCGGGTTCATGCTGAAGTCCTGACCAAGGTAAAGGGAGCAGGACGAAGAGGTCGGTGTCGACTATTGGCCGTCGCACTTAATAGCCCGTATCAACTCGGCGATGACGCCACCTATCGAGTCGGTATCCATATAGGCGTAGCGGCCGGAACCCTTCTTGCCCGTTTCGCCCCATGCCCCGGACTGCGCCACGGTGTAACCCACCTTCTGATATTCGGCGATGGACTTCTCCAGGTCGTCCACCGGCAGACCGAGATGGTGGACACCCTCGCCGTGGGTTTTCAGGTAATCCGCATATAAGCTGGGAGGACTGGCGGGCGGAATGATCTACTCGTAGGTAAACTGGGTGTGCCTCTGCCAGCACACATCGAAATCCAACCAGAGCGGTTTGCCATGGTAGCGGGAGTCCTCGCGCGGGCTGGCATG
>DATMPO010000171.1:0-5036 GCA_035567035.1 Verrucomicrobiia bacterium | reverse complement strand
GGCATTCGGCATTTGTTTGAGGCAGCCGACACCACGAAGCCCGTAACGAGGAGCCGAAGGGGTGTGCCCGCGAATCGGCGGAAGTCGCAATCGCGCAAGTAGTCGCCGCGCACATCCGAAATCTCAAATGCGTACTTCATGAGATTGAGAATGATCGTGGTGCAATTGGTTATAACTCCACTCATGCGCGCGTTCGACAGAGATTTACTGTTGCGCACGAAATCGCACATTTCATATTGCACCTGAAGAAAAACCGGCGATCTCAACTGTTTATTGATCCCTTTGTGATTTTCCGACGTGACGATAATTCAGCAACCGGCAACGACAAGGAAGAAGTGGAGGCAAACAGGTTCGGTGCGGCGTTATTGATGCCTGCGACTCTCGTGCGCAAGGAAATCAGGAAACATAGTCTCGATCTGGACGATGAAGATGCTCTTGGCTTTTTGGCGAAGCAATTTCGAGTAAGCGCTGTCGCGATGACCTACAGGCTCAGTGCTCTGGGATTGTTGCGGTAAGTTCACTGCGATGCCCGGGAACGGTGACCCCCTGAGGCGCAGTCACACTAAGAAACGGAGAAAGGGAAGATACATGAGCGGATTGGCGCACGATATGCCGCCCGACTGCTGGAGCCCGTTCCTCCAGAAGTGGCTACCCCGCTCTCGTTGCTACCCGGTTTGTCTTGGGTCGAGGCAATTGCCTAGCGTCCTCGATAAAGCGGAAGAGTAAGCGCGCCCAGGTGAGTGATGTGGACGGCACTCCGTTGAGCTCTGTTTTCCCCTTCCCAGACTCGCATATCCAGCCTCGCATCTGAGTTGCCCTCCTTGAATTTTACGTGGGCAAGGCCGGTGTGAAATGTACGAAAACCCTCGTTTTACGACGCTGAAGTCGGCGCCGCCTCCGAGCCCACCGCATTCAGCTTTGACAACGCCGAAGGTGTCGCATATCTTCTCCAACGTCGGCGCTCCAACGCAGAGCGTTGCAGACCTGGGTTAACGCTGGCGTACCTCCAACTCCACCGGACGCGCAACCGAATTCACTTCAGGGTCATAGTATTCGTAAACGCGAGACTTGAATGTCCGGGCGCGGATGGGATATTTGGCGCGCAGACGGAAGTGCAGCGTGACCGTATCTCCTGGGGCAAAGGAATCGAAGTAGAGAATAGCCTGAGTCGCCGTCAGGCTGAATTTCTCGAGGCGTCCGCTTTTCTGGCCGGTGCTCTTCTCCTGGTACGTCTGGAGGTCTTCGCTGAGCAAGTCGAATCCCGGAGGAATTCCCAAGTCAACCATCACCATGTTGGCGGCCTTGGGCAGATTGTTCTTAATGGTCGCGGTGACCGTGGCGATATCATCCTGCGCGAGGCGTGTGCGGTCGTAAACCACGTCAATGGAGAGCGGCTCGTCCGCCGGCTTCTTGTCCCAGGGAAGAAAATATTGCCCGACTACCTGATACGCGAGTCCGCCTTTGCCCTCAAAGCGGATTTCCACGGTGGTGGCGTTCTTCGTATCGCCGCCCTTGAAGACGAACTGATGGAGCAGGTCGTTGTTTTCCGGGGTCAGGATGATTTTCTCGGCGGGCTTGCCGTTGAGCAGGACTTCCAAAGTGCCGCGAACGTCCGCGGCGCCCTTTTCAGTTGCCAGGAGCAGGGCCCGCAGCGCCATGATGGTGGCTTGGGTCGTGCCCCAGGTCCCGGAAGCATCCTTCTTGGAGGCAATATAGGTCATGACCTTGCGCGTCGTACCTGAGGCCTGCCCCCACTTAAGCAGCGCCTGGACAGCCAGCGCTGTCGTCTCCACGCTGGCGCTGGCGCCCGTGGCATAGACGCTGGTTTCGTCTGCGTTCCACCATGCCTGTTCATCTTTCTCCGTGCGGGCATCCAGCAAAAGCTGGATCGCCTGACGGGTGAAGTCCCGGTCTTGGCCATAGTCGGTGGCGAAGTTGGCCAGAACCGCCAGAGTGTAGGAGTCCAGCTTCGCGCTGCTGCCCATGTTCTTTTCAACAAACTGTTTGGCTTTCTCCACCGCCGGTCCCTGGTAACCCGTGTTCTCCAGTGACCAGGCAAGGTAAGCAGTAATGCGCAGCACATCCTTGTTGTAGCGGTTGGTGGCGCCTTCGTTGATGAAGTATGTGTCCGGCTTCCAGCTTCCGTCGCTCTGCTGTTGTCCGGCGAGCCATTGCTGTGTTCGTGAGATCACCTTTGGGTCTACTTCATAGACCTTGGACATGTCGTAGAACTCCATTAGACCGTAAGCGGTCAGGATCTTGTTGGCCGGCGACTGGCCGAACCAGGAAAAGCCGCCGCCTGGGACTTCAAAGGTGAGCAGCCTCTGGTAGCCGTTGGCGATGTATCCTTCAGCCTTGGCGTGAACCTCGGGAGTCAGCTTCTTTGTGCGCTTCATGTAGTCGAGCGCCAGGACGTTGGGATAGGTGCTGGACGAGGTCTGTTCAAAACAGCCCCCGGGCATGCGCAGGATACTGTCCATGCCTTCAATGACCTGGCTCAGCGGGCCGGGATAGAGCCGGACGAAGATCTTGCTGGCTTCGGGAATGCTGCTCTCGGAAAAATTCACATCATGGCGTACATAGGTTTCCAGCCGTCCGTTGAAGACCAGGTTTTGCTCGCGTCCGTTGGGAATGACCTCGATTTCCCGGACCACGATATCGGCGCGGTTGGCGGCGCCTTTCATTTGTGCCGAGAGTGTCAGCTTGAATTTCCCAATGCGCCTGGCTTCCAGAGTGTACTGTGACCCGCCGACGCGAGAGGAATCCACTGTGACAGACTTTTCGGCGGCATCATCCACCAGGCCAAACCAGTCCTCTTGTCGGAGTTGCAGGTCCACGTCTCCGCGTTCACCCGAGTAGTTGTAGACGGCAACAGGAATGGAGACCCGATCACCCTGGGTGAGCGTGACCGGCAAGTCGAGGTCTACAAAGAAATCCTGAAATACGTTTATGGTCGAGGTCGCGCTGCCCAGCGCACCGTGCGCAGTAGACGCCATCATGGCCATGCGCCAGGTGGTGATAGAGTCAGCCATTGGTATCACAATACTGGCTCGGCCATCCTGGTCTGTGATGATCTCGGGATTGATATAGAGGGCCTCCGGGAAGTAGGACCGCACGTGTGCGCCGGAAGCACCGGAATCAGCTTTGTCCTTGGCCAGAGTTGCTGTGTTGACCTCAACGTTCATGGTCGCGCCGTTGACCTCAACGGTTGCAGCCATGGGTGGTGCAAACTGCATGGGACCTTCCCTTCGGAAAGCTAGGCGGTCATCGAAAGCTCCAAAACCGCCTCCCGCCCCGCGGCCGATACCGCCCCCAATGAACTCTAGTGGGAGGACCCGAGTCACTATATTGCCCGCCACCACAGTCCCGCCCGGTTCCTTCCGGAGAAAGACAGAGAGGATGGCACGATCACGTGCGTTGAGATTGAACTTCTGCGAGACCGTCTCTGCCTGAGTGGAGACCTCAACCTGATAATCACCCGCGGGCAGGGCTTCCAGCCGGAATTGCCCGCTAACGTTGGCCCGAGCCGTACGCATTTTTCCGGTGGAGACTTCTCGCGTCTTAATGGTGGCTCCTTCCATTGCGCCGCCCCACTGGTCAACAGCCGTTCCTACGATTTCCGCGCGCCCGTTGAACGGACCGCGATCATGTTCAATGTTTACGTCGATGGCACTTGCGCCTGAAGTCGGATGGCCAACTACTTTTCTATGGCGAGCTTCCAGGTATACGCCCATGTCATCGCCGGTGTTGAATTGTTTGTCTGGACCGGCGCTATGCACCCAGTAGAACTTCTTCTGGGAGTCGCCTCCGGCGAATTCGATTTTCAGGTTAGTCCCCCAGGCATCGTGGACTGGCGCCATTTTTGAGATGGTTTTCGTCAGGTCGGTCTGACCGGACGCATCCGCAGTTGTGCCGTTGAGCCTTTCCGAGATCTGCTGTACCTGGGCCAGAAAATGCTTTTGATAGCGTTTGGCATAGTCGGCATATTTCGTCATCGGCACCGATCGTCCGGATTCCGTTTCAAACTTGTTGGCGGTCACTATTTCCGTGGCCGAAAACAAAGCGCGGGCCGCGCGGTCATGTTGGTCTTCCTGGGACTTCTCCGCGGGTTCTACGACCTCCGACATCCCGATGGAATGGATTTCATAACGAGGCTTCAGTACCTCCTGCTCCAGATAGAAGAAGACCTTGGCGAAGCCGGGCTGCTTCTCCGCCAGAGCAAAAACTGCCTCATCCACTACCTGCAGACCAAGGGCGGCATGGACGCCTTCGCCGCGCGAGTTGGTCACGCGAAAACGAATACGGGCCTCGCCCCCCGGCTTGTAGACGGCAGAATCTGTCGTCGTCTCGATCTTGAGTTCATCCGCGGGCTGCACGAAGATCAAACGGTGATCTCCGACGGGGCGCGCATCGCTGCCGAAAAGATAGGCGTTGAAGTCCACCGTCCCGGCCATCTCCGGTGTGGCGGTCAGGGCAAGCTCGGCCTGGCCATTTTCGATATCCAAGTCGCGGGTGAGCACCGTTTGCCCTTCCTTCACGATATCTACATATGCGGTGCCTCGCCTTTTTGTGGAAAAGACTTTCAGTTGAATACGCTCTCCGGCGCGGTAGACGGCGCGTTCGGTCCGCAAAAGAATCTGGTCAAGACCGTCACGGGACTGGAGTTGAAGGGAGCTGGACGCGCGATTCCCTTGCTTGTCGGTCGCGTCAACCATAATTGTCGTGCTCCGGGCGGCGTTGATGTGGGCCACCGCAACTCCACCGTCGTCGGTGGACACGCTTTGGTCGGGGCTGCCCGCCACTTGGATCGTGAGGTTGGTGCTTGCCGGGGTGCCGTCAGGGTATGAAGTAAGGACAAAAACCTGGTTCTCCAGATTGGGGATTAGTGTGCCCCCTTCGGGCACGGCCGTGATCATCAGAGGAGATTCACTCACGGTGATAGGCTCGCCGCGGGTTTCGGAATGGTTCGCGGAGTCCTTTACCGTGGCTTCCACCAGTACGCGGGCCGCGCCCTGGTTGAGCGGACGTCCGGCAAA
>DATMPO010000170.1:0-7069 GCA_035567035.1 Verrucomicrobiia bacterium | reverse complement strand
AATCAGACCTACCTTAGCCAGCTTTTCCAGTTCCCTCTGCACAGCACCCACGCTGGCATTTACCCCGCGTGCGATTTGGCGGACGTAAAACGACTTGTCCGCTTGTCCATAGAGCAACGCGAGGACCCCGCCGCGGATCTGCCCAAACAGAATATCGGCCAGAGAATCAGAGAGTGTTCTCATCTAGAGAACGATTGTATCCTTTATGAGAACAGATTGCAAGAAACCGGAAGAAACGCTCTTGTTCGTGTGCAGGAGTGTCCTGTATCCGCTATTCTGCTTCCGGGGCAGCACTCAGCAGTCAGCACTCAGCCCCTTAACTATTTTGAAGAAGCGTTAGAGCGTGAGACTCCCAGCCATGCCAACGCCAATCTTTGTCTTCAGCCTAGACTGTTGTGCGGGCTGAATGCTGAGTGCTGGCTGCGGAGTGCCGCCCGCGCGGCCAACCCCACCTATCCTTATATATAGACACTTAATGTATAAAGATACGGCATGACCCAAGGGCCATCCCCACAAACAGACCACACTGTCCGGCGCATCGGCAAGGTCCTCATCGCGAATCGCGGCGAGGTCGCCATCCGCGTGGCGCGTGCGGCGAATGAACTCGGCATGGCCACCGTGGCGATCTTTTCCGAAGACGACGCCCGTTCCCTGCATGTCCGCAGGACCGGCGAGGCGGTGGCCCTTCCCGGACGCGGCCCGGCGGCGTATCTGGACATCGAATGCATCGTTGCGCTTGCCCTGCAGACCGGCTGCCAGGCGGTGCACCCCGGGTACGGGTTTCTGAGCGAGAATCCGGAGTTTGCGCGGCGGTGCCGCGATGCCGGACTCGTGTTTGTGGGACCGCAGACCGAGGTCATTGAGTTGTTCGGCGACAAGTTGCGCGCCCGGCGTCTGGCCGAAAGCTGCGGCGTGCCGGTGGTCGCGGGAACTTCCGGGCCAACCAGCGTGGATGAAGCTGTGCATTTCATGCAATCGCTGGGCGCGGGTGCGGCGATCATAATCAAAGCAGCGTCCGGCGGCGGCGGTCGTGGTATGCGGGCAGTCACGAATCCTGACGATATAGCCCAGGCGTTTGCGCACTGCCGCGCGGAGATGTCGGCGACAGGCAACGCTGATTTCTATGTGGAGCGCCTGGTCCAGGAAGCGCGGCACATCGAAGTACAGATTGCGGGCGACGGAACACGCGTAACGCATTTGTGGGAACGCGAATGCACGCTGCAGCGCCGCCATCAGAAACTGGTTGAAGTGGCGCCCAGCCCCAGCCTGGGTCCGTCCCAGCGGACACGGATCATCGAAGCCGCGCTGCGCATGGCGCGAGAAGTTGGTTACAGCAATCTGGGCACGTTTGAGTTTCTGGTCGAAGCCGCGCCTGACGGACACGCTCAAGACGGCGCCCCCTTCGATTTTGCTTTCATCGAAGCCAATCCGCGTTTGCAGGTGGAGCACACGGTCACTGAAGCGCTGACCGGCGTGGACCTGGTGAAAACGCAATTCCAGCTTGCCGCCGGCGCGACGCTGACCGACCTTCGATTCGACGCCGCGCTTCCGGCCCCGCGCGGTTATGCCATACAACTGCGCGTGAACGCGGAGACCATGTTGCCGGATGGCAGTGTGAAGCCGGCGGCCGGTGTTTTGACGGCGTTTGATCCCCCCGGCGGGCCGGGCATTCGCGTGGACGCCGGCGCTTATGCCGGGCAGGCCATCAACCCGCAGTTCGATTCCCTGCTGGGCAAGCTGGTGGTGCAGAGCGCGTCGCCGCGCTGGGAAGACGCGGTCGCCAAGGCTTACCGCGCACTCTGCGAGTTTCGCATCGAGGGAGTCGCCACCAACGCCGGCTTCCTGCTGAACCTGTTGCGCCATCCAGATGTGATTGCCAACCGCGTGACCACGCGCTTTCTGGAACAACACGCGGCGGAGCTCGCTGCCGCGCCTGCGGTCGAGCATCCTAACCTGTACTTCGACAGTCATGCGGCTCCGCAGGCCCACGCGGAAACTCCGGCGCCATCCGATATTTCAGACCAGTGGACACCGATCACCGCCCCGATGCACGGCACTGTCGCGGCCATCAGCGTTACCGAAGGTGATCTGGTTCTTCCCGGAGCGGAAGTCGTGGTGCTGGAAGCCATGAAGATGGCGCATCACGTGAGCGCTGTCACCGGCGGTGTCGCGCGTAAACTTCTCGTCTCAGTTGGCGAAGTAGTGGCTGAAGATCAGGTACTGATCTACATTGAAGCCGATCATGACATGCAGGCTGAGGTTGCGTCCGCCGCGCAGCTCGATCTCGACGCGATTCGCCCCGACCTCGCCGAGATCAACGCGCTGCACGCGCTTGGGCACGATGCGGCGCGGCCAGAAGCAGTGGCGCGCCGTCGCAAGACCGGACAGCGTACCGCGCGGGAAAACATTGCCGACCTGGTGGATCCCGGCAGCCTGAACGAATACGGTTCGCTGGCCGTGGCGGCGCAGCGTTCGCGTCGCAGCATGGACGATCTGCGCCGCAACACGCCCGCCGATGGCTTGATCACTGGCACGGCGAGCATCAATGGCGATCTCTTTGACGCCGCTTCGGCGCGCTGCGTGGTGCTGGCGTACGACTTCACCGTACTGGCCGGCACGCAGGGTGTTCTCAATCATAAGAAGACGGACCGCGTGCTGCAGCTCGCCAGCCGGTGGCAATTGCCCGTAGTGCTCTTCGCCGAAGGCGGCGGCGGGCGTCCCGGCGACACCGATTGGCCGAAAGTGGCCGGGCTCGACACGCCAAGTTTCTACGAGTTCGCCAGGTTGTCAGGCCTGGTGCCGCGCGTCGGCATTGTCTCCGGCCGCTGCTTTGCCGGTAATGCCGCGCTGCTCGGCTGTTGCGACGTAATCATCGCCACGCGCGACGCTACCGTCGGCATGGGCGGTCCGGCAATGATCGAAGGCGGCGGGCTGGGCGTGTTTGCTCCCGAAGAAGTCGGCCCAGTTAGCATGATGGAGCCCAACGGCGTGCTCGACCTGGTGGTGGACGACGAAGCCCAGGCGGTGAAAGCGGCCAAAAAGTTTCTAGCCTGTTTTCAGGGCGCGTTGCCTCCGGGCGAATTCGCCGACCAACGCCACTTGCGCCATCTGGTCCCGGAGAATCGGGTGCGCGCTTACGACATTCGCAAAGTAATCGAGACACTGGCGGACACCGGCTCGGTGCTCGAACTTCGCCCCAGATTTGGCAAAGGAATTGTGACCGCTCTGGTGCGCATGGCCGGCAAGCCAGTCGGACTGATCGCCAATAACCCCATGCACCTCGGCGGCGCGATTGACGCCGACGCAGCCGACAAAGCCGCGCGCTTCATGCAGTTGTGCGACGCCTTCGATCTTCCCATGGTTTCGCTGTGCGATACTCCCGGCTTCATGGTCGGCCCGGCCGCCGAGCGGACCGGGCTGGTGCGTCACACCTCGCGCATGTTCGTCACCGCGGCCAGCATGGACATTCCTTTTTTCACCATCGTGTTGCGCAAAGGCTACGGACTGGGAGCGCAGGCCATGGCCGCGGGAAGTTTTCATACGCCTGTGCTGAGTGTCTCCTGGCCTACCGGAGAATTCGGCGGCATGGGACTGGAAGGCGCGGTGCGACTGGGTTTCCGCAAAGAACTGGAAGCGGTGTCGGATCCCAAAGAACGCGCGGCGCTGTTCGAACGCATGGTCGCGGCAGCTTACCAACGCGGCAAAGCAGCGAACATGGCCAGCCTTCTGGAAATCGACGGAGTGATTGACCCAGCCGAAACACGCGCCTGGATTCTACGCGGCCTGGCCGCAACTCAAACCGGCACAAAACGAAAAGGGCGTAAGCGGAATTTCGTTGACGCCTGGTGAGGCCCTCGAGGATGCTTAGGACCGTCGAAGATCTATACGTAGAGACGTGGCACTGCCACGTCTCACTGGTAGTACCATGACAATGTTTCGGGACACATACCGAATTGACTCTGCACGCAAGCGGCATTGGGACTATTCATCGCCAGGATGGTATTTCGTGACTATCTGCACCGAAAACAAACGGCCTTATTTTGGACGGGTGGTTGGTGGAGCGATGGCCCTGTCTGATATCGGAGAGCAAGCCGCGAGTTGCTGGAAAGATATTCCGCGTCACCATTCCAACGTCGAAATTGACGAATGGATTGTCATGCCGAACCATCTACACGGAATCATTGTGATTTCAGGCCCCGAGCGGTTGCCTGAATTGCGCCAGCGCGAGAAGATTCGGCGTGTTATGGAGCTCTCCGCGGTCCATCCCAAAGCTGACTCGCTCGGATCGGTGGTGGGATCGTTCAAGTCGGCCGTCTCCAAATGGTGTGGACTCCAAGGGCGGCAATTTGAATGGCAGGACCGTTTTCATGATCGGATTATTCGGGGCAAGAATTCGTTGTCAGCCATCCGGCAGTATATTCGGGACAATCCGAAGAATTGGGAGAAGGACACAGAATTTGTGGCCTGAAGAGTGAGACGTGGCAGTGCCACGTCTCTACGCCGTAATTGTGGAAGGCCCAGGATGAATCGTAAGGGCAGATTATCGACGAAAAAGAGCTGCGATTTTACTGATGAGATTGCAGCCGGCCGGCGAATTCAGGTCCTGCGAAATCTCAACGTAGTGACGTGGCACCGCCTTGTCAATGTACAATCTCAGGTGTTTTTGCAGTCAACAGGAAATAATCCTCAAAGGAAAAACGATCATGCGGAGAATACTTGCTTCACTGGTGATGGGCCTGGTTACCACGCTTACCGCTGTCTCCCAGCAGGGTCCTGCTCATTTCGACGGCCAGAGCTGGTGGAACCACGTTAAGGTGCTGGCCGACGACAACATGGAAGGCCGGGAGACCGGAAGCCCGGGCTTGCGTAAAGCGCAGGCCTATGTCGTGGAGCAACTCAAGAGCGCAGGCCTGGAACCGGCGGGTACTGACGGCTACTACCAGCCGGTCCGCTTTGAGTCCCGCGAGGTGGTGGAAGCGCAGTCGAGCATTGCTCTGCTGAGTGACGGAAGAGCCGTGCCGCTGACGCTGGGCCAAGAAGCGTTTTTCAGTACGCGCGTTGATCTGGCGCCCAGCGTCGAAGCGCCGCTGGTCTTTGTCGGCTACGGGCTGCGGATTCCCGAGCAACATTACGACGATCTGGCGGGACTGGACCTGCAGGGGAAAATCGCCGTGATTTTTTCCGGATCGCCGGCGAGCGTTCCCGGCGCGTTGTCGTCCCACTACCAGTACATTGCCGAGCGCTGGAAGACTTTCAAGGAAGCCGGCGCGGTGGGGATCGTTTCGCTGCCGAATCCTCTGTCCATGGACATTCCCTGGTCGCGGATGTCGTTGAACCGCAATCATCCCAGCATGTCTCTGGCAGGCGCTGAGTTCGACGAGACCGCCGGACAGAAGCTCGCGGTGGTTTTCAATCCTGAAAACGCGGACCTGCTTTTTGCCGGCTCCGGTCACACCTTCAGCGAAATCCTGGCGCTGGCCAAAGACCGCAAACAATTGCCGCGGTTCCCACTGACAGCTTCCATCCGGGCCAAAGTCACACTCAAGAAGACAGCCCTGGAATCGGCAAATCTGGTGGCCAGGCTTCCGGGCAGCGACCCCAAACTCAAAGACGAGTACGTGGTGCTGTCCGCGCACCTCGACCACATTGGAGTGGGCGAACCGATCAATGGCGACCGCATTTACAACGGCGCCATGGACAACGCCTCAGGCAGCGCCGTGCTCATGGACGTGGCCGCGGCGCTGAAGAAATCGAAGGAACGACCCCGGCGCTCGCTTCTCTTCCTGTTTTTGACCGCCGAAGAAAAAGGCCTTCTGGGGTCCAAGTACTTTACCGCGCACCCAACCGTGAAGCCGGAATCCCTGGCGGCCAACATTAATATAGATATGTTCCTGCCGATTGTGCCGCTGAAAATCATCACGATTTATGGCCTGGGGGAATCCGACCTGGCGGACATGGCACAAGGCGTCGCGGAATCTCTGGGCGTGAAAGTCCAGGCTGACCTGGAGCCGCAGCGCAACATCTTCATCCGCAGCGACCAGTACAATTTCATCCGGCACGGCGTACCGGCCGTGGCCATGAAGGTGGGCTTTGCGCCGGGATCGCCGGAACAGAAACTATTCAAAGACTGGCTGACCCAGCGCTATCACGCTCCGTCGGACGATACCAACCAGCCGGTGGACCTTGGGGCCGCCGCGATGTACGAAGAGGTTATTCGCGGGCTGATGCTCCGCTCCGCCGACCAGGTGCAGCGTCCGCAGTGGAAGTCAGACAGCTTCTTCCGCCGTTATGCGGCGCAGGCCAGCAGCGGCAATTAGCGCACCGTCAGAATCGGAAAAGTTGTATAGTGTGAAGGTTGGACTGTGCAAAAGTGGACAGTTATTCAGGCCTTTGCATTGGCATAATAAGCGCCGAAAAATATGAAAAGTAGTGGACTCTCCGCGAAACAGATATTAGCCACCGGCTGCCCCACCTGCGGAGCAAAACCAGGCGGCGGATGCAAGCTCAATACCGGCCAACCGCGAAACACGCCGCATCGAGAACGCCGGTTCGCGGCAGAAGAGGCTGCGGAGGTTCAGCAGGCTGAGAAATCTCCCCGAATTCTGAGAATGAGCCTCACCCGGCTCGTCAAGGCAATGTCACTAGAGAGTTAAACTGCACCACTACTCAGAATCGTCGTCCTCGCATCCCATCTCAAAGTGGAATACGCGGGCAGACTCAGGCGCTGCGATCGAAAAACAGGAAACGCCGCTGAACTCGGTGCTTTGTCCAGGAGCCAGGTAGGTGTGAGCCGGCCGGACATGCGGGCCGTCTTCGCTTTCACGATCTTCGTCTTCACCATCTCTTTCCTGAAAACCTCGCATGGAGAGCGCATTAGCATTAGCAAGATGCTGTTCCGCGCGCAAACTTGCAATGATGTGCGGCGGTAGCATTTCAACCTTGATCTTCATCTCAGCTCCGATCCCCTCAAAAGAAATCCTGCCTGGAGTATTAAGACTCTCTAAGGTGGATTATCCGCCGGGTGTCGGTTCCTGTATAGGTGACATTCGTCACCTCTCGCGCGATTCCC
>DATMPO010000169.1:0-29487 GCA_035567035.1 Verrucomicrobiia bacterium | reverse complement strand
CGTGAAAAGGGATTCATGAGCAGCTGGCCTCAAGCCAACAAATTCTCGATCTTCACCGGCAGTTCCCGCACGCGAACTCCCGTTGCGTGATGGACCGCCGCCGTGATGGCGGCGGCGAATCCAGCCAGGCCGATCTCGCCGATCCCGCGTGCGCCAACTTCGTTAATCTCTTTGTCCGGGTAGTCGAGGAAGTGGACCTCTATCGGCGGCGTGTCGGCGTTGACGGTCATCACGTAATCGGCCAGATTACTGTTGATCGGCGCGCCGTTCTGCGGATCGTAAGACGTGTGCTCGAACAGCGCCATGCCGATTCCCATCACGACCGAGCCTTCGATCTGGTTGCGGCCGGCCAGCGGGTTGATAATGCGGCCCGCATCCATGACCGACACAACGCGGCTGACGCGCAGCCGGGCGATTTCCGGCTGCCATGTGACCTCGACGAAGTGACAGCCGAACGAGTGCGTCGAAAACTTCGGCTTGGGATTACCGAAAGTCGATTCGGACCTGCCGCTGCCGCTGACCAGGCGCAGATTGGCGCGGCGGAGCAAATCGCCGAACGGCACGCCTTGAGCAGCGCCATCAGCCTTCACCCAGACCTTCCCACCTTCGAATATCAGATCTTTGGGAGGGCGATTCTCGAACGGCGAGCCCGGCGTGGTCGCTGCGACGGTCAGCAGCGATGCGATCGCGCTGTCAGCTGCTGCAAAGACGGCCGGGACCACCGATTCGGTCGCCATCGAGCCGCCGGAGAGCGGGCCTTCCGGAAGTGACGTATCGCCCAGCGCGACTTCGATCTTGTCGAGCGGCAAGCCGGTCTTCTGCGAGGCGAGTTGCGCCAGGACTGTGTACATGCCGGTGCCGATGTCCTGCGTGGCAGATGCGACGCGGGCCGTGCCGTCGTCGCGAAGCTGGACGCTCGCCTCGGAGACAAAGCGCGCGGCGACCCACGAGCACCCGGCCATTCCCCAGCCGAGCGTCAAGCCGTCGCGCTTCATCGAGCCGACATCGGGAGTGCGTTTCGACCATCCGAACTTCTCCGCGCCGAGTTCAAAGCACTCGAGCAAGTGGCGCGATGAGAACGGAACGCCCAGCGACTCGTCGATCTTCGGCTCATTGATGACGCGGAGGCGGACCGGATCGATCTTAAGCTGATCGGCCAGTTCATTCATCGCCGACTCGGTCGCGTAAAGCCCGGTTACGCGGCCGGGACCGCGCATGTCAGCCGTTGCGCCGATGTTGCGTTTGGCGCGTCCGAAAGTCACGCGCAAATTGGGCACGCTGTATTGGAACGGCGTCGCTTCGCCGCAGTCTTCGTGGTGGGCGTCGAGCATGGACCGCTGATAGATGTAGTCGTGCTGGAGCGAGACGAGCTTGCCGTCGGGCGTGGCGCCGAGGCGTACGCGCTGCTGAGTGCGCGGCCGATGACCGACCGATTGGAACATCATTTTGCGGCTCAACACGAGTTTCACCGGCTTGCCCAGCTTTTGTGCCGCTGCGGCGGCTAGCGGACAGTGGGTCCATGGCCATAGCTTGCTGCCGAATCCCGAGCCGACAAACCTGCTGATGACGCGGACATTCTCGTTCGGCAAGCCGAACATCTGCGCGAGCACGGACCGAAGGTTGACGACTCCCTGCGACGACTCGTACAGCGTGAGCATCTCGCCATCCCAGATCGCGGTCGTTGCATGCAATTCCAGCGGGTTGTGCGTCTCAGTTGGCGTGACGTATGTCTGGTCGAGCTTGACCGGCGCGCTGGCAAAAGCGGCATCGGCGTTCCCGCGCTGGCTGTCCAGGCGGGGCCGCACACCGAATGTAGTGATTACCGCGTCCGGATCGCTGTCCGCTTCAAGGTGCGTCTCCACGTTCGGCTTGTCCTTGGCGTACGTCGCTCGGACCGCATCGGCAGCGGCCTTGGCGGCCTCGAACGTGTCCGCCACAGCGAGCGCGATGTACTGGCCGTAGTAGCGGACCACATTGTCCTCGAACGGCGGGCGTCTTTCTTCGCAGATTCCAGCGAATCCCGGTCCCGCGGTCGAGCGGAAGATCTTTCCGATGTTCTCGCGATGAAAAATCGCGCGCACGCCCGGCATCTTCTCCGCCGCGGCGGTATCCAGTTTGACGACTCTGCCGCTGGCGATCGTCGCCTCGACCGGCACGGCATACAGCGTCCCGGGAAAGTGGAAGTCGGAGGTGTACTGTGCCAGTCCGCTTACTTTACGCGGGCCATCCACACGGGGCGTGTCGCGACCAACCGGAGAAGCGGTCGGAGTGTCTTGTATTGTCGGCATATTCGCTCCTGCGGTGGAATCAGCCTGTCGCCGCCATTTGGAGGGCGTGTGTGAGGCAGCGCCTGGCCAGCTCAATCTTGAACCCGTTCTCGCTCTGCGGCTTGGCGTTGCGCAGCGCCGCTTCGGCAGCCTTACGGAAATTCGCATGGTTTGCGGGATGACCGGCAAGCGCGGCTTCGGCTTCGTGGGACCGCCACGGTTTGGTGCCTACGCCGCCGAGGGCAATGCGGGCCCGTGTCACGTTCCCGCTCGCAACTGTGATCACCACTGCGGCCGACGCTAGCGCGAATTCGTACGACGCTCGATCGCGCAGTTTCAGGTACACCTGCTTGCTCCCGGCGATGGGCGGCGGAAGCGTCACGTGCGTGATGAGGTCGCCCGGCTCAAGCACCGTTTCGCGGTCGGGCGTGTTACCGGGTAAAAGATGAAAGTCGCCGATGAGGACCGCGCGCGGTCCCTTCGGTCCCTGCACGTGGATGGTCGCTTCCAATGCCGCCATCGCCACGCACATGTCGGACGGGTTGGTCGCGATGCAATGTTCGCTTGTGCCAAGAATAGCGAGCGTGCGGTTGCTGCCGGTGATGGCCGGACAGCCGGTTCCGGGCTCGCGTTTGTTACAGGGCATCGCGGTGTCGCGGAAATACGCGCACCGCGTGCGTTGCAGCAGATTGCCGGCAGTCGTCGCCATATTGCGGAGTTGTGCCGATGCGCCGTTGAGAATGGCCTGCGACAAGACGGAGTAATCGCGCTGCACGATGGGATGGTGGGCGAGATCGGAATTGCGGACGGTGGCGCCGATCTTCAGGCCGCCGTCAGGCGCTGCTTCGATCTTGTCGAGCGGCAAGCGGTTGATGTCGAGGACCCGCTCCGGCGTTTCGACATTCAGTTTCATCAAATCGAGCAGCGTTGTGCCGCCGGCGACGAACCGAACGTCCGCACCCTGTTGCGCGGTTTTTGCGCGGGCAGCTGCCGCGACCGCCGCTGCGGAATCCTGAGGCCGGATGAACTTAAAGGTATGCATGGGATCGCTCCTGTTCGCGGTCAGGTGTCTTTGCGAACTTGCTGGATCGCGGCCACGATATTGGGATAGGCCCCGCAACGGCAGATGTTGCCGCTCATGAGTTCCTTCACCGCTGCGTCGTCGGGACCGCATGGTTCCTTGAGCAGCGCAACGGCCGACATGATCTGGCCTGACGTGCAATACCCGCACTGGTACCCGTCGCGGGCGACAAATGCCGCCTGCATGGGATGCAATGCGTCGGGCGTGCCGAGGCCCTCAATGGTTGTGATCTCTTCGCCGTCGTGCATCAGGGCCAGGCTAAGGCATGAATTCACGCGCCTGCCGTTCACATGCACGGTACACGCTCCGCATTGCCCGTGGTCACAGCCCTTCTTCGTTCCGGTGAGAGCAACGGTCTCACGGATGCAATCCAGCAGCGTGGTCCGAGGGTCGACGCGAAGTTGGTGGTCCTTGCCGTTAATGCGCAGCGTGATCGGGACCGCGTCCTCGATGCTCGGGGCAGTTGCCGCAGCCGCGTCGCTCTGCTCGGCTGTGATGCTCGCGTGAGCAGGTACGTACGCCGCAATGACTGTCGCTGCCGCGGTACCTCCGGTGGTCACAAGAAATGCTCTACGGGTGGGATTTGACGGGCCCGATTGTGGATCGTCATCTTTCATAGGGCCTCCGTTCGCGTAAAGCTTATCGAAACGATACGTGACTGTCCACTCGGTTGCGCGTGTACGTAGAAGTTCAGCTTCAGGCCAACCTGGAACGGATGTAACCCGGAAATACGTTAGCATCCTTCGCGCTCCAGCGCGAAACGCTAGAAGAACGGCCTCTTCAAGGCCGTGAAAAAAGGGGCTCATTAGGAAATGCGCGCTTTAGCGCCGGCCGCGCATGCGTTGAAAAGAGTTCAGCCCCGTCGGCGTTTCCCCGAAACGCATCAGACTCGTGCGCTGGTCCGTTTTAGCAAAAGACTACGTGACCAGCGCACGTTCAGTCAGGAGAGCTGCATGAGGTCAGCTACCGCCAGTGAGATGCGCGACCCAGGCGTTGGTTACAGGAAGACAGGAAAAGTACTCCGAATCGTCCGGCCCGGGCTTGATCGTCAACTCCCCTTATTGACCGCCTGCACCCATACCGCCCTTATCGCCTTCTCGCGTATCGATCGAAATCAGGAAAGCGTTGCGGTCGGAATAGGAGAACGTGTGGCCGGGAAGGTCGGCGCGGTGCTCGATGGATTTGTACAACTCGAACCCGGTGTTGTTCTGTGCGCCGAAGTACTTTACATTCCGCAACACCACGCCCGTGCCGTCCGCGCCGGGTTCGCGTTTCAGTTTCATCGCGGCCATCTGCCCGCCCCCAAGTTTGGCATCAACAATGTCGCCGGCCCGCGTGATCTCGATCGCCGCTTCCTGGACCTTCAGCTCGCCCCATTCCAGACCGTAGGTCTTGAGAATCATCGGCGCCAGAGCATCGCGTTGTTCCTTGGTGGTGGACGGATCAAACGACACCACCACCCATTTTCCCTTCTTGTTGGTGCCCCACTCGTCGCCCAGGTCTCCGCTGAGCCAGTACTTGGCTCCGGTGAGACTCGTGCTGCCGGAGTAACCTTCACGTACCTTTACCGCCATGTTGAACTCACAATGCGGGTGCTCGGCATGCTTGTTGAAGTAGCACGGACAGAACAGATGGCAGCTGCAGGCTTCCACATAGTCGGCCTTCATTTGCCATGCCGGCTTTTCCGGAGTCGCAGCACTTTCTGACGTGGCTCCGGACCAGCTCCCGGCCGCCATCGCCGGCTCACCGCGCAGAGCCCGGACGAGCGGTATTTGTGCCAGCAGGCCAAAACCGATCGAGGTCAAAACAGAACGTCTTTTCATCGGAAGCTCCTTGATTGCTTTGAACGGTCAGGGTCGCATTCAAAGCGAAGATTAATGTCCCTGGAACACTTTCAGGGCGTACCTTCGCAGACGAGGAATGCCCTTTTCAGGCGAAGAATATTCTCCAGGCAGAGAAATGACAAGCAGAATCGGCGACAGGGCCGGGCGGCCTTCGCGCTGGCGCGAAACTGTGGAAGAAGGGCCTTTTCAAGGCCGTGAAAAGGGGCTCAACCGAGCATCAGCCTTTGGGAGCGGAAATCAGCGCGAATAGATAGATGACAATACCGGCGAAGAGCAACAACCCGCCGAGTCCCAGGAACGACAGGAAAGCCAGCGGATGGTTCCATAGCAAGGTCAGGCCTTGTACCAGCAGGCCCAGAATCACGAGGGTGCCCGCCAGCCGCAGACGCCTGGACACAAAAACGCTTTGTTGAGGCATCATGGCTGGGGGCTCCAGTACTTGAGTTGGTCCAGATGAGCGGCGTTGTGGATAACGTCATGGCAGCCCGAGGTGGTGCAGGACATCTGGTTCTTCTTGATATCGTCCATTAGGGCGCTGTGCGTAGTTCCTTCTTCAAAGCTGCGGGCTCCCAGGTGGCAATGCAGGCATTCGCGGTTGTTGAATGGCTCGTAGAGCTTGATCGGATTCGCGGGCTTCGAGATGTAGTACTTGTACGCGTGCTTCAGGCCGCGCAGCTTGTCGTGGACGGTCCCGTAGATGGTGTAGTTGGTGTGGCAGGTGTAACAGGCGTGATCGCGCGGTATGCGATTGTTTTGAAAATGTACGGCGGGCAGATACGTTTTGCTGTCCACGTACAGGCTCCTGCCGTACGGCTCCATCACATGGCAGGAGAGACAGAACTGGGTTTGCTTGGAGCGGTCCATGTGTTCCACGGCGCCCAGAAGACTTACGGCGACGGGAAACACGAACAGCGCAAGAAAGGCCAGGGCCTTGCCTCCGCGGCTTACGGTTACACCGGGCGCCGCGATTACGATGGCAATCGCCACGACGGTGCCCATCAGCAGTGCCAGTACCAACCCAATTGGCATGCTCTCCTCCGCCAAAAACCAGTCTTTACTTCAGGGCGCGAATGTACTTGATCAGGTCTTTGATCTGATCGTCCGTGAGTTTCTTGTCATAGCCAGGCATTTTTTCCTTGCCTTTCTTGGTGATCTCAAAGAGCTCCTGGTCTGACGCTTTCGCGACTTCCGGCGAGTGGAAGTCTTTAGAGCCCAGTTTCTTTCCGGCCGGAGTGTCGGCTCTGCCGTCCGCGCCGTGGCAGACTTGGCATTTCGACTTATAAAGGTCCGCGGTCTGGGCGCCCGCTGGAATTGCCGCTGCGAGTAATGCTCCAGCCGCCAGCATACTGATCAGTTTTTTCATTAGGTTCTCCGTGTGATTTGCTGCCGTTTACATGGTGTAGCGCAGCGAAAGAGTGAATGCGTTTCCGCGGAAATCGCGGGGTAGAGTGGGCCCGGGGTCTGACTTCTCGTTGTAGTCGTAATAGTTCCAACCGGCTTTGTACACCAGGTTCTTGGATAACACGATGGCCAGTGAAGCCGTGGGCAAGTGGTAGTTGTAGCCCAGCGGTCCGGTGGGAGCGATGGGATTCAGAATCGTGGTATTGCCCGCGGTGCTGGTGAGCGCGTAACCCACGCCGGCGGTCACGCGCTTCCAGGGCCGCATGATAAGGGAACCGGACGCGAAGTGCGATATGTCACTGTACAGTGACAGTCCGGAAAGAAACGGCGTGCCACAGGTTATCGCGCCCGGAGGCGCGATGTTGGGCGTGGCGACAAAACAAATATTGGTCTGGGAAAAAATGTCGTTGTAGTCGTAGGACACGTCAAAATTCCATCTGGCTTCCGGAGGCGCGAACACGCCGCTGAAGGCGAAGCTGCGATTGTGCTGTAGGTTGCCGACGTCGGCGGTGGTGTTGCGGTTCTCCAGAATGCGCACCGCAATACTCAGGTTGGCCCAGCTTTCCGGCTTGTAGTTGGCACGTATGCGGTAGTCCTGCAGGTGACGGGGCGTGATCCGGAAGAACGTGTTGTCCGCGGAGAAGAACTCAGCATCGGCGCTGATACGGAGTTTGTCGGTGGGGCGCGCCGAGAAACCGATCAGACCGGTGTGTCCATTGATTTCCGCAAAATCGGCCCCTATGTCATTGGCCGGGACAACCACCGTACACGTGCCATCAGGATTCAGAGGATGGGCCAAAGCCGGTGCGCAGGCGCCGCGGTTGGCCAGCGCCGCGGTGGGTCCGGGGAAGAACGTTTGCACCTGGGCAGCGTCAACCCGCTGTGTGATGTCCCGCTGTTCGAACCGGTAGCCCGCGTGGGCGGTGATCCGTTTGGTAAAGTCGTACTCCAGCAGAAACGTGTTCACCTTGCGGCTCTGGCCGAGGTAGTCATTTCTGTTGTCCGCAATGATGTCGGCGCCTGAACTGGCGTTGTGTTGCGGGCAGGTGGCCGCGGTAAACGGCGGCGGACAAGTCGCCGGACTGAACGCGTTGGGATTGGACAGCAACGTTGCGCCAAACTGGCTTGCCGTAATCAAGGACCAGTTTCCGGGAATGCGGAAAGCGTCGTAGCGGAACGTATCGACGATCCTGAACTTCCTGGTTACGTTGATGGTGACCGCGAAATCGCCGGCCAGGGAAATACGGTGCGTCACCGACCCGCCGGCCAGGTTTGAAACGCGCAGACGGCTGCTGCTTTTCAAGCCGTTGAACACTTCGGACATGGAAGGCATATCTGCTTCCGCGTCCGAGTAGTTGATCCTCCCGGAAAAGTCTACGTTACGGAAATAGCCGCTCTGGAAGCTGAACTGCTCGGTCGGATACGAATTCCGAGTGCGGCCGGAACGGTTGTAGCTGAGAAACCCGTTGCATGTCGGGTTCGCGAACCCCGTACCCAGGACCGGTGTGGCGCACGGAATTCCCGCCACCGTGTTGTAGGGAAACCCCAACTGGACCGGAGTGCCGCCGGCCAGGGTGAGTGGCGGAAGTCCAAAAACGCCGGCGATCCCGGCCGGAGCCAGGGTCGCTGTGGTGTCACCTTTGAAGTACGTGTAGAACTGGTCGTAATTAATGCTGGTCCGGGGAATCATGCGCAGCGCGACCCCAAAACTATAGTTGTCGGTGGTATTCAAGCTGGGCTGGAGCAAAAACCCTTCCGTCCCCTGATGGTCGCTGGAGAACGTGGTGCCTTCGTTCACCACGTGAGACCATCCCAGTTTGAACCTGATGTCGCCGACGGGAAACAGCGTGAGGTTCGCGTCGCTCATCCTGCGAGTCATCAGGAATTCGTGCGGCGAATTCAAGATTGGAACATTCGGGTTGGACGTTGCCGGATTAAGCGGATTGGCCAGCAGATCGTAGTCAAAAATGTTCTGATCGCGCCGGAAGCTTCCGGTGAAACTGTAAATTTTCCCTTTCTGGGCGCGCACGCGGCTGACGTTGTTAGGATCGCCGCCATAACCAAAGTTCGTGAAGAGAAGATCGTCAAACAGCAGCCCATCGTGTTTCGGCGTATGGATGTCCAACGTGTATTCCATCAGCCGCGGGCCTGTGCCCAGATTGACAAAGGTGTCCCAGGTGCCGCCGTTGCCTGTGAAGTCGGTGATGCGTCCGCCAAATTCCGCGGACTGCTTGATCAGGTAGGGCCCGGCAATTTCACCTTCGTCGTTCTCGGAGGTGATCCATGTGGACAGCACGTCGGACTTACGGGCAGAATCCACGAATACGCCGAGGTCCGGCTGGCGGCTTGTCGACTCCGTCTTGGCCGGCGGCTTCTTGTCTTTATCTTTATCTGGCGCCGCTGGTTGCTGGGCCGTCGTCGTATCGTTACCGGGCGTTTGCGCCATGAGCGACAAGCCGGACAAGCTGAAGGGTCCCATTACCGCCAGCAGAAGCCGCGGTGACCATCTGTGGAACATGCGCAACGTCGTTTTCATCTCATCACCTTCACATCCTTACGGCTTGAAGAAAACATGGTCGGAGTTCGAACCGTGTATGGCCACATGGCACATGGTGCAGGCCTGATACTTCGTTGCTTGATTATGGAACGATGGAGCGGCCGGCGCCGGCGCATCCACCGTCAACGTATGGCACTCCAGGCACAACAGGTTCACGTTGCTGCGCTTCAGCAATCGCGGATTGCTGGACCCATGGGGCGTATGGCAGGCCACGCAACCATCGGTCTTTACCGGCGCATGCTCCCACGCAAACGGACCTGCCTTGTCGGTATGGCAGCTGAAGCAGACTGCGTCCTGCGATGCCGTGGCGCGCAACTGGTGCGTCATAAATCCGCCATGCGGATTGTGGCAATCGCCGCACTTGATCAGGCCTTCGTTCACGCGATGATGAAAGGGTTTGGAAAAATCAGGCTTCACTTCCAGATGGCAGCTATAGCAGAGCGTGGGCTGGGCCGCGCGCAACAGCTGGCGGCTGACTCTGGGTGAATGGACGGAATGGCAATCCACGCAGCCGACGTTGTTCTTGAGGTGCTCCGAGCGCAGGAAGTTGGAATGTTCTTCGCCGAATTCATGGCAGCTCAGGCACCGCTTGGACGCCTCTTCGCGCGACAAGCCGGCAAACCCGATGATCTTCGCCGGATCACCCGACTCGGCATGCTCCTTCCCTGGACCGTGACAAGCCTCGCAGCCTTGCCACTGCGGCCCGTGGTGCTTGGCCAGCTCCGTCTTCCAGTGCGGCCCCTGATCGTAGCTCTTGCTTTGTTCCTCGTGGCATGTCTTGCATGTGTCCGCGCCAACGTACTGGGAAGCGTCCGCCGAGTGGTAAGAGTCGGTGGCCTGCAGAGCGGTCTTATCGTTTTTCTTTTTGTCGGATTGTTTATCAGGATCTTTCCGGGCTTCAGAGGAAGCCGCAGAGGGCGCCGCCGACGATACCCCAGGCGCTGCTCCCGACACGCCCCATATAAGCGAGTTCATCGCCAGTACGGCGACCACCATCCACGCCCACTTCCAAGCCTTTTTCTGCATGATCAAGCCTCGCTCTCACAGCGTTTCAGTCAGGCCGCGTGAAAATAATAGAAAACATGTGATTTTGTGACTGTGACCTGGGTCACGGTTGTTATTCCCAAAAGGGGGCGGGAATTCCGTAGATCATAAGGGGACAAGGAATGGATTGACTGTCCATTTCAGCACACCTGCGAGAGCGGTGCTGACGGGGGCAAGTCAATTTTCGCGCCTCAATGCAGAAAAAAATGTGGATTAAAGTTCCTTAAAGAAACTCGTTCGCAGATAAGCGCTTTCCGATCTGTGTTATCTGCGTGATCAGTGGCGAGGTTTTGGTCCTTGCTTTTGTTCTTGCCCTGGCTGAATGCTGAATGCTGAATGCTGATTGCTGTTTCTTCCCAGCGGTAAGGTTTTGTTCTGGCTAACTGCCATTTGCTAATTGCCAATTGCTGGTTACTTGGCTATTTCGCTACTGCTGTATCTGCATTCTCTCGCGCTCAGCTTTGCCGACAATTTTTAACGAGGGTTCGGATCCGTCATAGTAGAAGGGATCTTCAGGCGGCCACACTGAGCGATCACCTTCACGTCTTTTTCTATACGATTCTGCTTCTTCACGAGTCAGGTGGTAAGACGGTTCAACGCCAAAAGATGGTCCGCCGTATTCACGCCGTGTCCAGCGAATTTCCCACACTTCATAAGTCTTTGCCACGGCCAAAAACTCTACGCCTGCTGTCTTCCCTGGACAAGTGAATTCGGCTAGCTAGCCTTTTATTTTCAAAACGCAAACGAGCATTTGTGCTTGACAAAGAGGGTTCCTGGGCGCACTATCGCATCTCTCCAAGCAAGCTTAAAAAATGAGGATGCCATGACAAGTGTATCTCGAGGCTTATGCGCCTTTGTGTTTTTGCTGGCCGTCTGGGCAATTTCTATGCCCAAAGGATTCGGTCAGACCGATTGTTCGACAACTACTCCGGGATCAGGAGAGGCCATTCAATGCCGCATGGGAAATCTGCTAACCAAAAACGCGGACGTAATTACCAAGTTGCAGGCCCATTTCGGTTCATGCACGCCTGCGAGCGATCCTAAGTGCCAGGCCTTGCAACGGCACCTGACTCGGGCACAAAATGCGCAGACCCGGGCATCCAACGCCCACAGTCACACCACCGCCGACAATTACAACCAGCTTACGCTAAGCCCCCATTTCAACCGCAACAGCAGTCGCAAGGGCGGGGGTGGCTCGGGCGGAACTCCGCCCGATACCGTAGATACCACCTACGACTCCACCGGCGCCGGCAGCGCTGGGCAGAGCATCAGCGACCAGTTGGACGACGCCAACAACGCGCTGGACGATGCCACCAGCAACCTCGCGAATACGCCCACCACGGAGATCATTCCACCTTTCAAGGCCGGCGCGATCTACGATTTCAGATCGGACGAAGCCTTTCCCGGATGGTTGCACCCGCATCTTGACGAGAACATCTGGATCCCGGCTTTGTTCTCCATCAAGCTGGCGTCCAATGCTCTGGAGTTCGCCGATGTTGCTGCGGAAAAGGCCTGCAATGAAGTGCTGGTGGTGCTAGGCGAAGGCGGGAACGTTTCTGTCGCCTGTGTGCCGCTGGCGCTGGCCAACGCGGCCCTCAAAGCCACTGTCGAGATGATGGAATTTGCCGACTCCGATCTCCTGTACTGGAACGCCAAGGGCGGCTATGTCAACGCGCAGACTGCGGTCGACGTCGGCAATCAGACGGGCGCCATTGTTCAACAGGCGGCCGGCGATACCGCTGAGATCAAAGCCAAAGTCGATGCCATCGCGTTTTACATCGATCACACGCTGACCCCCGATTTGGACCTGATCAACCACAAGCTCGACGTGCTCCAGGCCACGGTCCTTACCAACCAGGCGCTCCTCAAAGAGGTCCTGAAATTGCTGTTGACGCCGGACGGAAGAAAGATGCTCGACTCGACGATCACAACATGCGTGGGTACAGCTTGTCCTGATCCATTGCCGCAATGCGCCGGCGGCGTCTGCGCGTTCCCGTTAAAGTAAGGCCCAGTAAAATGGTATCGAGGGGCACCCGTGGTTCCTTCATCCCGGGTGCCTTCTTGGTTTGAATGCTGTTCTTTAACAAGAGCGCTGCCTGAAATACCCTGACCAGATGAATGCCGCAACAATCCAAAAGAGTGCGAACTCCACCACTGGCCCGCCGACGAAGACAGAGTGCAGTACGAAGGGAATGGGGATCAGCGTAAAAAAAATCGCACTCACCAATGAGGCCGTGCGCCGGCGCGGGCGCGCGAAGTAGAGCAACCAGAGGACCGCCGCCAGGCTCCAGTCAAACGCCGCGTGCCAGGGAGAGTCGCGGACCATCAGGGAGACGATATGGCCATTGCTGAAAGCGAATGACAGCGGGGCGAGCGTCAGGAACAGGCTGACGCCGAACAGCCACGTGCGCCGCCGCAATCCCCAAAAGACGCTCTCCAGGTCGCGTTTCTCCTTTTCTAAGCTGGCCGCGATGGGCCTGGCGGCCCGCAAGGTTTCGAGCGGCGTCGCCGCACTGCGCGCAATGCGTTCGAAGTCGGGGTCCTGACGAAAATAATCCTCGACCAGCACCTTGGTGTCTCCGCTGGCCTCGCCCGCGAAATAAATCGGCAACAAATCCGTGACCACTTCCCGTGTAACGTTCATGATTTTTCTCCTGCGGCGGGAACCAGTTCCCGCCATGCGTTCCTGGTTTGCATCAGCTTCAATCTTGCGCGATGGACCTTCACTTTTGCGGTGACCACCGGGATTCCCAGCGTCTCCGCGATTTCCTCGTAGGGCATTTCGTCGAGCGCGCGCATGAGCAGCACCGTGCGGTCCATCTCCGGCAGTTGCTGCAACGCCGCAAGCACCGCTCGCACTTCCGCGCTCTGTTCCATTTGCGTCTGCGCGCTGGCGCGCGTATCCGGCATGTTCTCGTCCAGCTGCGTGTGGCGCGCGGCCCGTCGCAACACATCGGTATACGCGTTGCGTGCAATGGTGAAAAGATAGCTTTTCACCGTTGGCTGGCGAATGCGGTCAGCCGCCATCCACGCGCGCACAAACGTGTCCGAGGTGATCTCATCCGCCATCACCACATCGCCGCACAAATACAGCGCAAATCGGCGGACATCGCCGGCATAGCGCTCGTAGAGTTTCTCGATGTCCGTCATTTTGTTTGCTGCACACTTACGCGCGAACACTCGAAAGGTTACAGCAAAGGAATCCTCGGGCGGGTGGAAGAACGGCCTTTCAAAGGCCGTGAAAGGGGGTTTCATTAAGAAAATACGCTTCAGCGCTGGCCCGATTGGCCCCCGGTTAGTTGCAGACTGAGGTACAATCGCGGTTGCCGGAAGGCCCAAAATTGAAGATACCGGTCCAACGGGTTTTGCGAAACCTCAGAGTTGGAGGGAACTATGTCTAAGAAACGGTTGATTCTAGGTCTTGTGCTGGTGACAGTGCTCGTGGGGACATCTTTCGCGGGGCTCGGCGGTGACAAGACGAAGTACATTGGCGGAACGGTCTCCTCGCTCAAAGAAGGAGACGAAGGAAAATCGTCCGCCAAGGACACGAAGGTCTTTGTATTTGTAACCGGCGCCAGCCGGCTTGAAATCCCTTACGACAAAGTGGATTCTCTCGAGTACGGCCAAAAAGCCGGCCGCAGAATCGGAGTCGCGGTAGTGATCAATCCGCTCTTCATCTTTTCGAAGAAGCGGCGGCACTTTCTTACCGTCGGGTACACGGACGCCGACGGGAAACAACAGGCGGCCGTATTTGAACTGGGCAAGGACGTAATTCGTGTGACGCTGGCCTCCCTGGAAGCCAGGACGGGCCGCAAGATCGAGTTCCAGGACGAAGAAGCCCGCAAGAGTGGCGCGGGGCACTAAGGATTCACCCATGATTGGTCTTGGTTTAATGGCCGCCATGCTGCTGGCAGCGCAGGCCGCGCCCGCGCCTGCGCAGCAGACCCAGCAAGCGTCGCAAACCCAGCAAGCGCAGCAAACGCAGCAAGCGCCACAGACAAAACCGGACGCAACGCCCGAAGCCAGGGCCGCCAGCGCCGACTCGAACGCCGCCGCTCTGAACACCAAACTGCTCCAGGTGACCCGGATCTACATCGACGATTTTGGGAGCGAGCCCACCGCCAGACAAATCCAGGCCATGGTCGTCAATAGCATCAGCGAGTCGAAACGCTTCATCATTACGGAGAACAAAGACAAGGCCGATGCCATCCTGAAGGGCACGGCGCTGGAAAAATCTTCGCAGGAATTCCACTCCCTCAACGACCAGGCGGCGGCCGCCATATCCCACGGCGCGCACAGCGGCGAAGTCAACGGCACGTTCGCCAATGGGACAGGATCAGTCTCCGGCAGGTCCAGCGGCTATCACTCAGGCAGCGCAATGGCCGCCGACGATTCCACGGCATCCACGGAAACCATCAATGACGCGCGGGTCGCAGTTCGGCTGGTCGCCGCAGACGGCGATGTTATCTGGTCAACCACGCAGGAAAGCCGCGGAGCAAAATACAAAGGGGCCAGCGCGGACGTAGCGGACAAAGTCGTCAAACAACTCATGCGCGATCTGGAAAAACTCCAGGCCGCAGCCGACTCGAATAAACCAAAGTAGAAGCCCGCGGATTACGAGGTTACTTCTCAGCGCGTGCTGCAAAGATCCTCGAATCCCACCGTTCGCAAAAGCAAAATCGCGAACGATGGGCCACCCGCCGGGGTGGTTCATTATGCCAATGAGTCCAGCTGTTTTAGGTAGCAGGTGAAAAAGGGTTTTTCTCTGTATGGCTGTATCTGCTTCTGGTGATCCAGTGAAAATGCCTGAAGCCCACGTCCTTGCGAATAAAGCATTCCGCTGCGGATTTTTGCAATGTCGGAATATGAATAACCCTCTGGAATGTCGAAAAACTCGAAGCAAAACGAAGTGCCGTATGAATACATCGTGCCGTCTTTCATCTCGACAACAAATGCGGTCCAACTCATAACCGTCTCGCCGTGAATTTGCTTCAGGATGGCTAAGGGCCAAGCATACGGCGATGGCCCGACTGCGCTGATTTGGTAATCGTCGATGCGTGATCCGCCTGCCACAAAAGTCTCGACGACCATGTTGTACTGCGAAGGCTGGCTCCGGAGCTGGTCGAAGCGGCGCAGTGCAAGCTCCACCTGCGACTTCCTGCTCTGGAAAACGACGCACGGTAAATGCGTGCCATCCAAAAGGCGCACCGCAGCCCGATAACGATTACCATAAATTCCATCGTCCAAAGGCTCAATGCTGCCTTTCAGGAATTTTGATAACTCGTCCGGGTTAATGTGACGCTGTCGTATAGCCGCCATGGTGTTCCCCTGTCCTGAGCGGAAGATTGCACGCTTTGTTGGCGTTATACCCCTTTGTCTCTGATTGGGCGGAGGCCGTTTGTGCCAACGGCAATTCTACTGTGTGAACGACCGGAAGACTGGGAGTGGAGCAGCTTTCGCCATTACACGACCGGTTGTGTGGGACGAGTAGAGATTGAGTCCGAGTGGACGGCGCGCCGGCGTGAGCGAGCCGAAGCAAAACTCGAGCCGAAGCAAAACTCCCTCCGGCCATAGAACTTCCCTACTCAATATGGCACGTTCCAGGATTTTTCTCGAACAGCGCGGCTCGATTCTGTCTGGTCCGTCGACGCCTCCAGCCACGTGTCATTTCGAGCGCAGCGCCGCAAGAATGGTGGCATTTCCCATGCTGATGGGCGCGGAGTCGAGAAATCCCGAGGATGTGTGTTCCGCCATGCTGATTCAGGGAGTTTCTACGAGAATGTCTGTGCTACGATTTCCGGCATGCGCGACGGTCGCTATTACAAGTTCTGGGTCTACATCCTGACCAGCCGCTCTGGCACGCTCTACGTCGGAGTGACAGGGTTTTTCGACAAGCGTATCCATCAGCACAAGTACGACACGATTGAAGGCTTCACTAAAAAGTATCAGGTGCATCGCCTGGTCTATTACGAAAGCTTCCAACAAGCGCTGGTAGCCATAAACCGCGAGAAACAAATCAAACGCTGGCGCCGGGAAAAGAAGATCTGGCTGATCGAGAAACTGAATCCACGCTGGCAGGACCTGGCGGAGAGTTGGGGTCGGGAAATAAGGTTTCCGGGACAGTTCCTCGTAGAAACTCCCTGAATCAGCATGGTGGTGCAAACATCCTCGGGATTTCTCGACTCCGCGCCCACCAGCACGGAAAAGTAAACGCTCTTGCGGCGCTGCGCTCGAAATGACACGTGGTTACCGTTTCGACAGCCTGGAGATTGAGTCCGAGTGGACGGCGCGCCGACGTGAGCGAGCCGAAGGGAAACTCCCTCCTGCCATAGAAGTTCCCCACTCAAGCCAAACCAGGCTTGAATGGGCCACCAGCCTGGAGAAGCATTGAGACGACTCTGGCCAGTAACGGAATACGAATCCCGTAAAATAAAGAGGTGTGGAGAGGTAAAGAGGTCCGGAGAGGTGCTGACTTGGAGACTTCCAACCCGCTCGACCTAGCATCGACTTCCTCTTCCGGGGCCCAGCCGCAGTTGGAACCTGCCCCGCCCGATCCGAGGGGTTTCAGGTCGCTTTCGAACACTCAAATCCTGATTGCCACCAACGTTCTCATTTTTGCGCTGATGGTATTCCACAGCATATGGCTCTCCGGCGTTCAGCGGTTCCTCGATACTCCCATGGGCACTGATTTCAACGACAAGGTGTTGCTTTTGTGGGGCAGCGACTATGGCCCGCTCTCGCTCGGGGGCCAGTATTGGCGGGTACTGACTTGCCCGTTCGTGCACTTCAACATTTTCCACCTGGCAGGCAACATGCTGTTCTTGTGGCGCCTGGGAAAACCGTTGGATCGGCTATTGAGCAGGACGCAGACGCTTTTCATCTACCTGTTTACTGGCGCTGCGGCTTCCCTGACAAGCCTGGCTTGGCACCCGACACATCTCACCGCCGGCGCTTCTGGCGCAATTTTTGGACAATCTGGAGTCCTGATTGCGTTGCTTGCGCTTGCCAGGCTCAATCTCCCTCGGCGCCAGATCCTTGGCATCCTGCTCTGGATCGTGTTGCTAATGCCATTCGAACTGCTCTTTGGCCATTTCTCCAAGGGAACCGACTATGCCGCCCATGCGGGTGGGCTGGTGAGCGGCCTTGCCATCGGAGTTCTTCTTGCATGGATCCTCCGCGGTTCTCCTTTGGAGAGTGCGGCTCGCCAACGCAGGGTGCTGGCTCTCACGGCCTTAACCCTTATTCTGAGTTTCGGCGGCGTGATTGCCCTGCGCTACAAGGTCGTCAGGCAGTACCGCCAAAGGTTGGAAATGAAGGCCTTCCTCATTGCAGCCGAAAAAGAAGCAATCTCGAAAAACCCAAACGATGCAGCGGCTCATAGGAAACTAGCGTCCGAATACTTTTTGCAGTCGGAATATGACGAAGCCGCGAATGAACTCCGCCGCGCGCTTGAGATCAAGCCGGGAGATCCCGACACGCTGTCTCAGCTGGCCTGGACTTACATGGCGATGGGGCGTGCCAGTGACGCTATCCAACTTTTCCGGGAAAACCTCTCGCAGGGTCCTGCGACGGCCGATAAATACGCATCCTTTTCCCTGTTGCTGGAGCTGACGGGCAGCTTGAACGAAGCGGAGGAGATGGCCAGGAAGGCTGTGGCGCTCGACAATCGATCCAAGCGGTGCCATCAACAGCTCGCTTCAGTTTTGTCGCAATTGCAAAAAACCGAAGAGGCTGAACGCGAACGCAAACTGGCGGACCAGCTTCCGGAACCCCAATAGTCTAGACCGTGTATCATCCCTACTCGGCCCGATTGCCAACCCGTGGGGCACAGACGGGGCGTTACCTGAAGAAAAGATGACAGGCTCCAAAGAAACAAGAATCATCGGCGAAGATTCTCTGCTGGCGTTTTCCAGCGGACCCGCCACCCGGAAAACCAGAAACCCGGCCCAGACACGGAGGGAGTATTATGCAGATGGTCGTTGAAGCTAGTAGAGAAGGGACAGCCTGAACTGCGCGATTATTCTTTCTCATTCAGACGAGACGTTTTCTATTGCTTTGTCTGGAGCTACTTTCCTTCTCGCGTATGTTAGATTTTGCCCATATGCAAAATTCAGATGACCAGCGCTGGCGCAACCTCACCGGCGGCTATCGAATGCCGTTTGATCCGCGACCTCTACTCGCGAAGCTCGAAGCTGGACAGGACACCGAATCGACATGGCACAAACTTTGGAACGAACTGCACCACCAAGGGGACGTTGGCGATGCCTCGTACGCTGCGATGCCTCTCCTCGTGGACATTTATCGTAAGCAAGGTGTCACGGACTGGAACACGTACGCGATGGTAGCGACCATCGAATTGGCTCGAACGCAAGGTCGCAATCCAGAACTGCCGGAGTGGCTGAAGACTGAGTATTTCCGAGCGATTCGTGAACTAGCTGAGATCGGCGCAGCGGAGGTGTCCCGCGCCGAGGAAGCAGAAACGGTACGCACTATACTCAGCATCATCGCCATCGCGAAAGGTCTTCGTACTCACGCAAAGTTTCTCATAGAGTACACCGAGGACGAACTGCTCGAAATCGATTCGCAGCGTTGAAGGTCGTTGGAAACCAGCACTCAATCCGATCTGAGCGCCTATCCCACGAATACTTCACAAAATCATTAACGGGTAGCGGATATGACTAATGAGACCAAACAGATAGAGCTGAGGGCCAAATTGGAACACCTTCGAGCCATTCTCGCCGAAGGACAATGCGCCCACGGCTATGTCACTCTTTTCGACGAGTTTGTTCGTGAGGCAGAATTCGATCTCGCGTTGCATTGCGTATGTGATTACCTGCTCGAGAAAGAAACCGCCCCACCAGCAGCCACCGTAACAGACCAAATCCATGCGCTCCATGTAGCAATGGGACTCAACGATGATTGCATTAACCGCCTATGCGAGAAGGTAGCCGCCTTCAGCGACCTTGGGACAGTAGTGAAGGGCGAGGGGCCGAGCGAACCGTGAGCGATGGACGGTGAACCCGTGGCGGACAGACGGGACGTTACCTGAAGAAAAGGTGACAGGCTCCAAAGAAACAAGAATCATCGGCGACGATTCTCTGCTGGCGTTTCCAGCGGACTCGCCACCCAGAAAACCCGAAACCCGGCCCAGACACGGAGGGAGTATTATGCAGATGGTCGTTGAAGCTGTCGTTGAAGATAAAGAAAGCTGGGTAAGAGAGCAATGCCTGAGTCCATTGATTGGCCGCGACGTCCGCGACGCCGTGCCCGCCGCCTGCTTATCATTCTCGCCGTCATCGCTGTAGTCGTTGTCGGCTCTCGAATATTTTCTTCTTATTACGTCGACGCGCTCTGGTTCGGGTCTCTGGGCTTCGGGGACGTCTTCTGGAAAAAATTGGACATTCAGTGGGTGGTCTTCGCGATATTTGCCGCGGCCACATTTCTGGTCCTTTACGGATCGTTCCTGGCCCTGAAGCGGGCGCACTCCGCCGACTTGCGGAGCAGTCAAACGATTTTCATCGGCGGACAGCCGGTGCAAGTGCCGGTCGAGCCTGTCCTGCGCATCGTCGGGCTGGGCGTTTCTTTGGTCGTCGCCTTGGGGACCGGGCTCGCGATGATGGCGGAGTGGCCGGCACTGGCGCTGTATTGGTACGCGCCGCGCATGACCGGCGCCGTTATAGATCCGATATTTGGCAAGCCGCTGAATTTTTATCTTTTTACTCTTCCCGCGTGGCAACTCATTGCCGGCTGGCTGATGACCCTGGCTGTGATTACCTGCGTGATGGCCGTTATCTTTATCATCATCACCGGAAGCGCCCGCGCACTCGCCGGACGGCGCGGCAGCGACATTCCCTGGCGCGGACTTTCCATCACGTTTGGGTTTTTCCTGCTGACCTTCGCCATGCGCGTGTATCTCGGCCGGTTCGAGCGACTGCTGGAGGACCACACCATCTTTGCCGGCGTGACTTATACGGATGACCACGTCTGGCTTCCCGGCATGCTCTTCATTTGTTTAGCGCTGGTCCTCGGCGCGGTGATTTCCGCCGTCAACGCCGTGTTCGTGGGACGCGTGCGCTGGCTGGTCACAGCGGTGCTTCCGGCCGCAGTGTGTTATCTGGTCCTCCAGGTATGCGGCTGGTACGTCAACAGCTTTGTCGTGAAACCCAACGAACTGGTCCGCGAGCAACCCTACATTGCCCACAACATCGAGTTGACACGGCAGGCCTACGGGTTGGACCAGGTCGTGCAACGCGAGTTTCCGGCGGAGACGACTGTCGAGGCGGCCGATCCGGCGAACAATCAGGCTACGCTTCAGAACATACGGCTCTGGGACTGGCGGGCCCTTCAGGACACTCTCCGCCAGATCCAGGAGATCCGTACGTATTACGATTTCCCCGACATCGACATTGACCGCTATGAAATCAACGGCACGATTCGCCAGGTGATGCTCGCCACCCGGGAGTTGAACGTCGAGAAGCTCCCGGAGAGCAGCCGCAACTGGATCAACGAGAAGTTGATCTACACGCACGGCTACGGCATCACGATGAACCCTGTGAACGGCTTCACGCCGGAAGGGCTGCCCACGCTGATTTTGAGCAACATGCCGGTCCAGAGCACGGTACCCGGTCTCAGCGTCGCGCGGCCGGAGATTTATTTCGGTGAGCTAACGAACACCGACGTGTACGTGAACACGCGGCAGCAGGAGTTCAATTACCCGCAAGGCCAGACCAACAACCTCACGTCCTACCAGGGCAAAGGCGGCATGGTTCTCGGCGGTTTGTTGCGCCGGCTCAGCATCGCGCTCGACCGCGGCGATTTCGGGAAGCTGCCGTTCAGCGATGACATCAACAAAGACAGCCGGCTGCTGATGCGGCGCAACGTGCGCGATCGCGTGACGGCGCTGGCCCCGTTCCTTACATTCGACCCCGACCCGTATATCGTGCTCAGCAGCGACGGCCGGTTGTCATGGATCATGGACGCGTTCACGACGTCCGACGGCTATCCGTATTCGCGCCACTACCGTCTCGACGGCGATCCCGTCAACTACATGCGGAACAGCGTTAAGGTGGTCATCGACGCCTATGACGGAACCACGACTTTTTACGTGTTCGATACGGACGACCCGATCATCACGGCGTATCGCCGCATCTTTCCCGCACTCTTCAAAGACGCGGCGCAGATGCCGCCGGAGCTTCGTAAACACGTGCGCTATCCCGAGGTGCTGCTCAAGCTCCAGGCCAGCGTGTACGGTCTGTATCACATGACGGACCCGGCGATGTTCTACAACCGCGAGGACCTGTGGACGGTCGCCAGTGGACTCGGCGTGGACGCCGAAGGGAAGCCAACCGCGGTGCCGATGGAGCCAAATTTCGTGCTGATGAAGCTTCCCGGCGAAAGCGGCATGGAGTTTGTGGAGATTCTGCCGTTTACGCCCGCCAACCGGAACAATATGATCGGCTGGATCGCCGGGCGAAGCGACGGCGCGCACTACGGTACATCGGTGGTCTACGACTTTCCGAAAACCAAGCTGGTCGACGGGCCGCAGCAGATCGAAGCGCGAATTGACCAGAACGCTCAGCTCTCCGGACAATTGACGCTGTGGAACCAGCAAGGCTCGCACGTGAAGCGCGGAGCGCTGCTGGTGATTCCAACCGGGCGCGCGCTGTTGTACGCCGAGCCCATCTACCTGCAGGCAGAACGGAGCCCCATGCCCGAATTGCGCCTAGTCGTGCTCGCTCTGCAGGACCGGCTCGCCTACGGACCAACCTTCGAGTCGGCGATGAACGCCCTTTTTGGAGGAGGCGTCTCGTCAATGAGCTCCAATGCCGCCTCCGCGGCGGTGCCATCCGCGCCGGGATCCGCCGCGGCATCCACCGCAAACCAGCCCGCAACGGATCGCGACGCGCTCATCGCGGCAGCGGCCAAAGACCTTGCTGACTATCAGCGCCTGACGGCGGAAGGAAAACTCGGCGAGGCTGGGCAAAAGCTTGAACAGCTAAAGCATACTCTCGAAAAGCTGAACACACGGCAAAGATGATGGAACACCTTACCGCCGGCTACGCTGATGACGCAGATGGGAAGAAAGCAATTGGCCAGAACCTGGACACCGGCGAGGCCACCCGGTCCCTGCGATGCCGTTCAACCCCTGTCATTTCGAGCGCAGCGCCGCCAAAATATCTTCCTTTTCCGAGCTGACGGGCGCGGAGTCGAGATTGAGGCGCATTGGCGGCGTCTGAGCCGCCAGACGAAATCCCGAGCGTGGCCGAGGGAACTTGTATCCCGAGAATGGTCGCACTACCATGCTGATTGAGGGAGTTTCTACGAGGGACTGTCCCGGAAACCTGATCTCCCGAATTCCGATCCAATGGCGCACTTGCCGCTGAGTCCTCCCAAGCCATCATTGCTAGGGAGACCTTAATAATGGAGAATATCGGAAATGGCGGGTTTACCCAACACACTGAATGAGTCCTTAAGCCAGATCAAAGGAAGAGCTCTCAGTTCAGTGGAATTCGTGCAGGACTATGTTCACCTTCGGTTCGACGGGGCTTTTCTGACGGCCTACACTTGGCCGTATTTGACGGTGGGGGTGAAAACCTTTTCATGGGGTGAAGGGTCGTACAAAGACTCGCTATGTTCGCAAATTGGTATCCAGGTGAGGGATGCGAACATTGTCCAGGGCAGGGCTCTCTCGATTTTCTTTGAGGACGGCGCGATCCTCACAGTTTCCCTCCGAGATAGCGATTATCGTGGTCCCGAGGCGGTACAGTTCTCTAGCAATGACGGTGCCGTTTGGGTTGTTTAGGACGGGACAATTTCTTCGGTGTCCATTTTGGGTAGATTCCTCAACAAACATTCTACCGAGGTAACCCGGGGACGGGGCGTTTTCCCAGTTTTCTCGGGTTTGAAACCAACAACGCCCCATCCCACAATGCACGCGCACCGGCAGTCCGGTCGAAAAACTCAGTCAATATTGCCGCTGGGTGATCGATACGGTTGACCAGTGAGGGCCGGGTTGCCGCCACGGTTCTTTCAGCTCACGCGGTTGGTTAAATGTGAAACTGAGTGTGGTTCCGAGACGATCAGCGGCAGGAGATATATGATCGAAAGCAAAACTAAGACTACGCCGACAACCCGAAGCAGAACTGTCATGATCTTAGTATTCCGCGCCCGCCATTCCGGAGTTGGCGGCGGATTGATGTTGGGATGACGTTCACGCAGACCAGTGGTCCAGGCGTTGTAGCGAACGGACAGGGCGGCAGCTCGGACGACAAGAGTCAGCCCGATAGTGGCGTATCCGGCGCCGAAAATCCAATTCACGCTGCCCCTCCTTGCATCTTGGCCTCCAGTAATCCTGCATGAAGTCCCGCATCGCGCCTCATCTCTTTCGCATGGGGCATTGACCAGGTGCGTCCTGCTTCGAAATCAATTGCCAATTGCTCTCTTTCTCATCTGCGTCATCAGCGTAAATCAGCGGTAAGATTTTTTGGTTTTGTTCTTGCCTGGCCAATTGCCAATTGCTAATTGCTTCTTTTTGCTGATTGCTGTTTCTACGCTACTTCGTGGGGGGCCGTAATCCGAAGTCGGTTCCGTGTTCGAAGTGACTTTCAACGCGTTCATGACTGAACGGGAGTTCCGGCTGGGGCAAAATAACCGAGCAGACGACCTCATGGCCGGCAACCTGCGCCGTCAGAAACACTCTCCCTTCCGGAAGGTCAGAGTAGGTGAATTTCACGAGCTGACCGCCGTGATTCACCTTTGTCCATTCATCGTTCATTTGTTTTTGTCCGGCCTAAGTATCGCACGCTGAGAGACGCTTGCAGCCGGCTTTAAAACCAGGGAAAAACCAGAAAAAAGACCATCACGTAACCCATTGAAAACACAGACAAATTAGCTCTTGCATTTCGCTATAGTTTCGCGGTACCATGCGCGCCGCATTGGGAGCAATTAGCAGTTGGCAAATGGCAATTAGCCAGAGAAAACCAACAGCCGGCCCCGCCCAGGCGGACCGTGGAACGATCTTTGAAAACCTAAAGCGAGGAAAACCATAGAACCTTACCACTGATGACACTGATTCTGACTGATCAAGAACATCAGCGTTATCGGTGGTATCAGTGGTATGGTTTTTCGATCGCGGCGATCACGTGCGATGAGGGCGATCACGGCGATTCCCCCCTGTTCTTCCCCTGTTACTCCCCTGTTCCTTCCCTGTTACGAATCGACTCCGTCGGGGAAAAAGGTTCACGAAAGGCCCGTGGAATCGAGGTTTTGCATGTCTGGAGTATCCAAGCACTCGAATTCTCCCCTGTTTTTTTCCCTGTTAGCAGGGGAGATCGGCCGAGCGGTCAAAAAGGAAATTGGGGTGGGTAGTGGGGGTCGAACCCACGACATCCAGAGCCACAGTCTGGCGTTCTGCCACTGAACTATACCCACCGTCGGGAGGAGCTTCTATTTTACACGATTGCCAATTGCTGATTGCTGACGCTGATTTGCTGACTGCTGATTTGTTAATTGACGCCGCAGGAGCCCGGGCCGCGTGGATCGCCGCAGCTGCCGCACGCTTCGCCGGCGGCCGCTGTTTGCGATGGCGTTTTCTCTCCGCCCACGGCGAACGTGGAAAGTTGTTGCTCCAGCTTCTTGCTCTCGCATTTGGGGCATTGGGATTTTTGCCCGTGCAAGACGATGGCTTCAAACCGGTGGTCGCACTTGGCGCAGATGTATTCAAAAATCGGCATAAGGAGTAAGGTCGGTTAAAATCACTTGCAGCACCGATTATAAAATGTCGCAAAGAACAGTTCCACCTGAATTCGAGTCCTTCGTGCCCCGGCGGTTTCTGCGCAACCGGCACGCGCAGACCCTGGCGGGAAACTTTCTGCGTCGGGAAAGCCGCTTGCCGGAGCCCGAGGCCAGGCTGTTTGCGATCGAAAAAGACGTTCAGGTGCTCTGCCATTGTCACTGGCAACCGCGGCGCGAAGAGCGGGGCACGGTGGTGATCGTGCATGGCCTGGAAGGCTCGAGCGCGTCGCAATACGTGATTGGTACCGGATCCAAAGCCTGGGACGCCGGTATGAACGTCGTTCGCATGAACATGCGCACGTGCGGCGGTACCGAGCGGCTGGCGCGAACGCTCTACCATTCCGGACTCTCGAGCGACGTTGGCCAGGTGGTTGGGTCGCTGGTGCATGATGACAAGTTGCCGCGAGTAGGATTGGTTGGATACTCGATGGGCGGCAACCTGGTCCTGAAGCTGGCTGGCGAGTGGGGCGCCGATGCTCCGACGGAGGTGAAGGCCGTGGCCGCGGTTTCTCCGGCGGCCGATTTGGGGCCGTCGGCGGACGCGATGCATATCGGCACGAACAAAATCTACGAATGGAAATTCCTGCTAAGCCTGATGCGCCGCTATCGCCTGAAACAAACGCTGCACCCCGAGGTCTATAGGGCGGTTGCGCGATGGCCCCGCACCATCCGGGAATTCGACGACTCAATCACCGCGCGCTATTGCGGCTTCACCAGCGCAGACGATTACTATCAGCGCGCCGCGGCGGCTCGTGTCGTCGAAAAAATTGTTGTGCCCACGCTGGTGATCCATGCCGACGACGATCCTTTTGTCCGCTTACTTCCCGAGACGCGAGAAAAAATACGGACGAATCCCCACGTAACCCTGCTGGAAACGGAACACGGCGGTCACTGCGCGTTTCTCGCCCACGCCAACGGCTACGATGGCCGCTGGGCCGAACGGCAGATCATTCAATTCTTCCGTCATAACGGGATGGTGTAAATGCAAACGGAGTATTCCGTCGAGCTGGGCAAGGATGATCCTGCCCTGGAACTGCCTTGGCGTTCCGACGACGGCGTGTTGCGTTATTTCGACCTTAAAGACCAACCGGATCTCGTGTTGCAGATTCCCGAAGCAACAGATCATCCCGAGCTGAGCGGCTTTCTGACCCGCATGAACGCCGCGGGCTTTCCACTCCAAACCGCCAAATGCGATGTGTGGTTCAGCCGCGAGATTTCCGCCGAAGAAGAAATCTTCGGTGCAACAGCCAAGTTCTGTTCCTATGTAGACATAGTCTTCGCAACGGACGAAGCCCGTCTGACATTCGACAAACATGAAAGCCTGGCCAAAGCGCTTTGCAACCTGTTACAACAGGCTCCGGAAATTCCCGCAACTGTGGAGTTCATTGTTCGCCGATGCTTCTACCACCAGACCAACGGCGTGGTCGGACAAACTGCCGAAGACAGCGTTGCGACCTGCGACGCTAGTCCGGCCAGCGGCTTCTACGTCACCACATACACATCAGGCTTCGGAGAAAACCAGGACGAAGCCCACAAATACTGGACCATCGCCCTTAAGCTGGTCCAACATGCGCTGGTCCAGGTTGCTAATGAAACTGCTAATGAAACAACCCCGGTGCAAGACCATTCCTGATTGTCGACAATGTGCGTGTTATATGCGTGCGCCTGGTTCTCAGGGTGTGTCAGTGAGAAAGGATCCTCGTACAAAACCCGAAATAAAAACACGGCCGCAAGCGCAAAACGGCCTGGCGAAGCATCACTCCAGGTTGGACCAGTTGCCTCTTCAACCAGCGACTGGGAACAAGCCATCAACGCTGGTCGCTCCGAGGCCAGCGACGGTATCCGATCCCCGCTTCACAAGGAGCCGGTATCCGCTTCATGAATTGGGGCGCTCGAGGTTCCACGTCCTAGCATGGGTAGTGGGTCAGTTCGAACCCACTACCGCTAGCTGAGGAAGATATGGTCAACGGTACGTCACTTGCTAGAATACAAAAGGGGCCCGTAGCTCAGGTGGATAGAGCATCTGCCTTCTAAGCAGAGGGTCGCAGGTTCGAATCCTGCCGGGCCTACCAGGATGCCCAAAACCGCTAAGGAGTGTAGTGGTTATGGGTGCTTGCCACAACGTATTGATTTGTGTGTTTCTGAACACTCAGCCGATTCTTGGCTTGGCTTCGTGCGAGAAACCTACCATTGGAAGAACCGCGGAGACGCGGCATTTGTGGTGGCCGGGCAACCAGAGGGTCTGGGAGGGTGTCCGTTTTCCCGCACGGGCTTGTCTGGCGAAGAGCGTGGTGTCCGCGGACCTTGCTTCCTCCGGGTCGGCTATTTCCCGCGCTCAGAATTGTTGGCCTAGTGGATTGTGTCCGGTCTGCGGTGTGCCGGCGGACACGGTTTGCTCCTTGTGTGGCGACGCGTTTTGCGCCACTCACATCTACGTCTGTCTTGACTGCGCGGCTCCCCTTTGCGGCGGCTGTTCAGACCAGCATGCAGCCGACGGCCATTGGGATGACTCCGACACGGCGCGCGAAAGGTTCGCCTCCGTCGTCTCCAAGTTCGCCTCCACCACGGGAGGCGGCCGATGACTCCAGAGCAGCGCAATCCTTACATTGTTCTGACGGTCAAGTGTGCCGGCGCGGGCTGCAGCAACGTTCGCGGACGCGCCAACCACTGGTTCGTGACGTCGGTGGACGACGGCGTGTTTGTCTGCCGTCCGTACTCCGCGCAGATCAGTCTTCGCGAAGCCGACGAGCCGGTCTGCGGCCAGGCGTGCGCGCAAAAAAGCTTCGAGCGCTATCTCACCTCCGGCGCCGGGCGGAGGCCGTAGCCCATGGACAGTCTGCAAAAAGAGAGTTTAGAAAAAGACAGCCTGCATCCGCGGAAAGCTCCACGGCATAAGGGGACCGCCGGGACAGGTTGGGACAACGGGGAACCTGAGACTCAGCTGGCGGTAGCAGCTGACGTTCTGGAGACCGTGGAAGCTGGGGACAGCGGCGAAAAGACTGACTATCCGCCGATTGCAGCTCCCGACGCGCAGACCCAGATTGAAGACGCTACGCCGCCTTTTCCCAAGCCCGGGTCTCCGACGCGCGAAATTCTCGCGTGGTGGGGCCGGCGGCTCGTCGAGAGATCGCGGAGGTTCGTCGCGCAACGCGAAGAGCGCGCGCATCGCGACCTGCTCGCGCGTCTTAAACAGAGTTTGCAGGCGCTCGCGCAGAGCGAAGCCAAAGACGAAGATGGCAATGACAACGCACACGGGCCCGCGCTGGCGGCGTGTCTCTATATCGTGATTCACTGTCCACAATGCAGCGACGTGCGGCAGGCGCGCGAAGATTATCCCGATGCGCCGGCAGTAGCATGTCCGCAATGCGGACTGGATTGCGGGTTCACCGCGCTGGGCGCCGGGCTCACCAGGAACCGTTTGCCGTTCCATGAAATCCAGGTCGCGCAGCCGTTCGACATAGAAGGGAAGCCGCGCATCCCATGGGACCCACTCAGCACGATGCGCAAGGTAAGGTTGAATGAAGAAGAAGAGTGAAGGCGAAGTTTGAAAGCCTAAAGGCCTATTGTGTGTCGGCGAAGATGTGCAGGTCCAACATTTACCAAGTCCTGCGCAGGGGTCCGTTCCCGATTTCGTTCACGACGGTCCACGGGCGTTGATCAGTTCCCAAATTCGCGCGAGATGGTGATCGTCGTGTTCGGCGACAAAATACAAATGGTCGACGAGCCGCATCGGCGTCTTCAACCGCGGGTGGGGAATGGCCCGGGCAAACAGGGATGCGTCCAATTCGTCCACATGCTTGAGCAGTTTTTCTCGTGCGGCGCGAAACTCAGCCAGAATCTGTTCCAGCGGGCGGGCGTTGTGGTTGGCTTCGTCGGTCTTGCGGTTCCTCAGATCGGCTACCGTGAGCTGGTCGCTGGCCGCCGCGTAATCATCCACGCGCGCCAGCCACAACGGTTCGAGATCAGCCAGGTGGCCGGCGTGTTCCTGGGCCGACCACTTTTGCTGCGCTTTTCTGATCAGGGTCTTGTGGGCAGGACCGCGAAGCGTTTCTTCAAGTCTGGGCGGCGTGCCGCGCAGACGCGCGCGCAGATTCGGAAGCAGTTCCACCGGAAACGAAAACTCAAACTTGCGTTCAAACCAGACTGGTACCTGACTCATGGGGCCTCGCCGATCAAAAAATGATAGCGTAAGGTTGGATTTACTGCCAAACCTCTTGTCATTCCTAACGAAGTGAGGAATCTGCTTTCCTCTGTCGCGGCGAAACAGCAGATCCCTCGCTACGCTCGGGATGACAAAAGAAAACCTCTTGTCATTCCTAACGAAGTGAGGAATCCGCTTTCCACTGTCGCGGCGAAACAGCAGATCCCTCGCTACGCTCGGGATGACAAAAGAAATTTATGTCGCTTACTACGCGCGTTATTTATCCGGGCCAGGCTATTCCTTGCGATAAAGCAGATCGCGCATGGCTTGCCGGCGGGCCTCGTTCGCGTCCTTCGCCG
>DATMPO010000168.1:0-10488 GCA_035567035.1 Verrucomicrobiia bacterium | reverse complement strand
GTTCACCCTCCGCAGGATGAAAGCCCGCATGATGATCTCGCCCAGCTCGGCGTCGGTCTGCACCAGGGCCAGCAAGTGTTCGCGGTCCAGTTCGATCACCTCGCCCGGCTGGCGGACACGTATGCGATTGAGGGCCCGGCGGCCGGAGATCATGTTGACTTCGCCGGTGAAGTCGCCAGGCTGATGAACGGTGACCATCGTTTCTTTTGTTCCCTGGGGTCGCACAACCTCCAGTTCTCCGGCGGTCACCACAAAGAACGGGACAGTGCGGTCTCCCTGCTCCACCAGCACCTCGTTCTGCTGCACGGAACGCACGCGCCCATGCACCGCGATGCGCGCGATCTGCGCGGCCGTCAGCCTGGGAAACATCTGGTCGGTGCGCCCAATGACCGCGGGAAGTCGAGGATTTGGGGAAGTTGGGCTGGACATAAAGATTCTGTTTGATGCGGGGACACCGCATTTTGACTCACAACAGTTGGCGATGTCCAGACGCGCTGCCATGGAGCGTCGAACGGACTATTGATACAGCGCGCATCAAAGCAGCGGTTTTAAATCCGCCTCGACGGCGTCCGTGTATTCAAACCCGATGATTTTCTTGCGCACTATTCCCTGGCAGTCGTAGATCATGGTTGTCGGCAGACCTTCAATGCCGCCAAACTTCTGCCTCACTGCGTCCGACGCGACAGCCAGCGGATAACGGACGCCGAGTTTTTTGGCAAACCGGACTGGGTCTTCTGTGTCCGCCATGATGTCGAGCTTGAATCCGACGACGGCAAACCCGCGTGGACCGTAACGGTTGAGCAGCCGCTGATACCCGGGCATTTCTTTTTTACAAGGCTGGCACCACGTACTCCAAAAATCAATGAGCACAACTTTGCCGCGCAAGTCCGCTGAAGAAACTTGCCGGCCCTGCAAGTCCTGGACAGAGAACTCGGGCATTCGGGAACCAATCTCGCCCGCTGCAATGGATGTTTCTCTTGCCGGAGAAGGACCCGCCGTATGCGGTTGGCATCCGGTGAGTCCGATCCCGGCAAGACATAGAATCAACAATCGTCTTCCTGGCATTTACTCCTTCTTTAGCACCTCAAGGACCAGCAGCTTCAGCGGCACTGAAGGATCTGCTTTTTTCTTGCCTGGAGGCTTCTTGTATAACTCACCGCGGAGCGTGACGATTGACGATGAATCCACCAGCGCCTCCAGCGTCTTCGATACATCATTAGGCGTGATCGCAAACGACTGGTTCGACCCAATCTGCAAAGCCAGATTACCCGAAGCGTCCTTCACGATCTTTCCACGCGCGATCAAATCCATCTCGGCTACGCTCACGCCGCTGTCGTAGGTTGCCTTGAGCAGCTGGGCGGGTTCGATTCGCCCATCTTCTTTAGGTGTGATCTGCACTTTCCCGTCAATCAAGCTGACTTCCACTGTTTGAACGCCAGACTGGCGTCCGAGGTGTTGTTTCACCCCGTAGGCTCAAAAGTTTCACGTCATGCCTTCCACGCGCATTTCAATGTGCTTGATCTGCGGCTGCGACAGCGGCGCCAGCGCGCAGCCAAGCAGGAGCAGGAGTGCGAATTTCTTATTCATGTTGTCTCCTTTCGTTTCTAAAAATGCATTCTGAACTGCTGGGTAATGCCGAAGCTGATGTGACGGCGAAGCGGCATGAACGTTGCGCCATTTGAGTGGGCAACGTCCCAATCCGTGCCGAGCCAGACATGCATTCCCGGACGCACTCCTAAATAGGTGGTGATTCCGGCGAGTAGCGCGTCTCCGCCGCTTCCTTTTTGCGTATTTCCGGAAACGCGGTCATCCTGCGAATGCAGCCACATCAAATCGGGACCAATGAACCATTCCCGCGCACCATTCTTTGACTCGTATGGCCGGTAGGACAGCCAGAAGCGGGATTCGATTTCGCTTCCCAGGCGCGTTGCTTGCGTTCCGGTGGAACGCACAAGGGAATGGAAATCTTCATCAGCAACCAGCCGCCGGAGGTTGAAAAGGCCGGTGTAAGTCCAATTCGCAGCCACAAAAACGTCCGTAGATCCCGAACCGGGTTGCAGGCCCGCGGGCAGCCGTCTTCCGTTTCCATCAGTCAGATTCGTCCGGCCGGTGGGAAATTTAGGGCCCAACGTCACCGAAGCTTGAGTGGTACCTCGTTTGGAATCGCGACGATAAAAGCGGTACTTGATGAGCGCCATCACGTCGCCGAGCCCCGTTCCTCCGGCTAAGGCTCCGCTGGTGGCAAAATGGTTGGTCATCACGGGGAGCACGACGGTCAAATCAAAGTCATGATGGAACCCCCAGGTGAAGTTGAAATCGCCTTCATGCGTGAAGGTCGGACGGCTGTCAGGCCCGATTGCCAGCGCTGGTCCGCGCGTGGTGAAAACGGAGTTGTAGGAAACAAGTCCGCCGCCCGGGAATAAAGGAGGCGCTGTTTCCGGAGCGGGACCTTGCGCGCTTGCCGCAACGGCCCAACACGACAAGAAAAACAAAACGCGCGCCCAGAAAGGCCCGCTGCGGCCCCTGGATCTTCGAAATTGCATGATTTTTTCCTTCCAGCAGAAATCAGGTGTGCCAAGGCACACGTCCGGTAGAACCGGGAGCAAGCTGGAAGGCCGGCTAGATGCGAAGAGGAGAGAGGCTAGGTTGCGGAATGGGCGGCGCGTGGCCGTGGGCGACTACAACGACGTGCGCCGAGGAACCTGAATCTTGAGAAGCATGAACGCCTGGCAGCATGGCGAAGAAGCCCGGCGCAGGGGAAAAGTCATGTGCCGCGTGCGCCTGCAAAAACGGCGTGTGCAGGGCCGGCATCGTGTTGCAGCAATCCTCGCTCCCGTTGTGGCCCTGTGATGGACACGGCATGGAGTCGCAGCATTGCATCGCTTCATCAGGCGTTGACATGGCCAGACAGTCCATCGCGTATCCCGCGAGACTGGCAACCAGCAGCGCCACGAAAATTGCGCGTACAAAGCGTGTCACTTATTGAAAGTAGAACGACTGGAATGTATTGTCAAGGCGCGGGGCGGGGTGGGCGTGGACATACCGTCCGCTAACTGAAAATCCTACTTGACCAAGGAACCCGGTTCCCATCCTGCAGTTTCTCAAATGACCTATGCATTTTGGACTGTCTTCGCTCTTGCCGACGCTACCCGGCCTGGCAGGCTGAATGATTTCATGCGCCGGCAAAGCTCCTCAAAGTCCGGGCGCGGTCCTTTCCAGCGAAGGTCCTCAATCGTACTAAAAACCGGAACGTCCAGCCGCAGCGTTGCAAGAGTGCGGAACAGCAGGGCGTCATTCCATGCGCTGAATAGTGATTCCGATAGCGCACGGGCCTTCTTGATGGATGGATGCCATTCCTTCCAATCTTTGGGAATATCTTCAAGATGCGCATACTGCGATAAAACGAGGGCCGCGCCTTTTGCGCCCCATCCGGGAACACCGGGGAAGCCATCGGCACTGTCGCCGACCACCGCAAGGTAATCTGGAATGGACGAAGGCTTTACTCCGAATTTCGCCTCAACACCCGCGTCATCGCGCACGGCGTCACGCCTGCGGTCGAGCTGAACGACACGCGTCCCGACAACGCACTGGCTGAGGTCCTTGTCGGGCGTACAAATGAAGACCTGGCCCACCCGGTCATCCTTTGCCGCTTTGGCGGCCGCGGAAGCCAGCGCGTCGTCCGCTTCAAACTCGACCATGGGCCACACCGCCACTCCCATGGCTTCGAGCGCTTGTTCAAGAATCGGAAACTGCGATAGCAACTCAGGCGCTACGCCTTCGCTGGTTTTGTATCCGGGATACAGATCGTTGCGAAACGATTCCACAACGTGGTCTGTCGCCACGCCAATGTGGGTCGCGCCAGCCTCGATCATGGACAAAACGGTGGTCAGAACGCCGCGCACCGCGCCGACTTCATGGCCATTTACATCCGTCGCGGCAGGTACCGCAAAAAAATACCGGAACAATTCACACGTCCCGTCAACCAGGTACACATCCATGCCGGCTCCGATCCGAGTCCTGCCAGCGATGTTATACGATCCAGCAGGCAACCGGGCGGGATGAAAACGGCGCCCCTCGTCCGTTGTCGAAGCCCACAACTAGATCAGCTTTGCGTCTGGCCGGGCTCCAGCCGGGAGCGTATGATCTTACTCAGATGAAACGCATTTTATGCCTGATCTTCGCGGTGTTCCTGTCAGCGTCCATGCTGCCCGCTCAAGAGAAAATGGGAAGCCCGGAGAGGCTGGGAAAGGTCCACTTTCCTGTGTCCTGCATTCCTGCCGCGCAGCAGGAATTTGATCACGCCCTCGCCATGCTGCACTCTTTCTGGTATCCCCAGGGTCTCAACGCATTCACCGAGGTCGCGAAAATAGACCCCAGCTGCGCGATGGCATACTGGGGAATCGCCATGAGCCGGCGGATGAATCCGCTGGTTGGCCGCCCGGCCCCTCCGGTCCTCAAAGATGGATTGGAAGCCATTGCCAAGGCCGAGACCATAGGCGCCAAGACGCAACGCGAGCGGGACTACATCGCGGCCATAGGAACCTATTATAAGGATCCGGAAAAACGCGATTACCGAACGCGGGTCCTGGACTATGAAAAGGCGATGGAACAAGTGTACCTTCACTATCCCGAAGATTCAGAGGCCGCGATCTTCTATGCGCTCGCCATCAATGAAGCCGTTGTCGTCCTGCCCGCGGACAAGAACTACACCCGGCAGCTGAAGGCCGGCGCGATCCTCGAGAAAGTGCTGGCTACTCAACCGCAACATCCTGGCGCGCTCCATTACCTGATCCACAGTTATGATTTCCCGGCGCTGGCGGACCGCGGGCTTTCTGCGGCGCGGCAATACGGTGACGTTGCTCCCTCGGCGCCTCATGCCCTCCATATGCCGTCTCATACCTATTCCATGCTTGGGATGTGGCAGGAGTCGATTCAGTCCAACCTGGCCGCACTGGCGGTTGCCAAGGGTTACAATCACGCGCGCGATTTCATGGTCTATGCGTACTTGCAGGGAGCGCAGGATGCCGAGGCGAAGCACGAAGTAGATCGCAGCGACGAACTCCAAAAAACCCAGGCTGCCGCGGCGAATGTGAATCCAACCGGAGCAGTCCTTGCCGGCTACACGGCCTTCGCCGCGATCCCGGCGCGCTACGCGATTGAGCGGGGCGCCTGGACCGAGGCTGCCGCTCTTCAGCCGCAAGCCATCACTCCCGTGTCCGATTCGATAACTTACTTCACTCGTGCCATGGGCTCTGTCCGCAGCGGTGACTTGGACGGCGCGCGCGCGAATACTGAGCAATTAAAGAAAATCGCGGCCGGATTGGTCCAGTCCGGGGATGACTATTGGGCCCAGCAGGTCGAGATCATGCGGACCGCGAGCTCGGCATGGGTTACGTATCGTGAAGGGAAGAAGGACGCGGCCGTAACGCTCATGCGGACCGCGGCCGACCTTGAGGATGGAAGTGAAAAGCACGTGGCCATGGAGAACCGGCTTTGGCCCATGCGCGAACTGCTCGCAGATATGCTTCTTGCAGACAATGAACCGGCGCTGGCCCTGAAGGAGTACGAAGCCTCTTTGCAATCGGCGCCCAACAGGTACCGTGGAATATACGGCGCCGCGAAAGCCGCCCAACTCTCAGGGGACCAAACGAAGGCGCGAAGCTATTACCAGAAGCTCGTGGTGCTCTGCACCAAGGCCGATGCGGAACGTCCGGAGCTGGTGGAAGCAAAGACCTATCTGGCCAGAAAATGAGCAGGAAAGCAGATCATGACTTCGGTGCGCATGGACAAGTGGCTTTGGGCCGCCCGGTTTTTCAAGACGCGTGCCCTGGCTGCGCGGGCCTGCGACCTTGGCAGGATTGAATCGAACGGCCAGCCCGCCAAGCCCGCGCGCGAAGTCCGGATCGGCGACATGTTGCGCGTGGCGAACGCTGGCTGGGACTTTCACCTGGAAGTCCTGCTGCTCAGCGAAGTACGCGGCCCGGCCCAGGTTGCGCAAACGCTTTACCGCGAAACAGAGTCAAGCCGCGAGTCGCGCCTGAAAGCAGCCGAGGAACGCAAGCTGATGCGGCAGTTCGAACCGATACCCACAAACCGGCCATCTAAACGCGACCGCCGGAAAATTATCCAGTTCCGGGGCAGAGGATGATTTCAAACGCTGGTGGGAGTCTTAAGGTCTTAGGTCTTAAATCATTGGCACTGCGATTACGACGAGGCCATACACAATGATGACTATGCCAATAGTACGTGCGGTCCACCCGGGGTTGTAAGCAAAGCGTTCGGCGGTGATTGCAGCGGCCACCACCGCCATGCCGGCAACACTCATCACGCCGGTGACGATCAGCACGGTCATCAAGCCTGCGCAGCAAAGACTGCAGTCGACACCGAGACGGAGGCCGTGCCGCCATGCGCCTCGCGGGTCCGGTACGATCGTGCCGCACGCGGGCGCTTCCCGGCAACGCATAAGGCGGCGGGATTTCCACGGCGTAAGCTGAATGACTCCCGCGAGCAGCAGCACGATGCCACCGGCCAGCGGGACAAAATGCTCGAGGGCCGGCAAGCGCATTTCCGCGGCCGCCACACTGGCACCGATTGGGTAAACAACAAGTCCAGCGAGCGTCCAGACCAGGAAGTAAGCGCCTGCGGAAATCGCGGTCAGCCCGGCCATGCGCCGGCCGGAGTGCCTGCGGATTGCGCGACGGTAGCACAATAGCATGGCGACAAGTGACGGCATCATCATGGCCACCATCATCGCCACCCACATCCCCAGGAACGACGTGGCGGCCGCCAGCCAGCTTTCCCCGTCCATGCGCATCCAGGCCATGGACATGGTCCATCCGCCGGGCATCTCCATGCCGTCGGACATTGGCTGGCACGTCTCGATGGTGATCCAGGAGCCGGCGATGAACACCAGCGCGCAGGCCCCGAGAAATATCCGCTCGCGACTGAGGCTGGCGCGCCAGTCAAACGCGGCGTCCGGGTCAATGTCAACTGCACCATCGTTCATGCGTCGCCCTCGAAAGAGTCAATCAAGATCAACCTCATCGGCACAGGGAGTTTAGTCCTTGTAGCTATCGTGGTACCGGACCCAGGATTGCGGACCGTCACCCTCGTCCCGGCCCTTGGGGACCAGGTCGAGATAATGATATGCGGTGTTGAGCATGTCGATTCCTCGCGCGTAGGTCGAATAAGTGTGAAAGATCTCGCCGCCTGCGTTCTTGTAAAAGACACTCGCTCCCTCGCGGTCCGCCATGTTCATCTTCTGCGGCGCGTAGTTGTAGTACAGAGTCCCGCTCCGGATGGCCTCCGGCGTGAACGACGCCTGATAGTCATGGTTAAAATCATTCTGGAACGAGGAGAGCCATTTGAAGCTCCAGCCCATTCTCTTGCGGAACGGCTCGATCTTGGCGAGGGGAGCGCGTGATATCGCGACGAACGCCACATCGCGGTGGTCCATGTGCACCACCACTCCGTTGAAATTGTCGGCCCAGAACGAGCAGTGTTTGCAGCCCGCATCGCTCTCCGGGTTGAACATGAAGTGATAGACGACCAACTGGCTTCTCTTTCCAAACAGCTGCGCCAGCGATTCCTTCCCGTTCGGACCATCAAAAACATAATTCTTTTCTACGCGCTCCCATGGCAACTCCCGTCGCTGCCGGCTCAACTCATCCCGCAGCCGCGAGAACTCCTTTTCTTTGGCGAGAAAAGCGGTGCGCGCCGCCAGCCAAGCCTCATGTGAAACCACCCGGTGGTCTTTAAGATTGCTGTTGTCGTTCTTTTCCATGTCTGCTCCTTTCATGAACAGGTGTAATTGATTAGTTCCGGCCCTTTCAGTTTTTCGGACTGCGTATAACTTTCGGGCCACGTTGCGAAAGATAGGCTGCGAGTTTTTCTGTAATCCCGCTCCAGCCGCTTTCATATCGCTGGGCCAGGCCGGCCTGAAGGAAGCGCTCGTGCGTCAGCACCAGGTCACTTTCGTGGCCGTCAGGGAAGAGCTCGACAGTCACCAGGGTAGTCTCTCCGGGGTTGTCCTCTCCGATCCAGGTAAAGACCAGTTTGGCCGGCGGTTCCACCACCTGGTACGTTCCGGTGTGAACGTGCTCGGCGTCTTTCCTCTTCATGACAATGCGGAATGAGCCGCCCACGCGGACATCCAGCGTGGCTTCGGCGGACACCACGTCGCCGGGGCACATCCATTCGCGCATGCCCGCCGGATCAGTCCAGGCTTCAAACACGATCTCGCGCGGCGCCGGCATGCGCCGGCGTACCACCGCACGATGCCTCCCATCAGTCGAGCTTTCCATGCATTTACCCTCTCTTTGTCGCTGCGAATTTTTGCGCCACATAAACCTGCAATGCATCCAGGCGTTGTTCCCAGAACCGGCGATAGTGTTCCAGCCAGGCGTTGGCCTCACTCAATGGGCCAGGAACAATCCAACAACGGTGTTCGCGGCCTTCGACCCGGCGACGCACCAGTCCAGCCCGCTCCAGCACCATCACATGCTTGGAAATCGCGTTCAACGAAACATCAAAGGGTTTGGCAATTTCGTTGATGGTGGCAGGGCGCCGGGTAAGCGCCTGCAGGATGGCGCGGCGCGTGGGATCGGAAAGCGCGGAGAAGACCCGGTCGAGCGCCGCCGTGGGTGGATATTCAACCATTCGGTTGAATATTACGCATGCTCTTTGAGTTCTGTCAAATGCAGCGGAAGACAGGCCCAACTATCACGTCGTACCCAACTCTCTACTAGCAGATTTTGGATCTTACTGGGAATTAAGCCGGGAGCCCGGACGTCTATTCAGGCGCATGTTCCTTCGGTAGCGGATGAAGTTGCAGGAAGGCGGCTGCTGCGTCGCGGGCGCGTCCCGCGATTTCGCGGGGGTTGGGTCGCTCGGCGACTCCGAGCAGCAGGCTGATCATCAAAAGGCCCCACAGCAGTCCGGCGAACTGCTCGGCAAGTTCGGCTGGACGGCCTGTGAGCAGTCCGGCCGCCTGGGCCTGGGCCATTATTTTACGCAAGGCGGCGCGGCTTGCCTCGCGCCCTATAGAGTCGAGCACGCGTGCCACTTGAGGTGCCTGGACCGCCTCGGCGATTGCCAATCGGAATACCGCAATGACCGTGGGATCGCTTATCTCGTGGACGAGCTTCGTCCCGAAGGTAGCCAGCACCTGCTCCAGGGTCTGGCGATCGCGGAGCACGGGCAGCTCGGCGGGCACGTCAAATCGCTTGGCGCGCTCGCTGATGCAGGCAATCAGCATTTCCTGTTTGTTGCCAACCAGCGCGTAAAGCTCCCGCTTCGAAACCCGCGCGCGCGTCGCGATCTCAAGCGTGCTGGCTGTTGCGTACCCGCTCTTCATGAACGCCGCAAAGGCCGCATCGAGGATGCGCCCGCGCACCGCGGCTTCGTCGCCGCTTTCCTGGCGCCGTTTTGACATCGCCGTAGCCATCATTCTCTCCTTGACCTCCGCTGGTACCCTATAGTACCATCACCTCTGTGTGGTACCGAATGGTACCACAACATGATGATTTCGCGAGGAATCAAAGGAGATGAACCATGAAGACTGAAATGTCCTACCTGCTATTTGCATTCGCCTCGGTCCTGGCGCCCATGGCGCTGGGCCAGTTCACACCGCCGCAGCCCAAGATCACCGCCGTGCTGGCGATCCTTTCGCCAAAACCGGGGGTTGTTCCCGAGCAAGTCATGAAAGTCATGCCCGCCGAAATTCGTGCGACCGTTCCCCTGTATCTCGACGGCAAGATTCAGCAATGGTTCACGCGCGGCGACGGCCGGGGCGTCGTCTTCATCCTGAACTGCAAGGACGTGGCGGAGGCTCGGGCGCTCATCGAAAGCCTGCCTCTCTCGAAGGAAAACCTCATGGACGAGCAGTTCATTCCGGTCGGGCCACTTATGCCGCTCGGGATCCTATTGAGAGATGGCCCGGCCAAATAAGTGAACAGGCCGCTGGAAGCCAGCGCAGGAAGTAACGGCCATTCGACGGCAATGGCTGAACTTCAAACGCCGAAACCATAGGCCGCGTTGGAAACCGTGATTCGCAGTATGGATCTGCTCTCGTCAGATGATGTAAATCATCTGACGGGAAGCCGTCACTCTGATAGGAGGTCAAATGTCACCGGAAATCATTTTCAATCTGCATCTCGTTTTAGGCTATGTCGCGTGGCTGCTTTGCTTCGGCGCGTACATCCTGCCCCGGCTTAAGTCGATGGACCAGGTCGCCGCGCAACGCGCCATCGCTACGCTGCACAGCTTCCGCTTCTTCGGGCTCGTCTTTATCATTCCAGGCGTCGTCGGCCCGAATCTGCCCGCGGCCGGCTTCGCCGCGTTCGCCGCCTACTGGGACCTGGCAACCGGCGTGCTCGCCATGCTGGCGCTTCTCACGGTCAGGATACGTCCGCTGTTTTGGCTGTTCGTCGTGGCCTTCAATCTCGTGGGGGCGGTCGATATCATCCTCGACTATTACCACGCCGTTCG
>DATMPO010000167.1:0-2964 GCA_035567035.1 Verrucomicrobiia bacterium | reverse complement strand
CTTTGTTGTCCGGCCCAAACGGAGTGTTGGGCGTGAATCGGCCCGTGGTATGGTCTAGCCGCAGATCGTAGTAGACCAGCATCAGCTTACCTCCCGTGAACGTCATGGCAGGCATGAGCTGGTGACCGCGAGTGAACTGATCTCCGACATCGTCCGTGAGTGGGTTATTGTCGACAGGCATGGGCGGCGACCACGTAGTCCCATCGCTCGAGGTGCTGATCATAATGCGCGCGTCTCCGGTCGGCGGCACTCCGCGCTCCGACCAGGCGACGTATACGTTGCCCGGAGTCCCTGAAGTCCCACTGTCGTCCACGGCGATGGTCGGCATGGATTGCGTTCTGAATTCCGTCCCGCTGGTGTTCTGATCGAATGATGCGGACGAGGTGGGAGTGGCAGCGTTAAATGGCGACAGGGAGCGGACAGACACGGCCTTGGTAAAGGTATTTCCGCCATCCGTCGACTTTGTAATAACCATCGCGTCAGGGTCATTGCCCGAGCCGCTAAAGGTCCGCCACGCCACATAAACGTAGCCGGTCTCAGGATCGACAGCGACCTGCGTACCCTGGCTGGTGTCATAGGTCTGGCTGATCGTGATCGGTTTCGTCCAAGTGTGGCCGCAATCGCTGGACTTGGTGAACTTGATCTTGCTGCGGACATTGATGGTTCCACCGACAAACATCGCATAGGCCATGTAGACGTTGCCCGCCGGAAAACTTTGGGACACGCTGGTATCGTTGTCTTGCGGAACCTGGATTGTGCACGTTCCTGCTCCGGCGCGCGGGATGTCTACCGCGATCCAGGGCTTGTCAATGAACTGGCCGGCGTTGCCGCTATCGATCTCCACCGTGTCGATGTACCGGATTGGATCGGTGGTAGGGCTTGGATAGTTCGATTGCGTTGCATCCCCGTTCTCTTTATTGTTCAAGTCTATGAATCGCGAAAGAAACAGTGCGCCGACGTTGGTGCCTCGGTTCAAGGCGATGCCGCTGTAGTAGAACATTCCATTCGTTCCCGCACGCACAACGGGATCTGAGGCAGCGCCAAATCCTTTCATGGGCGAACTGGCGCCGAACGTGGATCGGTCTTGCGGAAATCCGGGTAGCAGGGTGCTCTGCCATCTCTGGCCACCATCAAACGACTTGAAAACTCCCAGCCACGCATCGCCGCTCAGCTGGTTGATCGGCAACTGATCGACCAGATTGAGGTCCACTGTACGGTAGTCATTCGCGCCGGCGAGCAGGTGTTGTGGATTTCGGGTGGAAACCGCAATTGACGGCTCATTTTGCCTCTGGAGGAATGGGTCTCCTCCCGGCCACTTGGTCCCTGAGACCATGTTGACGTTTTGGCCCGGGGTAGGCCCCTGCGCCCAGGCGGCCGGCGCAGACGCCAGGCCTGCCAGCAAAGACACGCCGAGAAGTAAGGAATTGCGCGTACCCTCGAACATGGATTCCTCCCTTCACCCCGGGGATGGCGAGTCAACCCACGTCAGCTTCAGCCGTGAGACTTGCGGCGAATCCGTACCTGTAGGAATTGCAGGATGGAGCCCATAGGTACCGATACTCCTAGGGCCCAGTTGCAGCGCCTGATTAGCAAGCATTCACGGAGACAGGTGAAGTGACGAAACGTTTACTCTCCACTGTGGATATTGTCAAGCGAAAAGGCCTCACGTACCCCTTCGTCGATTTCTCGACGGTGGAGGACTACGCGAAACAACACCCTCGCGCCTCCCGCTACGTGGCGCACCCATTCGCACACAGAAGGAGGCGAAAAACTTTGATCGGCGTGCTTTTCAAGGGCTTGTGCAAGGCGACTGGTGTTGTCACCTACAAACGCGTTTTAACGCGACGATACATAACAAGTACTAAGCCCGTTAATTGCGCTTGACCGGAATTTTGCGCGGGGCTAAATTTATTCGTGCAGAGTCATCTTCCCCCCTTCTAATCGTCCTTCCAAAGGTGCACCTGCATTCACCACCTCTCGGCGGGGAGCCATGTCTACAAGTACATCTGCAGTGAGCGATGCCGTCTACAAAACACTGGTGGAGTCCGCGCCTGATGGCATCGTGATTGTCGGGCAAGAAGGCCGCATCGTGGTGGTGAACTCCCAGACAGAAAAACTGTTCGGTTACGAGCGTACTGAACTGATTAACAAGCCCATCGAGGTTCTGATACCAGAACGGTTCCGGGGGAAACATCGCGGACATCGCGCTGGTTTCATGAGCAGTCCGCAACTGCGGCCGATGGGGGCTGGCTTGGAGCTCCATGGGCTGCGCAAGGACGGCACCGAGTTCCCGGTCGAAATCAGCCTGAGCTCGGTGCAGAGCCCGAATGGGCTGCTTGTGAGTGCCGTGATCCGGGACACCACTGACCGCAAAAGCGTCGAGGAACTTTTTCGCGGTCTGCTGGATTCCGCCCCGGATGCGATGGTGGTGGTAGGCGCGGACGGGCGCATCGTCCTGATCAATTCGCAAACGGAAAAACTCTTCGGATATCTGCGCGAGGAACTCCTCGGCCAACCAGTCGAGGTGCTCGTCCCGGAGCGTTTCTGGAGCAAACATCGCCACCACCGCACCACATACAGCACGCATCCGCAATTTCGCCCCATGGGAGTGGGCCTGGAGCTGCGCGGAATTCGCAAAAACGGCACTGAATTCCCGCTGGAGATCAGCCTCAGTCCGCAGCAAACGAAAGACGGGGTGCTGATCTCGAGCACGATCCGTGACATTACGGACCGCAAGAAGATTGAAGACACGTTGCGCCAGTCGGAAGCCAGCTTTCGCGCTTTGGTCGAGGGCAACTACGGCGTCTGCCGGGCCGGGCTGGATGGCAGCTTGTTGATGGTGAACCAGCCATTTGTCCAGTTGCTTGGGTACGATTCGCAAGAAGAGGTTCTGACTTTGAACCTGGCAACGCAAGTTTTCGCGATGGGCGAATTCGCGCTGTCCTTATTCAATCCGCCCGGGCG
>DATMPO010000166.1:0-25096 GCA_035567035.1 Verrucomicrobiia bacterium | reverse complement strand
ACCAGCGGAATCAGCACCACTGCGGTAAGGACGCGTTTCATTTATTGAGCGGCCGCTCCGTGGGGCTCGACCAGACCGCCGTAGCGGCGTTCGCGCTTCTGGTATTCCTGGATAGCTTCCAGCAGATGAATGCCGCGAAAGTCCGGCCAGAATGTCTTAGTCACGAAGATTTCCGCGTAGGCGGCTTGCCACAACAGGAAGTTGCTCAGACGCATTTCGCCGCTGGTACGGATCACCAGGTCAAGCTCGGGAAGGTTGTGCGTGTACAGATGACGGCTGATCATCTCTTCATCAATCTGCAAGTGGCGCAGACCGCCGTTGTTGGCCGCGTGGTGGACGATGGCCTTGAACGCGTCCACGATTTCGGACCGCGACCCGTAATTCAGCGCCAGGGTCATGATCATGCCGGTGTTACGGGAGGTCTCTTCCTTAGCCCAGGCCATGCGTTCCTGGACTTCCTGGGGCAGCAGTTGATGGCGCCCGATGAAGGCCAGCCGGATATTATTGCGCTGCATGAGCGGCAGTTCGTCAATCAGGTACTTGCGCAGCAGCTTCATCAGGAAGTTGATTTCCGTATGCGGCCGGCGCAGAAAATTCTCCGCGGAAAAGGCATACAGCGTGATGGCCGGCAGCCCAATGCGGGCGGCCGTTTCGATTACGTAGCGGACAGCTTCCACGCCCTGCCTGTGGCCGGCAATGCGCGGCAAATGGCGGCGCTTGGCCCAGCGGCCGTTGCCATCCATGATGATGGCTACGTGCTGCGGAAGCTGGCTGTGATTCAATTGGCTGAACAGCTCGGCTTCCTTGCGGTCCAGCCCTGAAGGAATAGTAGAGCGCAAACAACATCCTCTCAGCATAAAAGCTAGCACAGCAGGACTGCTTACGCAATGACTACTTTGCTCCGTAAAGTACCGTGGCTGCAGGTCGAAGTCGCCTCATTTTGTACTGTTCTCAAGGGTGATTGGAAGCGATGCGCCCTGCCAAGTGTGCGGACCGTTCCCGACTGGATTCGGGATTTGATGTAAAGTCTCCAGCATCGCCAAGCGCGAGTTGCTGAGTCTTGCATCCAAGTTTAGGAGGTATCCGTCATGCGTCCTTTTATCCCGATGTTGCTGGCACTTTGGACATGTGCTGCCATGTCCCAACAGGCTCCCCGCGCCACGCAGACGCCCACGGGTGACAATTCAGCTCTGGAACAGAAGGTCCGCGACCTTGAGGACCGTTTGATCCAGGTAGAGGGTGAGCTTCGCCAGCTCAAGGGCCAGCAGCAACCACTCGCCCCGGCCGCAACCGGAGCGCAACCGGTCACGGCGGATCAGATTGCACCTGTTCCGCCGGAGCGACCGGAGCCGCGGCTGGGCGGCGCGGGTGCGGCGGCCGCCAAAGCATTAAACCCGGACATCAGCGTGATCGGAGACTTTATCAGCAGCGCGGGGCGTAACCAGTTCAATCCGACTCCGGCGTTCCAAATGCACGAATCGGAAATTGGCTTGCAGGCGATCGTAGACCCGTACGCGCGGGCCGATTTCTTCATTTCTTTTGGGGAACAAGGCGTCAACCTGGAGGAAGGCTTTATCACTTTCACCGCGTTGCCCGAGGGCTTTTTGGTCAAAGGCGGGAAGATGCGCGCGGCTTTCGGCAAAGTCAACACGCTGCACAACCATGTCCTGCCCTGGGTTGACCGTCCGCTGGTCACGCAGAACCTGGTAGGCGGAGAAGACGGCATCGATGACGCCGGCTTTTCCGTGCAGCACATCATTCCTGCGCCCAAGAACTGGTTTTTGGAACTTACCGGCCAGGCATTTCGCGGCGACTCCTCCGATGTTTTTACGTCGTCGAAGAAAGGCGACGTAAGCGTCGTGGGCCATCTGCGCAGCTACAAAGACATCACCGAAAACTCCAATCTCGATCTGGGCGTTTCCTACTCACGCGGGCACAACCAGTTTGGCAGCCCATTTCTTACCAACCTGTACGGTATCGATGCCACCTACCGATGGAAGCCGCTACAGCGGGCCATCTACCACCAATTCGTGGGGCGCAGCGAATTGATCTGGCGGCAACAGGAACAGCCCTCAGCGGCGGTTTGCCTGGCCATCGGCTGCCCAGTCAACGCCTCGTCTGGGTTCCAGCGCGCTTTCGGTTTTTATGCCTCGGGCGATTACCAGTTTGCCCGCCGTTGGTTTGCCGGCGGACGCTATGACAACTCCGACCGCGCCACCAACTCCCGGCTGAATGACAATGGTGGATCGCTGGTGCTGACCTACTGGCCAAGCGAGTTTGCCCAGGTCCGGGCGCAATACAGATTAACGCGTTATGCGGAACACTTTGACGCGCATGAAGTGTTCTTACAATTACAGTTTGCTCTCGGGGCGCATGGCGCGCACCCGTTTTGAGGAGAGATACAGATGAGATTTCAAGTTAAGCCCGGCTTTTTTGCTGTGGTCGCCCTGATGTGTGCGACACTGCTGCTTCCTTCGCCGGCGGAAGCAAAAAAACTGAAGGTAATCACTACACTCACGGACCTGGCTTCCCTGGCGCAAGAGGTCGGCGGCGACAAGGTGGAGGTCGAGGCGCTGGCCAAAGGCTACCAGGACCCGCACTTCGTGGATCCCAAGCCCAGCTTCCTGCTCAAGCTGCGGCACGCGGATTTGCTCGTATGTGTGGGGCTGGAACTGGAAATCGGCTGGCTGCCGCCGCTGATCACGCAAAGCGGCAACGGCAGCATTCAGCCGGGCGGACGCGGATATCTGGACGCCTCGCAATTCGCGCAAATCCTTGAAATCCCTCAAGGCGCCGTAACCCGAGCTGAAGGCGACGTGCATCCTTTGGGCAATCCGCATTACTGGCTGGACCCGGAAAATGGCCGTCGCATCGCACGCGGCATCGCCACCAAGCTTGGGGAAATGGACCCGGAAGACACGGCCTACTTCCAACAACGGTATCAGGACTTTGCCGGCCGGCTTGCGGCAGCTGAAAAGAAATGGGAAGCGGAAATGGCCCCTTATCGCGGCCGTAAGATCGTGACCTATCACCGTTCCTGGCCGAATTTTGCGCAGCACTTCGGTTTGGATGTGGTCGGCTATATTGAGCCGCGACCGGGTATTCCGCCTACGCCTTCGCACACCATCGAATTGGTCAACCAGATGAAGCGCGAGAACGTGAAGATCCTGCTCATTGAGCCGTATTTCGATCTCAAGACGCCCAATAGCATCGCCAGCATGACCGGCGGCAAGGTCGTAGTGATGATGCCCTCGGTCGGGGGAAAGCCCGAGATCACCGACTATTTCAAGCTGTTTGACTACGACATTGGTATTCTGACGCAAGCGTTTCAAGAAGCAAAATAAACAATAAAAGGACCTTGATGGAAATTCTCCAGTTTCTGATCCTGCCGTTCATCGCCAGCTTGATTCTGACTGGCATTCATGCCTATCTCGGAGTGCACGTAGTGGAACGTGGCGTCATTTTTGTCGATCTGGCCCTGGCGCAGATCGCGGCCCTGGGAGCAACGCTGGCCATTCTGATCGGCATGGACCCGCATGGCAGAGCCGCTTATTGGATGAGCCTCGGCTTCACCTTCATCGGCGCGCTGGTCTTTTCGCTTATACGGTCGAAAAGAAAGCGCATTCCGCTGGAAGCCTTCATCGGCATTTGCTATGCCGTGGCGTCCGCGGCGGCAATTCTGGCCATGAGCAAAGCCACCGGGGAGACCGAGCACCTCAAAGACATGCTGGTGGGTAACATCCTGGCCGTTTCCAGGGGGGAAGTCATCAAGACGGCCATCCTCTACGGCTGCATAGGCCTGTTCCATTTCATTTTCCGAAAAAAGTTTCTCGCTATTTCGCTCGACAACGAAGCCGCGGAGAAATCCGGCATCAACGTGAGGCTTTGGGACTTCCTTTTCTATGCGTCGTTCGGATTCGTCGTGACTTCTTCGGTGGCCATCGCCGGTGTGTTGCTGGTGTTTTGCTATCTGGTGGTACCGTCTGTGGGCGCCATGCTGTTCGCCGACCGTATCGGCTCACGGTTGGCTATCGGATGGACCATGGGAACCCTGGTCTCAGCCCTGGGCTGCTACTGTTCCGTCTTTTTCGATACCCCAACCGGAGCAACCATAGTTTGCACCTTTGGCGTCGTGCTGGCGGCCATGGCAATTGTGCGATCAGTGTTCTTCAAAGTGCGTGATACCGGCCAAACCACGGCGTAAACAGCGGGGAACTGACGATGGCCACACTACGGCTCTTGTCTGTGATATGTTTGAATGTTGACCATCTACTGAAAATCGGCAGGCAACGAAACTCCAGCAGGCGAGTCTAGATTTGAGATACGGCGTGAAGTCCAGGCAAGACAAACTGACGCAGTGGTCTCCGGCATGGCGCTGGCTCGCCGTGTTGTGCCTTGTGCTGGTTGCCTCGTCCGCCGCGGCCCAGACCCTGCACTTCCACGCCGATGATCTAGCCGGGACATCCAAGCATTGCCCGATCTGCCCGGTGCTGCACGCCGCCGTGCGCGTTCCGCAAACCGTTGAATTGAACCTGACTTTCAGGGTCACCGGTTACCAGCATCGTCCCGCAGAGCCCGGCTGGACCGTTGCTGTGGATTCTGCACCCCTCTTTTCCCGTCCTCCGCCCCTCGCATAACTCTCCTCATTCGTTTCATTACAGACTAAAAAGACACAAAGTCATTCTCATTTTGGAGGAGTCATGCGTATTTCATTCAGGAGCATCCTGTTTTTGTTGGCACTTTTCTCTGTTGGGGCGTTTGCCTTTTGCTGTAACGCCATAGCCCAGGGCGCTGGAAGTATTCAAGGCGTGATCAAGGACCCTACCGGCGCGGTGGTCGCGGGCGCCAAGGTGGCGATTTCCTATCCGGTCAGCGGCTACCACCGCGAAACCGTTACCGGTGGCGCCGGGGATTTCCGCTTTATCAACGTTCCATTCAATTCCTATCACCTTGTCGTCACGGCCAAAACGTTTGGGGATTACACGCAGGACGTGGACGTGCGCTCGGGAGTTCCCGTAACGCTGGAAATCCCCCTTAGAGTTGAAGGCGCATCCACTGTTGTTGACGTGGGAACGGAATCGAAGGACCTGTTGGAGGTTGAACCCACCTTTCACACTGACGTGGACCGCAGCCTGTTCGACAAGGTCCCTTTAGAGAGCGCTTCATCGTCCGTGAGTTCGCTGGTTGCGCAAACGGTGCCTGGAATTGCCGCTGATTCCAACGGCCTTTTCCACGGCCTGGGCGATCACGCGGAGAACGCGTTTTCCCTGGATGGACAGCCGATTACCGACCAGCAGAGCAAGATATTCTCCAATCAGATTCCGATTGATTCGATCCAATCGCTGGAAGTCATTGCCGGCGCGCCACCGGCGGAGTTTGGCGGAAAGACCAGCCTGGTGATTAAGGTCACGACGCAATCGGGCCAGGGCATCACCACGCCGCACGGCAGCGTAACCACGTCCTACGGTTCTTTTGGCTCGGCCACGGCAGGCTTCAATCTCGCGTACGGAAGTCAGAAATGGGGAAACTTCATCTCCGTAGACGGCCTGAACACCAGCCGGTTCCTGGATGGGCCGGAGTTGACGGTACTGCACGACAAAGGCAACGAAGAGAATCTGTTTGACCGCGTGGACTACCAGCTCACGCCGGCCGATTCGCTCCACCTGAACTTCGGTTTTTCGCGGTCCTGGTTTCAAAACCCCAATACCTTCGACCAGCAGTTGCACCCTTGTAACGCAGGGTTCGCGTGCAATGGCGCAGGCCAGGCCGTCAACCCTCTGACGGGGGCTCTCCTTGGCCCGACAGACCAGCGCTCGCAGATCGTGACCTTCAACATCGCACCCACCTGGACGCGCCTGATCGGCACGCACGCGGTGTTTACATTGGGCGGTTTCGTCCGGAAAGATCAGTACAACTATTACCCCAGCGCTGATCCCTTTGCGGACTTTTCTCCGGACCTGCAGGCGCAGACCATCAAGCAAGACCGCAAACTTACGAATGCCGGCGCCCGGACGGACATCTCCTACGTAAAAGGTATCCACAACATAAAGGCGGGAGTTACCTACCAACACACATTCCTGACGGAAAATGACCAGCTCGGCACTGTGGATCCAGCGTTTCTGGATTTGTTCCAGGCACTCGATCCAGTCACCGGCGCGCCCACACCCGGAACTTCATGTCTCGATATGCCGGGCGGCAATCCCGTGTCCGCTCCATGCACCACGCTTGCACCCAGCGACTTGACCCGCGGAGGAACTCCATTCAACTTCCGCGGCCACGCGGACGTGAAAGAAGCCGCGTTCTACGTCCAGGATGCCATCACCTGGCGAAACTGGGCGTTCAATCTTGGAATTCGCGAAGACGTCTATAGGGGCCTCAGCAGCGGAAGCCAGGCCCAGCCACGTGTAGGCATTGCCTATAACATCAAACGGACAAACACGGTACTCCGCACTTCTTACGCGCGGACCCTGGAGTCCCCATTTAACGAAAACCTGGTGATTGCCAGCGTGGGATGCAACAACCCGGTGATCGCCGCCATGGTGCCGCCGCCCAACATCCAGTGCGGTCTGGGCTCGATTCAGCCAGGGTGGCGCAACGAATTCCACGGCGGCCTGCAGCAAGCGTTCGGAAAACACTTCGTCATTGACGGCGAGTACCTGTGGAAGTACACCCACAACGGCTACGACTTCGGCGTGGTGGCGGCCACACCAATCGCGTTTCCGATCGAGTGGCACAATTCGAAGATTACCGGGTACGCAATACGCGCGAGCGTGCCGAACTACCACGGGTTTACCGGTCTCGTGGTGCTGTCGAGCGTTGCCGCGCGTTTCTTCCCACCCCAGGCCGGCGGTATACCGTTCTTGCCTGCGCCCGCCGTCTTCCGCATCGACCACGACGAAAAATTCAACCAGACAACCCACTTGCAATATCAAACACCCTGGAAACGCGGACCGTGGGTGGCGTTTAACTGGAAGTATGACAATGGGCTGGTGGCCGGCGCAATACCGTGCTCCGCGCCAACCGCAACATGCTTCGGGTCAACGTCGATCGCGGACGGAGGAGGCGCAAACATTCCCGCCGGCCAGGTGGCCTTTGTGAACAACCTCACCGGACTGCCCTTGACCGCCGACCAGGAGTTTCAAGCCGGACTTACATGTAACGGCGTGCTTGCTGCTCCCAGCCCGACTGGACCCGCACTGGCCACCTGCCCGGCAGGCGCCCTGGGATCCATCTTCGTCAAGATCCCGGCGGTGGGGAAAGAGCAGGACGACCACAATCCGCAGCGCATCGCCCCACGAAATTTGTTTGACGCCAGCGTGGGTCACGACAATTTGCTCGGCGGTGATCGCTACAAGTGGAGCCTGCGCTTCACGGTCATCAACCTAGCCAACAAAACGGCTCTGTACAACTTCTTCTCCACGTTTAGCGGCACACACTACGTCACGCCGCGCACGTACACGGCGCAACTGGGTTTCCACTTCTGAGCACGATGGACAGTCACTGTGTGGGACGGCCTGTCCCCGTCCCGCACGGTGAGGGCTCCAGAGTTGGCAAACACCCTTTGGACTCCAACATGTGATCTGTGGGAATTTCTCATGCGCAGTTTTGTTATGTTGTATTGTGCCGAGGACAGCGAAAGCCAGACCGAAACTGCAATCCTTTATTTGCCGGAGGAGACTTCAACCGGCAGCAGTCTTTCTCTTATTGGTTGCGGTCGGCCGCGCACAAACCTCAGGTGGCGATACGCCTGAAGCAAATCCCGCACGCCCAACGGTTTCCACGCCGGCGACTCTCACGCCTGTCGGATATCTGCAATTCGAAAATGGAGCGTTGTACGCATCGGAGTCGCCCGAATTCTCTACCCGGCTGGGCGTGAACCAGGTTACTAAGCTTACAGTTCATCCCCGGCTTGAATTGCTGGTGCAGACTGAACCGTTCGTCAGGAGTCTCCTGGACAAGGACCGGCAGGTACATGAAGGCGAGGTGTTCGCAGGATTTCAAACCGTTGTGCTGCCGGGCAAACGCTCCCGGCCGACGATTTCCGTCAGCTACTTTCGCCGGCTGCATGCGAGTGTTGCGCCTGAACTGGACATTGGGACTTTCCTGCAGAGCGCTTTGATTCTGGTCAGCGGCGATGTCCGGGGCTTTCACTTCGATGCCAATGGAATCATCGCCGAGCAGACCGAAGGACGTCTAAGACGCGGGCAGTTCGGGCAAACCCTTTCCGTTTCCCATCCTCTCACAAAGCTGACCATCTCTTCGGAGATTTGGCACTTTTCGCAACCGCTGATATCACAACCAGTGTCACGAGCAAACGCCATCGGCAATTTGTGGGCAGTCTCGTTTCCGCTGCGTCCGAATCTTGTGTTGGATGCAGGGTTTGATCACGGCCTGACCGGGACCTCGACGCAATGGGAAGGTTTCGCGGGATTCACCTACCTGCTCCCGCATCGGCTGTGGCGAGGCGAAAACAGGAAGCGTTGAGCTGGCGATCCGGTCGTTCTTGAAATGAAACAGTTCTTCCGCGAAGCTGCGTCAAAAGTATGCAGCTATTGCTTCGGCGGCGCCTGCGGCCCGGAGTCTTCGGGCGGTGATATCTCAGTGAGACTCTTGAGCATGCCCTGTTCCTGATCGGAAAAGGTCTTACGGAACTGCTCTGACCCGAAGACCTGCTGACGCCCTTGCGGGTCCATCTGCTTGAGATGGCGCAACGCAGCCTGCACCATCAGCTTGCGGTTTTCGGGCAGGGCCTGGAACTTCTGAAATTGCTGCTTCTGCTCCGGCGTTAGACCTTCGAAGAACTGCAGGCGCTTCACAGCGCGCTCGCGCTGCTCCGGAGGCAAGCTGTTGAAATGCCGCAACCTCTCTCTCAGCGCTGCCTGCCGCGCAGGCGGGAGGTTCTGGAACTGGGGGTCTTTTTCGAGGGCCTTTTCCATCTGGTCCGGTGGCATACCCTGGTGGCGCAACAGCCAATCGCCCCCTTTGCGGCCCTGCTGCTCACCGCTCGGGGCATTCTTGTTCGCGTTGCTTTCACTGGATTTTTTGTCGGGATTGCCGGCTGCGTTGCCCGGCTTCTTTTCGGCATCGCCTGTTGCGTTGGCGCTGTTAGGTTTGTTACCGCCAGGATTGCCGGCGTTGGGATGGGGAGCCGGGGGAGTCTTCGCAGCGGGTGCATGCGGACCCGGACGCTGGGCGACGCCCGGAAGCGCCAACGCAGCACACAAAATCAGTCGTCCAACCCGGGTCCCGATCATAAGGTTCCAATCACAGAACTAGCCTTCCCAAATTACTGCTATTCATCCGGCTGCTGTTGTTGCTTCTGGTTCAAGCCGGCGAACTCATCCAGCAAATCAGAATTTACGAACAGGTCATGGTTTTTGTCCAAAGAATCCAAATCTCCCACGGCCGTCCCCGGCTGTGGAAGAACCGGCGTGCCGACGGGACGAAGCACCTGGTACATGACGCCCCCTGCCACCAGTACCGTTGCCAGCGAAACAGCCAGCGCAGGCTTGCGCAGCCATCCCAGCAAGAGCGAAGGCGTACGTTCCTGGTTTGCTTCCTTGACATTGGCCCGAAGGCGGGTAAGAAAGTAGGGTGAGGGTTCCGGCGCTTCCCATTCGTCCAGCAGCGACATGGTCTTGCGCAACGACTCCAGTTCCTGGGCACACCCCTTGCACTTGCTGACGTGATCGCTCAGCGCCGAAGCGTCGGGGGTATCGGCCAGCAATTCGATCAGATTCTCGCGAACATCATGGCAGTTCATATGTATTCCTTCAGGCGCTCACGGAGGGCCTCATAGGCGCGGAAAAGGAGCGACTTAGTGGCGGACTCGCTCAATTTCAATACCAACGCAATTTCCTTGTAATCCATTTCCTGGTACTTATGCATCAGGACAGCCACGCGCTGCTTTTCCGGCAGCGCCATTACGTGCTTTTTGATGGCCTGGAGCCGTTCCCGGCGCAAAATCTGCTGTTCCGCGTTCAGTCCCTGGTCGGATACGTCCAGCGTGGTGCCGGTTTCTTCGTCCGGCTCATCCAGGCTGATCACTTTTCCGCTGCGCTCCACCTTGTGGTCGCGCGCGTGATTGACCGCCAGGTTCGTGGCGATCCGGTACAACCAGGTCGTAAACTTGGCTTCCGCCGCATAGCCCTTGCGCGAGCGGTAAACGCGGAGAAATACCTCCTGCGCCAGTTCCTCCGCCATCGCCTGGTTGCGGCACATGCGGTACATGAAGGCGATGATCGGCCGGTGAAATTTGTTCACCAGGTAGTCGTACGCCGCGTTGTCGTCACTGCTGACGCGAAGCATCACCTCCGCATCACTGAGCGACTCGTACAGCACTTGGCCTGCTGCCATGTTCGAACTAGCCTCTACCTCTCCGGTAGCAACGGGCAGGAACACGCCCGCTCGTAAGGCCAAGCTGCTCATGTCCTCATAAACCCGTTTGCCTGCAAAAAGTTGCAGGCGTTTTAGGGGCGGAAAAGCAGTCTGGCCTTTGATCCAGCAGTGTATCCAAGCCACCGTATTTTGGCCATCCCGAAATACTTGCCTTTCGCGGCGATTGACCAGGCCGGGCTTCTGCTAAAATAAGCTTTTACCCACTGTAGGCTAAGTAGCGCGCAGTGGGCGCTTAACTCAGCGGTAGAGTGCCATCTTCACACGGTGGAAGTCATAGGTTCGAATCCTATAGCGCCCACCATTCCAATCCCCAGTCTTGAGCCAGGCCTGGATTTCAGCCTGGACCGTTGGCAGAACGGAATGGACAAGTTTTTTCTTGCGTGAAGGCCCGTTCGTGATAACATCGCGGTAGTCTTCGATTGCCGCACATTCCGGTGCGGGCACACGCGCATAACTAGGCGCCGATAAAACGAAGATTTCACGAAAAACTTTTTTGACCCGAAAACCATCTAACCAGGCCGCAATAAAAGAGGTCCGTAACCGGGTCCACCCGGCGGAAGACCAGAGTGCAAGCAGGTAAATCTCGATGAATGACGCATTTAACCAGCCCCCCAATCAGTCCAATCAACCCAGCCGGAAACCCCGGCGACGCAAACGCGGCGGCTTCAGCAATTCCGCGCCCGCCGGACAAAACCAGGGACGCCAGGGCGGACAAAACCGCAACAACCGAAACAATCGCAACAACCGCGGCCAGCGGCGCAGCCCGGCTTTTGTCGGGCCCATGGACCATAGTTACCGGAACCAGAACGGCGGGGGCCAGGCGGGCCGCTTCCACAATGGCCTGTCCAGCGAAGCCCTTGAGCCGCTTCCGCCTCCCCGCGTGGACGCCCCCGCACGCATCTTTGCGTTCCTGGACGATCTTTTCTTTCTTGCCAAGATCCAGGAAGTCTCCCGCAAACTGAACGTCAAGGTGGAGTTCGTCAAGAGCGAGAAAGAAATGCTGGAGCGGGCCGGCGGCACGCCGGAAGACAAACCTTCCCTGATTATCGTGGACCTCAACAGCAACAGCATGAAACCGCTGGCCATCATTGCCAAGCTGCGGTCCAAGTTCAAGAAAGCCACCTCCATCGTCGGTTTTGTGTCGCACGTGCAAGGCGACTTGAAGCTGAAAGCCACGGAAGCCGGCTGCGACGTTGTGATGCCGCGTTCCGCTTTTTCCCAGACCTTGCCCAACCTCCTGCACCGCCACGGTGCCGAGGACGACAAGACCGAAGACAATTTCAACCGCGCGTAGGTTGGCCGTTGATATACGAAGATAAACGCTGATTCGGCGTTCTGTCCGTGCGCTTTCGCGTTCCTTCGCTGCCCATCATTCGCATCCGCTCGTCCTCGTATAATTGGGCTGTGGAATCCCCAGGCCGCATTCTGGCCATTGATTACGGTTCACGGCGCATGGGACTCGCGGTCTCTGATCTGCTGGGCATCACGGCGCAGGGGATCGAGACGCTCGAGCGCAAGAACAAGCGTTCTGACTTTGGACGCCTGGGACGGACCATCCGCGACTATGATGTGCGCGAAATCGTCCTCGGATATCCGTTGCGCATGAGCGGCGAAGAAGGCATTCAATCGGGAAAGGTAGATGGGTTTGCCGAAGAACTGCGGCGACACTTCAACCTTCCTGTCCATCTCTGGGATGAGAGGCTGACCTCAGCCGAAGCCAATCGCCTGCTGCGCGAAGCGGACCTCAGCATCCAGAAACGCGCCCAGGCCGTGGACCGCATGGCCGCGGTGCTGATTCTGCAAAGTTTCCTCCAATCCCGCAGTGTTACTTGATGTAGGTATGCAGGACTTCGATCAACTCTTCCGCCGCGCGGGCTTCACTGGAATTGGCTTTTGCATTGGGGCTGAGAACGTGGAACCGGACTTCGCCTTCGAGGATTTCCAGCATCAACCCGTTCATGGCGCCGCGGCACGCGGCAATCTGCTGCAACATGGCCGAGCATTCCTGCTCCTCCTTGAGCGCCTTGCGAATGCCTTCAAGTTGTCCCTGAATGCGGCTCAGCCGGGTAAGAAGCTTTTTCTTTTGATCAGTAACGTGTGCCAACGTCAAGTCTCCTGTCTCGCTCGAATGTACCCGCAAATGGTATTAACATACCGCGACCGCCAAAATAATCGGGAAAACCAGCGAATTTGTTTGACACCTATACCCCTCTATAGTATACAGAGAGAGGCTTGAGAGAAGCCAGCTTGCTCTTAACAATCCTTTCATGTCTCTTGTGTCTAATAGTTGTCGCTGATGACTCCCAAAATACGATTTGACAGGGCTGAGTTCCAGGGGGAAGGCCATCCCAGGAGGAAATTGCCCAGAGCGTTCTGCGCTGTCATTATTTGTCTTGCTCTGTGGCCGTCGGCCCACGCGCAAACCTCCTCGACGCCGGCTCCTCCCGCGGACGACCCGGCCGCTCCGGACACCAATGCAGATCCCGAAGCGCTGTTCCCGCATTTCAAAAGCACGCGGTATTGGCTTTCCGGGCAGACGAATTTCATCTTCCAGTCCCATCCGGACTTCCACGCTCTTTACTCCGGGCCCAACAGCCTCAGTCCGCGCTACGAAAAGGCCACTTCGCGGGTGATGACGCTCTACACCGGCGTGCGGCTCAACGATTCCACCGAAATCCTGGTGGACATCGAAGAAGCCGGCGGCGCGGCGCTCACCACCGGTCTTGGTCTGGCTGGGAATACGGACCTGGACATCGTACGTAATCCGCTGCTGAGTAAAGCGCCGTATCTCGGGCGCGGCATGATTCACAAAGTGTTCGCGCTGAGCAAGGACAAGATTGAGAACCAGCGCAGCTTTCTGTCGCTCTTTGACGAACTGCCGCGGCGCCGCCTGGAAATTCGTTTCGGGAAATTCAGCATGCCGGATTTCCTTGACCTGAATTCGGTGGGCTCGGACACACATTTTCAATTCAACAACTGGACCATAGACAACAACGGCGCCTGGGACTACGCCGCCGACACGCGCGGCTATACCGTGGGTCTGATCGCCGACTACGAAGACCGCAACTGGGGGTTCCGTTTCGCCGAAGGACTCATGCCGAAGGTCGCCAATGGAATTGATCTGGTATGGCGGCCGTGGCAGGCGCATGCGGAGAATTGGGAATATGAACTGCGTCACGGCGTGATTCCGAAGAAAGCGGGCGTGGTTCGCGTGCTGGCGTTCACCAATTGCGCCAACATGGGAATCTATCGCGATGCCGTGGCCCAATTTGAGAAAGGTCTGGTTGCGGCGCCGGACATCACCAACCATCCCTGGCGCATCACGCGCAAGTACGGTTTTGGCGTCAACCTGGAACAGAGTCTCTCGCAGAACTTCACGGCGTTTGCCCGCTGGGGATGGGACAACGGTAAAACCGAGTCTTTTGCCTACACCGAGGTTGATTCCACCTTCGCCGAAGGCGTAAAGGTGAACGGCGCAAAATGGCGCCGCAAGCAGGACCGCGCCGGCATGGCCTTCGTGTCGAACGGAATCAAGAAAGATCACCAGGTTTACCTGGCGGATGGCGGCCTGGGTTTCCTCCTGGGCGACGGCAAGCTCAACTACGGACGCGAGAACATCCTAGAGTCGTTTTACACGGCACATGTCTGGCGCGGAATCTATCTCGCTCCCGAAGTGCAGTACATCGCGAATCCCGGCTACAACCGCGACCGCGGTCCGGTTGTTGTGCCGTCCCTTCGCGGACACGTGGAGTTTTAGCAGTCTCGGCCGCGGTGCGCCGCGCGTGCCCGGTCTCGACGGTACGGCTGTCGCGCATGTCCATTGGTGCTAGCGCCGACTGAGACTACTGGGGCGTTGCCAGCGCCGCGGGCGGCGCCTTCCTCTGTAGAATGGAATCTAGTCTTCATGCGCCGTTTTCTTTTCAGGTTTCTTGTCATAGTGGTTCTCACCGCTGCCGCGCTGCTGGCTTACGGACTGTTCCTGCGTGCCGGTCCGGAAACGCAAAAGTTGGTCCAGCTCAAGCCTGGTTCTTCCGCGCGGCGCATCGCTTCCGACCTTGCCAGTGCCGGGATCATCCGCAGCCAGACGGCGTTCCTGTTCTGGCACTATGTTCAGGGACGGCCATCGCTCAAAGCCGGTGAATATTCTTTCGACCATACAGCCAACGTTCGCGAAGTCTATGCGCGCATCGAGCACGGCGATATCTACTTCCGCACGCTGGTGATTCCGGAAGGCTTCAATATGTTCGACATGGCCGCGGCCATCGAAGCCGCGGGGCTGGGGAAGCGCGATGATTTCCTCACGGTTGCGCGCACGCAGACCGCGCTGGTTCGCGATTTTGATCCGACCGCGCCCAGTCTCGAAGGTTATCTGTTTCCGGACACGTACCATTTCACCCGCACGCAGTCTCTGCGCGATATCGCCGCGGCCATGGTGCATCGCTTTCGCCAGGAAGCCGGGACGATTGGGTTGGACCATGATTTTCATTCCATCGTGACCATGGCCAGTCTGGTGGAAAAAGAGACTGCGGCGCCTGAAGAGCGCCCTGTGGTCGCCGGAGTGTTCAACAACCGCTTAGGCCTTGGGATGGCTCTGGCCACTGATCCGGCCGTGGTCTACGCCGCGCTGCTGAACAACCGCTACCGCGGGACGATTTACCAGTCGGACCTGCATTTTGATTCTCCTTACAACACGTATAAGTACCGCGGTCTGCCTCCGGGGCCCATCTGCAATCCGGGGAAGAGCTCTCTGTTGGCGGCCCTGCGTCCGGCCAGCACGAAATATCTCTACTTCGTCAGCGACAACCAGGGCCATCATCGCTTTGCCCGCACGTCCGCCGAGCACTCCAGCAACGTCGCCGCCTACCGCCGTGCCGTCGCCGGTCCTAACTAGACCGCGCGGCAAAGCGCGACAAAGTGGCACAAATCGCGCGCCAACCGGCGCCAGCGGCGTTTTTGTGATCGTCCTTCGATATACTTGTAACGAGGCATTGAATCCGATCACCACTTACTAATGCACATTCATCCACGCCTACGGGCAATCTTATTCTTGATCGCAGTCGCATCGCTCACCGGTTGTCTGACCCGCACCCACGATGTGGTGTCAAAGCGCAGCGAGAACCACCTCCAGGCAGCCTCTTTGGAGCAACTCATTGAGGTCGTGAACCGCTATGCAGCGCAGTTTCAGACCCTGAACGCCGCCGTGGACATTGACAGTTCCGTCGGCGGCGAAAAGAAAGGCCGGATCACCGAGTATCCCGAGATAGCCGGGTACCTTTTTGTGCGCAAACCCGAACTGCTGCGCCTGATTGGACTGGTGCCCGTGGTGCGCAACACGGCGTTTGACATGTTGAGCAACGGCAAGGGGTTCCAGCTCTCGGTTCCTTCCAAGGGGATATTCGCGATTGGGTCGGACCAGGTGATCACGCCGGCCAGCGAACCTCTCTACAACATCCGGCCGCAGCACATTCTCGATGCGCTCCTGCTCAAGGACATTGACCCGCAAAAGGAAATTGTTGTTCTGGAAAACGGCATTGAGATTGTCAAAGACCGGAAGACGCAAAAGGACGCCGAGCAGGAAGACTATGTCCTGATCGTGCTCAGCAAAGATGATCGCGGCTACTACCTTTCCCGCAAGATCGTGTTCAACCGGGAAAACCTCCAGCCGGACCGGCAGTTGATCTACGACCGCCTCGGCGTGCTGGTCACCGACGCGCGCTATGACAATCCCAAAGACTACAACGGCCTTTCTTTCCCCAGCCGCATAGAACTCGAGCGGCCGGTGGAGGAATACAGCATCGCTCTCAACATCTCCAAGCTGACGCTCAACGGGCCGATCGAAAACAGCAAGTTCGAACTGCCGCAGCCGCCGGGGTCCAAGTTAATCAACCTCGATGACCAGGCGACAGCCGCCGCCCTGGCCAGGCCCAAGATCCCCACGAAGAAGATCAAACCCAAGCAGGAATGAAGAATGCAAGAATGAAGAATAAATGACCGCCGACGCCAAACCGTTGCGAGCACGCCATGAATAAAATGATCGTGGCCAATCTGGCCTACCGTCCGCTGCGCTCGGTGATCAGCATTGTTGCCGTGGCCGTCGAAGTCACGTTGATCCTGCTCATCGTCGGACTCGCGCTGGGCATTCTGAACGACGCCACGCAGCGCCAGACCGGCGTCGGCGCCGACGTCCTCGTCCGGCCTCCGGGCTCGGCCATTTTCAACGGTTTCAGCAGCGCTCCCGTGCCCATGGCCGTCGCCGGCGTGCTTCGCAAACAACCTCATGTGGTTGCGGTCGCGCCGGTGGTGACCCAGGTCACCTCGGGCGCCAACATCGAAATCATTTACGGCGTGGACCTCGATTCGTTCCAGGCCGTCGGCGGACCGTTGCAGTACCTGGAAGGCGGACCGTTCGAGCAACCGTACGACATGATCGTGGACGACTATTATGCCGCCGCCAACCACGCCCATGCCGGGGCCGCGGTCGATCTCTTCAAACACCAGTTCCGCATCGCCGGAATCATCCCGCACGGACGTGGCGGCCGGCGTTACATTCCCATCAAGACCCTGCAGGAAGTCATGGGCGCGCAAAATAAGGCGTCCATCTTTTACGTGAAGCTCGACGATCCCTCGAGCGCCGACGTAGTCACCACCCAGTTCAAGACCATTCCCGGCATGGCCGACTACAACATCATGTCCATGCGGGAATGGCTCTCGCTCATGTCGGCGGACAAAATTCCCGGCCTCGCGACCTTCATCAATGTCGTAATCGGGATCGCCGTCATCATCGGCTTCATCGTGATTTTCCAGTCCATGTACACCGCGGTCATGGAACGCACCAGGGAAATCGGGATCCTCAAGTCCCTGGGCGCGTCGAAGTTTTACATTGTCCGCGTGATCCTCCGGGAAACGCTGCTGCTGGCCGTGGCGGGAATCGTAGTCGGCATGTTGTTCAGCGTGGCGGCCCGTGCCGGGATCGTACACAGGTTCCCCACGCTGCGCGTCCTGCCTATCACCTGGGTCTGGGGCATCCGCGCGACCATCATTGCTCTAGGCGGCGCCATGCTAGGCGCCATCTATCCCGCCTACAAAGCCGCACAAAAAGACCCCATAGACGCCCTGGCCTACGAGTAAACTATGGACGACTTTCCTGAATTCATGAAACATCCGGCAAACCGGATAGCCGGCTCCCAGCAGGCGACTCCGGGCGTTGCGGGTTACGTCTTTGACGGAGCCGAAGGGAGCCAGATGGCGTTCTGGACCTGCCATGAAACCGCGTCCTCCGCCGCCCACGCCCACGATTACGACGAATATATGGTCGTGGTGCAGGGCTGTTATACCGTGATCATCAATGGAGAGCGGATTCCCGTGAAGGCCGGCGAGGAGTACTTCATCCCACGCGGTGTCGCGCACAGCGGCGAAGTTCTGGCCGGAACCAGGACCATCCACGCATTCGGCGGCCATCGCGCCGACCGAGTAGGGAAATCCTAGCGCCTTGCACGGGAAGTAGTGTCTCAGTCTGAAATAATCTTTGCGCCCTGTTCCTTCATCAGTCGGGCTAGCGCAATCATTTTTCTAAACTCAGTTGCGTAGGTTTCTGACATCGAGACTTCTTGGCAGAAGCCTTCTGGGTCGATGCCAGCCAACTCATCAGCGTTTTTCAAGACCTGAAAGTGAAACATCGCAATCTTTTGGTTCCTTCCCGCTGCAAGATGGATGGCGGCCTTGATTTGCTCAATCACGATTCGCTCCTTTGGATACTTGCCGGTACAGCAGATGCTCTACTGTCATGAACACTTATCTCTTGATCTTACTCTGCGAGAAGCGCGATCTACCGCAAATTCAAACTGAGACACTAGCGCATGGGAACATGGCAGGTCAAAAAAGGAAATGCGGCACGGAAAAGCCATTGACATTGCGATATTGCCTGCAATATCATTCTGCCGGCGACGGCGCTAAATGAGATCAGGAGCTTGACACCATGAGACGGAGTAATTTCGCATTACGGCTACAGCCCTCATTACTGGAGGAATTGCGCAAAGCCGCGGACTCGGAGGGCGTAGCCATCAATCAGCTCATTAACGTGGCAGTGGCGGAAAAGGTTTCCGCCTTGCGCACCGAGGAGTATTTCAGGGAAAGGGCCCGCCGTGCCAATCGCGCCGAAACCTTGCGGATTCTCGAACGCGCCGGCAGGGGCATCCCTCCCAGAGAAGGCGACAAACTTCACCCGGAGCGACGGAAGAAGCCGGTCGGGAAGGCGCCGAAGTTGAGAGATTTGGCCAGCAAGCGCCGGCAAAAGAAAAGGACCGCCGTCAAATAGGCACAGTTACGTCGCGTAAAGTCGCGTTTACGCCATGTATGGCAAGGAAATTAATCTTCCCGTTCTGGAACAATTCAGGCCATCGCAAGAAATGTTGACCTGGCACAACGAAACAATTTTTAAGCCGTGAGAACGGAAGTCACGCCCAAGTTGACCACGCCCCAGTCCCGCCCAAGCGGGACGGCTGGAAGTAGCCCACTACGTGCCGCTCCGACGCGCGTCCGCGTGCGGCGAAGCGGCTAAGTGGTGGGTAACGAAAGAAAAAGATTTCCCTTCCTTGCTGCCGCAGGCCCGGAGCGGAGCGCGAATGCGCGGAGCGACAGAAATAATCCGCAGCAACCTTAGCAGGGTTCCTAAGGGCCTATTTGTGCAAAATGAAAATGTGCCGGACGTGTCCCCGTGTGGCTTATGTACCGGAAGCGCCCTTCGTAGCGAAAACCGCCTCCTTCATGCTCGGTTTTATCGCGGCGGAAAAAGAGGAGGACTTCGTCTCCGTTCTTCTCATGCTCAATCAGCATCTTGTCTTTCAGGCCGGCAGTTTGGCCGTCCACGTAGAGGTCATCGCCATCAAGCCGGTCGTTGTATTGGCGTCATGTCGCTGGATTTCTTCTGTGTGATAAAGAGCCAGATCGAACCGTGATCCTTTGGCCGGAAGATGCCGGTGTTGATTGTGGCGTCATTGATCTTGAATTTGTCCCGCAGGTCCTGGCGGGTATAGATACTGCCGACTTGAAGGCGATCAGAGGTTTTCATAAATCGTCAGCCAAGGCGTTCTCCGCTCAGTTGAGAGGTTAACGATGCCTTGCATGAGAATACTAATCCAAGCCTCGCGTTCATTGTCCTATAATTCAGACGGAAACTGGGTATTCGTCAGCGGGCCTCAGAAGGGCGTCGATCTGCAATACTGGACCAAAACAATTTAAGGAAAAATATGAGGCTAAGAGACCGCAGGTCAACGATTCAAGCGATTGGCTGGGTGCGTGACATGTATTCCGCCAAATTGCTCAATCTCGATCCGCCCTACCAGCGGCGGAGCGTCTGGAACGAGGACTACAAACAGTTTTTCATTGATAGCATCTTTCGCAATTACCCAGTGCCTCCAGTCTTCGTCAATCTTGAGGTAACAGGAGACGGAACGACTTTGTATCACGTAATCGACGGCAAGCAGCGTCTACTTTCAATAATCGAGTTCCTGGCCGATCGCTTTCCATACTCACGCAAGCAATACGGGCTACCTCACCTTGCTGGTAAATACTTCAGCGAGTTAGATCCGTCCGACCAGAAGGGTTTTTATAGCTACTTTTTGCCTTTTGAATTCTTCACAGAGATTTCCGATGAAATGGTAGTGGAGATTTTTGATCGCTTCAATCGCAACGTGAAGCAACTCAATGATCAGGAACTTCGGCATGCGAAGTATGCGGGCGCATTCATCGGCCTTATGGAGCATCTGGCGGATGAACCCTTTTGGCAAGACTTCAAGTTTTTCACGCGTGCTGACATTCGCAGAATGAAGGATGTCGAATATGTGTCGCAGATATTTCTTCTCACCATGTTCGGCATTCTAGAGGAGGATGCCCTCGACTCTTATTACGCTCAATATGATGAGGCTGTTCCTGAGGCGGATGTCCACTTAGGGAAGTATGCAGAAATACAGGGCGCTATAAGGAATCTAACTCAATTAGTCCGTGAAACCCGGTTTAAGAATAAAGCGGATTTTTACTCTCTTTGGTCTGCTTTGGGCGATGTAGCTCCATTGAGCTCAATAGATTTCAAGAGTACGATTGACAGCCTAACCCTCCTAGCCACAAATGTGACCGAGGTTGGCAGCGCAGAGGACCCCAGCGCTTTCCCGGAAGATGCGGTCATTTACTCGCAAGCGGTCCGCGCTGGTACATCGAAAAAGCAAAACCGGGAAAAGAGACGCGACATCATAAAGACCTACATTGCCCTGAAATGATTGTTCCAAGCGAGTTGGCGCGTTCATATGACGACCTATGTGCTGCATTGCCAGCGCTTCAGGGTAAAGTTGAGCTTTTGCTTCGCGGTGCGGCACGTGCAGTCGGTGCTCGTTTTGCAGGCATTCGCCTGAAACCGCTTCCAAGCGCATTGCTTAAGCTTTACAAGGATGCTCCCGCTCAGGGCCTTGCAGGGATCCAGGACTTTCTCGCCGCTACGATTGTTGTCCCCGATCAGACATACATTCCGCGATTGAAAGAAGAACTGGCGAATAATTTTGTTGTTGATGCTCAAACCGCAGTCAAGACAAACAGGCCTGAGGAGTTTATTTACGACGATCTTCATCTACTCCTACATCTTAAGGCGCCTGGTCCTGAGATCCCATACGGCCACCTGCAGTTTGAACTCCAAGTCAAAACGGATATGCAGAATGCGTCGGCTACGGTGGCACGCCAGCTGAGCTACAAAACCAAAACGCTTTCGTGGACGAGGGCGCGGCTGGCAAGCCGAATTAGAGCTTTAGTCGAGATGGTAGACGATCTTTTGGTTCGAATTCAGGAAACACCTGAAGATCAGGACGAAAGCTCTACTCCATATAAATTGTATGTAATCCGAAACAAGATTATTTCTGTTTGCCGTGAATCCTTTTCGCCATCTGAATTACCTGAAGATCTCCGCCGTTTGTCAATTGTCATTGACGACATTCTTCGTGAGTGCAAGCCCCCGGTCTCTGCTGATGAACTAAAGGCGCTCTTGTCTCACAACGGTTTCACAAGCATCCGCGAGGCACAATCAATTTCAATAGTTGATAAGGTACTCATTGCTGTTTACAAGGCTAATCGCATTTCCCGTGATGTGAATGCAGGGGACCTTCGCGGTGAGAAGTCATACATCATTAGCGATGAGATGATCAGCCTGTGCCCTGAGTTGAAAAAGATCCCGACTGAACGCCGAATCAATCTCGCGCCTTCGGTTGGAAGTCCAGAGAACGCTCCCATACAGAAAGGGACTTGATTACTTTGGCTATTACTTGTTTCCGCCCGTTCTGGCTCTTTAGGCTGTGTTCCCAGACCCTCAACACTTTCCATCCTCGTCGCCGCAGATCCCTCGAAATTTCCCGGTCGCGGGCCTGGTTGCGTAACTTCTTTTTTCGCCAGTACGGCCGATTGTCTCCTGGGAGGCGATAGCACTTGGGACAGGCGTGCCAGAAGCAGCCATCGATGAAAACGGCCAGCTTCTTTTTTGGAAATGCGAAGTCCGGACGGCCGGGCAAACACAAATGACGCCGCCACCCAGAAATTTGCGCGCTCCTCAAAAGTCCTGCGACGACCAGTTCGGTTGTTTTGTTTCCAGCCGAGTGGATGCTCGCCATGTTTCGTGCGCGCTGCTCTCGCGAAAGCCAGTCGGTCACTTCTTGCCGGTGTCTTTCTTAGGCCGGATCGCTGCATATTTGTTCTCGAGCCACTCCAGCAAGTGAAGCTGGTCATCAATCTTTGCGCGCCGTACCTGCTTGAGGAGTTCGATGCGGTCCGGTTTTGGAGGCGCCGTGTTTTGAAGACCCTCGTTGCAATTCGTGCAAACAGCGCGAAGGTTCTCAGGGCCATCTGAACCACCTTTGGACTTATCGATAATATGTCCCATGGTTAGACGGACTTTCTGCCCCGAGTGAAACGGGTCCGTGTCACCGGCTGCTACACCGCACATCTGGCAGGTGTATCCATTGCGTTCGAGGACGAACGCCCGGGTCTCTTTAGAGATTCCGCGCGGAAGAACAGGGCGTCTAACGTCGGTTTCTAAGAGGTATTGGCCCGGTTTCAACTCGCTCCGGTCCTTGTGCGAAAGAATCTGATAGCCGTGCTCGTCTCGCAACTCGCGCAGCCGCCTTGCCCACTCGGATGCGTTGCCCGCCGCACGTCGAATCTCGTCTTTTCCGACAACCCTCCCTACGTTATTCAGCATAAAGCGCAGAATCCGGGCTCTTGATCCAATGCGTTTGTCTTCAGCCATGTCTGTTAAACCGTCTCAAATAGTGCGTGCTGCCGCAGCCGCGGCGGTCTGCTAACAGTTCCATCCAAAGCATCCCGAATGCTCTTTCCAACAGCAGTTGCAACGGGTGGAGGCAATGCATTGCCTACCTGGCGATAAGCAGCTGTCTTTGCACCGGTGATCTCCCAGGAATCCGGAAACCCCTGCAGGCGCGCAACCATTTTGACTGTCAAACGCGGCTTAGCGTTCACCGGAAAGTCTGGCCCTGGCGGCTGGTCCGCGATGCCTAAGCCGTCCACGCCAAGCAACGCCCATTGTTGCCGCGCTCGAGTCGGCCCAAGATCCGGACCGCCGTGTTTCTTAGACCCGCCCACAATCGTCGGAGCGATCCCAGCCGCCCTTCTTGACCATTGCGGCGCTCCGCGCCAGCCGCCGGATGCCATGAGGTCCCCGATCGTTTCAGCCACAGTTGGAGGATGCGGGAAAGGTGAGGGCCAAATAAATGCGCCAGAGAATTGTTGTTTGACGGCAACTAAGATAAATCTAGGTCGCAACTGCGGCACCCTGAACGAAGATGCGTTAAGGATTTGCCAATCGGCTTCATAACCGAGCCTGTGGAGCGTGCTTAGGACTTCTCGCCTGTAGTCAGCAAATCTTGCGGAAGCGAATCCGGACACATTCTCCAGCATGACCGCTGCAGGCTCGCTCTCTCGAATCAGACGAATAGCCTCGGGAAACAAATCACGCTCGTCTTCTGGCCCGAGTTGCTTGCCAGCGATCGAGAACGGCGGACAAGGCACACCGCCGGCCAGCAAGTCGATGCCGCGAAAATTGATGGCGCTAAACTCCCGGATATCCCCTTGGAAGACTTGCCAATCAGGTCGATTGTGCCGCAACGTTTTACAGGCGTTGGCATCGATCTCCAAGGCACCCGCAAGGTCAAACCCTGCGTTTTCAAGACCGATTGCTTGTCCACCGGCACCGGCGCAGATTTCCAAAACTGAAGGGTTCAAATGTGGTCGAGTCCTTCCATGTGTGCGAGCGAAACCAAGTCGTTACGCCTTTTGGGGAATTATAGCTCCCGCGAACCGAATCACACGATTCGATTTGACACTTGTTTGCGGACTACTGGATTCATGCGAGCATCCGCGACGTGGGATCAGTTTTACCGATCCATGCAACGAGCATTCCCGAAACTCAACAGCAAGCTGGAACTGAATTTCCCGGAATCGGACGATCAGCAAACTGGATCGGCTGCACCATAAACAGGGCAAGATGCACATGTTCATGTGCATCTTAAGTTCCATAACACCATTTTGTGGAAAACGTACAAAAAGAATATTGACTTGGCCATGTACGTGGCGGACAATTAACCCAGCAGAAAAGGAAAGACCAACCGCTGGTAACGGTTGGTCGTGGGTTTCGAACTTGTATAGGGCTGAAGAGTTTTGATCTTTCGTAGCAATCCTCTTATTTTTCCCCCTACAAGTCAAGTAAAAGTTTGCCGCCCGAACCATTCGGGGCGCGGGCGGCATTTGTGGTAGGTGTAGCTCATGAAGCGTAGAGCGGTGGGCTGTTAACCCACTGAATCCGGCCGGAACCGGACACCTACCCCAACTTCTCAAGGGCCAGTATTCGCAGAACGATTCTGGCCCTAATCTCTTGCACAGAATATGATGACAGAGAACGCTGGAACGTGGTCCGAAAACGGAAAAGGGGAAAGGTAACTGAAGTAATGGAGCATTGTCAATATGATAACAGTCCATGACACTGCTTTCCATATGGACATAGTGGAAAATTGCCCCAGTCGCCGAATTATTAACATTTGTAAACATGACTACCTAAACTAGGACATTCCGATTGGTAACTGCTAAGTGCTTTTTTCCCAGCCGATCCGACAGTCGGTGTTCATCCGCGCGAATCTGCGGCGAAAAAACGGCAAATGGGACCCATCGCTAACCCATTGACAACAAAGACAATTCAGGCGTTGACAATCGCTTGAGCTTCGCGGTACCATGCGCGCCGCATGGGAGCAATTAGCAGTTAGCAAATGGCAAATAGCCAGAGAAAACCAACAGCCGGTCCGCCCAGGCGGACCGTGGAACGATCTTTGAAAACCTAAAGCGGGGAAGCAATCAGCAGTCAGCAATCAGCCAGGCAAGAACGAAGAACCAAGAACCAAGAACCAAGAACCAAGAACCAAGAACCAAGAACCAAGAACCAAGAACCAAGAACCAAGAACCAAGAACCAAGAACCAAGAACCAAGAACCAAGAACATCAGCTTTATCAGTGTCATCAGTGGTATGGTTTTCCGATCGCGGCGATCACCGGGGTCCCCGACACGCGCGGTTTTCGCGTGTTGGGGTGGGATGACGTGCGATCAAGGCGATCACGTGCGATGCCCCCTGTTCCTCCCCTGATCCTCCCCTGTTACTCCCCTG
>DATMPO010000165.1:0-3744 GCA_035567035.1 Verrucomicrobiia bacterium | reverse complement strand
GTGCTCGCCGCGCAGGAGTTGCTCGACACGCGGCGCGACCTGGCGAAAATCGCCGAAGACTCGGCGGAAACGCAGCGGCGGCTGATGAATACCGGACAGGCGGACGAGACCGAAGTGCTTGCCGCGGAAGTGGAATCCCAGCGCATGCGTATGGCCGCGCGAATGCAAGAAAACACGCTCCGCGAAGAGTGGAGGTCACTGTCGGCCGTAATCGGCCAGCCGGAAATGCCGGTAGCGGTGGTCGCGGGAAATCTGGAGGGAGGCTGGCCGGAATTGAACGAAGAAGAAGCCGTGGCGGCGATCGCAACGGATAGCCCGGCCTTGCGGATCGCGGACGGCGAGGCAGTGAAGGCGCGGGCCGTACTGGCAAGGGCGAACCGCGAGGCTATTCCCGATCTGACCGTACGCGGAGGGTTGGAATACAACAACGAGTCGATCGGAGGAATTCCCCACGCCACAGGGTGGGAAGCGAATGCGGGATTGAGCGTTCAGATTCCCATTTTCAACCGCAACCAGGGGAATGTCGCGGCAGCGCGGGCGGACATCGATCGCGCCGAGCAGGAAAAGAAGCGCATCGCGCTTACGTTGCGCGAGCGCGCCGCTGCGGTGGTGGACCAGTATGCAAACGCGAGGCTGATGGCCGCGGAATACCGCGATGAGATGCTCCCACGAGCAAAGAAAGCCTATGGACTAATGGTGGAGAAATATGGACTGACGCTGGCGTCTTATCCGCGGGTGCTTGAGACGCAGTGGAAATTGTACGAGCTTCAGGCAGAGTACATCATGGCACTCGAAAGAGTCTGGACGAACGGAATCGCGCTGCAAGGATATTTGTTGACAGACGGACTTGAGGCGCCCGCGCGGCCGGGCGAAATGGATCGGCCAGTGCGTGAAACGAATGTTCCGGCACCGGAACGCATGACGCCTCCCGGTGAGTCTATGCCGCACCTATAGTTCCGGACTCCTCGGACGGCAAAACGGTAGCCAAGGTGGGGTGTGCCCTGTCGGCGGGTGGCAAGTGCGAAACACTAGTACGGTGGTAGCGTTGACCAATCGAAATTTTGCTGGGTACTGTCCTAGTAGGGCGTAAAGGGGCGCGCGGGAGTGTCTCTACGACAGGGCACTCGTGTGCGATTTCCGGTAAGTGTTTATTGAAGATGGCCAGGACGGACTCCCCTCCCCCTGAATTGCAAGATGACGACGCAGACCAAAGCTGGAAGATACGAATTTATCGACGAACTGGGTCGCGGGGCCATGGGTGTGGTCTACAAGGCCATGGATCCGGTCATAGGCCGTACGGTGGCCGTCAAGACGATCCGCTTGAGCGAGCAGGGGACGGGATTATCGCGGCCGGAACTCCTGGCAAGATTCCAGACGGAAGCTCGAGCTGCCGGATTGCTAACCCACCCGAATATCGTGGTTGTCTACGACGCGGGCGAGGAAGACGGGCTGTACTTCATCACCATGGAGCTGGTGGAAGGAAAGAGTTTGCAGACCCTGCTGGATGCCGGCCAGTCTTTTCCGCTTCCCCGCGTGCTTCGAATCATGGAGCAAACCTGCAGCGCGCTGCAATTCGCGCACGAACGCAACGTCGTGCACCGCGACATCAAGCCAGCGAATTTGATGCTCACGGGAGACGACACAGTCAAGGTAACCGACTTCGGAACGGCGAAGATTTTGCAGTTCGGCACGATTCAGCAAACGGCCCATGTGATGGGGACGCCGAGCTATATGTCCCCGGAACAGGTGAAGGGCCGGGCGGTCGATGGCCGGAGCGACATTTTTTCTCTGGGCGTGATGCTGTACGAAATGGTGACAGGCGAGAAGCCGTTTCCCGGGGAAAACATCACCACGGTCATCTACAAGATCGTGAATGAAGAGCCTGTTCCGCCGCGGCAAATTGACCCCTCGATCCATCCGGGAATCAGCGCAGTGGTGATGAAGGCGCTGGCCAAAGAACCCGACGCGCGATATCAAGACTGCCGCGAAATGCTGGAGGATCTGCACAATTACCGCGCTGTGGCAGCAGCTGAGAATGTAAACAAAACGATGATCCTTGGCGGGCCGGGTGCAACCGGATCGCCCACGTCCACCGTTGCGTTGAACGCGGGAAACACGCCGCGACAGCGTGGCGAGGATCCCGTGGCAGCAGCGGCGCGTTCTCTAACAGCACGGGCGTCAAGCCCGGGCCAGACGCCGGTCATCCGGCGGACGGGAAGCGTCGCAGCGTACGAGCCACCCAAAAAGAAGAGCGTTGTAGGAACCATCTTTGCCGCGCTGTTTTTGCTCGCGGTAATCGTGTACGGCGGCTACAAACTCCGTCCGCAATATGAATATGCGCGCGAACTTCGGGACCAACAGAGAGTTCGAACGCCAGAAGCCGCCACGCCCGCTGCAGGCGGCGAACATCAGCCCGGTTCGGCAAACGCTCCGGCCGACGCAAACGAATCTGCTTCGACAGCCAAAGAACCAGCGCCGCCGGAGGCTGCCCCGAACGAAGCAAAAACGGCAAATACCGCGGGTGAGAAGCCCGCGCTCAAGAAGATTGCGCCGACGGTGACGCCCGCCGCCGCGGAGTACAAGGGACGCATCGAAGAAGCTGCCTCGGAAAAAGGGTTGAAGGGCCGCGTAAAGGTGCAAGCTTTCGGAAACACCCTCACGCTCGCGGGGAAACTCCGTCCCGCGGAACATCGCGGGCTGCTGGTATTCCTTCGCAACGCTCCCGCAAGTGTTCGCGTCGTGGATCACATCGAGTACGACGATGCGCCGGACCCGGCCGCGGGAAATGACGAAGCGACTGGCCACCCGGTGCCTGCCAATGGGCGTGGGGCCATTCACGTAATCTCGGATGTTATCGGCGCCACCGCTGAGCTTCGTGGGCCGGCAGGACACCTTCTCAATCAGTGCCTGACGCCGTGCAGCTTTAACAATCTCAATCCCGCGCAATATAGCCTGGATGTGAAAAAAGACGGCTACCGGCCGGTGCAAACGGCGCTCCAGGTCGGAGCAGGGGACGCCAAGGACCAAAAAATCCAGCTGGAGTCCCTGACTAACGGCCTGTACGTGAGCAGCCGGCCGCCGGGAGCGGATATCTTCATCAATGGCGCGAAGCAGTCCGGCCAGACGCCGACAACTCTGCCGCTCGCGCCGGGCCAGTACAATCTGGTGCTGCGTCTCTCGGGGTACGAGGCGTACGCAGGAAATGTGCAGGTGAAGGACAATATTCAGACCGTATTGGATGTAGAACTGAAGGAAAAATCGGCATCCAGCCGTGTCGCCTGGGCCGAAGTGACGAGCAATCCCAAGGGCGGGGAAATCTTTGTCGATGGAAATTCCACTGGCCAGCTTACGCCCAGCCGTGTGCAAGTGACTGCTGGAACACACGTGGTGACGGTGAAGATGGAGGGCTACCAGGCGTTCCGCCGGACGCTCCAAGTCACAGAGGGCGGGACGGTGAATGTCGAAGGCACGTTGGTCCCGAGGTAAGCCCTGATGAGGGGACTACGCGGACCAGAAATTCCCTAAAATAACGAAGACACCCGCCTATTTTGTCAGGATGATTCTCTCCCTAATTCGTAACATTTCGTAACAATCCACGCGACATAGTCCTAGGACTATCAAAGACAGTTGTTCAAAACAAAAGAGTTAGTGTCCTATTGAATGGGCTGGAGGCGTGCTCGCATACCAGGTAGGGTTAGCCTGCCCATGTAGCAGGTCCTGCGGGGGTGGGTGGAACTGGAACCG
>DATMPO010000164.1:0-25495 GCA_035567035.1 Verrucomicrobiia bacterium | reverse complement strand
GTAATGTGATGGTCGAACATGGGGAAGTAGAGCCAGTGCATGTATAACCGCGAAAATAACCGGCCCAGCGGCCCAAAAGGCAGGTAGGCGGCAAAGTTGTCGTCCATGCGCTCGCAGCTCAGGCCTACGACCACCGGCCTGATGTCCACTTGCTCCATCAGACCCAGACGAAGTAATGCGCCCAGGTAGTTCAGGTTGTACTTGTCGCAGATCTCGACCAGGTCCGGGTGTTCCGCGATCAGAATCCGCTGGATTTTGCTGCCTGCGGACAGGAACTGGCTGGGATAGAGCACGCGGTACGAAGGATTGAGCGGCGCAATTGGAGCGGCCAGGTGATAGATGCGGCCGAAGGGTCCGGCTTCCTGCACGCGGTCTTCCGCTGCCGGGACTACCAGGCGGATGTAGTGTTCCCGCCGGTTGGCTGCGGCAATCAGTTCTCGATAAAAAGTGGCGATGCCGCCGGACGTCTCATGCCATGCGCTGGTCAGATGCAGCGTCTTCACGGGCGCTTGTCACCCCGGCCAGCGTCTTGCTTGCGAAACATACGCACCAGCGAGCGCGGCAAAATCATGAGAAAGCCGCCAATCATGACGGGCAACCGCGCCAGGTCCCGCTGGAATGGTTCGGCGTCATTGCCGGTTAGCATGGCGCCCCGGCGCATCACATACAGATTGAACGCCGCGGAAAGCGCCGACAGCAGGATAGAAAGAATGATGCCGCGGTGCAGGACCGAAGTCCCGGCAGCATAGTGGACCAGATTCAAGACGATCTGCGTCAGCACGGGAACCGCGCAAGTTGCCAGGAGCGAAGCCAGCCACGCTGGCTGCGCGTTGCGTACCGACTCAAGAAACGCCCCGTAGAATCCGGCGCCGACAGCATTAAAGCCCGCTTCCACCAGCACGCCCGCCGTTGCCATCCTGATGCCGTGGCGCACACTCACCGCGAAGAAGATAGGCGCGCGATACGCGGCACTGACGATCGCCGATTTCCAATTCCAGCGCAACAGGAAGGCCGAAATCGGCCGTCGCACCATCCCGGCCAGAACACTCACCAGATAAGAGTCCTGGCGCGGCGGGACATTGTTGCCATGCATACCGCGGAACGCCAGACCATCCAGAGATTTTGAGGGAGACGTCACGCACGAGTACTACTCCGCTGCTGTTAAGCCTCGATGACAACGCGGTTAGAGTTCAGAGAATTGCTTGTGAAAAACATTTCACACGGGAAATGTTTACTGAAAAGTGTCGGCGCCGGTTTTCACCAGAAAATCTTCAAGACGTAATCGTCCTTTGACAAACCTATTGCACTATCCGTAGTGCAGTTGATTTCTTCGCAACGGAGGGACGACTGATGGATAGCAAGGTCTTCTACCAATGGAGCGAGCCACGGGCATCGTTGCCATACCGTACCGGGGTATCGCTCCACGGCCACACTAGCCATTCGCAAGAGAGCCTGGACTTCATCGCTCGGATGAGCCGCAGCGTGCCTTTTGCGTGGCAGCTGATCGAAAGCAGAGTCAGCCGCTGCAGGGAAAGCACGGGTGTGGACGTAGACCTGGAACGCTCCTTCTGGACGCCTCCGCTGACTGCAAAAATGGCCTATGACCTGGAAGCGGGACAGATTAGCGGAAAACTGTACCTTGATCCGCTGGTTTCCCTCAGCGACCACGACAACATTGAAGCGCCTGAGTCGCTGAACTCCATGGACCGTACATTGAATGTTCCTGTTTCCGTGGAATGGAGCGCTGAGTTTCATAAAGTGATGTTCCACCTGGGAGTGCACAATCTTCCGCGCGAACGGGCACAACAGTTCATGGCTGAGATGGCCGCCTACACCGCCGCGCCGCGGGACACGCGTCTGGCGGAACTGCTCGAGTCGCTGCTGGCGGTCTCCGATGTGCTGCTGGTCCTCAATCATCCGTTGTGGGACCTCTACGGGAACGGTGCGCAGGTCCACCGCAGCGCAACGCTCAGCTTCCTCAAGGAAAACGGCCGATTTGTTCATGCACTGGAACTGAATGGCTTGCGCAGCTGGGAAGAAAACCGGGCCGTCCGCGAACTGGCGGAAGGCTGGAACCTGCCGGTGATCTCCGGCGGCGACCGCCACGGGTGCGAGCCCAATGCCAACCTCAATCTCACGAATGCTTCCACTTTCTCCGAATTCGTTTCTGAAGTGCGCGACGACTCCTTCAGCCGGGTCCTGATGATGCCGCAATACGCCGAGCCTATGCCGTTGCGGATCTTACAAACCGTGCTCGATGTGGTCCGCGAATATCCCGGCCGGCCACCTGGCTCGCGAAGCTGGGACGGCCGCGTATTTCATCCGCAGCCCGACGGCACGTACCAGCCGCTGAGCGCCATGTGGGTCAACGGGCGGCCCCGGTTCTTTGGCGCGATCTTTGGCATGCTGCGCCTGGCGGAGCGTGGCCCCATGCGCGATGCTCTTCGTTTCGCGCTGCATGACGAAAAAAAGGTCCGTCTCGCGCTGGAACTGGTCCCCAGCGCACAGGAGTAAACATCATGGTCCGGACTGCGTTTTTCCCCGATTCGTTTTTGGAAGTCAACGGCGTGGCCCACACCAGCCGCCAGTTGGTGGACTACGCGCGACGCCGCAATCTGCCGTTCCTGTGCGTGCACGCCGGTCCGGAGACCATGAACGAAACGGGGGGAAACCTGCGCCGCGTGCAGCTTAAGCGCAGCCCGGCTTCCTTTGGACTGGACCGCGACCTGATCTTCGACTTGCTCTATCTCCGGCATCTCGACCACGTCATTGCTGAATGCAGGCGTTTTGCTCCCGATGTGGTCCATATCACCGGACCGAATGACAACGGGATCCTCGGCGCCCTGGTCGCGCACTGTTTGAAAACACCGCTGGTGGCTTCATGGCACACCAACCTGCACGAGTATTCCGGCCGGCGCGCTGCCGGCATGTTGCCGTTCTTGCCAGCGGTGTGGCGAGAGCAGCTGGCCAATCAAGCCGAGCGCCACAGCCTGGCGGCTTGCGTTCGTTACTACCGGCTGGGACGCGTCCTCTTTGCACCCAACCCAGAACTATGCCGGCTGCTGGAAAGGCGATGCCAGCGTCCCTGCCTGCCCATGCCGCGCGGGGTAGATACCGAGCTGTTCTCCCCGGCGCATCGCCAGCGCACGGACAACGCTGTGCGCATTGGCTACGTGGGAAGGCTCACGGTGGAAAAGAACATTCGCTTCCTGGCCGATATCGAGCAGATGATGCTGGCCAGGGGCATCGGCAACTTTCAGTTCTACATAGTTGGCCAGGGTTCAGACGATGCCTGGCTGCGCGAAAACATGCGCCACGCGAAGCTGGCTGGCGTGCTCCATGGAGATGACCTCTCCCGCGCCTACGCCAACATGGACATCTTTGCCTTCCCCTCGCGCACGGACACCTTCGGCAACGTGGTACTGGAAGCGCTGGCTTCCGGTGTTCCGGCCGTAGTCACCAATGGCGGCGGACCTAAGTTCATTGTTCGCGATGGCGAAACCGGGTTCGTTACTGCGACTTCGTTCTCCTTCGCCCAGGCTGTAGCGCAACTGACCGTGGACAAGGAAATGCGCAGCCGGATGGGCGCAGCCGCCAGAGTTCACGCCTTCTCGGCGTCATGGGATTCGGTCTTCGACCGCGTCTACAACGGATATCAGTCGGCCATTCCAAGGCTTCCGGCGGTCCACGGGCAGGTCGTGCTCCGTCCGGCGAGCTAGGCCTTCCAACAAGGGCAGCGGGACGTTGGCCGTCCTTTTCACTTGCCATTCTGCTATGATGGTGCCTGGGTTTTTGAGTGTCCTCGAATCGGATAGACACGCCGCTGCATCTGTTGCCTGCCTATTTCTGCTTGAGAACATCTGTTATGCCACCTCCCACTGCAAAGGAACCAAAATGAAGAAGATTTTTGTCGGTAACTTCGCTTTTAGCATGACCGAAGCGGAGCTTAGGTCACTTTTTGAGCCATTTGGCGGCGTAGAGAGCGCTTCCATCGTAACCGACCGCGATACCGGACGCTCCCGCGGATTTGGCTTCGTCGAAATGCCCGACGATGCCGAGGCGGAAAAGGCCATCACGGCCCTGAACGGCAAGGATGCAGGCGGCCGGGCACTGACGGTGAACGAAGCCCGCCCCAAAGTGGACCGCGGCGGTTCGCGCGGCGGTGGTGGTGGACGCGACGATTATCGCGGCCATGCCCGTCAGCGCCGCGAACCCCGCTGGTAATACCGCACCAGCCGAAAATCCAAAGCAAGAGCTGACCGCCTGTCCGGGGAACCACCAAGGCGCACTGACTGAAGTCTGTCTGCGACGCCGCGATTTTTCCTCGAGTCGGCGTGCGTGATTGTCTGGAACGATCACGACTCCGCGATTACAATATCTGCGCACACTTTCTTGTGCCTGGAGTCTGCTCATGCCTTCCGTCCGTCATATTGCGCCCGCCGGCGGCGATGTACTCATTCTTGTCGGCACCATGAAGGGACTTTTTGTGCTGCGCTCCAACGGCGCGCGCAAGCGCTGGGAACCCGGCGGTCCCTACTCGATTGGCTCTCCCGTCTATGCTGCCGCGTTTGATCAGCGACACGGACGTCACCGTCTGTGGTGGACGCAGCAGAGTTTCCGCTGGGGCACTTCGCTCGCTTCTTCGGACGACTATGGCCGGACTGTGACTGAACCGCAAACTTATTCCATCAAGTTTCCGGCTGAATCCGGCGTGACGCTCAAGAACATCTGGCAGATCTGCGTGAACGCAGCCGACCAGCCGGACACGCTCTACTGCGGCGTAGAGCCCAGCGCGCTCTTCGAGTCCCGCGACGCCGGCGCAAGCTGGTCGCTGGTGCAGGGATTGTTCAACCATCCGCACCGCGCCAAATGGACTCCGGGCGGCGGCGGCATGTGCCTGCACACGATTGTTCCGCATCCGACAGACCGCAAGCGCATGATGGTCGCCATGTCCACGGGCGGCGTTTACCGCACGGTTGATGGCGGGAAAACCTGGGAAGCGCGCAACCAGGGCGTTCGCGCGGACTTTCTTCCGGAAAAGCATCCGGAATTTGGACAATGCGTGCACAAGATCGTGCAGGACTCGGCCAACCCGCAACGGCTCTTCCTGCAAAACCACTGGGGACTTTACCGCAGCGATGACAGCGGCGACTCCTGGAAGGACATCGCCAACGGCGTTCCCTCGGACTTTGGATTCTGCATGGTCGCTCATCCGCACGATCCGGACACGGTTTACATCGTGCCGATTGAGTCGGACGAATATCGCTGTACTCCTGAAGGCAAGCTGCGCGTCTATCGCACGCGCAACGCCGGCGCATCCTGGGAAGCGCTCACCCGCGGATTGCCCCAGAAGAACGCGCTGGAAACTGTCTTGCGTGACTGCCTTTCCGCCGACACTCTCGATCCTGCAGGAATTTACCTGGGCACACGCAGCGGCAAAGTCTACGGTTCCAGTGATGAAGGCAAGTCCTGGCAGCTCATCGCAGAGGGATTGCCTGCCGTCGTCTGCGTGAAAGCGGCCGTAGTCGAGAGCGGAGCAAAACATGCATCGCGTCCGCGAGCCAAGGGGCGGAAGACGAGGCCAACCAGGAAGGTTGCGACCAAGCGTGTCGCGGCCAGCCGCAAGCTGGCTCGCAGGAAGTAGTTTGTCATGGCGTTGACGTTTCATATTCCCAGCTACCTGGCTGCATTCGCCGGAGACAGCAATAGCCTCTCGCTCGACGGTTCTCCGGCCACCATGCGGGACGCATTGGCTGCACTGTGGGTGTTGCATCCTGGCCTGCGCGACCGCGTCGTGGACGAGCAGGGTGAAGTGCGCCAGCACATCAACATTTTCGTCGGCAATGAATGCATTCGCTTTGCCGATGGCCTGGCGACTCCTGTTCCCGACGGGTCTGAAGTCCTGATCGTCCCGGCGGTGAGCGGCGGCTGACAAGAATCACTCAGCGCACGACCGCGAGGGCTGATTAATTGAACCCTTCATGCAATATTTCTCCGAAGAACAGGTCCGGCAACTGGCTGACCCTGATGACGTGATCCGCGCAATTCGGGAAGCCTTTTCCCGCGACTACTCCCGCACGGTCCGCATGCCGGTCCGCGCGCAGTTGGATATGGGCAACGGCGCTGTTCTGCTGATCATGCCCTGTTACGACAGTGCGCTTCTCGTTGCAGACGTCAAGATCGTTACTGTCACGCCGCAAACGGGGGTGAACGCGATCTATCAACTGCTGAATGCCGCCAGCGGCGAAATGCTCGCGGTGATGGAAGCCAACTATCTTACCGACCTGCGCACCGCCGCGACGTCCGCAGTTGCGACTGACCTGCTGGCGCGCTCGGATGTCGAAACCCTCGGCGTATTCGGCAGCGGCCGGCAAGCGCGGGCGCATTTGACGGTGCTGTCTCGCGTACGCAAGTTTCGGCGCATCTTGATTTCCGGATCGCCCAGGTCCGATCTCGGCGCCTTTTGTCGCACCCTCCGGACGGAACAGTCGATCGTTATTGAACCCGTGGACGCCGAAACTTGCGCCCGCGAATCTGACGTCATTTGCACTTGCACTACTTCCCGTGTTCCGCTCTTCGATGGCCATTGGTTGCGGCCGGGCACTCACTTGAACCTGGTGGGCGCGTTTCAACCGGACGCTCGCGAGGTGGATGACGAAACCGTGCGGCGCGCCCGCGTCGTCGTGGACACCTATGAGGGCGCCATGGCCGAAGCCGGCGACATTCTGGTTCCCCTGCATCAAGGCATCATTTCCCGCGAACACGTTGTCGCTGACCTGCACGAAATTGCCAGCGGCAAAAAGCGTGGCCGCGTGCAGCCGAGCGACATTACTCTGTTCAAAAGCGTTGGCTGCGCGCTGGAGGACCTGGTAACCGCAAATCTGGTATTCCAACAAAGCCGCGCCGTCAGGCACAATAAACTTTCATGAGAAAGACGTATGACTTCGCTGTCATCGGCGCGGGCGTTTTTGGCGCATGGACCGCTCATTGGCTTCGCCGCGGCAACTCGAGCGTCGCGCTGATAGATGCTTATGGTCCCGCGAACAGCCGCGCCAGTTCTTCGGGCGAAACGCGCGTGCTCCGCATGGGCTACGGCCCTGACGCGCTTTATACGCGCTGGTCGGCGCGGTCGCTTGCGCTTTGGCTGGAGTTCTTTGCGCGCATTGGCAGAGATTACTTCGATCCTACCGGCGTGCTCTGGCTCAGCAATGACGATGACAGCTATACCACGCGCATGTTCGAGGTGCTGAGGCAGGCCAACATTGTGCGCGTGCGGCTCTCCGCCGAAGATATCCGGCGCTCCTGGCCGCAGTTGCGATTTGACGACGTTACCTGGGGCGTTCTCGAGCCGGAAAGCGGCGTCCTCATGGCGCGCCGTTCCGTGCAGGCGCTGGTGCACGAGATGGTGAACCATGGTATGGACTATCTGCAAAGTGCCGTCCTTCCACCGCAGGGCCGCAACACGCTCAGTGAAGTTCGGACCACCGCGGGCGAAACTTTTTCCGCGGGCACGTTCATTTTTGCCTGCGGACCGTGGCTGCCGAAGTTATTTCCCGAACTGCTGGCAGACCGCATCTTTCCCACACGGCAGGAAGTGTTCTTTCTGGGCGTTCCGGCCGGCAACAATGACTTTCGCGCGCCCAGAATGCCAGTGTGGTTGCATCACATGCATCCTGACCGTCCTTACGCGGTGCCGGACATTGAAGGCCGCGGCTTCAAGATCGCTTTCGACCGTCACGGTCCGGAATTTGATCCGGATAATGCCGAGCGGACCATGGGTCCCGCTTCCATCGAGCAACTGCGTTACTACCTCAAACAGCATATTCCGGACCTCGAAAATGCGCCGGTGGTTGAAAGCCGCGTCTGCCAGTACGAAAACACCTGGAATGGCGATTTCCTGCTTGATCGCCATCCTGAGCTTGAGAACGTCTGGATCGCCGGAGGCGGTTCCGGACACGGCTTCAAACATGGCCCCGCAGTGGGCGAATACCTTACCGCGCGAATTCTGCACGGCGCGGAAGCGGAGCCGCGGTTCTCACTTGCCAGCAAGCAAACAATTCGTAACCGCGAAATTTACTAGACGAATGCGGTCACACCGGAAAAACCAGGCAGGTTGTCGTGCCATGCGCATACAAAGTTCCGTGCTCGTCGAAGACCTTGCCTTCCGCCGTGCCAATGCGTTTGCCGAGAGAGATGACTTTCCCTTCCGCGCGGACCAGGCCGGTGTCCTTGGTGAGCGGACGAACGAAGTTCACTTTCAATTCAAGCGTTGTATAGGTCACGCCGACGGGCATCATGGTGTGGATCGCGCAGCCCATGCAGGAATCGAGCAGCGTGGCTGCATATCCGCCATGAACCGCTCCCAGCGGGTTGTAAAAATCAAACACTGGTACTCCGGTAAATAATGCCCGGCCTTTGTCGATTTCCACCAGCTCGAATTGCAGCGTCTTCGCGATGGGTGGCCGGGGAACCTTGCCTTCGATCATTGCTTGCAGCACCTCGTAGCCCGTAAGGCCGTGCGCCTGTTCGCGTGAGACGAGTCCGTACTGTACTTCTTTAGCGGTCTCCATGGTCATTTCACTTCCAGTAGTTCGACGTCAAAAATCAAAGTTGAATTCGGCGGAATCGACTCCATCTTGCGCGCCCCATAACCCAAGCCAGGCGGAATGCGCAACTGGCGTTTCCCGCCGATTTTCATTCCGGCAACACCTTCGTCCCAGCCTTTGATGACTCGTCCCGCACCCAGCCGGAACTGAAATGGCTCCGCGCGGTCCCGGGAACTATCGAACTTGGCGCCGTCCGCGAGCCATCCAGTGTAATCGACCACCACAATCTTGCCCGGTTCGGCCACCTGGCCATTCCCGGTTTTCACGTCCCAGTACTGCAATCCGGAAGAGGTCGTAATGCCAGGTCCACTCACTTTGCTGGGACCCGACGGGGAACACGAAGCCATGAACAATGCCGACATTAAGATGGCTGGAACGCACACACGCTTCATTTTTTTTACCCCCTCGTGTTTTGGTTACTGAAGCACAAAAGGCAGGAACGACTTGCCGTTCCTGCCTGAGTTGCCGGATTGCGGCGCTTTACCCCGCCCTTTTTACCAGACGTGACAAGCGTTGGCGCTCACCATTTTTTGTCCCGCCTTGCAGCCGAAGGCCTTGGCAAAGTCTTCGCTGTTCTGCAGGGTCCCGTTCGTGCGATATTCACCGGGCGAGTGCGGATCGGTTTTAGCCAGAAGGCGCGAGCTTTCCGGCGTTGCGTTCTGGCACCAGACCTGGGCGAATCCCAGGAAGAAGCGCTGTTCCGGGGTGAAGCCTTCCTTGGTCTTGCCGATGCTGGGATCGCCGGCCATGGCTTTGTGCAGTGCCATGAGCGAGACGTGGAGGCCGCCATTGTCCGCGGTGTTTTCTCCCAGAGTCAGACGGCCGTTGAGATGGACGTCATCCACGGCGACGAACCCGCTGTACTCGTCGGCCACGCAAGTCGTCCGCTTGTCGAATTCCTTGCGATCGGCCTCCGTCCACCAGTTGCTCAGATTGCCGCTGCCATCGAACTTGCTACCCTGGTCGTCAAAACCGTGAGTAAGTTCGTGCCCGATCACCACGCCAATACCGCCAAAGTTCACAGCTTCGTCTTCGGTCTTGTCAAAAAACGGCGGCTGCAGAATGCCGGCGGGGAAGTTGATGTTGTTTTCCGCCGGGTTGTAGTAGGCGTTTACGGTAGGCGGCGTCATGCCCCATTCGGATTTGTCGAGCGGCTTGCCAATCTTGTTCAGATTGCGGCGTCTTTCAAACGCGCTGGCGCTGCGGATGCTGCCCAGAAGATCTCCAGGCGTCACGGTCACCGTGCTGTAGTCGCGCCAGTTGTCAGGATAGCCAATCTTGTTGGCGATGGCCGCCAGCTTGACCGCGGCCTGCTTTTTGGTTTCCGGCGTCATCCAGGGCAGGTCCTGGATATCTGCGCCCAGTGACTGTTCGAGCGCTTGCACCATCTTGAGCATGCGCTCTTTGCCGTCTTTGCCGAACGTCTGTTTGACATATTCCTGGCCCAGCGCTTCACCGAGCAGACGGTCCGTCAACTGCACGCAGCGCTTCCAGCGGGCAGGGAGTTCCTTGGCGCCGCTCATGTACTGCTGGAAAGTAAAGTCTTCCTTCACGAAGGCTTCCGATAGCCACGGCGCAGCCCCGCGGGCAGTATGCCATCTCAGATAAGACTTCCAATCATCCACGGAAACGCTGGCAATCACTCCGTTTACCTGCTGGAAGAAATCCGGAGGCACCACGTTGATGTCGGTAAACGCGGGCGCGTTGACCGCCGCGAAGAAGCGGTCAAACTTAAAATTGGGCGCCAGGGCCTCCAGTTCCGTCACTTTCATCTTGTGGTCGCGGTTCTTGGGATCGCGCATCTTCACGCGCTCCAGGGTGGCCTGCGCCAGTTTGGTTTCAATGCTGACGATCGCCAGGGCTTCTTTTTCCGCGGCAGCCTGGTCATCGCCCAGCAACACGAACATTCTCACCATGTGTTCCTGATACTTCTGCCTGGTCTCTTTTGACTTGGCGTCGTCGGCCAGGTAGTAATCGCGGTCGGGAAGCCCGAGCCCCGACTGGGCAACATTGGCGATGAGTTGGCTGGCGTTGTGGAGATCCGGCGACGCGCCAAACTGGAACAGGACGCCGCCCTGGCCCACGCCCTGGCTTTGCAGATAAGCGATGGTTTCAATGACCTGGTCTTTGCTGGCTATGCCGGCAATGCGGTCCAGAGTGGGCTTCAGCGGCGCCATGCCCTTGGCGTTGATCGTTGACTCGTCCATGCAGGAGCCATACATGTCGCCGACTTTCTGCTCGACCGCTGTCCGCTTGCCCGTCATATGCGCATCTTTTTCCAGAATGTCGCGCAGGATCTGGCGGTTGTATTCGGCCAGCTCGTTGAAGCGTCCCCAGCGCGACTGGTCGCCGGGAATCGGATTGTTTTTGCGCCAGCTTCCGCAAGCGTACTGGTAGAAGTCCTCGCAGGGATTGACTGTCTTGTCCATCGCGCTCAGGTCGAAAGACTTGGGACGGACTACTGGCTTCGAACTGGTGTCCGGAGGAGCGGCAACGGCCTGCTGGGCGGACTGCTGTCCCTGAACGCCGATGGCCAGGACCATAATCGCCAGTAAGATTGCAGTTGATAGTTTCCTAAAGCTCATAGATGCCTCGATTGTGTAAGGGTTGGCAAAACTGCCAAGTTTAAGCCTATTCCGCCGTCCTGTAAACGGGCTCCGAAGACTCCCTTCTGTTAACTCCTTAGTACCCAAAGGCGCCCCCCTCCCCCACCCCCCGGTTTGACCCCATTCGACCTCATGGTGACCCCAGGGGTCGACCGCTTTTGCCGGCAGCTTAAACGAAGCGCCGTATTGAATTCGCAACCAGACAAAAGCAAAATCTTAACGCTGATTTACGCGGATGACGCAGATCGGAAAAAGAAGCTGATCACTGGAATTTTGAAAATCAGCGCCCCCCCGGTAAGATTTGTGCGGGTTGCCTGTTACATCACGCAGTCTGCGCTGAAGCATCGGGCAGTGCGGGCTGTGCGCTTTTTTCCTCCGGACCGAAAGGAGTGCCACATGGCCCACTTGAATAGATCGTGGTCGATTGCCGCGGCTTGCGTCTTAACCACCTGCGTCTTAACCACCTGCGCGGCCCTGCCAGCCAGGGCGGCTGAGCCCCCCGCAGACCTCTGCTCGTTGCTGCCGGCAGCGGAGGTAAGCAAGACATTAGGACGTGCCTACGACGCACCGCAAAAGAGCGTCGCGCCCCGTCCTTTCGCCAACACCAACACGGGGACGGACTGCAATTATCTGTCCAAGGACGGGAGCAAGCTCTGGTTCAGGGCTTATGTTGATCCCTCGCCCGCCGCCGCGGCTGACCTGTTCGCCAGATTGCGCCAGTTTTATGGCCCGCCAACGCCGATTACCGGCCTCGGAGACGAAGCTTATTTTGATTCGGTCCATGCGCTCCATGTCCGCAAAGGCAAGGTTCGTTTCTATATCAATCTTCAGCCTATGCAGAGTTTCACTCCGGCAATCCAGCAGCAACTCAAGGACCTTGCCGCACGGGTTATCGGACGCCTTTAGGTTACAAGAAAAAAAGCGGGCCGGATTTCTCCGGCCCGCTGTTGATGGTTGATAAGTGACGCTTACTCTGCGGCCATTTCCTCGGCTTCGCCTTCCTGGCGCAGGAGTTCCAGCGCGCGCTCGGCTTCGGCGTACTCGCGGGAGACTTCTTCCTGCACTTTGGCCGCGGCTTGCTCAAGCTCTGGTGAAAGCCGCACGTTGCGGTAGTAATCCATGCCTGTACCTGCCGGAATCAAGCGGCCTACGATCACGTTCTCTTTCAGGCCGCGCAGGTGGTCCACCGCGCCCTGGATGGAGGCTTCCGTGAGCACGCGCGTGGTTTCCTGGAAGCTTGCCGCCGAGATGAACGACTCGGTGGAAAGCGAGGCCTTGGTGATGCCCAGCAGCAACGGACGTCCCGTGGCCGGGCGGCCGCCGCTGGCGATGACCCGTTCGTTTTCCTCGCGGAAGCGGAACTTGTCCACCTGCTGTTCCAGCAGAAAGCCCGTATCGCCCACGTCTTCCACTTTCACCCAGCGCATCATCTGCCGGACGATGACCTCAATGTGTTTGTCACTGATAGTCACGCCTTGCAGCCGGTAGACTTCCTGGATTTCGTTCACCAGGTAGGACTGGAGTTCCTTCTCTCCCAGTACGGCCAGAATGTCATGCGGGTTGAGCGGCCCGTCCATGAGCGGTTCACCGGCGCGCAGACGTTCGCCTTCCTGCACGCTGATGTGGACGCCCTTAGGTACGGAGTACTCTTTTTCCGTACCGTTATCGGCCACCACGTAGATCTTGCGCTGGCCTTTAGTGACTTCACCGAATTTCACGATGCCGTCGATTTCGCTGATGATCGCGGTTTCGCGCGGCTTGCGGGCCTCAAACAGTTCGACCACGCGCGGCAGACCACCGGTGATGTCTTTGGTCCGGGTGGTTTCGCGCGGGATCTTGGCGAGCACGTCGCCAGGATGGACTTCATCGCCGTCCTGGATCATGAGGTGAGCGCGCGACGGCATCAGATACCGGCGCGTAGTCTTGGCTTTGATCACGATCGCGGGCTGGCGCTTTTCGTCCGGTGACTCGCCCACAACGTGGCGCGAGAGTCCGGTGACTTCGTCCACCTCTTCGTGGAGCGTCACGCCTTCCTGCAAGTCCTTGAACTGGACCGTACCGCCGATTTCCGTGAGGATCGCGAAGGTGTATGGGTCCCACTCGGCCATGATGGTGCCCAGGTTGACCTGCTGGCCGTCCTGGACTTTCACCTTGGCGCCGTAGAGGACCGCGTAACGCTCCTTCTCGCGGCCTTTCTCGTCCACCACGGCGATGGACCCGGCGCGGTTCATGACCACCAGATCGCCGGATTTGGCTTTGACGGTCTGGAGATTCAGGAAGCGCACCATACCGTTATTGCGGGCTTCCAGGCGCGATTGCTCGGAAATCCGCGAAGCCGTACCGCCGATGTGGAAGGTACGCATGGTGAGCTGCGTTCCTGGTTCACCGATGGACTGCGCCGCGATCACGCCCGTGGCTTCGCCCAGTTCGACCGTGCGGCCGGACGCCAGGTTGCGGCCATAGCAGGCGATGCAGACTCCGCGCTTGGATTCGCAGGTGAGCACGGAACGGATTTTCACCCGCTCGATGCCCGCGGCCTGAATGGCGCCGGCCAGGTCTTCCGTGATTTCCTGGTTCACGTCCACGATCACGTTGCCTTCGTAGTCCTTGATTTTTTCGAGCGACACGCGGCCCACGATGCGGTCGCGCAGCGGCTCGATGATGTCGCCGGCCTCAATGATGGAACCGACGTAGATGCCGTCCACCGTGCCGCAGTCCAGTTCGCTGATGATCACGTCCTGGGCCACGTCCACCAGACGGCGGGTCAGGTAGCCGGAGTCAGCTGTCTTGAGCGCCGTGTCGGCCAGGCCTTTGCGCGCGCCGTGGGTGGACACGAAGTACTCGAGCACCGTCAGTCCCTCGCGGAAGTTGGCGGTGATGGGCGTTTCAATGATCTCGCCGGACGGCTTGGCCATGAGTCCGCGCATGCCGGAGAGCTGGCGAATCTGCTGTTTCGATCCGCGAGCGCCGGAGTCGGCCATCACGTAAATCGGGTTCAACTGGCCGGCTTTGTCCAACTCCTGCATGTTCTTGAACATTTCGTCGGCGACCTTTTCGGTCACGTTCGACCAGATTTCGATCACCTTGTTCTGGCGTTCGCCGTTGGTGATGGCGCCGTCCAGATATTGCTGCTGGACCGCGATCACCTGCTTCTCCGCGTCCTTCACCAGGCCCTTTTTGTGCTCGGGGATGACCATGTCGTCAATGCCGATGGAGAGGCCGGCGCGGGTCGCGAAGCGGAACCCAAGCTCCTTGACTTCATCCAGCATTTTGACCGTGATCTCCAGGCCGAACTTCAGGTAAGTGAAATTCACCAGCTGGCCGATGCCCTTCTTCTTGAGCAAGCCGTTGATGTACGGCATGCCTTCCGGCAGATGGTCATTCAGGATGGTGCGGCCGACCGTGGTGTTGATGAACTGCTTGTTGAAGTCGACGGCATCCGCGTGCACGATGTCCTGATCGTCGTACGCCTGGGTCAAGTCAACGACCTGGCCGGTATAGCGCAGCCGGATCGGGCTGAGCGTTTCGACCTCGCCCGCTTCGAGCGCGAGCAGCACTTCGTCAATGTTGGCGAACGCGCGGCCTTCGCCTTTGGCCCCTGGCTTTGCTTTGGTCAGGTAATAGAGACCGAGCACCATGTCCTGTGTAGGCACGGTGATCGGCTGGCCGGACGCCGGTGACAGAATGTTGTGCGAAGACAGCATGAGCACGCTGGCTTCAACCTGCGCTTCCGGAGAGAGCGGAATGTGGACCGCCATCTGGTCGCCGTCAAAGTCGGCGTTGAACGCGGTGCAGACCAGCGGATGGATCTTGATGGCCTTGCCTTCCACCAGCACCGGCTCAAATGCCTGAATACCGAGACGATGCAGCGTGGGAGCGCGGTTCAACAGTACCGGATGGTCTTTAATGACTTCTTCCAGGATGTCCCAGACAATGGATTCCTGCTGCTCCACCATTTCTTTGGCTTGCTTGATGGTGGTGCAGTGGCCCGTCTGTTCGAGCCGGTGATAGATGAACGGCTTGAACAGTTCGAGCGCCATCTTCTTGGGCAGCCCGCACTGGTGCAGCTTGAGTTCCGGACCGACCACGATCACCGAACGTCCGGAGTAGTCCACGCGCTTGCCCAGCAGGTTCTGGCGGAAGCGGCCCTGCTTGCCCTTCAGCGTGTCGGAGAGCGACTTGAGCGGGCGGTTGTTGGCCCCGCGCAGTACGCGTCCGCGACGGCCGTTGTCAAACAGCGCGTCCACGGCTTCCTGCAGCATGCGTTTTTCATTGCGCACAATCACTTCAGGAGCGTGCAGGTCCATCAGCTTCTTGAGACGGTTGTTGCGGTTGATCACGCGCCGGTACAGGTCGTTCAGGTCAGACGTGGCGAAACGGCCGCCGTCGAGTGGAACCAGCGGGCGCAGCTCCGGCGGGATGACCGGGATCACATCCAGGATCATCCATTGCGGCTTGTTGCCGCTCTTGCGGAAAGCTTCGACGACTTTGAGGCGCTTGGCGTACTTGAGGCGCTTCTGCAGCGAAGTCTCATTCCGCATTTTTTCGCGCAGTTCCTGCGAAAGCTCTTCCACCTCCACGTGCTTGAGCAATTCCTTGATGGCTTCCGCGCCCATCATGGCCTTGAAGCCCGTAGCGCGGAATTGCTGGTCGAGCTCCCGGAAGCGCGTCTCTTCCTTGATGACCTCGTGGTCTTTTACCGGAGCTTCGCCCGGCTCGACCACAACATAAGACTCGAAATAGAGGACCGACTCCAGGTCGCGCAGGGAAATATCCAGCAGGTGGCCAATGCGCGAAGGCAGGCCCTTGAAGAACCACACGTGCGAGCAGGGCGAAGCCAGCTCAATGTGTCCCAGACGCTCGCGCCGGACCTTGGAGAGCGTAACTTCCACGCCGCACTTGTCGCAGATGACTCCGCGGTGTTTCATCCGCTTGTATTTTCCGCACAGGCATTCCCAGTCCGTGACCGGGCCGAAGATGCGGGCGCAGAACAGCCCATCGCGCTCCGGCTTGAAGGTGCGGTAGTTGATGGTCTCCGGCTTGGTGACCTCGCCATGCGACCAGCTCCGGATCTTTTCCGGTGATGCCACGCTGATGCGAATCGCGTCGAAGTCGGTTATCGAGTTACCTAGGTCAAATGGACTTGAACGGTACAAGGTGTCCTCCCGCGGCTTTTACGATGCCGAGTACGGCTCCCGGTGGTACTCAAAATACTGATTGCGGTCTCAACTCCGGCCGGAAGCGGTCCGGAGTTGAGACGAGAGGCAGTTAGTCCGCCGCCGCTGCCGCTGCCGCGATCTGCTTGCGCGTGCTGCCCTCAAGCGTCTTAATGAGTTCCACGTCCAGACAGAGCGACTGCAATTCGCGAATCAGGACGTTGAAGGATTCCGGCACGCCGGGTTCAATGGCGGCCTCGCCCTTCACAATGGCCTCGTAGATCTTGGTGCGGCCAAAAACATCGTCGGACTTCGCGGTCAGCAGTTCCTGCAGGATGTAAGCCGCGCCGTAAGCTTCGAGCGCCCAGACTTCCATTTCTCCAAAGCGCTGTCCGCCGAACTGCGCTTTGCCGCCCAGCGGCTGCTGGGTGATGAGCGAGTACGGCCCGATGGAACGGGCATGGATCTTGTCATCTACCAGGTGCGAGAGCTTGAGCATGTAGATGTAACCCACGGTCACCGGCTGTTCGAATTTTTCTCCGGTCATGCCGTCGTAGAGTTCGGTCTTGCCTGATTCCGGCAGCCCGGCCTCACGCAGCATGGATTTGATCTCATGTTCGCGCGAACCATCGAACACCGGCGAAGCAAAATACACGCCTTTGGTCATGGTGCGCGCCACGTTCATCAATTCGGTGTCGTCCAGCTCGGAAATCTTTTCACCGAACGGCGTGTCCTTGAAGATGCTCTTAAGCTCGCGGCGAACGACTTCTTCGCGCGAGTTCTCTTTCAGGAACTCCGTGATGCGCTGCCCCAGCTGGTATCCGGCCCAGCCCAGGTGCGTCTCCAGGATCTGCCCGACGTTCATGCGGCTGGGAACACCCAGAGGATTAAGCACGATCTCCACCGGAGTGCCGTCCGCGAGATAGGGCATGTCTTCGTCAGGAAGGATCCTGGCGATCACGCCTTTGTTACCGTGGCGGCCGGCCATCTTGTCACCCACGCTGAGCTTGCGCTTCATGGCGACATATATCTTCACCAGCTTGATCACGCCGGGAGGCAGTTCGTCGCCTTTCTGCAGCTTGGAGATTTTTTCGTTGGTGATCTTGCGCAACACGTCAATCTGGCGCGAGGTCATCTCCTCAATCTCGTCAATCTGCTCGTTCACGCGGGGATCCTTGTCCGCGTACTTGATGCGCTTCAGGTTGCGCGTGGAAATCCGCTCGATGGTCTCGCGGTCCAGCATTACGCCTTTCGTGAGCAGGCGTTTGTTGGTGCGCTCGTCGTGAAGATCGGCCTGGACTTCTTTATCGCCCAGGATGGCTTCCAGACGCTTCAAACGTTCGTCGGTAAGAATCCGGATTTCGTCCGCCAGGTTCTTTTCCAATCGCTCGATCTGGGTGCCCTCGATGGACTTGGCGCGTTCGTCTTTTTCCTGTCCTTTGCGGGAGAAGATCTTGACGTCCACCACCGTGCCTTCGATTCCCGGAGGGCAGGTAAGGGAAGCGTCACGCACGTCGCCGGCTTTTTCGCCGAAGATGGCGCGCAGCAGCTTCTCTTCCGGAGTGAGCTGGGTCTCGCCCTTGGGCGTGACCTTGCCTACCAGGATGTCGCCTTGCTTCACCGTGGCGCCAATGCGGATCACGCCGCTTTCGTCGAGATCGCGCAGCGCGGATTCGCTGACGTTCGGAATGTCGCGCGTGATTTCCTCCGGTCCCAGCTTGGTGTCGCGGGCCTCGAGTTCGAACTCCTCGATGTGGACGGAAGTGTAGTAGTCCTCTTTGACCAGCTTTTCGGAAACCAGGATGGCGTCCTCAAAGTTGTATCCGCGCCAGGGCATGAAGGCCACCAGGACGTTGCGTCCCAGGGCCAGCTCGCCGTTGTCGGTGCAGGGACCGTCAGCGATGACCTGTCCTTTGGTGACGCGGTCGCCTTTCTTGACCACCGGCTTCTGGTTGATGCAGGTGTTCTGGTTGGAACGCTTGAACTTCGTGAGCTGGTAGATGTCACTGCCCACTTCTCGGGAAAGCTGTGTGGGATGGTGCTCACCTTCCACTCGCACGATGATGCGTTCGGAATCCACGGAGTCGATGATGCCGTTACGGCGGGCCAGCACGACAGCGCCGGAATCGCGGGCGGTCACGCCTTCCATGCCGGTGCCCACAATCGGCGCCGCGGCGCGGAGCAGCGGCACGGACTGGCGTTGCATGTTGGCGCCCATCAGAGCGCGGTTGGCGTCGTCATGTTCCAGGAACGGGACCAGGGAAGCGGCGACGGAAACGAGCTGCTTCGGGCTGACGTCGATGTAGTCCACTTCGTCGCGCGGGACCAGCACGGTATTGCCGGCCTTGCGGGCGTTGACCAGGTCACCGACAATACGGCCTTTGTCATCGAGTTCGATGTTGGCCTGCGCGATGGTGTGGCGGTCTTCTTCCCACGCCGATTGATAAAACGAAAACGGCTCAACATCAATCACCTTGCGGCGCCGCTCTTTCAGGTCCGCGTTGGCCTTTTCCGCTTCCTTCAGTTCGATGTGATCGTTGACACGGTAGTCGCTGTCGCCCGCGTTGACCACGGTCACGTAGTCCACCACGCGGCCGTCTTTGATGCGGCGGTACGGCGACTCGATGAACCCGTAGTCGTTAATGCGGGCATAGCAGCTCAACGAACTGATCAGACCGATGTTTGGGCCTTCCGGCGTTTCAATCGGGCAGATACGGCCATAGTGCGTGGGATGGACGTCGCGGACTTCAAATCCCGCGCGCTCCCGTGACAGACCGCCCGGCCCCAGTGCGGAAAGACGCCGTTTGTGCGTGATTTCCGAGAGCGGATTGGTCTGGTCCATGAACTGGGAAAGCTGTGACGAGCCGAAAAATTCCCGGATCGCGGCCATCACCGGCTTGGCGTTGACCAGGTCATGCGGCATGGCCGTGGACATTTCCTGGTACACGGACATCTTCTCTTTGATCGCCCGTTCCATCCGGACCAGGCCGATGCGGAACTGGTTTTCCATGAGTTCGCCGACCGCGCGAACGCGGCGGTTGCCCAGGTGGTCGATATCGTCCACCGCGCCAATGCTCTTGCGCAGTTTGAGCAGGTAGCGGATGGTCGCGTAGAAATCTTCGGGATCCAGCGTGCGCTTTTCCAGTTCCGTCGCGTCGTTCTTCTCGTACAGCTTGATATTGAACTTCAAGCGGCCTACGCGGCTGAAGTCGTACTTGCGCGGATCAAAGAACATGCCGTGAAACAGCGCGGTGGCGGTGTCCAGGGTCGGCGGATCGCCGGGACGCAGTTTGCGGTAGATTTCGATCAGCGCCTCTTGCGGCGTTTTGACGGAATCGCGCCGCAGCGTTGCGCTGATGACGTTGCCTACGTCGTCCCGCTCGGGGAAGAAAACGTGGACTTCCTCGATGCCGGCATCCATGATCTTGGAGAGCTTGTCGGCGGTGATTTCGCTATTGGCCTCCAGCATGACTTCGCCGCTATTGGTATCAACCACGTCGGCCGCGGCAAAGGCGCCTTCCAGATCGGTGGTGTCGATATCAATCTCGGTGATCTTGGCCTTCTGGATTTCCTTGAGGATCGCCGGAGTGATCTTGCGGCCGGAATGAGCGATCTCATGTCCGCTCTTGTCCTTGATGCTGTGCGCCAGCTTGAGTCCCAGCAGGTTCGTCGGACGTTCCACGCCGGACTCCAGCGTCCAGCGCAGCTTTTTGTCTTTCAGGCTGATGCGGTCCACCGTGTAGAACGTGCGCAGAATGTCTTCGTCGGCACGCAGGCCGAGCGCGCGCAGGAAGATGGTGCCCAGAAACTTGCGCTTGCGGTCAATCCGGACATACAGAATGTTCTTCTGGTCGTACTCGAACTCCACCCACGATCCGCGGTACGGGATGATCTTTCCCAGGAAATACGTGCGGTTGTTGGCCGTCTCAAAGAAGACGCCAGGCGAGCGATGCAACTGGCTCACGATCACGCGCTCGGTCCCGTTGATGATGAACGTCCCGTTCTGGGTCATCAAGGGAACGTCGCCAAAGAAGACTTCCTGTTCTTTGATGTCGCGAATGCTCTTGTTGCCGGTCTCCGGGTCCTTGTCGTAAATGGTCAGGCGGATGGTGACCTTGAGCGGCGCGGAGTACGTCATACCGCGCTCTTCGCACTCGGCCACGTCATATTTCAGTTGCAGTCCGACCGGATCGCCGCATTTGTTGCAGAAATCAGGCGTGTTGGCGTTGTACGTGCCGCACTTGCCGCACAGCACTTCCCCGGGATGGAACGGATCTGTAATGACCGTGTTGCCGCAGTTGCGGCAGGTGGTGCGGAGGTGATGCAGACCCTTCAGGTGTCCGCACTTGCACTCCCAGTTGCCGATGGCGAAATCAACGAACGCCAGTTCGGAAACATTGCGGAAATCGCTGATCGGAAAGACCGACTGAAACACCGACTGCAGGCCACTATCGTCACGCTCGCTCGGCAGCTTGTCCATTTGCAGAAAACGGTCGTAGGAACGCTTCTGCACCTCAATGAGGTTGGGAATCTGCAGGGTTGCCGGAATCTTGGAAAAATCGAGGCGATAACGAAAGGCGCCATTCTTGTTGGGCATGGATAACTCCTAAAAGCTTCTGCTGTGTTCCGTTCGCCTGTTGCCGCGACCGGAGAGGCTGTTCCAAAACTTAACTTGCATTTCAGGAACGAACCTGTTAACTAATGCAGCAAAGATCTGCCGCGCTCACGAACTTTTCGGGAACGCCAGGAGAAAGACCGGACAAAACACGATCACGCCAGCGGGAGACAAGAGTTCCCACTGACGCCGTTTGGCGAAATCGCCACGCTAAATTGTGTTTGTCCGCGCCCGTCTGCTTAGACCGTTCTTAGTCCGTTTTCACGGACCTGTTTACTAAAAGACAAAGGTGGAAGGTCAGTCCGTTCCCCAAAATATGAACTTTCGAATTACCTGACCTGTATCCACGAATTCCGGTTTGGAAGAGGACTCTCGTAGTCATTAGATAACAAAAGTCCTCTTCCGGATTCATATTAGAAATCCTTAGGGCTGGCCCTCAGGATGACCGCAGCGGGCTCACGCCCGCCTAGCGCGGTCACTTGATTTCGACTGTCGCCCCGGCGTCAGTGAACTTCTTCTTAATGGTCTCGGCTTCTTCCTTGGAAACGTTCTCTTTCACGTTCTTGGGGGCGCCGTCCACCAGGTCCTTGGCTTCCTTCAAGCCCAGGCTGGTGACTTCGCGCACGGCCTTGATCACGTTGATTTTGTTCGCGCCTGCGCCGGTGAGGACTACGGTAAATTCCGTCTTCTCCTCTGGCGCGGCCGCTGCCGCTGCTCCGCCGCCCGCTACCATAACCGGGGCCGCGGCCGCCGCGGAGACGCCGAGACGCTCTTCAAGTTTCTTGACCAGCTGGGCCGCATCGAGCAGGCTCAGCCCTACGATTTGTTCTTCCAACTGTTGCAGGTCTGCCATTGTGTGTTCTCCAATTCTTTGCGATCAGTTTGTGCTGATTCGCCGCCTCCGCCCACCGTGTTCCAATGCGCCCAGACAAGCGCCACGCGGGTTTCGATCAGCGAGAAACCATCCCCCCGGCAACCGCACTCGCCGCCGGATCTAAAACCTAGATCCTTCCCCTTCGCCAGGCTCAGGGTCAGGATTTGCTGCAGCGGCCCTTCGGCTCTCCGCTTCGCGGAATCACCTCCGGGTGACAAAACGCTCGGCTTACGCCTCGCTCACGCCCGCTGGCGCCGCAAACTTGTTCTTTTCCACACCCTGACTGATCACCACGGCCAGGTCGCGGCCTGCGGCGTTCATCACGGTAACCAGGCGCTGCGCCGGAGCACTGATCAGGAACAGCAGCTTGGAATAAATCTCTTCCTTCGAAGGCATGGTGGCCAGGGCTTTGATCTCTTTTTGCGAGATCAGCCGGCCTTCCAGAATCCCGGACTTGAAAGAGAATTCCGGATTGTCCTCCACATACTTGCTCAGCGCTTTGGCCAGGGCAACCGGGTCGCCGGAGGTGTAAGCGATGGAGCTGACGCCTTCCAGGCTCTGCAGGGCTTCGGCGACTTTCGTGCCTTCCGATGCGCGTTTGGCCAGGGTGTTCTTGACGACCTGATATCTGCCGCCGGCGGTGCGCACCGTCTTGCGCAGTTGGTAGTCCTGGGCGACAGTGAGCTTGGAAAAGGTGCCCACAATCATGCTGCTGGCTTTCCCAAGCTCAGCATTGAGCTTTTGAATCTGTTCCGCTTTTTTGGCCTTAGTGACTGCCATGTCTCAAATCCTCTTCCTTTTCTTTCGATCGCTACCCCAGCAATGTCTGCCCCGGGCTTGCCGCCACGTTAGGCCTTGGACGCTGCTTCGACCGCCGACGTGTCAACCGCAATCCCCGGCCCCATGGTCGAAGAAATATATGCGCCCTTGATGTACTTGCCTTTCGCGGCCGCGGGCTTGGCCCGCACCACGCTGGAAATCACCGCGGTGGCGTTGTCCACCAGTTTGTCCGGAGTGAAAGAGATCTTGCCTACCGGAACATGCACCAGCGCTGTCTTGTCGGTCCTGAATTCCACCTTGCCGGCCTTGATTTCCTTGACCGCATTGGCAATGTCAACTGTGACAGTACCGGTCTTCGGATTAGGCATCAGGCCGCGCGGACCAAGCACCTTGCCCAGCTTGCCGACCGACCGCATCATGTCCGGCGTGGCGATCACGGCGTCAAAATCCGTCCAGTTTTCCTTCTGGATTTTTTCCACCATCTCTTCTCCGCCGACGATGTCCGCGCCCGCCGCTTCCGCTTCCCGGAGTTTTTCGCCGCTGGCGATGACCAGCACTTTCTTCGATTTACCCAGCCCGTGCGGCAGGACCACCGTACCGCGGACCATCTGGTCAGCGTGCTTGGGGTCCACGCCCAGGCGCAGCGTGACTTCTACCGTCTCATCGAACTTGGCGTACTTCACCTTTTGCAGGAGCGGGACCGCCTCCTGGATCGGGTACGCGCGGTTTTCCACCGCGGCCCGTGCTTTCGTTATGTTCTTTCCTGTTTTGCGACTCATGGTTTTTCCTTGTCTCCCACCGCTCCGGAAAACATCTCCGGGCCGTAGTACGTTCAATCAAAAGCTACGCGATCAAAAACTCAGGCCGTGACGTCAATGCCCATGCTGCGGGCCGTGCCCTTTACGCTCTTGACGGCGGCGTCCAGCGAAGCGGCGTTGAGGTCCGGCATTTTCTGTTTGGCAATGTCCAGGACCTGCTTCTCCGTTACCTTGCCGACCTTGTCCTTATTCGGCGTGCCGGACCCTTTGGCGATCCCGGCTGCGCGTTTCAACAGCACCGAAGCCGGCGGCGTTTTGGTGATGAAGGTAAACGACCGGTCAACATAGACGGTGATCACCACCGGAATGATCAGGCCCGCCATTTCCTTGTTGGAAGTGCGGGCGTTGAACTGTTTGCAGAACTCCATGATGTTGATCTGCGCCTGACCCAGCGCCGGACCAACCGGAGGCGCCGGTGTCGCCTTGGCGGCCTCAATCTGCAACTTAACGGATGTCTGTACTTTTTTAGGAGCTGCCATTGATTTGTTCCTGAACCTTCAGTCCTGAATGTTTATGCAACCTTCTCCACCTGCCGAAATTCCAGTTCCACCGGGGTTGAGCGCCCGAAAATCGTGACCATGACCTTCACGGTCTCGCGGTCCTCATTGACCTCATCCACCATGCCGTTGAAGTTGGCAAACGGCCCGTCGGTGATGCGCACGGTCTCGTTCTTTTCGAACTTGACCTTGATCTTCGGTTTGTCCTTGCCCACGTGCACGCGGTGCACAATCTGGTTGACTTCCTCCTCCGAGAGCGGCGTTGGCTGCTGGCCTGTGCCCACAAAGCCGGTCACCCGCGGAGTGGACTTCACCACATGCCACACGTTGTCATCCATGTCCATCTGCACCAGCACGTAGCCGGGATAGAACATCCGCTCGACGGTATATTTCTTTCCGTTCCGGATCTCGGTGACCGGTTCCGTGGGAATAAGCACTTTGCCGATCTTGTCCTGCAGGCCAAAGGCCTGAACACGGGACTCCAGCGACTCCCTCACTTTGCGCTCAAATCCGGAATAGGAGTGGATGATGTACCACTTCATCTTCGGATTGGCGTTTTCTACCGGCGCCGGCTGTTCGAGCGGGACGCCTTCAGGCTGTTCGCCGCCGGCTTCGCTGATGTTTTCTTCTGCCATAAGTTTCCGGACTTTCTGTTACTTACCGCGCCGTGCGGTGCAGCAACCAGGTAACTCCATTCTGCATGCCCAAATCAATCACCCAGAAATACGCCGCGAAGATGATCACGGTAATGATCACCACCATGGTTGTGGCCACGACTTCTTTCCGGCTGGGGAAAGTGACCTTGCGCATTTCATTGCGGACATCGGAGAAAAACCCCATGGCCCGCGCCGGCATCTGCATCAGCTTGCCGCCTGCGCTCTGATCGTCCCGCGTAACCGTTGCTGCCTTTGCCATTGGTCCTGCTTTCCTTCTCGCTGCGCCGCCGCGCCGCCCTCTTCCGCTCCGTACTCCAAATTCTGGCAGGGGCGGAGGGATTCGAACCCCCAAGTCCGGTTTTGGAGACCGGCAGTTTAGCCGTTGAGCTTACGCCCCTGTAAATCAGTATTTAGTAATTAGTCGTTAGTATTTAGCTTGCCTCATTGTTTCGCCAGCGTGCTAACTACTAAATACTAAGTACTAATTACTTAACCTCTTTGTGCGGCGTATGCTTACGACATTTCTTGCAAAACTTGCTGAACTCCAGACGGCCTGTGGTCGTCTTTTTGTTCTTGGTTGTCGAGTAATTCCGGTCCTTGCACTCGCCGCACTGTAATGTCACTATCTCTCTCATAAAACCAGCCCTTAGCTCTTAGCCATTGGCCTTTAGCTTCGTTCTCTAAGGGCCTTGGCTGAATCTTCTTACTGAATAATTTCCGAGATGGTCCCCGCGCCTACCGTGCGTCCGCCTTCGCGGATCGCGAACCGCAGACCCTTTTCCATGGCCACCGGCGTGATCAACTCGATTATCAAAGCCACGTTGTCCCCCGGCATCACCATCTCCGTGCCCGCCGGCAACTCCGCTACTCCCGTCACGTCCGTCGTC
>DATMPO010000163.1:0-4936 GCA_035567035.1 Verrucomicrobiia bacterium | reverse complement strand
TTGCGCGTAACTACTTTCAGCGCATCCGCCGCCAGTATTTTCTTGATCTGGTTTCTGGCGTGCATGGCCCAGGGGCCGACGCTGTCGAGCCGCGTGTAGGCCTGCCAATGGTTGAGCGCCTTGCGGGGCTGGCGGGCTTTTTCGAAGGCCAGCGCCAGATTGTAGTGCGCGTCCGCGTACGTGGGAGCCAGGGTGATGGCCGACTGATACGAACGGATCGCTTCCTGTAAACGGCCGGTCTCGTCCAGAACGTTGCCCAGATCGAAATAGGCCAGCGCATAGCGATGGTCGGCTTCAACGGCCCGGCGGTAGAAGCGTTCGGCGTTGGTGTAATCCTGGCGGTTGTAGTAGAGCGTGCCGAGGTTGATGTAAGCGGCGGCGTGGCCGGGATCGAGTTCCACGCATTGCTTGTAGGACGCTATGGCCTCGGTCTGGGTCGCGCTGTCTTCTTCCAGAACAATTCCGCGCGCAAAAAACTCAGCCGCCGTTTCCGCAGTGCGCATGGGACGGACTTTGTAAGATTCAACAACGCGGCGGTCGGTAAAATCCATGACGAACTGGCCGGCCAGCGGTTCCACGACCGAGCCCCGGTGGCGGAACGCCACGCGGGAATTCGCGGCAAAAGCGCCGGCTTCCAGCAAGGGATTTTCCATGCCGGCAACCTGTTGCTGCATGGCGCGGAGCGAGTCGCGGATTACGGCGGAGCGCACGCGTTTCGCGCGTAAGTCGCGAAGCTTTTTGATTTGCAGGAGATCGAAAAAAGAATAGGCCTCCGCGACAGGAAACAGGCCTGATTTTTCCCAGCCCGCCAGCTGCCGCGCCGTGATGCGAAGAATCCTCAGTACATCCGCTCGATTGTATCGTTCCACCGTTGCCTTTGGGGATACGCGGTTAATTACTCAGTACAGAGCATTATGCGAACGGCTGGGCCAAATAGCAAGCGCAAAGTTAAATGAAATCGCAAGAAAGATGTGGAAAACTCGGCAGCAGCGAAACCTCCTTCCCGTTTCGCAAACTTCATGGTTGCTGAGTCTCACGTTCCTGGGTTCAATCTGTTTGCCATGCAAGTGCGAACCTGCTTTAGGATAACCTGCAGTATCCGGCCATGAGCATCGCATCGAGAGAAAAAGCTCCGGCGATCAGCAGAGCGTATTGGTTGTGCCAGCTTGCGGGCTGGTCGGCGCTTGTGACATTTCAGCTGATCATCCTTGCTGTATTAGCGCCCACTGCCGGTACCCCAACCCCACGCTTGTATATAGCTGTCGTGGTGCTGGGCGCCTCTGGATTCATCCTCAGCCATCTTATCTACTTGCAGATACGCCGCCGGCGCTGGCTGCACATTCCACTGAAGACGGCGTGGCCACGGCTGGCTGCGGCCATCGCACTGGCGGCGGTTGTCCAGAACGCGATCAATCTGCTCATCAGCATTTTTCTAGTCCACTTAACTCCCTTGCGCGAGAACTTGCGGCCCGCCGTCCGGTTTATCTCCTGGCTCATCTATGTGGCTTTATTCGCAATTTGGTTGATGGTATATCTGGCCGTACATGAGTTTCGCCACCGCCGAGTGGCGGAAGTACATGCGCTGCGGCTGGAACTAGTGGCCCAGGAGGCACAACTCCGCGGCCTGCGCGCCCAATTGAATCCGCATTTTTTGTTCAATTGTCTCAACAGCCTGCGCGAGCTGATTGTAGAAGATCCGCCACGCGCCCAGACCATGGTTACGCAGCTCTCCGGATTGCTGCGCTACTCTCTGCAGTCCGACCACCTGGAGCAGGTCCTGTTGGAAGATGAAGTCGAAGCCGTGAAAGATTATCTGGCACTGGAAGCGATTCGCTTTGAGGAACGCTTGCGCGTCCGCTGGAGCATCGCCCCTGATGCGGGCCAGGTCCCGGTGCCGCCCATGGTTCTCCAGACCCTGGTGGAAAACGCGCTCAAGCATGGCATATCCCGGCGGCCCGAGGGCGGAGAGATTTCCATCAAGGCCGCGATCCGCAATTCCCGGCTAGAGTTGGAGGTCGTGAACAGTGGGGAGCTTTCCGGGCACCCGTCAGGGGAAGGCATCGGCTTACGGAATGCCCGCGCCCGTCTGCAACTCTTGTACGGCGATAAGGCGAAGATCGTGCTGGAAAACGTCAACGGGGCCCATGGGCAGGTCCGCGCCGCAGGAATAATTCCTGTGAAGCGGGGAGAGTCGGTCCCATGAAGGCGCTTCTGGTGGACGATGAACGACTGGCGCGTTCCGGCCTGCGCCGTCTGCTCAACTCCCACGATGACGTGACCGTGGTGGGCGAAGCGGCCAATGCCGACGAAGCCCTGGCCCAGATCCGTCGGCTCGACCCGGACGTAGTCTTTCTGGACGTGGAAATGCCGGGCCGCAGTGGCCTGGAGCTGCTGGAAGATCTGGAGGAGGTGCCCGCAGTCATCTTTACTACCGCATTTCAGGAATACGCCGTGCGTGCATTTGAGGTCAGCGCTTTGGACTATCTGCTGAAACCGATTGCGGCCGATCGTCTCGACGAGGCGCTGGACAAAGCGCGCAAGATTGTCGGTCCTAAGGGAGCGGGACCTGGACGCAAGCAGAGGGTATTCCTGCGCGAGGGAGAGCGCTGCTGGATCGTCGCCGTCGAGGAGATCCGCGTTCTGGAGTCCGAGGGCAATTACACACGCGTGTACTTTGCCGGCAACCGCCCTCTGATCTACAAGTCGCTCAACGCGCTTGAAGCCACGCTCGATCCCACCACATTTTTTCGGGCCAGCCGCTCCCACATCGTCAACCTGCGCGATATACAGTCCCTCGAACCGCAGGCCGAAGGCGGTCTGGTTGCCAGCCTTACCGGGGGGCTAAAGATCGGGATTTCCCGCCGGCAAGCCCGCAAACTGCGCGAAGTCATGAGCCTGTAACGCCTGGTTTGTGGCCAGGCAGCGTTGCGCCGCCGTATTTCCCGCCATCCGACCGCCTGTCCTAATTCGGTATGCTTCCGTAACCATGATTGGTTAGCTTGATCACGCTGGAAAATCGCAAGGAGACTGCATGGAACTGCGAATCGAGAAACTTTCAAAACGTTATCCTAATGGCACTCAGGCATTGCAGGACGTTTCCCTTACCATACCGCTGGGCATGTTCGGGCTGCTGGGGCCAAACGGGGCAGGCAAATCCACGCTGATGCGCACGCTGGCTACTTTGCAGGAAGCCGATTCCGGCAGCGCGATGATGGGCGAGACCGATGTCTTGCGGCAAAAAGATGACGTCCGCCGCATGCTTGGTTACCTGCCACAGGAGTTTGGGTTGTATCCCAAGGTTTCGGCGGAAACCCTCCTCACGCACTTTGCTGCGTTGAAGGGCATCGGCGCCAGGCAGCGCACCGCATTGGTCCGCGCCCTCCTCCAGCAGACCAATCTGTACGAACACCGCTCCAAGCCGCTGGGAAGCTACTCCGGAGGCATGAAGCAGCGCTTTGGCATTGCACAGGCCCTGTTGGGCAGCCCCAAGCTGATCATTGTGGATGAACCGACCGCGGGACTGGACCCGGAAGAGCGCGTGCGCTTCCACAACCTGCTGAGCGCGATCGGGGAAAACGTGATCGTGATTCTTTCCACGCACATTGTTTCCGATGTCAGCGATCTCTGCAGCAACATGGCGGTGATCCACGAAGGCCGCGTGATGGCCACAGGCTCGCCCGCCGCCCTGGTAGGGGACCTGGAGGGCCGGATCTGGAGGAAGTCGGTTCCGCAGGCGGAGGTGGCGTCCTACGGCGAAAAATTCAAAGTGATTTCCATGCGCCGCTTCTCCGGACAGACCCTGATCCATGTTTACAGCAATCAGGAACCGGAACCGGGTTTTGAACTGGTGACGCCGGACCTGGAAGATGTCTACTTTGCCACGATCAAGGGCTTCATGAATCCGGCCGCGCCAGCGGCGAAGGTGAACTGACATGATCTGGAACATCATGCTCTTCGAAGTCCGGCAGCGGCTCGGCCGTATCTCGACGTGGATGTACTCTCTTACCCTGTTCCTTCTGGGTTTCCTGTTTGCGCTTATTGCCGGCGGAGCGTTCCCCAATATGGGCGCCGCAGGGTTGGGAGACAAAGTATACGTCAACTCTCCTTTTTCCCTGACTGCACTTATTACTGAACTCAGTCTGCTCGGCTTGATCATCCCCGCGGCACTGGCCGGGCAAGCCACCTACCAGGACATTGACAACAATTGCGATTCGTTCTTCTACACCGCGCCCATCCGGAAGATCGACTACCTTGCCGGACGTTTCCTTGGGTCGTTGGTCACCCAACTGGTGATTTTTGCGGGCCTGGGCCTGGGTCTGTGGATCGGACTGCACATGCCCTTCCTGGATTCAGCCAAAATAGGTCCGGAAAGATTGATGGCTTATCTGCAGCCATACCTCACGGTGGTCCTGCCGAACCTCGTGTTTCTTACCGGAATATTCTTTTGCCTGGCCGCCCTTGGCAGAAAGATGTTGCCGGTTTACGCCGGAAGCGTGCTTCTGCTCATCGGGTACCTCGCCGTCGGGATAGTCCTCTCCGACCCGACCAAAAGCGCCATCTATGCTCTTGCCGACCCCTTTGGAGACCGCGCCGTTGCTCACATCACGCAATATTGGACGTCATTCGAGAAGAACGCGCAGCTCGTGCCGTTTTCCGGAGTGCTGTTGTTCAACCGTATCCTCTGGTTGAGCGTGGGTATCGCGCTGTTCGCGTTCACGTATTTCAAGTTCTCCCGGTCACAGGTGGCAAGCCGCAGTCGCACGAAGAGCGTGGATACGGGCGAAGAACAGGTGGTGATTCGCTCCCTGCCTGACGTCAAGACTGCTTTCTCGTTCCGGGCTTCGTTCTTCCAGTTCTTGTCCTTGACGTGGCTGCAATTTACAGAGACGGTCAAGAACGTCTTTTTTGCGGTGATCATCTTTGGCGGATTCCTGTT
>DATMPO010000162.1:0-66686 GCA_035567035.1 Verrucomicrobiia bacterium | reverse complement strand
ACCGGGCCGGCTTCCTTCAGTTTCACGTGAGCGGTTCGGACTTCGCTCGATTTGAAAACCGAAAAGAATTCCGCCGGCGCAGCGGCTTTCTCCACGGCCGCGCGGCCGCCGGCTTCTTCGCGCTCTACCAGGCATGCAACGCCGGCAATCACGAACCCAAACTCCCGAGCGGCTTCAATCGCTTGGATGGTGGAACTCCCGGTTGTGCAAGCGTCGTCCACGATGACAACCTTGGCGCCTTTCTCCTGGAAGCCTTCAATGCGGCGTCCCATCCCGTGGGTTTTTTCCGCTTTGCGCACCAGGAAGCCGTGGATGGGTCGGTGAGCGACGTCTTTGTCATGGTCTTGCGCGCTCAGCAACGCAATCGCCACTACGATTGGATCGGCGCCCATGGTCAGTCCGCCCACGGCGTCTGGTTGCCAGCCGTGTTTTCGGAACAGGTCCAGAAAGACGCGGCCAGTCAGGTTGGCCCCCTGGGCATGAAGCGTGGTGGTGCGGCAGTCAACGTAGTAGTCGCTCTTGATTCCGGAAGAGAGCGTGAACTCACCCAGGCGAAAAGAATTTCTGGCGATCAGATCGAGAAGTTGTTCGCGGGGCGGTCGGCAGTCCATGAGAAATTAAAGTAGCAGGTTTGAACTGCCGGAATCCAATCAGGAATGCTGAAACTCCCGGAATCCATGCGTGTAGATGTAGTCAAGAAGCATAAGTACCCCGTTGTATCCCATGTGAATCAGGACCGTTGTGGCCACGGACTTGGTAGCAGCGCGGACCGTGGTCAGGACCGCGCCGACAACGGACAACCACAAGAGCGGAAGCCACGCATGCGCGAGTTGTCCCTCATGGATCAGAGCAAAGGCTAAAGACGTCAGGACGATTGCGACTACTTGACCGGTTTTGCGGGCATGGGCCGGGTAGACGGTCGCGACCTGCTCGCCGGTCTTGCGGGCCAGAGCAGGATAAAGGAAGCCGCGGAAGAAAATCTCCTCCACCACAGGAGCCACCAGCACGGCGAACGCGGCCAGCATATATGCCGAAGCAGTGCTCTGGAACATCTCATCGATGGGAAGCGATTTTGGGACCCACTTCTGCACTGAGGCCGAGAAAACCAGAGAAACCAACCCCAAACCGCCTCCCGCCAACAGTGCGGCAGCAGCGGACCGGGCGGGTGGCGCGTTCCAGCGTATGGCCTTGGCAAATCCCGAGCGGTATTTTGTCCACAACAGGAACGCCATGAAGCCAACAATGAGCAGATAGCCCAATACCTGTGCCGGCACCAGCAAGAGAGTGTTCTTGGCCAGAGTCGGGATGGATGCGTGGTGAGATTGCGGAAGGAAGTAGGCCACAATCAGGACCACAACTTGCGCCACGATCAAAGCGGCAACCGAGACCCCCGTTATCAGGAGCACGTCCCAGAGGTTCCAGACAGGATTCTCCGCCCGCGGGTCGGGTGGGGGCGGCGGCGGTGGCGCGGCCGGAAGCGGCTCGGCCAGCTCAGCCGGTAAATCTTGCGGAGTTGGGTCGGTGAACTGCAATCGGGAAAAGTGGCGACTGAATCAATGTAACACCAGGCGCGGAATGAGCGGAAAAGTACAAAAGGGGCAGAAGAGCTCTGCCCCCTTTGTTGTGTGCCCAGGTATTAAGGAGAAGGTTGAAAAGAATGTAGAAGAACAATTGATTTTTCCGAGAAGAATATTTTGCTGTCACGAATCCGCAAAAGACTGCCCATTGATTTAAGTATGCCTTTTGTATACAGCCACTTGCAGGAAAGCAATTTCGACCGTTGGCGCGTGCAAGAGCCGTGATTTCCGGTTTCCAGAAAGACGCTTTCGCGTAGTCGGCAGAATTTACTGTCTGGCGTTTCTGGCACCGCCATTGCGCAGCCGGTCAAAGTACGCCGCCAATGCTTGTCCGGTGTAAGACTTTTTCGTCTTTGCGATTTGCCGCGGCGTGCCCTGGGCGACGATACGGCCACCGTCCTCGCCGCCTTCGGGACCGAGGTCAATGATCCAGTCCGCGTTGCGAATCACGTCCAGGTTGTGCTCGATAATGATCACGGAGTTTCCCAGGTCGGTCAGACGATGAATGACTTCCAGCAATTTGTTCACGTCGTCAAAGTGTAGCCCGGTCGTAGGCTCGTCGAGCAGATACAGGGTGCGTCCGGTTTGCCGCTTGGAGAGTTCCTTGGCCAGCTTCATCCGCTGCCCTTCGCCGCCGGAGAGCGTGACCGCGGATTGTCCCAGTTTGATGTAGCCCAGCCCCACGTCATCCAGCGTCTTCAGCTTCTGTTTGATCTGCGGAATGTCTTCCAGTACCGGCAGTGCATCAGAAACGGACATTTCCAGCAGATCGGCGATGGACCGGCCTTTGAACTTCACCGTCAGCGTCTCGTGGTTATAGCGTTTGCCGCCGCAGACTTCGCAAAGGACATACACATCGGGAAGAAAGTTCATCTCGATACGGCGCTCGCCTTCGCCCTGGCAGTGCTCGCAGCGTCCGCCGGAGACATTGAAGGAAAAGCGTCCGGCTTTGTACCCGCGCTCCCGTGATTCCGGCAGCATGGCATAGAGGTCGCGGATGTGGGTAAAGACCCCGGTATACGTCGCGGGATTGGATCGCGGTGTCCGTCCGATCGGCGACTGGTCAATGCGAATGACTTTATCGATGTGCTCCGCGCCGGTGATCGCCTTGTGCGCTCCCGGCGCTTCCCGCGAACGGTACAGCTCCTTGGCGAGTGCCCGGTACAGAATGTCATTGACCAGCGTTGATTTGCCCGAGCCCGAGACCCCGGTGACCACGGTGATCACGCCCAGAGGAAACGCGGCGTCAATGCCGCGCAGGTTGTTTTCCCGCGCGCCCAGCACGGTGATGGCTTTGCCGTTCGCGGCCCGGGGCTCAAACCGGGCGGAGATGGCCTTGGCGCCAGAGATGTACTGCCCGGTAAGCGATCCCGCCTGCTGCATGATTTCGTCCGGCGTTCCGGAAGCCACCACTTCGCCGCCGTGTAATCCCGCTCCGGGGCCGAGGTCAATCACGTAGTCGGCGCGGCGAATGGTTTCTTCGTCGTGCTCGACTACGAGTACGGTGTTGCCCAGGTCGCGAAGAGCTTCCAGGGCTTGCAGCAGCCGGCTATTGTCACGATGGTGCAGGCCGATTGAGGGTTCATCGAGCACGTAGAGCACGCCGCGGAGCCGTGAGCCAATCTGCGTGGCCAGACGGATACGCTGGCCCTCGCCGCCGGACAGCGTGGCGGCCGACCTGTCCAGCGATATATAGCCCAGCCCGACGGCGTCCAGGAACTGCAATCGCTCCCTGATCTCATGCAGCACGCGTCCGGCAATGGCCTTCTCGCGCTCGTTTAGCTGGATTTTCGCCGCGGCGTCCACGGACCGGCTTACCGGCAGAGCAGTGAACTCGGCGATCGAAATGCCGTTCACCTTGACTCCCAGGCTTTCTGCCCGCAGTCTCCTGCCCTGACAGACCGGGCATGTAGTCGCGGACATGTAGCCCAGCATCCATTCACGATAGCCTTCCGAGGTTGACTCTTCCATGTTCTGATTCAGGAACCCCAGAATTCCGCGGAAGCCGACTCGCGGCGCTTCCTTTTCCCCGGGACCATACAGCAGCAGGTTCTGTATGCGGGCGGGGAACTTCTCGAAAGGCGTCGCCAGATCAATCTTGTAGGCCGCCGCCACAATCTCCAGCATGCGCTGCAAGTAAGTGGAGCCGGCAGCCGGCCCCAGCGCGCCTTCCATCAGCGGCTTGGACCAGTCCACAATAATCTTTGCCGGATCAAAATCGTATTTGCTGCCGAGTCCGTTGCATTCCGGGCACGCGCCATAGACGCTGTTGAAGGAGAAGGAGCGGGGCTCCAGCGCGGGAATGTTGATTCCGCAATCCGGACACGCCATGCGCGAAGAGTACAAATGCTCTTCGCCGCCGACAACCACTACCTGCACCAACCCATTGCCCAGTCGCGTGGCCGTGGACACCGACTGCTCCAGCCGCTTCTCGATACCCGGTTTCACCAGCAGGCGGTCAATGACCACCTCAATGGTGTGGTTCTTGCGCTTGTCGAGCTGCAGATCGTCGAGTTCTTCGTCCAGGTGCCGCAGTTCGCCGTCAATACGCGCCCGCACAAAGCCCTGCTGCACCAGCTTGGCCATTTCGGCCTTGAACTCGCCTTTACGTCCGCGGACAATCGGCGCCAGCACCATGACCCGGTCTTCCGTCTTGAGCTGCATCACGCGCCGCACAATCTGTTCCGCCGATTGGCGGCTGATGGGCTTGCCACATTGCGGGCAGTGCGGCACCCCGACCGACGCATACAGCAGCCGCAGGTAGTCGTAAATCTCGGTAATGGTCCCGACCGTGGAACGCGGGCTGCGCGAGGTGGTCTTTTGTTCAATGGAAATCGCCGGGCTCAGGCCTTCAATTGAGTCCACGTCGGGACGCTCCATCTGGTCGAGAAACTGGCGCGCGTACGCGGACAGGGTTTCCACGTAGCGCCGCTGGCCTTCGGCATAAATGGTGTCAAAAGCCAGCGAAGACTTTCCCGATCCGCTCAGTCCGGTGATTACGGTGAACGTGTTGCGCGGGACCTCAACGGAAATGTTCTTGAGGTTGTGCTGGCGCGCGCCCCGCACCGTGATCTTGTTGATGGCCATGGACCGGATAACCTTGGTTGAAAAAAACTGGTTGAAAAAACTGCGTGGAAAGCCGCCGCCGGCCTTGGTTCGCGGCCGGACTCCTACGGAGAAGTCCAGCGAGGTCAGCGCGCAACTCTACGTATGTATCTTAATAATCAATACCGCAGCGCGTCAATGAAGAGTACATTGCAGTGGCTGCCTAAGGTTTATTTCAGTCCCGGGCGCGTGACTAAAGTCCCGAATGGCCGATGTACGCTGGTAATGGTCGCGGGTACGGTCGTAATCACGGTGATCCAGGGGTTTTAGGACACAATGTTGTGCAGCGAAAAGCTTTTACTACTAGAGATTTGAGCCATGAGCACACTATTAATTTCTTCGACCGTCCTTATTACTGTCCTGGCCTCTCTGGCGTTCGGAATCGGCTGCGGATACCTGGCCATTGCGGCCATCCTGCGGGCGATGGGCCATCAGCGCCGCGTTTCGGAAAGCGCGCCACGCGCGGCAATTGCCGCCCCGGCATCCAGCCACTAGCTATTTCTCCCGATCACTCAAGCGGAGGATCATCAGGTCTGCCGCCATTTGGCTGCTGCTGCCTGCGCCGCAACTGCTGTTGCCGCATTTCTTCCAGCATTTGTTCCGGTGTTCTTGCGCCATTAGGCAGTGTCTGCGGCTGCGTCTGTACGAGCGGCTGTGGTGGCGGGCGTACGCCCGGTTGCTGGCGGAGATTCTCGGGATCAGCCTCATCGACCGCTTCCTGGGTCTGAGTCTGGCTGTCGGGCGGATTTGGCTGCGTCGTCGCTGGAGCGCTTCCCTGGCGCGTAAGGATGACCCGCTGCACCACGCGGGGATTGTCCTCGCGGCCCAGAATCACGTAGTCAAAGTGCGAGGCGCGCAACAATTCGCCGACGACTTCATCCACCGGAGCGGGTCCCGTGCGTACGGCCACCCGGTCCATGCTGCTCTGCGCTCCCTCGAACTGGATTCCCGTCTTGTTGTGAATCGCGTTCAGGATACTTCCCAGCGTGGAGTTCGGGGCTTCGATGGTAAGAAGTCCGTCACGATAGCTCACACGTGGCTGCACCGCTTCCTCCTCCCACGGTAGTTTGGGCCTGACCTCCGCGGGCGCCGGAGGACCATATTGCATGGAGCTGGGAGTCGAGGGCCTGTCGGTGGAACCCGGCCGGTGAGACTTCGCTTTTTCTCGCGCAGCCACGGCGGGTGGCTGAAGCTGGATCTGGGGCGGGGCCAGAGGCTGGGGCGGGGCCGGGGTTTGTATCTGGCCCGCGGCCAGCGGCAGCAGCAGCAGTATTCCGCAGGATGTCATGACCGAATGCGACATGAGTTCTGACCGCAACGACGAAGCAGTCCCCCTAGTGATTTTACTCCTAATACTCAGAACGCCGCCGGAGGCAGGTCTTGCTGACTTAATTCAATGGGTCCGGATTTGCTGCCGCAAAACGCCGGGCGCAAAAGACGGTAAAATGGCCAAAGAATCTAAAGCACCAGGCGTCTATAGGTAGAGTGATCCGTTTTTTCGGGACGACTATGAAGCCATTCTTCGGGAAAGCTTTTTTTGCGGTCGCCATAATCTCGGCGGTCATTCCAGCGTGGACGCAATCGTGCCAAAGCGGCGACGAAATCCCTGCCGCGGTCAGGACCGCCATCGAAGACCTGGCACACCGGACTTTTGAGCAGGCAAGCTTTGGCGACTTCGAAGCCATCCGCGCCAATCTGTCGCCCGCGGTGAAAGCAAGTTTTGACAGCATCGCCGCCGCGGTCAGGGACAATCAACCCGCGTTTGCCGGCGCGAACCGGCAGGTCCGCATCTCTTTTCTGCTCGATACCGGGGCCGCTCCCAGTCCCGACGGCAGGTTTTATTGCGGCGTCTTCGGCGCAACCGGGGCCACCGGCAGCAGCGCCGAATTTGATATCCCCGGACTGTCCGCGGGCAAGTATGCCATCGTCATCCAGGACCTTACCGGCAGCAAAGGCCCTTACGCTTTTACCACCATCTTCCAGGACGCGGGCGGCTGGAAGCTGGCAGGGTTTTATATTCGTCCGGAAACCGCCGCCGGACACGACGGCCTTTGGTACCTGGCACGCGCCCGCGAGTTCAAAACCAAAGGCCAGGTCCACAACGCCTGGTTCTATTACTGGACATCATGGGACCTGATGGCCCCGGTCACTTTCATGGACACCAAACTGCTCTCCCGGATCACTCAGGAAGCCAACGCCGCGCAGCCCAATGATGTTCCCATCGCCGGGAATGCGGTGAACTATTCCGCGCAGGGGAAGACCTACAAGATTACCGACATAAGCGCGTGGCGCCTGCCTGCCGGCCTGGACCTGAGTGTGAGATATTCCGTAGCCAGCACTGCAGATTTTGCTGCCACCCAGGCTGACGCCCGCGCTCTGGCCGACGCCCTGGTCGCACAGTATCCGGAGTACAAGGACGCGTTCAATACCGTTTGGGTGCACGCCATTGATCCCAACGGCGGGGACGTGCCGGGCATGGTGAAGCTGAAGCCTTGAACCAGCCCCGAGCGGGGCGAGGGGTCCCTATCGCGGCTGGCCTATTGTCCGTTCACCAGCGCGTCAAACTCACACAGAAGCGAAACCAGGTTTCCGGCGTTGGGATCTCCGTCAAATTCCCGGACGCCCTGAACAGAAACGTCGCTGCTGGTTGGAAGCTCTCTTTCTCCGCTCACTGCTTTCCGGGCTTGGGGAAGAAAGACAAATTGCAGCCACTGGGAGAAGGCCATGGTGTTCATGCCGAACGCGCCCATGTCTGCAAACTTCTCCTTGGGCAGCGGGGCGGATTGCCAGTAGTTGATTCGTTTGAGCTCGGATTCGATCCTGTCGAGTAGTCCGGCTGCGGCCGCGACATTCTTCCGCTGCATGGTATGAAAGGATACATGTGTCGACCGTCAAGGACTGAGCGGTGCTGGCCCAGTCCATCGAACCAGAGGGCCAGTGCAGGCTTCAGGTGAGCCCAATTGAACATACTGGGCCGTTTCAACGGGTTAGGATTAGAACGACGTGCACCTGCGTGAGGTGGAAAAGATGAAAGCTTTATTCTGGCTTGGGTTGGCCGTGGTGGTTCTGGGTATTGTCTCTCTGTTTGTTCCCATTCCGCACAATGAGGAACACGGCATCAAGGCGGGCGGGGTGTCGATAGGTGTAGAAACCCAGTCTAAACAGACGGTATCACCCTTTATCAGCGCGGCTTTGATCCTTGGCGGCGCAGTACTCATGATCGCCGGCAAGCGGGCTGTCATAGTGAAACTCCGCTGAGGTGTCCCGGTCGCAACAGACCTGGAGAGAGATTTGTGCTTCTACGCTGAGACGGCAGCCGTCTTCTTGACCACCGGTTTTCGCTCCGGCTTCTTCTCGAAGTCGAGCCTGAGCGCCCGGATCTTGACTCGCAACTTCTGCTTCGACCTGCGTTTGCGGTTCACTCGTGCTTTATCGCCATTGATCTTGGACATCTGTTCATCCCATCCGGCGGGTCATCTCGCCAACTGCAACGTGAGTATCCCAGCTCCATGGTTGTCCCTGCTGGTCCATATTGAACAGTAACAGACAACGGCCACTCGCACTAATCAGGCCTTCCGAGCCGACAAAGTGTGAACTAATTCGTGTAAATAATTCATGGAGTCCTCCCTCGCCATGGCCTTTAAGTCATGTATATACAATGACTTACATCCTGGATGGTTACGTGCGTTCAAACTTGGCTGGGTGTAGGGCAGTGTACTCACGGGATGCGACGGAGTACGTGGGATAGGGTAGCATCGGTGTCGAGGACTCCCCAAATTGTTTATAAAACTAACTTTCTACCGCTTCATCGTGCTGGCTGCCATGCTGGCGGCCATACAGTATTCCGGCGCGCAGAGTGCCACTCCAGCTCCCAGCGGCGCCGCTGCGGGATTGCCCGAAACCAAGGGGCTCACGGAAACCGAGTCGATTGAAGGGACGCTGAACTCCGGCGATAACGCGCTCAAGCTGGACTCCGCGGTGGGCTGGGACTTCAATAAGCATTTCGGCGTTTCTGTCGGTGTGCCGCTTTACTTTGTCCACGTTTCGTCAAGCACGACCACGGGCGCGGTTCCCACTACTACGCCCAGCTACAGCAACAACGGGATCGGCGACGTGTACCTTGGTTTGGCCCTGCGACTCCCGAATCCGATCCTGGATTACTCCAGCACGCTTACCGGTGCAGGTCCCACCGGCAACACCAAGAAGGGTCTGAGCACCGGCCGCGCCACCGTCGACTGGGACAACCGCATCGAGCACTCCTTCGGCAACCTGTCTCCGTTCCTTGACGGCGGCCTGGGCAATACCGTGCGCGACACCAGGCTCTATGTGCGACCGTTTACTTCGCTGGGCTTCGTGGCCCATCTGGAAGAAGGAGCGGAATACGGACTGCACCGGCATTTCTCGGTCGGCGGGTCATTCTTTGAGATCGTCCCCGTCGGGAACCAGAAGGTATTCAGCAAGCTGGTGAAAGCAGGTCAGGCGGTGGCTGCGGGCAAGGGCAAGAACAACCGCGTCTTTGAAACCGCGGCCGTGACCAGCGGCAGCGGGCTTACCCGGGAGAACGGAGTCAATACCTGGATTGGATTTGAACCCACCCCGGTGTGGCGGCTGGAACTGGGCTATACCCGCAGCATGACGTACGCCCTGGACAGCTTTACGTTCAACGTGAGTATGAATGTAGCAAAGCTGCTTCGCTCGAAGAGTAACTAGACGGAGGCTTGAAAGCATGAAGTCAGAGAATATAAAGATCGCGTTCGTTCTCGCCGGGGCGGCGTTGCTTTGTTTCGCCGTGTCGCCAGTCTTCGCCCAGCATGGTCACGGCGGTGGCGCCAGCGGCGGGATGCACGGCAGCTCTTCCGCTACACACGGCAACTCCGCCGATGCCAAGGCGGACAAAACAGACAAGAGCTCTTCGTCCAAGGGGTCTTCGGTTTCCGAGAAGCTTACAGACAACACCAAGCTGTCGGCCAAGCTGCAAAGCTTGCTTCCGGCGGGAACCAACCTGCAAACCGCAGCTCAGGGATTCAAGAACCTCGGCCAGTTCGTTGCCGCGGTGCACGTCTCGCACAACCTGGGCATTCCCTTTGACCAGTTGAAGGCCAAGATGATTGGGCCTCCCAAGGAAAGCCTGGGAAAGGCCATTCACGCATTGAAGCCCGCAGCGAGCTCGAAGGACGAAACCAAAAAAGGCGAGAAACAAGCCAAACAAGACCTGGATGACTCCAAAACCTCATCCTGAAGACTGATAACAACCCGCTCGTTCCGAAGGGGCCAGTTCTGCCGTAAGGTTGCGGCGTTCCGGCCCCTTTCGTATCTTTGAAAAGCGCGTGAAGTGTTTGGGCGCGCGCGTGAGGAAACCTATGCAACCACGAAGATTGCTGTGGGCTGGCGCGATCATGTTCGCTCTGGCTACCAGCGCGGCCGTCGCTCAGCACGGTAACGGTAATGGCAACGGTCACAACAAACACGATCGCGATGACGATCGTGATGACCAGGACGACAAACACGATCGCGATAAAGGCAACAAGCACGATCGCGGCGACCGCGACCATTACAGTCACGGCTATGACGACCACGACCGCGAAGCCATGCGTGGCTGGTATCGCGACCATCGCGACGGCCTGCCGCCGGGGCTAGCCAAACGCGACCGGTTGCCGCCCGGTCTGGAAAGACAGCTTGATGCGCGCGGTACGCTGCCGCCCGGCCTGCGGAAGAAAGTCCAGTACTGTCCGGAAGATCTGGAACGCCGCTTGCCGCCTCCGCCTCCGGATTGCCGGCATGCCATCATTGGCGGACACATGGTCCTGCTGAATGTTAAAAGCTACGTGGTGATTGACGTCTTTCACTTCGAAGCGCGCTGACCGGGACGTTCAGGCAAAAGAAATCGGGAGTCTTGGCCTGGCCAGCTCCCGATAACTCCCGTTCAGGAATCCTGATAAGAAAGCTGCGTCGAATACTCTACTGCTGCGGGGCTGCGGCCTTTTTCCTCGGATGTTTCTTTTCCGGGATGGTGTCATCAATCACGATTTTTCTGGGCTTGCCCCCGGGACCAGCGGACATAGCGTAAGGGTTGCCCTTGGAATCGAGCGCCGCCGCGGACTGTTCCACGTAAGTGGCCAGGTCCTGGCGGATACGGCCCATCGCGGACGAATCGTAGACCAGCGGTCCGTCAGCCTTCCCTCCGGACTTGGTGGCATCCACCAGAGAATCCAGCAATTCACAAACCAGGCTCAGGTTGTGATAGAGCTTGAAAGTGGCGGTGAAACTCCCCGAAGTCTGGGCGTCGTGGATCAGGCCGGGCATGGCATCATGCAGGTTTTTCTGCAGCGACTCGGCCGCCCGCTCAGCCTCCTGGTTGTTCGAACTGCTTCTGTGCCAGAACATCCAGGCCGTCTTCCACCCGGTGCTGCGTTTTTCCGTCCGCAGGTTTGATATGTCGCTCTCGGTGGCTTCGGACACGCGTTGCAGGTCAGCCAGCGAGGCAGTCAGCGCCGGAACGGGCGCACCGGCGTTCGACTGCGCGGCCGCCTTTTGCGCGCCCAGCGCTGGCAATACCAGACCCAAGACTAAAACGAAAATAATAGAGAAAACAACGGACGTTGCCCGCGCAGATTTCATGGTAAAACTCCTTCGGGGGGGAACCTCCATAAGCATAGGCGCATCCGCCCGGAACCGGCAGATTACCGATGTTCAGGGACAGAAGGGGAGTAGAAGCGCCCGATGAATGTCTTTCGGGGGGCAGCCTTATCAGCGGCTTAGCCGGCCACAAGGCGTTTGCGTCGTTCTCGCCTCCAGGCCCACAATGTGGGCGGTCCCGGTTCATCTGAAAACCGCCCACTTTACGTTGTTTATCGGAAAGGATCTGCCATGTCAGGTACCCTGCTGCTCTGCGCGATACTGTTCCTTGCCGGCCCGCAAACGGCGTTGAAGCCCCCGAGTCCAATCATCGAAAATGACCGCGTTGCCGTCTGGGATGTGACCGACTCCACCGCAGCGCAGCCCGTCGATGCCGTTGTTGTGTCGTTGTCGGGTAGCGCGTCGTTTGTGCCCAAGGGCACAGCGCACGAAATTGACAGGAAAAGACCTGCCGGCCGGTCGTTCGTGATCCATCTGAAGGACCATCCGGTGGCTCCCATAGCAAATACGAGTGGATATCCGCTCGCGTTTCCACGGCCCGGCTCGAAGAAGCTCCTGGAAAATGCTCGCGTCATCGTGTGGGACTATAGGTGGGAGCCGGGCGTGGCCACCCCGATGCACTTCCATGATAAAGACGTCGTCGTGGTGTTCCTGGATGACGGTGACCTGAAGTCGACCACTCCGGACGGGCAAGCTGTCGTGAACCAATACACGTCCGGTACGGTCAGGTTCAACCAGCGCAACCGCACGCATACCGAAACGCTGGTCCGTGGAAAACAGCGCGCCATCATCACTGAGCTGAAGTAGGCGCAGGGAAAAACAGCAATCAGCACTCAGCCAGGTCAAGAACAAAGCCAAAAACCAAAACCATACCGCGGAATACGCAGATGGGACGGAAGCAAATTGGTTTACGTGTTACTGCCTTCTTCTCTCTGTCAGCAAGGCCAGTTCGCTCGCACCTGCGGAGCGGACGTTGTCCACCACTCCCACTACTGCGCTGTAGTGAGAGCGCGCGTCGGCTTTCACGAACACGGTTCTATCGGTGCGGCCGGCGATGCGTTCTCGAATCTTCTGCGTCAGGTCTGCCGGGCTGATCTTTTCGTTGCCCAGGAACAACTGGCCTTCTCTGTTGATGGCCACTAACAGGGCGTCCTCTTTGTCCGCGTCGGGCAGCTGCAGCGGATTGGCGGCCTGCGCAAGCTGGACCCTTGGGCCAGGTTGCAGCAACGGAGTGATCACCATAAAGATAATCAACAACACCAGCATCACATCCACCATCGGTGTGACGTTGATCCGGGAATTGACCTTACTGCCCTCGTTCCGCATTACGATCGCCATGCAGGCTCCTCAAGGTTTGGGGAATGTTCTCTGTTATAGGAACCAGACACCAGGTGTCGCTGTAGAGTTCCAAGCCGGAATCAGCTTACCGCTGGGAAAAGACAGGAATCGGCATTCAGCACTCAGCAAAAACTCGGAAACACCTTACCGCTGATTACGCTGATGACGCAGATCGGGCAACCGACACCCTTTACCACAGAGGACACTAAGGATCACAGAGAAGGACCAGGGGGCGGGAATTCCGGGATTTTTGACCTCCGTGTTCCTCCGCGTCCTCTGTACTAGAGGGTTTTCGCGTGTCCTTCCGGCTAGTGGCCAGGAGCTAGCGGCCAGGGGCTCATTTACAATCTTCCCTTCGACCATGAACAAACCTCTGGTGCTGATCATCCTTGACGGCTGGGGTTATGCGCCGCCGTCCCCGGCTAATGCTATTTCGCTGGCGCGGAAGCCACATTATGACCGGATGCTGCGCGAGTTTCCCAACACTTTGATCCACACCAGCGGGCATTATGTTGGCCTGCCGGACGGGCAGATGGGCAACAGCGAAGTCGGGCACCTGAACATTGGGGCCGGGCGCATCGTTTCCATGGACATCAGTAAGATTGACCTGATGATCCAGAATGGTGGTCTCTTCTCCAACCCGGTCCTGCTTGACGGCATCAAGAATGCCCGCGGCGGCGGACGGCAGCTTCACATCTGCGGGCTGCTTTCCGATGGTGGCGTGCATTCGCACCAGAACCATCTTTATGCGCTCTTGTGGATGGCCCGGCAGAACGGGGTGGACCGCGTGTTTGTCCACTGCTTTATGGACGGACGCGACACTTTGCCCACCAACGGCGCTGCATACATCCAGCAGTTGCAGCAGAAGATGCGCGAGCTGGGCGTGGGCAAAATTGCTTCTGTCAGCGGACGCTATTACGCCATGGACCGCGACAAGAAGTGGGACCGCGAACTCAAGGCCTTTGACGCCATGGTGGCCGGCAAGGCCGAAGGCGGGGCGTTTGTTGATCCGGTGCAGGGAGTGAAAGAGTCGTACAACCGCGGCGTGACCGACGAATTTATTATTCCGTTTGTTTGCGTAGACGATCACGGCGCGCCGCTTGGCGTGATTCGCGATGGCGATACCGTAATCAACTTCAACTTCCGCGCGGACCGCGCGCGGCAGATTACCCGCTGCCTGGCGCGGGAAAGCGGGCTGACGGCGCAAGGCGGCCGCGACCTGCCCGATGCCGAGGCTTTGGACGCTGCAATCCCGCGTGAGCGCGTGCCGAAAAATCTTAAGTACGTCTGCATGACGCAGTATGACCAGAAATTCGCGTTGCCGTACGTGGTGGCCCCGGATTCGCTCAAGAACATTCTGGCGAACGTGATGGCGGAACACCAGCTGCGCAACCTGCGCGTGGCGGAAACGGAGAAATACGCGCATGTGACGTACTTCTTCAACGGTGGAATAGAAAAACCGTTTCCCGGCGAAGACCGCGTGCTGGTGCCGTCACAGAAAGTCGCGACCTACGACCTGAAGCCGGAAATGTCGGCCGCGGGAATCGCGGAGAACGTGGTCAAAGCCGTGGGAGATTCGGCCTTCGACGTGGTGATCGTAAACTTTGCCAACGCGGACATGGTCGGACATTCGGGCAAAATCCCGCCGACCGTCATCGGTGTCGAGACCGTGGATGGGTGCCTGGGAGGGATTTACAACGCTGTCCGGCAACGCGGCGGCGCAATGCTGGTCACCGCCGACCACGGCAACGCGGAAATGATGATTGATCCGGCCACAGGAGGTCCGCACACCGCGCACACCACGAATCCGGTGCCGTTCATGGTGATCAGCGAAGACGCCGCCAAATTCACGCTGCGGCCCGACGGATCTTTGCAGGACATCTCGCCGACCGTGCTGGGCATGCTCGGGTTTCCGCAACCGAAAGACATGACTGGACACGATCTGCGGGTGAAGAACAGCAATTAGTAAATGGCAATTGGCAAATGGCGAAACCAAAGTCTTTAACCGCAAAGGTCGCGAAGGACGCGAAGGAGGAACGATTAAAATGCAAAAGCTGCGTAATGCGTAAAGGGACCAAATAGACACTTCATATTCCTTCGCGCCCGGTGCGATCTTTGCGGTAAATGTCGTTTTGCTTTGGCCAATTGCTGATTGCTTCCTTATGAAACTTCAACTCAATGGCGAAGCGCGCGAGTTCACAGACACGCTGGTTCTGGCAGAGCTGGTGGATCAGCTTGGGATGAAGCCGGACCGCGTGGCCGTGGAACTGAACCTGGAAATCGTGCCGCGCGCTGACTGGCCAGCAACACGGCTCAAAGACGGCGACAAGCTGGAGATCGTACATTTTGTCGGCGGCGGTGGCAGCGCGGCGCTTGAGACTGACGCCAGAAATCCGGACGAGCCGGAGGACGTAGCAGATATGAAGTGGACCTGCCCTACGTGCCGCGCCGAATCCACCGCGGGATTCTGCGGCGCCTGCGGCGAAAAGAAGCCAGGTCTGCACGATCTATCAGTCAGGCACCTGCTCGGCCACGCCGGGGAGGCTCTGTTCCATTGGGATTCGAAGATTTTTCGCACGCTGCGTGTATTACTCACCCGGCCGGGACAGCTGAGTGATGAATACGCGAAGGGTCGCCGTAAACCTTATGTGCATCCCTTCCAGGTGTTTTTTATCGCCAACGTGCTGTATTTTTTGCTTTATCCGGTCATCGGTTGGAGCGGCTTGAAAACCCCGCTCTTCGGCTATCAGCACTGGATGTCCTACAGCGGATGGGCGACCCGGCTTTCCACTCACCATGCTGCGGTCAAAGGCCTCAGCATGGTGGAATTCAGCCAGCGCTTCGATCACGTCATTGACATCCAAGCCAGGTCCATGGTGCTGGTGATGGTGCCGCTCTTCGCCGTGGCATTGCTTGTGCTCGAGCAGCGACCGAAACGGTATTTTGGTGAGCACCTGGTTTTTGCATTGCATTACCTGGCCGTTTTTCTATTGGTAATTATGATTGGGCTCTGCGGGGCCGTCACTCTCGTGCTGCGGCTGTTGCGACCATTTGGCGTTGTTCTCCACGGGATGGAATCGGACTGGTATCTCAGCGTCTGTGCGGCGCTTATCCTTGGCCCGTACCTGTTCTTTGCCCTGCGCCGTTTCTATAAGGATTCCATCTCCATGGCGTTCGTCAAGAGCGTTCTATTGCTGTTTGCAACCTACGAGATGCTGAATGCGTACCGAATCATCCTGTTTCTTGCTGCCCTGTACTCCGCCTGACACGGCTGGACAGGCGGTATTTTGCCACGGTCGGTAGCAAACTGACTTCCACCACAACAATTTTGTTGACATTGCGCGCGTGGTACTGGAACATGAGAAACATTTAGACGCGAAGATGTTTTAAACATTTTCTGGTTCGCGTGGAAAGCAAAATGGAAGCGCAATTCACATCGGCGCAGGTGGTCAAGCTTACCGGGATCACGCCGCGCCAGCTCCAGTGGTGGGACGAGCGCGGCATCGTTGTTCCCAAACGCGACGGCCGCAGAAGGCTGTATCACCTGGACGACATCACGGAGATCGCGGTCATCTGCGCGCTGCGCCGCAAAGGTTTTCCCCTGCAGAAAGTGCGCCGCATCATGAAGTATCTGCAGAAAGAATTTGGCTGGCGGCTGGCCGAAACCGTCAGTAGCGGATCGGACTACCATCTGCTGACCGACGGCAAGCGCGTGTATCTGGAAAACTCGCAGAAGCAGGTGATTGACATTCTCAAGAACTCGCGGCAGCCGCTTCTGGGCGTGTGCCTGAGCGATGCGGTGCGGGAAGTGCACGCGGAGATTTTCAGCCGGCGTCCCGCGGGCTCGCAAGTGGCGCGCGGACGCAAGCGCAGGACTTCGTAGTTTCACGTTGGTGAATCGGAGGCGCGTGGAGGTGATCATGGTGGCGGAAGTCAACATTCTGACTGAGTGGATCCCCGAACAGATGGAGCCCGGGACCATCTTCATCCTGGAAAACGCGGGTGAAGTCGGGAACCAGGAAGACCCATACTGGGCCGTGCTGGCGTGTCCGGAATGCGGCACGCTGGGACTGATCACGCGCCGCCAGATCGGCGGCCTGATACCCGTGATCTGCGGGTCAGACAAATGCTCTGCCCAATTCGTGATCCTGGATGAGCAGGTGGTGCCGCGCAGACCCAATTAGCTTGCCGTTCTGATCCGCGTTTGCCGGCGCAAATCAGTGGCTAGCCAGCTACGCTTTTTTCCGTTGGAATTGGCACCTGCTCGACGATGGTGATAGCAAATCCTTCCAGCCCCGCGACTCTCTTGGGATGATTTGTGAGCAAGCGGATGGAATGGATATTCAAGTCCGAGAGAATCTGCGCGCCTACGCCGATATCGCGCTGCGTTTTTCGCTGGTGCGCTGCGTTGGCCGTCTCGCGCACTTCACGGTGAAAGACGAGCCGCTTTTCATCGTCAACGCTGAAACCTTTGGAGGTCTGGTGAAGGTAGATCAAAGCTCCGGTGCCGTTGCGGGCGATCTGGTCCAGAGAACGGTCGAGCACGGTCTGGCAGTCGCAGAGAGCGCCGCCAAAGACATCGCCTGCGAGACAATGCGAGTGCATGCGCACCAGCACCGGACCTGCAGCGCGTTCGACGTCGCCCATGACCAGCGCGACGTGCGACTCGCGGTCCAGCTGGCTCTCAAAGGCGATCATGCGGAATTCGCCGTGACGCGTGGGCAGCATGGCTTCGCCAACGCGCGTGACGTGCCGTTCATGGTGCATGCGATAACGAATCAGGTCCGCGACCGTCACCATCTTGAGACCGTGTTTGCGGCAAAACTCGATCAGGTCCGGCACGCGGGCCATGCTGCCGTCTTCGTTCATGATTTCGCAGATCACGCCCGCCGGAACCAGACCGGCCATGCGCGCAAGATCAACCGAAGCTTCGGTTTGTCCGGCGCGGACCAGCACTCCGCCTTTGCGGGCGCAAAGCGGGAAGACGTGTCCGGGACGCGCAAGATCGGAAGCGCGGCTGGCAGAATCAATCGCGACTTGAATCGTGCGCGCGCGGTCATGCGCGGAAATGCCGGTAGTGACGCCGTCGCGGGCCTCAATGCCTTCGTAGAAAGCCGTGCCGTAAGGCGACGTATTTTCCTTGGTCATCGGCGCAATGCGCAGGTAATCCAGGCGTTCGGACGTCATGGGCAGGCAGATAAGGCCGCGGCCGAATTTCGCCATGAAATTAATGGCTTCCGGCGTGACCTTTTCCGCGGCCATGGTCAGGTCGCCTTCGTTTTCGCGGTCTTCATCGTCCACAACTACGATCATCCTGCCCGCGCGGATTTCTTCCACCGCGGCAGGGATGTCGGAAAATGCACGTTGCAAAGTCATAAACAGGACCGTCTAAATTCTAACAAACGCCACCGGCAAAGTTCATTCAACCCGCAAATATCGGACAAAAAACAGCCACTGGTTCTGCGCACGCGGCAGGCATACAATCTTGTTATGGCCAAGCCGTCGCCAGAACCGTTTGAAGTCAGTTGCCCGTGTTGCGGAGCGCTGCTGAAAGTTGACACGGCCACGCGCGCCGTCATCTCGCATGTTGCGCCGGTCAAGCCGAAGACTTTCAACGACTTTGAAGCCGCGGCCAAAGCCATGCGGGACAATGAAGGACGCAAAGAGTCCATCTTCCGCCAGGCCGTGGACGCGGAGAAGAACAAGAAAGACCTGCTGGAGAAAAAATTCCAGGAAGCCGTCAAGAAAGCCAAAGAGACTCCCGACGAAGGACCGCGGCTCCGCGACTTTGAGCTCGACTAGCTGACCAGATTGTCCACTCGTCTTTTACTCCTCGGACATCGCGGCGCCCGCGACTATGCGCCGGAAAATACGCTGGCCGCGTTTGATCTTGCGTTGAAACACAGCGTTGACGGATTTGAGTTTGACGTGCGTCGCACACGCGACGGGCATCTCATCATCTGCCATGATCCCAGGCTCAATCGGCTCTCCGTGCGCAAGCACACGCTGAGACAGCTGCGGGCCAGTTTCGCTTCGGCCGAGGAACAGCCGCCTTGCCTGGAAGATGTCCTGAAACGTTATTCCCGCGCGGCCTTCCTCAATATAGAAGTCAAAGTGCGCGGAGCAGAACGCGAGATTGCGAATGCGGTCAAGGACCTTCATCCGCGGCGCGGCTACTGTATTTCGTCCTTCTTGCCAGGCGTGGTGCGCAAGCTTCATGCGCTGGACGGCTCGCTTACTCTGGGCATTATCTGCCAGACGCGCTGGCAATTGCGTCGCTGGAAGACTTTGCCTGTCAGTTACGTAATGCCGCATTACCGGCTGCTTTCCCGGCGGCTCGTGAAGCGTATGCACGCCGCGGACAAGACCGTTATCACCTGGACCGTCAACCAGCCGCGCAAAATGCGGCGCGCCGCAACATTGGGTGTGAACGGAATCATTTCCGACGACACTAAGCTGCTGTTGGCTACGCTGCGGACTCATTGAGAAACGTGGTCGCTATCCTTTTGTTGCTATACGGCTTTCCCGCTTGGGCTCGAGACAGTTGGTTTGGGATGCAGAAACCGTTCCCGTTCGTTTTCAAACCGGTCCAGTTCTGCATGAACGCGCGTCTTGTCCCAGGCCAGAGCGTCGCAGATTTTGTCGGCCGCTTCGCGGCTGCAAGCCTCAGACCAGCAAGCGCCGAGTGAGACCGGAACGCGGCGCAAGAGAATGTCGCCCAGCGTGACCGCGTGTTCGTAGCTCACGGCTTCGACTGCTTCCGCGACGATGTGCTCGGTGTGGCCGCACAGCGGCGCGCGCAGGCGTTGGTCGAGTGAGGCTGTGTGCGCGATCGCCAACGCGTGCCGTCCGTGCCATTGCGCAATCGCCTCGGCGGATGCCGCTGGGATGCCTGCTCTTCCCGCCACCATCCATGCCCACTGCCGGAGCGTGGATTCAATTCCGTCGTGCGGCGCGCCGATTGCGAATTCTCCGGCCGGTTCGCGGGTTGCGACGCCCAGCTTGCCCGCAACCTCTCGGGCCAGGCTTGCCGCTGTGGTCAGCTTGCCTCCGATAATCGAGAGCAATCCGGCAGCGCCTTCGTGCGCGTGATCATGAATAATGTGGCGGCGAGTGACGTCCGAAGCTTTCTTCCCCGGCGCATAGGGCAACGGACGAATTCCCGCAAACGTGTAGCGCGCGTCCGCCGGTCCCAGACCGCTGCCGGGAAAAAGCCGGAGGAAACTGCGGAACAAATAATCAATTTCGCTCGCCGTGGGTTGTGGATCGCCGGGATCTCCTCCGTCCGCTACCTCCGAAGTGCCCACCAGGATCTGTCCATTCCACGGAATCACGAAGATGGGACGTCCATCAATTCCTTCCGTGTAGATTGCTTCGTGCGGCGCAGCAGGAAACTGCGGCAGGACCAAATGGGAGCCGCGGACTCCGCCAATCATGCGCTGGCAATCGAGATCGGCCGCGTTGACCACCGAATCCGCCCATGGCCCGGTCGCGTTCACAATCGACGTGGCGGTCACGGTGAATTCTTCGCCGGTAATTTCCTGACGCAGTCGCGCGCCGGTAACGCGCTTCTTGTTATTGTCGCGGAGAACCTGCAGCACGCGCGTGTGGTTGCGCACGACAGCACCCGAGTCCGCTGCTTCCGTCAGCCATTCCGCGGCCAGCCGTTCCGGAAACTCGCACTGCGCGTCTTCATAAGGGAAGACACGCCAGCGATGTCCGGAGTCAAGCTGTTTGTCGAAGTCAACCAGCGTGTTCGACGGCGCCGGTTGAGCGCCGGCCCATCGGCGATACAGCCACAATCCCGTCCTGATGGCCAACGAGCTGCGGAGCAGAGATCCCGATTGCGCCGGCAGGGCCAGCAGAAACTGAAGCGGTTGGACCAGATTCGGCGACTCGGCCAGCAACCGCTGGCGTTCGCGCAACGACTCCCGCACCAGGCCAACCTCGGCGTGCTCCAGGTAACGCAGTCCTCCGTGAATGATGCGCGTGGAACGGCTGGTGGTGCCGGAAGCAAAATCGTTCTGCTCCACCACCAGTGCGCGCTTCCCGCCGCGGACACACTCGCGGGCAATGGCAATCCCGTTGATGCCCCCGCCGATCACCAGAACGTCAAAGTGCTGTCCTGTGAGCGAAGGCCGGTCATGATGGTTGGTCTGCACTGTTCTTCAGGTACAAAAAAGCGGCGTGGGTCGAAGTTATTTCGCGGCGACCGCGGCGTTGGCCCAGAGTTCCGGTTCGATGTTGGGAAACACGGAATCGCGCAGCTCAATCATCTCCAGTTCGGCCAATTTGTCAGCGGGCACCTGCCGGGTGCTTTCAAAGCGATGCCAGGCGTCCAGGAGCGCGCGCAGCTGGTCCAGGTGTGTGTTGAAACGCTTTTCCGCGTAGTCGCGGGCGTGCTTGGTGGTAATCAGGAACTGCCAGTCGGAGGACTCCAGCAGCAGCATTTCGCGGCAGATCTGCCGGGCCAGGCGTGTTGCGGTTGGATTTCCCTGCCATGATCCTGTATTGGCCATCTCCTGCACGGCCAACTCGGCCGCGTAGATATGTTTCCAGGTCCAGGCGGTATCGTCGTTCAGCCACACGCTGTTGTCGCTGTTGGCGCCCCAGGAGCCTTCGGGCAAGGCGAGGTAAGCGGACGGCGGATTCGCCTGCAGATACTCCGAGCCTGTGACCAACCGGACTTGTGATTCCGGCTTGGCGTACTCCAACGCTACGTGTTTCAACCATCCGGGACCTTCAAACCACCAGTGGCCGAACAGCTCGGCGTCAAACGGCGCGGTGAGCACCGGCGTGCCGACGCCATTCTTGCCGTAAGTCTCTAAAACTTCTGTGGTGATGTGAGCAAAGTGCGCCGCGTGTTCGCGCACACGTGCCCGGGCCACGTCCGGATCGTAGGGCTGCTTGGCGCCGAGATCAACTTTGTTTCCCGTAATGCGCCAGTAACGATGCCCGCCGGGCCAGCGTTTTTTGTGGAATTCCAGATAGTTGGGATCGCCGGGATAACCGTGTTCACCGCTCCATACCTGGATTCCGGTCCGCGGATCGCGGGTGAAAAATGCCACGCGCGCATTCCCTTTGTTCGCGGAATCCGCATAGTACGGATGGTAGAAATTCTTGGTGGAATGGGGCGAAGGAATTTCCACGGCCACAGGTACGTTGCCGGCCAGGATTTCGTATGGAGTGAAGCGCGTTGATGCGTCCACCAGGTGGGTATCGACGTAAAAAAACTCAATGCCGTTTTCCGCCAGGATTTGCTCCACACCCTCGCGCATCACCGGACCGCTGCTGCGTGCTCCGCCAGGTCCGCTTACTGGAACCGGGAATTGCCAGGCTCCCGCGGGACGATATCCGCATTCGGGCAGCCAGATGCCACGCGGCCTCCGTGCAAAGAAACGGCGATGTGTGTCCACACCGGTTTTGACCTGCGCGTGGATGGAAGCGTCTGTGCCCAGCAGCGGAAAGTATCCGTGGGTGGCGCCGCACGTGATGATTTCAATGGCGCCGGAATCGTAGAAGTAGCGGAAGCCGCGGACAATGTCGCTGCCCAGGTCTTCAAACTGACGGAGAGCGACTTCGTAGAACTGCCGCCAGAAATGCGCCACCTTCGCCATGTGGGCTTCGCCTTGCCGGCCAAAGTCGTCCGCGTCCTTGATGGCGGCTTCAATCTTGCGTGTCACGTATTTGGGAAACTCTGCTTTGAACACCGGATGCGAGAGCTGCTCCAGCAAAATCGGAGAGAGATTCACATTGGCTTTGAGGGCCAGGCCTTGCCGCTCCAGTTCGGTAAACACAGCCAACAGCGGAAGGTAGGTTTCCGCCGCGGCCTCATACAGCCATTCTGTCCCGTGCGGCCAGGTCCCGTGATTGATCACGTAAGGAAGATGGGAGTGCAGCGCAAAGGTCACGCAGCCGGCTTCCTGTCTGGTTGGAGATGCAACGGTCATGGCGTTACCCAGCTTTCATGGACCTCGACTCTCATCAATGGCCTCTCGCAGCCGGGGGCGGAAGGGCGCGTACAGGTTTTCAGTCTACTACAAAGAGAGTGATACATTAGGGTTCGTGTCCACGGGTGAAAAATTCGAAAAAGCTGTTGCGATCATGGCCCGCCTGCGCGCGCCCGGCGGATGTCCCTGGGACCGCGAACAGACCTTCGACACCATAAAACGCTACACGCTCGAAGAGACCTACGAAGTCCTGGAAGCCATTGACAATCGTGACTGGCCGGAGCTCACCGGTGAACTCGGCGACTTGCTGCTGCAAGTCCTCTTCTATGCGGAGATGGCCAAAGAAGACGGCCGGTTTTCCATTGACGACGTGCTCGACGCGCTCAGCAACAAGCTGATCAACCGCCATCCCCACGTGTTTGGCGACGTGAAAGCCGAGAACGCGGACCAGGTGCTCAAGAACTGGGAAACACTCAAGGCGGAAGAGAAGCGCAAACGTGCCGCGGAGTCCGGAGGCGAATCCCCGGATACGCTGCTGGGCGGAGTTTCTTCCAGAATTCCCGCGCTGATGGAAGCGCACAAAATCAGTTCCAAAGCGGCGCACGTTGGTTTTGACTGGCCCAACGTGGACGGGATTTTCGAAAAGCTGGCCGAGGAAACACAGGAGCTTCAGGAGCATATTGCCGGCCTTCCCGCGGACACGGCCCGGCCAGGCGGCCGCTCGCAAATTTCGCCGGAGACGCACGCGCATCTGGAGGAAGAAGTCGGCGATCTCTTTTTTGTTCTGGTCAATCTGGCGCGCCATCTTTCGGTTGATCCGGAATCGGCGTTGCGCAAAACCAACCGCAAGTTTCGCCGGCGATTTGGCTGGCTGGAAGAGCAACTGGTCCGGAACGGCGGGAAGCTCGGTGAAGCGTCGCTCGCCGAAATGGAAACGTTGTGGCAGGACGCCAAAAAACTGGAGAGCCAGGAGTGAACGCTCAGAGCACGGAGAAGATCGTCATACGCGATTGCGAGGGCACCGGTGAATTGCGGGCTTGCGTTGCTTTGCAGAAGGAAGTCTGGCGCTTTGAAGACGCCGATCTGGTCCCGTTGCGAATTTTCGTGGTCGGCGAAAAAATCGGCGGCCAGGTCATTGGGGCCTTCGACGATGGCCAGCTTGTCGGTTTCGCGTTTTCCATTCCCGGCTCGCGCGCCGGACATACTTATCTTCACTCGCACATGCTGGCCGTGCGCGAGACGTACCGCAATCTTGGTCTGGGAAGGCAGCTCAAGCTGGCCCAGCGCGCGGACGCTCTGGCCCGCGGCTTTGATCTGATGGAATGGACTTTCGATCCTCTGGAAATCAAGAATTCGCATTTGAACCTCGCGCGGCTGGGCGCTATCGCCCGCCGCTACATCGTGAACCACTACGGCGATTCGTCTTCGCCGCTCCAGGGCGGCCTGCCCACCGACCGGCTGGTGGCCGAGTGGTGGCTGAAATCCAAGCGCGTAGTCGACCTGCTGGATCGTGGCGTGCCGCCGAGGCCCCAGATTGTGCGCAGGATTTCCGTCCCGGCGGAGATTTATGCCTGGAAATCTTCGGCCGCCGAACGCGAGAAGGCCGCGGAAATCCAGAAACGCAACCGCGAAGAGTTCCAGGTGGCATTTGTCCTGGGGTTCGCCGTGATGGGTTACGAGGTTGATCAACATGGTAACGGCACCTTTCTGCTGGGGCGCTGGGAACTGGCGCATTGGGATGAAGAGCCGGCGCACGCCGCGGAAAGCAGGCGGCCGTGAAAGTTGAAGCCATCACGCTGCGTGAAATCCGCATGCCGCTGGTGCATTTCTTTGAAACCAGCTTCAGCCGCACTACCGAGCGCCGTATCCTGCTGGTCACTCTGCACACCAACGGGCCGGAAGGCTGGGGAGAGTGCGTCGCCGGGGAGCATCCTTTCTATAATGAAGAATCGATTGACACCGCGTGGTATGCCACGGAGCGTTACCTCGCGCCGGCGCTGCTGGGCAAGACCGTGGAAAAGGGAAGCGACGTTCCGCCGCTGCTGGCCCAGGTCCGCGGACATCGCATGGCCAAAGGCGCGCTCGAAAACGCGGTGTGGGACGCCGAAGCCCAGGAAAAACAAGTCCCGCTCTGGCGCCTGCTGGGCGGCGTACAGAGCGAAATTGCATGCGGCGTTTCCATCGGCATTCAAAACACGGTAGAACAACTGCTGGAAAAAATCGAAACGGAATTGAGCGCGGGCTATCGTCGCATCAAAGTCAAGTGCAAACCGGGCTGGGACGTTCAAGTTTTTGAGAAAATCCGCGGCCGCTGGCCGGAAATTGTCCTGAGTTGCGACGCCAATTCCGCCTACACGCTGGACCAGATCGAGCACCTGAGACAGTTTGACCGTTTCAACCTGCTCATGATCGAGCAACCGCTCTGGCATGACGATTTCTACTTCCACGCGCAACTGCAGAAACAGATCAAGACCAGCATCTGCCTGGACGAAGCCATTCATAACCGCCGCGACGCGCAGGCGGCCATCGAACTGGGCGCGTGCCGCATCATCAACGTAAAAGTCGGCCGCGTAGGCGGACTGACCGAAGCCATTGCCGTCCACAACGCCGCCAGACGCGCGGGCATTCCGGTGTGGTGCGGAGGCATGCTGGAAGCCGGCATCGGCCGCGCGCACAACATAGCGCTTTCCACGCTGCCGGGTTTCACCCTGCCGGGAGACGTGTCGGCATCGAAACGCTATTGGAAGGAAGACATCATCGAGCCGGAAGTCGAAGTGTCGAAGCAAGGCCAAATCCAGGTCCCGCGTACGCCGGGCCGTGGATTCGCGATCAAGCCCGACTTGATCGAAAAGCTGACCGTCCGCAAACAAACGATTCGATTTGGCTGATTCCACCCTGCTAACAGGGAAAAAAACAGGGGAGAACGCGAGCGCTTGGATACTCCAAACATGCAAAACCTCGATTCTACGGGCCTTTCGCGAACCTTTTTCCCGGACAGAGTGGATTCGTAACAGGGGAGTAACAGGGGAAGAACAGGGGACGAACAGGGGAGGAAATGCCAACGAAAATGCGCAAATAGCGTAATCCGCCCTACGGCTGCCCGCTTCTACTCGGCGCAAGTTCGGCCCTTGCTCAAAGCAGTTATTAAATATAATGGCGTTTAACACAATACTAGTAACACATATACTCATGATCTTGATGCATCTTGACATGTACACTTCGATGCGAACTCATGTAACATATTGTAAACACAAGTGTTATATAAAACACGTATGGAGTGCGACAAGTGCAAGGTGCATCTGCTCAAGAATTCGACCAGGGATGTACGTCGCTAGCGTCTCCAATCCAGGATGCTGGTGCGCCAGAGGCAACTTGGGAGGAAAGTCTGGGAACGTGCTGGAAACGGTTGAATCCGCGTAAATGCCAACGAAAATGCGCAAATAGCGTAATCCGCCCTACGGCTGCCACTCCTGCCACCGTCCCAAGTCTATTTAGCTATGTCGTAATTGTATATGTCGTACAGGAAAAATAAAACGCAGCCGCCGCTTCTTGACAAAAGTACGGAGTGTGCTATAGTTCAAATGATTCTGGGCAATTTAGCATTTGAGAAACACGAGCAAAAACGGATGAAGAACGAGTCGATTGTTGCGGCGCGAAAGGCAGCAGAATTAGCGGTGGAGGGCATGTCAAATGGTCCATTGAAGATCGCTGCGTTTCAGACCATATTGGCGCAGCTTCTCCAGCGCGAAGTCAGCTCTTCCCAACTAGAAGGGCGGGAATCCGAGGCGGCCAAGAAGAAGGCTGTTGGCCCGCGAGTTCAGGGCACGACAGGCCGGCTAATGACGTTAATTGAAGACGGAGTCTTTAAGCAGCAACGGTCACTCGCAGAAATTCGAAACATATTGTCGGAAAAGGGCTGGTATTACCAACTCGAAGACTTGGGGACTCCAGTGACTCGGTTGGTACGGCGCAAGTACTTGAGGCGAACGCAGGTTGCAGAAGGCGGAAAGCGAATTTGGAAGTATTCTGACTACTAGGAGATTGAATATGGCTACCGCGAAGATCAGCATGCCCGACGGTATCTCGGTTGAGGTCAATGGTACTCCCGAAGAGGTTGCCGCAGTTGTTGCAGACCTAAAGGCAAAGTTCGCGAAATTCTCGTCCTCGCGGGCTGCTCATATCCAGCCCGTGAGAATCAGTAGGGGGGAAATTCCGGGGCTGATTGAAACGCTGAAATCGGAAGAATTCTTCAGGACGCCCAAGCGATTGTCCGACGTACAAAAGAAATTAGCGGAACTGGGACATCATTACCCAGTGACTACTCTATCGGGCGCCATGCAGGTTCAAAGCCAAAGCCGAAATCTACGCCGATTTAAGCAGCATGGCAAATACGTTTATGTTCAGTGATTATACCCTCAGGATTTGAAGGAGGAAGACATGACAAAGCCAAGTGGCTACTCTGAAGTTGATGCGATGCGCGACATTGACGCAGCGCTAAGTAAACTGGATTCCGATGAGCAGAAACGCGTCGTGGACTGGGCGTCCTCTAAACACGGAATAAAGCTCAAGGCAAATCCCGACAGTAGCGAGACAATGTCCGAATTCGTCGGCGATAAGATGCAACATCCGAAGGACGTAAAATCGTTTCTGGCTCAGAAACGCCCCGAGAACTTCTATGAGCGCGTGGCTTGCCTTGTCTATCACCTCGAGAAATCCGAAGGCAAGCCCGAAGTAGGAACAAACGATATCACCAAGGCCAATTCTGATGCACGCTTGTCTAAATTGACGAATCCAGCGGTCTTCGTCAAACATGCGACGCATACTTACGGCTATCTAACGTCTCTCGGGAAAAGAAAATTCGCCATCTCCGCCCGAGGCGAGGCTGTAGTGGAAGCGCTTCCCGACCGCGTGAAAGTGGAGGAAGCCCAAGAGAAGTTTAAGTTCGGGAAGAAAGGGAAGAGAAAAGGTAAGTCCAAAAAATGATCAGTGTTGGCGTACGCAATGCGCTTTTAACTCGGTTTCCACAAAGACTAGTTGATCAGCTGTTGGAGTGCTACACGGAACAGCGCAGGAATTTGCTTCTGGGCAACCTTAGACCTAATGAGGTTGAGGGCGGCCGTTTTGCGGAGGCCGCTTTCCGGTTGCTTGAACACTCTGTGGGATGGACAGTAACTCCCATCGGTGCACAGCTTGATACTGAAAATCTCATCAGGCGCTTGGCAGCGTTACAGACGGGGATAGCGCATGACTCGATTCGACTGCACATCCCAAGAACCTTGAGGGTGATTTACGACATAAGGAATAAGCGGGATGCCGCGCACCTTGGCGACGGAATAGACCCCAACCTTCAGGATTCGACTCTCGTGGCTGCTGCTTCAGACTGGATTTTGGCAGAATTTGTTCGGATAGCAGGGGGAATTCCTCCGGACGAAGCTTACAAGCTAGTAAAGGGAATAACGATACGGCGCGTGCCGGCGGTCGAAGACATAGGCGGGTTCTTAAAGACGCTCCGGCCATCCTTGGGACCAAGCGACAGGACACTCCTCCTGCTGTACCATTGTGCGGACAATGGCGCCACAGACGCTGAGCTGGCGAAGTGGTTAAAGCCATCGCAGCGGCGAAATCTACTCCGCACCTTGAAGGACCTTGAGCATGAGAAAGATTTGATCGTGTTTGTCCAGGGGAAGTACAAGATCACGCGACGCGGTATACACGAAATAGAACGCAGAAACCTCATCGAAATTGAATGAATTCCGAGGGTGGCCTTCGCGGTTTTTTGCGAAGGGTGGGGTTCGGAAACCCGGGGACAGACGGAATGTTCCCCGATTCTTCGACGAATATTGTTGAACGTCCCGTCTGTCCCCAGTTTTCCCAGTTTTCCAAAATGACAACCGATTTTAAATCGCGGGAATTCATGGTGTGTCAGTCGTCCCCTTACCACGAGTGTGCTGAACAAACGACTTCGTACGGAGAATGTCATGAGCTTTTGCCTAGCATGACCCCCGGCTGTCCACTCTTCTCCCGGCTCCAGGGCCCTAGAACTTGGCTTCCAAAGTCTGGTTCGCGGCTGAGTCGCCGACCATCATCGTTACCGTTTCCTTCTTGAGATTCACCCAGAAGCGCCCGTTCCGATCACCCCGGTTCTGATTCAGACAACGCGTAACCCGAGTTGTAATTTCTGACGGAAACTGCGTACCAAAAGGCGTACCCCATCCCTTGCCAACATAAAGCTCGCCTTCGGCATTTTGGTTGCTTGGGATTCCCCAAGATGACTTCACCTGTCTTGGAATAAAGCTTGCGCCCATGAAGACCTTACCTCCTACTCCTGCCCGCTATATCGTTCCTCGCGGTCAGTGTTGAAGCCTATATTTTACTACTGCCGACTGAGCTCTTCGAGCTGAAAACCCTGAGCCCCTTCGGGGGCTTTTCCGAGCAGGTAGGCTTGATTGCCAAACACGTAAACGACGTCCCCGTCGGCGGTGACCGTAATCTTATTGATCCGGTGGCCTTTGCCGTGGGCGACGTGCAGGGCACGTTGAATTTGCTCGGTCGCAGCTCTCCTCTTTGGGTCGGAGATTTCCTCTAGTGGAACCACAAACCTTATGTGTCCTCGTTCCTTGCGGGCAATGAGACGACGGTCACGCTGAAGAACATGGAAGACTTCCCCTCGTGCCTTCGCAAGCGGATACAAATCACCGGGTCGTCCTAGAGGTAAGTTGGATGTAGAGAGACCGTCATCTGAGGTCTTGGGAAGAGACGAGATTCGCCCCAGGTACACACCGCGCCAACCGTCTACACTGTCTTTTTCTAATACAAAGACAAACCTTTTTCTGGGCGTGACACGGAATCGGCCAGCTCGCCTCTTTGCATGAGTGAGTAGGTCTCGTAACTCAGGATCAGGGTCAATTGGAATTCCCTGATCGTCACGGATATTCCCTTGAGTGTCCAGCGAGTAAGTCGCTCCTTCCCCGAGGTCACCGGGGTATTTATCGCCCGGATGAAGTCCTGCCATTTCGAGTTGATCCTCTGACAACGGTGGCCGCCGGGGAGGCTCGCTTTTTTGAATCGGCAAGGAACCCAATAACACATCCCACTGATAGTACTCATTGCGTTCCGCACCGACAAAATGCTCCCAATCGGCTTTTTCGTAAATGAATTCATCAACGGTGTCCCGTGTATAAAGAACGAACAGCGTCGCGCTTTTTTCAGCGCCGTCGTTCAATCGACTCTTTCTGAGAAGGCGCCCGAGTGTCTGGATTCGCTGTCGGACGGAGGCCGAAGCCGCCACAACTATTCCAATATCTGCGGCCGGAACGTTGAAACCCTCGATAAGAGATCGCGCTGAGACGATCACGCGAGCGATGCCGTCTCGAAAAAGGTGAATCGATTTGGCCCGCATCGCGTCCGGGAATCCGCTGTGCTCGGCAACCACTTGGAATCCCAGCTCTCTGAGCTTTGTAAACAAGTCCATTACTTCTTCGATGCTTTCATGAAACAAAATCGCTTTGGCCTCGGGATTCTGGGCAAGATTCTGTTGCAGAATTTGTATGACCGCTGCAGAGCGGGATGCGGTCCTGTATAGCAGTCGTTTTCGATCACCAAGCAGGGAGATATATCGAGCGGCTCTTTTGTCGCCTTTGCCGGCCTGAGACTTGCACCAGCGAATCAGCGCGATCCCCTTCCTGTTCCGAGTTTGGAGGTCTCCTTGGAGATCACTGATCTCTCTGCTCACGCGTTTGTACTCCAGAGATTCCTGTTCCGACAGTGGCAAGCCGTAATGAACGATTCGAAATGGCGGCAGTATTTCCTGTTGAATAGCGTCAGCATAATTCAACTCAAAAACAACGTCGCCAAGCTCTCGGCCAATAACTGTAGACTCGAAATCAGGAATACTATTTGATTCTTCTCTTCCATCCTCGTCGCCCGGTTCGTCAGAGATATCGTTTTCTCGCTCTGGAGTTGCGGAAAGGCCGAGGGAATATGCTCGTCTTGTCTCAAAAATGCGGCGCATCTCTGGTGCCCCTGCTCGGTGACACTCGTCCACAATCAGCAGCAAATGGTCGGATACTCCTGAGCGTTGAACGTCCTGAGCGAGCTTCTTCGATGCAGAATTTAGGACAGCAATGACGATTCGGGCACCTGATTCAAATGAATCACTTCTCCCTGCCCCAATCAGGCCAATGGCAGAAGCCGGAAGATTAGATCTTCTCAGGATTTCGCTGTACCACTGATCTTGCAGCACAATAGTGGGAACGACAATTGCGACTCGCAGGTCTGAGACTGCTGTCTGTTGCATGCGCTCGACAACAGCTAGGGCAAGAGTTGTTTTGCCGGCACCCGTCACTACCTTGACGACGCCTCTTTTCTTAGCCCTAAACCAATTGTCAACACATACGCTCTGCCAATCGTGAAGGACAAGACCACGCGTCAACTCCCACCGCGCGGGTAGCTCCGATGACCTTTCTTCCTTTCCATCGGCAGCAAGGGATTCTTGTTTTGAAGATTGGGTACGATCTCGCCAATAGTCAATTTGCTGGAACTGCTGAAACGCAAGTTCCTCTTCCTGTGTTAAGTGTAACTTCGACGACATCTCATGAATGATGATAACGTGCTTGGTCAATGCCGGGGAAGGTGTCAATGCCGGGCACCTTCCCTGGTGACCGCGAGCCGGGTCCGGCGTCTAAGGACTTGAACCGGCATATCGCCGAGGAGGCCTCCGTATGGACAATCTTCTGCAGGACCTGCGTTTCGGACTGCGCATCTTACGCAAGAACGCCGGCTTCACTGCTGTTGTGGTACTTGTATTGGGCATAGGCATCGGGGTCAACACCGCGATTTTCAGCGTGGTCAACTCGGTCCTGCTGCAGCCGCTTCCGTATCCTGACGCGCAACGCCTGGTCGTGCTGGAAGGACTGGCCGAGACCCGGCACCTCCCAATGTCGTACCCGGAATTTCTGGCGTGGAGAGACCAGAAGGAGCTCTTCGAAGATACGGCCGCCTACATCAATTCCGGGTTCGCGCTCACCAGCGTGAGTGAGCCGGAACAACTGCGCGGCATGAGCGTCTCCGCCGATCTCCTGAAGATGTTCGGGGTCAAACCGGCAGCCGGCCGCAATCTTTTTCCGGAAGACGACGCGCGCACCGCCAATCCCGTGGTCATGCTCACTCATTCGTTCTGGGAATCTCATTTCCATTCCAGTCCTTCCGCCATCGGCCAGACGCTCACCCTGAATGACAAGATGTTTACTATCGTGGGCGTGCTCCCCAAAGATTTTGCTTTTGCCGGCGACGCCCAGGTGCTCGCTCCTCTTCGCCTCGATACCGACAATGCTCCTTCCGGACTGAACTTCCTGCCGGTGATCGCGAAGCTTCGTCCCGGCGTCTCGCCGGGCCAGGCCAGGACCGCCATGACCGCGATGTTTCCGCGCCTGCAGAAGGCCAATTCCGATTTCGCTCCGGCCACCGCTACGCCGTACCAGGAACTACTGGTCGGCGATTCCCGGCCGCTTCTGTTTGTGCTGCTCGGCGCTGTCATCTCCGTCCTGCTCATTGCTTGTGCCAACACAGCGAATCTGCTGCTGGCGCGGGCCGCTGCGCGGAGCAAGGAAATCGCCGTCCGCATTTCGCTGGGCGCGGGCCATCTGCGCCTGGTGCGCCAGTTGCTCACCGAGAGCCTGTTGCTGGCAGCGCTGGGCGGTGCGCTGGGATTTTTTCTTGCCTGGACCGGAATGGGAGTCCTGACCACGCTTCTTGGAACCCGGTTGCCACGCGGTATCGCGGTCCACTTCGACGTCACGATTCTGGCCTTCACCTCGGTTTTGTCGCTGCTTACGGGCATGGTCTTTGGGCTCGTGCCTTCCCTGCAAATCGTCCGCGGCAACCTCCAGGAGCAACTCAAGCAGGGCGGCCGCCAATCCAGCGAAGCGGCGGGAAGCCAGTGGCTGCGCCAGTCACTCATCGTCGGCGAAATCGCTTTCTCCCTGGTCCTGCTCGCGGGGGCCGGACTGCTGGTGCGCAGCTTCGTGCGTCTGCTCAACGTGGACAAAGGATTCTCCACGGACCACGTCCTCACCATGGGAATTTGGCCTTCGCCGGTGCGCTATGCAGATCCCAAAGTTGAGATCAGTTATCTGCAGCAGATCCAGGAACGGACCAGCACCATGCCTGGCGTGCGTTCGGCCGGATTCATCACCAACCTGCCGCTCTCCGGCGGTACGACCGATGGCGGCTTCTCCATTGAGGGACGTCCCGCCGATCCGAAGCAGCCGGTGAATGCGCAAAAACAGTTCATCGGCGGCGATTACTTTCAGGCCCTGCGCGTTCCCCTGCTCAAAGGACGCTATCTGACTGCCGCCGACAACGCCACATCGTCGCCGGTAGTCGTCATCAACCAGACATTCGCCCGCCAGTTCTTCCCCGGGGAAGATCCCATCGGCAAGCGCATGGACGTGGGCTGGGGCAAGCCCGGGTTCAGCGAAATCGTGGGAGTGGTCGGCGACACGAAACAGGAAACCCTGGCAGAGACCGTCCATCCCACGTTCTACGCTCCCATTGCCCAGAAAGCGGACATCGTGCGCTTCCTCGCCTTCGCCTTCATCGTCCGCACGGACCAGGACCCGCTGAGTGTGGCCCAGACCGTCGGAAATCAGGTGCACCAGCTGGACAAGAACCAGGTCCTCGCCCGCATGCGCTCCATGGACGAAGTAGTGGCACTTTCGCTGGCCCCGCGACGCGCTCCCGTCTGGCTGATGGGCTTGTTCAGCTCCATCGCGCTGTTTCTAGCCGCCATCGGAATCTACGGCGTGCTGTCGCACTACGTGTTGCAGCGCCGCCAGGAGATCGGCCTACGCATGGCCCTGGGAGCACAAAGGGCCAACGTACTGAAGGTGGTCCTCGTGCACGCCTCCAGGCTCGTGGCCCTGGGCGTGGCTATTGGCCTGGCTTTTGCCTTCGCTGTCGCCTTGGCAGCGTCACGCCTGCTCGCGACCTTCCTGTTCCAGGTAAAGCCGACGGATGTCCCAACTTTCCTGGGAGTAGCGCTGCTCCTGGCAACACTGGCTCTGCTGGCCTGCGCCGTTCCCGCATTCCGCGCCACTCGAGTGGACCCCATGGTGGTGCTGAGGAACGAATAGCCTGAACGCCGACAATCGGTCGGCCCAATTGGGAGTGCTGGGTGAGTTTGCCGGCGGTGCAGGTTAGTGACGGTAATCATCGTCCCGCGGGGCTGGCCGCTTGTCGGGCGGCGGAGGCGCAGACTCATTCGGCGGATAGGGCGCTGCTCCTGGATCCGGCACTAACACTCCTCCCTGAATTCGCGGAATTCCGAAGTGTCCGGCGAGGCGCAACAGATCAATCGGACTGATCGAGCCGGACACTGAAACAAAGGCCACCTGATCGGGCCGGATGATAAGGAACGCTATGTTGCGGATCGTATTGTGCTCAAGGTGCAGCCAGAGGTCGGTTCCCTGAGGATAGCCGTACTTCTGATGAACGTCGGCCATGTGCTGCCATCCGGCCTGGTTGTAGTCAGCGCGAATTGCGTTCAGAAGCTGCGGATCGTACATTCCAGGACCCGGGAATTTAAAACGATGCACGGAGATGCCATCTACGCCGGCAATCACCCGGCGAAGGCTGTCGTCGGTCTGGTCCAGTTTTGACGCCAGCACAACCATGTTGTGGTCGAGGGAAAATTCCGTTCGCGACGAGGCGTTCGCACCGAGACTCTCAATCGCCTGCGGGAACCAATGCACTGCAAACCCGTTCTGCTGCGGCGTCTGGGCGGGCGGTTGTGCCTGGTTTTGTGCCAATCCGACGGAAACGACAACAAGGACCACGAGCAAGATCGCAGATAATCTCACGAGAACACCTCACGATGGGGAATAAACACTTTGTAAGATGCACGACGAGGACAAATAGGTAACCCAGGTTGGCGAGCTTATTGCGAAAATCGGGGGGGAAAGGGGGGAGAAGGGGACTGATGTTATTTTCGAAATAGTGAAAAATGTTTAAGCTCTTGTCATTCCGAACGGAGTGAGGAATCTGCTTTGCGCCGCGAAGGGAAATTCAGGGCGACGGCATTCTCCAAGGCCAACGGAAAGCAGATTCCTCCCCTTCGGCAAGCTCAGGGTCGGAATGACAAGAACTTAAACATTTTTCGCCAAGCTCAGGGACCAGCTGGTAGTACGTTTTGTCGTTCTTGCCGTTGAAATGATCATCCGCTCCGCCTGAGGCGGATGGCCTCGGTGCAATCCGGGATACCGTGTTCGTAGTCGCCTTTCTTGGTGTAGACTGGCGTTATCGGAGAGGGAAAGCATGACGATCAAACTCACGCCCGAGCAGGAACAGGTCATTCAAGAGGCCATCAAGAGCGGGTTTGTCGGATCGGTGGACGAGTTTATTGAGGCGGCCATTGCGATGCTTCCCCACTCTGGAGACCACAGCGCCCAATCCCGCCAGGAAGCCATTCGGTGTATGCAGGAGTTTGGAGCACAGTATCATCTCAGCCTGGGAGAGCCCATCACTCGCAGGCTTGTGCATGAAGGCCATCGCTAATCCCGCTGCCGCTCGGGTGTTAACGACGATCTGGCCCCGCTAACTACCGATCCACTCTCGGATCAATCCGCTTGGCCTTCGCTATGTCCGCGTCCGCTGCTACTGTGTCGCCTTTTTTCTGTTCGGCCAGGCCGCGGGCGTAATACGCTTTGGCGTAGTTCTGGTCGAAGTCGAGAGCGTTGGAAAAGTCTGTAATGGCGCGGTCGTAATCACCTTGTCGCCGGAAGGACTCGCCTCGGGTGTAGAAGCTTGCGGCTGTGGGTTTCAGGCGGATGGCTTCGGTGCAATCCGGGAGACCGTGTTCGTAGTCGCCTTTTTTGGTATAGGCCTGGCAGCGGTTGCTGAGCGCTGCGTCGTCGCGGGGGCTTATGCGGAGGACGTCGCTGAAGTCCTGAATGGCTTTGTCGAACTCGCCGTTGGTGAGATAGTCCTTGCCGCGGTTGTTGAGGGCATCGCCATAACCGGGCCTAAGGCGGATGGCTTCTGTGTAGTCGCGGATGGCGTTGGCGAAGTCCGGTTTCATGTCATACGCAATTCCGCGGACATAAAACGCCGGAGCGTATGCCGGATCCAGAGTGATGGCTTGGGTGAGGTCGGGAAGCGCGACATCGACGGAGTTCAGATTGAGATAGGCTTTGCCGCGGTTGAAGAAGGCGGCCGCCCGGTCCTTGGCGGTTTCGCTGTTGGACTTGATGATCGCCGAGCACCCGATAATGGCCAGGTCAGGATTATCGCTGGCGCAGGAATGCGCGTTATCGTTCCTCTTTTGCGCGGAAAGCAGCGGGGCCAGCGCAAGAAGGCCAACGGCCGCAAACTTCGTAAACTTCATTGCAATCTCCGGGACAAGAATAGAGGATATTTGCGCGTGGCGTGGGATTTTGGTGGAGGATAGTTCCGGGAAATCATGAAGTCAAAAACGACTAAACCGGTCAGCGGCGTGGTTTTGCTTCCGCTCGTTTATCCGTGGGGGCTGACGTGCCCTTCGGCGGCTCGGCGGCGATGGCGGAGTCCGCGTGTTGCAGCATTTCCAGGGCCTGGTTGAGCGTGGTATTGTCCGGCACACGGCGAAAGTCCGTGAAAACCTGTCTTTGATGGACGGCGATGGTTTTGAAGATCACGGCGCGTCCGTGGATGTTCAGGTCCACAAGAACGCTCTCCCAGTGGCCGTGCTCAACGTCTTTCTGGATGACCTTGAAAGTGCCGCCCTTGTCCAGATGGCCCAGCAGGCCCCAGCCGAAATTCACGTCTTCAAAAAGCTGGCCTTCAATACGCGCCAGACGCATGGCGGGGCGGTCGATCCACATACGGCCTTTCATGGAGTGATAGACCGTCATTTCGCGCGTCGGCGGAGAGTATTTAGGGTTTGGCACGAAGGCCACGCGGACCAGTCCGTCTTCGGTGGCGTCGTACGCGAAGAGAAACGCGTCCGGGATGCCTTTGAGCAACTGCCGGACTTTTTCCGCATCGGCTTTTTCGCGCTTCTCGCGGCGTTCGCGCGCGTCGGGATTGGTTACCTGCTCGAGCATGCGCTGGGCATCTTTTTGGCGCAGTTCTTCGGTAAGCGGCTGGCCGTTGAACAGAACAGTCTTCGAGAGATTGCCTTCCGTGGTTTCGATCACCTGGCGGTCCTGCGTGCCCTTATCATCTTCGCGGTGCAGACGATACATCCAGCGGGAATGGTCGTTATCCAGCGCGTTCAATTCGTTGTTGACCGTTGTCCGCACGAACTCAGCGGGATCAGCGGGGAGCGGATCGTCCTGACTCGGCCTTGCGTTTTGCGCCATTCCGGCAAACAGGGCGAACGCCAGATACACCAGAACGGTCAGAGTCGGGAGGAGTCTTCTGGATGGCATAAGAGACTGCTTCATTAGGACGCCAAAGAAATGCCGCAAGTTGCATTTTACAACGAAGCAATGCAGAAGAGTTTCGTGGAAAGAGAGTTGCCGCGAACTCAGGAGTGAAAACAATCGCCGGCTCCTGCCGCAAACGCATCGTCAAGATATCTGTTGACTGAATGAATATGGTATGTACTGTCAAGTAAACAGAGAGAGATGGACAACGAAGGGAGACCAACGCTGCCGTGAAGCAGATTCGCGCAAAACCGAGTCGCTCGTTGGGTGCTGTCCTTGGGTAAGAGGCGCTGCGACTGCCCGTCCAGCGACGTTTACCAGCAAGTACTGTCGGAGCAGATATTTTCCGTCCGCAATCTCTTGGACTCCAGCTAAGGTGCAGAAAATAAGCTAGTTGACTGAGACGTCCGGTAATGACTGTGTAGTTAACCACAGCAAGCGCTGAAAGAGGGAGCGTCGTTGCAGGAGGGAGCGGTTTTATCTTTCGGGGGCAGATTCCCAGAAAACCTTATTGAATGCAGGGTGACTCTTTCGGTATAGTCACTACAGCCGTTTCGTCTAGAAAATCTGGAGCCAGCCAATGTGGAAATCACGTCCCGACGAGAAACCAATCACCTCCTCTCCCGCTCAGCCTTCGTTTACGTCTGCGGCGATGACCCCAACCTTAGCGCCAAAAGCGGCAAAAGAAACCGCGAAATCCAACGATCCGTTTCGGGCTGATGTGGCCCACATCGGGAAATCCGTTTTGATCAAAGGCGAGCTTTCCGGCAGCGAAGATCTCTATCTGGATGGCGAAGTGGAAGGCAGCATCGACCTGCGCGAACACAGCCTGGTGATCGGACCCAATGGACGCATCCGGGCGAGCGTCTCGGCGCGCGAACTTGTGGTGCATGGAAGGGTCGAAGGCAATGTTCGCGCTACGGAACGCGTGGAGTTGAAAAAATCTTCCACGCTGATGGGCGACGTTTCCACCCAGCGCATCGTGATTGAAGACGGCGCATTTTTCAAGGGCGCGATTGATATCCCCAAGGACGCGAAAGTGGAAACCCGCAAAGCCTCCGTGGCGATCCCTCACACCAGCACTCCCGCCAGCGTCAGCCTGGCGCCGCAGGGCTCGTTCCTGGAACAGAAGTAAGGTCGGCTCGAAGTAAGACTGGATGAAAGATGAGTTCTGTAGGACACAACGTCATGCGTTGGTTCCGCGGCTCCGGCGACAGACAGAATGCGCCCCTGAACAACTCGAAGGCGCAGCCTCGGACGCTACGCCATTCCGCGGGCCTAGCGGAGTTCATGCGCCGCATCGCCGGGGAAGAGAAACTCTGCGTCCTTGATCTGGGTCAAACCTCGCCGGTCAATATTCCTTTCCTCACCCAGCGTGGCGCTCGCGTGTATAACGAAGACCTCCTGCGAGCGTTTCGCGAAAAAAACTACCTGGTGAAACAAGAGGACGGCGCGGAGTGCCTGGATGTCACCACGTTCTTCGCGGAGAACTTCGACTACAGTGAAAACCAGTTTGACGCAATCCTCTGCTGGGACATCGCCGACTACCTTCCGGAACCGGTGGTCAAGCCCCTGGTGGAGAAACTCCACAAGATGCTGAAACCCGGCGGGACTATTCTCGGGTTTTTCCATACACAAGACGCCGGCCCGGACGCTCCGTATTTCCGCTACCACATTGTGCAGAACGATACCCTTGAGCTGGCCCAGGGACCTAACTTCCGTTTACAGCGGGTCTTCAATAATCGCCATGTGGAAAACCTCTTCAAGAATTTTTCATCCCTCAAGTTTTTCCTTGGCCGTGACCAGATTCGGGAAGTCCTGGTCGTTCGCTGAGAGCGATTCCCACCGCGTAAATTTTTCCTTCCGTGTGTAAATCATAGTACTCTGCTGCGCAGAAGTGGTATTGCGATTCCCACTGTTCTTCTGCGTGTCCTGCCGACCATCTTCCGGAAGCTTGAGTATTTTCTTTGTTTAAACATCTGAAAATAAATGACTTAATGATTTCTTCGCAAGTTTTTCGCGGTTCCAGCGTTCCTTGGGCAAATGGATTGCTTTGGAAATGGGTGACGAGGTGACAAAAATGGCGAACGGTTTCCAGGGAACCATCAGCGGTCTAGCCACCTGCGCCCCCTATATTTCGTCTGCTCGGGCCAAATATGACGAAATCTACAAGGAAAACTGCCACCGGGTGTACTCCCTCGCTTTCTGGATGACCGGCAACGAACTGGTCGCGGAACAACTTAGCGCGAACACGTTCCTGCGAGCGTTTGCCTCCCAGTCGGACCCCAATCCTGACCAGATTGACCGCGCCTTCCTGACCGAAGTGCGAGAATTGACGCCGGTCGGGACGCTGACTTTGCCTTCCTTCTTCCCGGACACTGCCAGTGTCTATGGACTGGTCAAGCGGATACACCTGGAGCAAGCCGTCCTTGAGTTGCCCGCGACGGAGAAGCTGATTTTCGTGCTCCATGACGTGGAAGGATACGACCATGGAAAGATTTCATCCCTGCTTGGCATGAGCGACGCGGAATCCCGGCAGGGACTCCACCAGGCCCGCATGCAAGTGCGCTCCCTGGTGGCCCGGATGTTGTAGCGCTAACCTCTCTTCTCTCTCCTGCTTGGCCCCTGGTACGTCAGGGGCCTTTTTTGTTTAGATGTGTAAATTCCGTCTTTTTTATGAAACCTTTTCCCGTGAAATCCGTCTATTGATGTAATAAACATACGCAGTACCCCCAAGTGGGCGCCGCCCCTATACCGGCGCCCACATCCTCTTTTAGCCCCCACTTTGGCAAGAATCCCTTGATTTGCTCTTTGGTACCAGGCCCGGCGTGCACCCTGCATGTACCCGGTTGGGAAATGGGCAAGGACCGGAGTTCATGATACCTTCAGGCGTACGGGCAGGTTTTTGCATAGAATTTGTATTGCCCGGTAGGGCGCCGGAAGGAGCTTTGATGAAAGCAGGCATGGCCAAAAAACCAATAGTTCGTATTGCCGTGGTGGAGAGCGACCCTTTGCGTTTTATCGGGCTGAAGTCGCTTTTTGATTCCGAGACCGATTTGGAACTGGTCTCCTCCAGTCTGGCGGAACTCGGGCCGCGCAACGACATAGATCTGGTGCTGCTGGGCAGCCGCGCGGGAACGAACTTGTTTGATGTAATGGCCGGCCTGAAGGCCGCGCGGCCGGATTTGCGAATCATCGTGACCGGCAGCGGCGCGGATGACGAGACCATACTCAAGGCCCTGGCCGCCGGGGCCAAGGGCTACGTGGATGAAGCCGGTACGCCGGCGGAATTCATCCAGGCGATTCGAATTGTCAACCAGGGCTCGGTGTGGGCCCCGCGGCGGGTACTCTCCATCTTCATTGAGCGCGTGACGTCTTCGCCCGGGCGCATCTTCCCGGCGGGCCGCGTGACCTTTACCGATCGCGAAAAGGAAGTCCTGGAACTTCTGGTTGTGGGCCGTTCCAACAAGGAAATCGGGGCCGTTCTGGGTATTGAGGAGCGCACAGTGAAGGCGCACGTGGCCAAATTGATGCGCAAAGTCGGGGTCCAGAACCGGATTGCCCTTTCCGTCCACGCGATCACGCATTCCCTGGTAACGTCGTCCCGGTAGCTGGACGCAGATTGCCGCTGCATCGCTGCGGCGATAGTCGGTGTCCTACTGGCCAGAGGGGCACTGTCCCAACTCGTTGTTGTCCCACGGCCTGCCGTTACTTGCCCATCCTGCCGCCGGAGTAGATACTCCATCTCACCTACCACAGAACCTGGGAGACAGGGTTGGAGGCGGTTACGAGGGTCACCGCAGCCAACCCTTTCACATTTGGTGCCATCTTTTCTCTGAGTGCTTCCTTTACACTTAAACTCTAAACTTTGGCCACTTTTTCTCGGAGGTAGTTGTATGAAACGTATTCTTACAGTGCTGGGTTTTGCCGTCCTTTCCTGGAACATGGCGGCGGCGGAATCTGAAGCCTCGCGGATTGAGTCCGCGGCCACGGTCCTTAACGAGATCATGTCCGCTCCGGACAAGGGGATTCCGGAAGAAATCCTGGATTCGGCCAAGTGTGTGGCCGTAGTGCCATCCATGTTGAAAGGCGGCTTTATTTTCGGCGGCGTGCACGGCAAAGGAGTAGCCACTTGCCGCGCGGCCAATGGCTGGAGTGCTCCGGCCCCGTTCAACATCACCGGGGGCAGCTTTGGACTTCAGATTGGCGTCCAGGGTGTGGACCTGGTCATGGTGGTGATGAATGACCACGGCATGCAAAACCTTCTCTCCAGCAAGTTCAAACTGGGTGCGGACGCTTCCGTCGCTGCCGGCCCGGTGGGACGCCACGCGGAAGGCGCGACCGATTGGAAGATGCGGGCGGAGGTGCTTACCTACTCCCGGGCCCGCGGCCTCTTCGCCGGAGTCACCGTGAACGGCGCCGTGATCGCCCAGGACAAGGACGACACGCGCGAGTTGTTCGGCAGGCTGGTGCCTTTCAAGACCATCTTGACCGGCGCGGTTGCAACCCCGCCAACGGGAGAACCATTCGTAGCCGCGGTGCGCAAAGCAGCGCCCAATTCATCCCCGGAAAAATCCGCAGACGCCCGCTAACCTGGGACATCCGGGAAGTAGACCGGCCAGATGCAGACAGAAATAAAAAAGAGACGCGACCGACAGCGTCTCTTTTTTTGATGTAGAAAGCCTCGAGCTCAGTTTCAGTGTTCTCCGCCATTTGAATAATTTCCCGGCGAATGGTACCGTCGCAGGTTCTCCTCCATGCGACACCGGTTTGAGTATTTTCCCATCAGGCTTCTGGCGACTCTCATTGGCGCGCTGCCCCGGCCCCTGGCGCGGGCCTTCTGCGTCGCGCTGGGGTTGGCCGTTTATGGAGTGCATTCGCGCTTGCGCCGGGTCGGTCTGCGCAATCTGGACATCGCTTTTCCAGGCAAAGACAGAAGAGAGAAAAAGCGCATTTTGCGTTCCTTGTTTCGCGGCATGGGACGGCAGCTCGCCGAGTTCTGCCTGTTTCCCCGATATACGAAGGAAAACGTCTCCAGAGTAGCGACCTATGACGGTTTCCAGAATTTTGCCGAAGCTGTGGCGCGCGACAAGGGCGTGCTCCTCCTCACGGCCCATTTTGGGGGCTGGGAAATCGGTTCTTTCGTCCATTCGCTGCAGGGGTATCCATTCAACATTGTGGTCCGTCCGCTTGACAACAAACTTGTGGATGCCATGGTGGACCGTTACCGCACGCGCCATGGAAACCGCACCATCTCCAAACAGGATTTTGCCCGCGCGTTACTGACCGCGCTCCGCGGCGGGGAAGTCGTGGGTATCCTGATGGACACCAACATGACGCCGCCGCAAGGCGCCTTCGTGGATTTCTTCGGCGTTGCTGCCTGCACCGCGACTGGAATGGCGCGAGTCGCCCTGCACACCGATGCTGCCGTGATACCGGCATTTACCGTGTGGGACAAAGATCTGGGCAAATACAAGATCCGTTTTGATCCAGCCTTACCCCTGGTGCGGACAGGCAACGATGAAGCCGATGCCATCGCCAATACAGCGGCTTTCACCAGAGTGATTGAGGACTATGCCAGAAAATATCCCGAGCAGTGGCTGTGGGTGCATCGCCGCTGGAAGACGCGGCCCCCGGGGGAAGCGTCGTTGTATTGAAAGCCTTCATGTCTTCGGCAAACACCTTTGAAACACAGAGGAACAGAGTAAACAGAGGAGATTGCCAAAATTGATAATTGCCAAAATCACCGAAATTGAAAGGCTTTAGAGTAAACAATTTCGGCGATGCCGGCGATTTTGGCACTTCTGGCAATTCGCGCCTCTGTTTACTCATTTCCTCTGTGTTTCAAAGGTTTTCGGGTTTTTCGGTTTAAGCGTTGACATAACTTTTGTCTCCACAGCTTGCGCGCATACAATGGTTCCATGGCCATCGTTGTCATTGGCGGGCACTCCCGGAGCGTGGGCAAGACCAGTGTGGTTGCCGGCTTGATTGCCGCTCTGCCGGAACGCAACTGGACTGCCCTCAAGATCACGCAGTTTGGCCACGGCGTCTGTTCCGCGGACGGCAAGCCCTGCGATTGTGATACCGGCGACGACCACTTTCGCGCCATCAGCGAGGAGAAAGACAGGAGCGGCGAGAGTGACACATCGCGTTTTCTGGTCGCCGGCGCCGCGCGGTCTCTCTGGGTGCGGACGCGGCAGGGCAGGCTGGCCGAGGCCATGCCGGACATTCAGAAGAAAATTTCCAGCGCCGAGAACGTGATCATGGAATCGAACAGCGTGATTCGTTTCCTGAAGCCCGACCTTTATATAACCGTGCTGGACGCCGGTACCGAAGACTTCAAGGAATCCGCGCGCGAGTTTCTGGACCGCGCCGATGCCATCATTTTCCACAAGAATGGCGCTTCCCCCAAGTGGGCCTCGGTTTCGATGACACCCCTGGCCACCAAGCCTGTGTTTACGGTCGAGCCACCGGAGTATGTGAGCGAGGAGATCGTGGACTTCGTGCGCAAGCATTTGCCCTGATTCGCAGCCTTCAGGGCGAAGGAAATCACACTCGTGAATAGCTATGACACTCCTGAGTTAATTGTTGCTTTGAAAGCCATGTCCGAGAGGGATTATCGCGAGGCATTTCGATTGCTCTCGCAACTTGCCGACGCTGACAATCCGAAAGCACAGTGCAACCTTGCGACGTGTTATCACCTGGGGCTAGGGGTCGAAGCTGATGGTGCGAAGGCGGTTGACTTGTACACAAGAGTTGCGGAGCAGAATATCAGGGACGAACACTTGTCCGCCATAGCCTACAACAATATGGCTTCCATCTATGTCGTGGGTCTTCCAGGTATCGAGACTGATCATCAAAAAGCCGTGGAGTACCGTAAGAAAAGTGACGCTCTCGGCTTTCCTATGCGAGTCGACTGAATAGGCTGCTCTGCTCGGTGTTCCGTTTCGCGCAAGAACGGCGGGCTTGGGCACGCGTTCTACTTGACTTTCAGCACAACCACGGTCTGGTCGTCAAAGACCGGCGCGCCGGCGGAAAATGCGTCGGCGGCCTGCAACAGGCTGTCAACAATTTCCTGGGCGCTGCCCCGGCAGTGTTCGGCGATTGCGTGCTCGATGCGGGTCCGGCCAAACTGTTCGTCCTTGAAATTGCTGGCGTCCACAATGCCGTCACTGAAGAAGACGAAGACATCGCCGGAGTGGGCGTGGATGGTGATTTCGTCGTAGCTGACGTCTTCGAACATTCCCAGCGGCAGACCGGCGGCTTCAATCATGTGAGCGTGGCCTTCATGGCAGTAAATAGGCCGCGGCAGGCCGGAGTTGGCCACCCGCATGATTTTCTTCTCGTCATCCCAGAGTGCGCAGGTCAACACAACGTACTGCGCGTCCAGGCGGCGCTGATTGAGCGACCCGTTCACGGCCTTGAGCAGTTCGGCGGGCGCGGGTTCGGTGTGCGCCAGGCTGCGAATAATTCCGCTGACCAGGGCGGCGTACAGCGCGGCCGGAGCGCCTTTACCGCTTACGTCACCCAGTACAATGCAGGCGCGCGGCAGCTTGTATTCGAGAAAGTCGTACATGTCGCCGCCGATGGCGTGCGCAGGATTGAATCGCGTGGCCAGTTCCGCGCCGGGCAGGCTCGGACAGCCGGGCGGCAATAGATGTTGTTGCACCTCCCGCGCCATTGCCAGGTCGCGTTCCAAGCGCTGCTCTTCGCGGGCCAGGCGCTCATACAGGCGGGCGTTTTCAATGGCGATGGCCACCTGCGCTCCCAGCGTCCCCATGATGCGGACGTGGTCGTCGGTGAAATATCCGCGCCGCGTATGCTCCAGGTCGAGAACGCCGATCACTTCGTCCTTGTAGATCAGCGGCATGCAAAGTTCGGAGCGCGTCTCCGGATTGAGTTTTATGTACCGAGGGTCTTTGCTCACGTCAGGGACCAATATAGGTTCCCGAAGCTGCGCCGCTGCACCCACCAGGCCGTTGCCCAGAGGAATGTCATGCTTGATTGCGATGCTTTCTTTGAAGCGCAGGGAAAACCGGTGTACCAGTTTTTGTTTGGTCTCATCCAGCAGCAGGATGGAAAACATCTGGTAGTCAATCACCTTCAGGAGCAAGTCGCCGATACGCTTCAGCAACTGGTCGAGATTCAGGATGGAAGTGAACTCGCGGCTGATTTCATTCAACAAGGCCAGCGTGTTGGCCTGACGCACAATTCGGGTATAGAGCCGCGCATTTTCCAGACTCACGGCAATCCGGGAGGCGACCAGCGTCAGCAGCCGCGCGTGCTCTTCTTTGAAGTAGTTGCGCTCCGGCGCTTCAATGTTAATCACGCCGATTACCCGGTTCTTGTTAATCAGAGGGATGGCCAGCTCGGAACGCGCATGGGACGCGGCTTCAATATAATGCGTTTCCTTGGTGACATCATTCACCAGGATGGTCCGGCGCTCCTTGGCGGCGCGGCCGGTGACTCCTTCCCCGACTTTTACCCGGACACGCTCCGCCACTTCCGGCGCGTAGCCGATCTGAAAACGAAACCGCAGTTCCTGCGTGCGTTCGTTCAGCAGAAGGATGGAGAAAATCTCGTAATCAATGACCCGTTTGACCAGCTCAGCCACACGCTGGAGAAGCGTGTCCAGGTCCAGCGTGGTGTTGAGAACGTCCGCGACTTCAATCAGGAGAGACTCAACGTCCACGCGTGGACGCGTCGAAGATGTATCAGTATGAGGCAAGAATTAATGATAACAGGCGCAATGAAGAGCAAAAATGAAGAGCAGAATACTGACAACCGAGGTGAGCGGAAAGGCGAGTCAGCGGCCGGGGAATTCAGGCGCTCCCAGTTCGCGGACAATCGCGACGCTGCTACTGGCACCAATGCGGTCCGCGCCGGCCTCTCTCATGGCGCTGGCCGCCGCCGCGGTGCGAATGCCACCGGAAGCCTTTACTTTTGCCCGCACGCCCACGACGCCCCGCATCAGGGAGACATCATCCACGGTGGCGGCGCCCATAAAGCCGGTGGCGGTCTTCACAAAATCGGCCCTGGCCGCGAGACTGAGTTCACAGCCCAGGATCTTCTCTTCCAGAGTCAAAAGCGGAGTTTCAAGGATCACTTTGAGGATGGCGCCCGCGGCATGCGTTACTTCCGCGACCGCGGCGATATCATTCTGGACAGCTTGCCGGTCACCGGACTTCAACGCACCGATGTTCATGACCATGTCCAGTTCCTGTGCGCCAACGTGGACGGCTTCCGCGGCTTCAAAACGCTTGACCGTAGTGTGGTTCGCGCCCAGAGGGAAGCCGATGGTGGTGGCCACCTTGACCGGAGTGCCGCGCAGTATGGCGGAGGCCAGACTGATCCACCACGGGTTCACGCACACCGCGGCAAAACCGAAACTGGCGGCTTCTTCGCACAAACGGACAATGTGGTCCCGGGAGGCTTCGGGCTTGAGTAGGGTGTGGTCAATACACGCGGCCAGCGCCTGCCACCCACCCACCTGAACTTGAGGAACAGAGAGAACCTGTGACATCCAGACGGGATTGTACCATTACTTCGCGGCGGGGTTCACCTGGGGTGGCTCGTCATCGTCAATCACGCAAACGTCCGGCAGGTTGCGGTATCGTTCCGCAAAATCCAGGCCATAGCCCACCACGAACTTGTCGGGAATGATGAAGCCGACGTAGTCGGCGCCCACCGGCACCACGCGCCGCGACGATTTATCGAGCAAGGCGGCGATCTTGAGCGAACGCGGCTGGCGGGCCTGCAGGACTTTCTTGAGAAAGGTGAGGGTGTAGCCGGTATCCAGGATGTCTTCCACCAGAATAATGTTCTTGTCCTGCAACGGCGTGGTTACGTCCTTGATGAGTTGTACTTCTCCCGCGCTCTCTTTCTTGTCGCCATAACTGCGGACCGCGATGAAATCAAACGTCGCGTCCAGCGAGATTTGCCGGGCGAGATCGCTCAGAAAGAGACAGGCGCCTTTCAGGACCCCTATCAGCACCACGGATTGCCCTGCATAGTCTCGCGTGATCTGCTGCCCGATGCGGGCCACGGCCCCGGCAATCTGCTCGCGGGTAAGAAGAATCTGCATGCCGGAGATTGTCTCACAAGATGCCTCCAGCCCTGCGTGAATACAAATGCCATACGGTAGCTGCTAGAATCTGCGTTTTGTACCCGGGAATGAATCCGCCGGTGCCGCTGTTCGGGGCCGGGGGAATCTTAATCGCCGAGGAAATCAGGAATGAATCTCAACGGAGTCAAGTTGACGTGGCTGGGCCATGCGACTTTTTTAATTGAGACGCCGGGCGGGAAAAAGCTGTTGATTGATCCCTGGGTCATGAACAACCCGGCCACACCCGCCGGCCAGAAGTCCTTTGACAAGATTGATCTGATGCTGTGCACGCACGGCCACGGAGACCACATCGGAGACGCAGTCGAACTGGCCATGAAGCACAATCCACACGTCGTGGGCGTTTACGAGTTGTGCCTGTGGATGCAAAAGAAGGGCGTCCAGCTGACTTTTCCCATGAACAAAGGCGGTTCCCAGATGGTCGGCGACGTGTGGGTCACCATGGTCCACGCCGACCACTCCTGCGGCATAGAAGACGACGGCCAGGTCATCTACGGTGGAGAAGCCTGCGGCTACGTGATTCAGTTTGAAAATGGAATGCGGATATACCACGCCGGCGACACCAATGTCTTCGGCGATATGCAGATCATCCACGACTTGTACCAGCCGCATCTCGCCATGCTGCCGATTGGCGACGTCTATGGCATGGGGCCGCGCGAAGCCGCCTACGCCTGCCGCCTGCTCAAGCCCAAGACCGTGATCCCCATGCACTTCGGGACTTTTCCCTTACTCACCGGGACACCGCAGGAACTGGAACGCAGGATCAAAGACATGGGAATTGAACTGGTCACGCTGCAACCCGGCGAGACGTATTTGTGATTCTGGATGGTTGCTTCTGAACCCCAGAGCGGAGCGAGGGGTCCCTACGGCCGCCAGAAATTAGTAGGACAACGAACAGCGTGGCAAGCCCGCAGTGCATAGTGGTGATAGGGGCCTCTCGCTGCGCTCGAGGTTTCAGAAGCAACCCTCACACCGACTTCACCGGAATCAGCGTGAGATCCTCCACCAATCCCACTTCTCTTTGGATAAACGGCTCTGCGTATTTCACACCCGCAAGCATGCCGTAGAACGCCGCCATGGTTTCAATGCGCTGGCGGATTTCGGCGTGGGCAGGGAACAGGTTGCTGCCGGAGGCCTGGTCCGTGTACTGGGATTTATATGCCATCAGAGATTGCAAACGAGTTTCAAATTGTTCGGTTATGTCCACGACAAATGTGGGACGAATATCGAAGTACAGCGTGGCGTAAACGATCTTAAAAGGGCGATGCGGCGGCAGAGTGGAAACGGGATGGTCTGCGGGACTGCCGTGAGCCGGCGTTCGGCCCAGTTTGGTCAACCCGGCTAGAAAGGCGGCTTCGTACCCCAAAGTGGATGTGGTGTAGTGATCAGGATGGCGGCCCTGCCAGTACGGCAGAATGACGACCTTGGGTCGCTGCTCACGTATTATCTGCGCGATCTTCAACCGGTTTTCCCAGGTGTTTTCCACGCGACCGTCGGGAATGTCCAGCGCCTGGCGAAAGCTGACTTTAAGGATTTTTGCCGCTTCCGAGGCTTCACGGGCGCGGTCTTCCGCGGTGCCGCGCGTTCCCATTTCACCCTGGGTCAGGTCCAGAATTCCGGTACGCTGGCCCCGTTCGGCCATTTTCAGAAGTGTGCCTCCGCAGGTCTGCTCCACGTCGTCGCGGTGCGCGGCGATGGCCAGCACGTCGAGAGTAGAGTTGGCCGTCATGGTCCAGGCAACCAGTTACTGTAAATGACGGACCGGATTTGCCCAAGGGGTCTTGTCAGTCCCGCGATGGTTGTATATGGTAATACCCTCTCCTATGTCCTTATTGCAAAAACGTATCCAGGGGCTCGCGGAGGATTTCTCCAAATCAGTTTCCAGGCTGAAGCATGAGATTTCGCCGAAGAGCGTGCATCGTTTCCGGACAACGACCCGCAGAATCGAAAGCCTGGTAGCGTACTCTCGTCCCGAAGTCGGGAAAAAACAGCGCAAGACACTGGATGCGTTGGCCAGCCTGCGCAAGCTGGCAGGACGAGTCCGGGACCTGGACGTTGAAGCCGGTTTGCTGGCGACCATTGGCAACGGGTCCGCCGCGTCGGACCGCCGGGAACTGATGGAAGTACTGAAACGAAAGCGGTCAGTCCAGGAGCGGAAACTGGCCTCGGCGATGAAGCGCCTTCATGCATCGCGCATGACCGTGCACATCAGCCGGATGGCGCGCAGAATGACGGCCAATGAGAGGGCTGACGCCAGTCCGCTATCGCAAGCCAAAGGCCTGCTGGCAAAGCTGAAGATGCAGCCCCACTCTTTACAGGACCTCAAACCGAAAAGGCTGCATGAAGTCCGCATCAAGCTGAAGCGTATCCGTTATCTCGCCGAGGTTGATGTGAACTCCGCCGGCCAAAAGCGCTTTCTCGAGGAAATGGAGTCGGTTCAGGACGCCATCGGCGAATGGCATGACTGGGGAATGCTGGCGAAGACCGCGGAAAAGCACTTTGGAGACCGCGTGAACTGCGCTCTGCTCATGGAAATCCGAGCTTTGTTTGCCGCCAGATATTTTGCCGCCGCTTCTGCCGCTGCGCGCCTGCTTTCCGAGCGCGCGCCGGCGCTTACCAGGAAACCGCCCCGTTCTGCACGCTCGGCGCACCCGCCGCTCCAGCGTGTGTCATAAAACATGCCGGTCCTTGCCGCGGTTGACATCGGTTCCAATTCCGTCCGCTTAAGTATTGCGGAACTGCGCCGCGGACGCCTGGTCCCACTGCACCAGGACCGCGAAGTCACGCGCCTGGGCGAAGGCGTTTTCCGCGACGGCAATCTTGATCCTCAGGCCATGGCGCACACCCTGAAGGTGCTGCGGCGTTTTCATCGTACGGCGCAGAGCTACGCAGTGGACCGCACGCGCGTGGTGGCCACGAGCGCCCTGCGGGACAGCAACAATGGCCGCATTTTCGCCGAGTGGGTCAAGTCGGCGACCGGGTGGAAGACCGAGATCATTTCCGGGATGGAAGAAGGCCGCCTGATTCACCTGGGCGTTGTCGCCAACCTGCGTGGCCGGCCGGCGCGGCTTCTGCTGATGGACCTGGGCGGCGGGAGCTGCGAGCTCACGCTCTCCGAAAAAGGACACATCAAGGAGATCATGACGCTGCCGCTCGGGGCCGTGCGCCTCACAGCGGAGTTCATCCAGCACGACCCGCCCAGCAAAGACGAACTGAAGCGGCTGCACAAATTTATTGCCGAAGAAGCGGCGCGCATGCCGCGGCAACTGGTCCACGCCAACGTCCGGGTTGTGGTGGCCACTTCCGGAACGGCGGCCGCTCTGTCCGCCGCCGCGCGGTTCCTGAAGCTTTCGCAAAAAGAAGTGTCGCTCCGGGCCGCGACCAAACTTGCGCAGCGGCTCGCCAAGCTCACGTACCGGCAGCGCGCGACCATCAAGGGCATCAACGCCAAGCGCGCGGAAATTGTGGTTGCCGGAACCGCGGTGTTCGCGCACATCATGGCGCGCTGCGGCGCCAAGAGCTTCCGCTACTCGCCTCTTGGGCTGCGCGACGGAATCCTGGCACAGATGGCCGCCCAGTATGACCGCCGCACCCGCTCCCATCAACAGTTGGAGTCGGACCGATGGGACGTATTGCTCACCACCGGTCGCCGCTATCGCTTGGACATGGACCACGCCGACCACGTGCGCACACTGGCCTTGCAGTTGTTTGACAATACCAGGTCCATGCACCGTCTGGACAAGGGTTTCCGCGAATGGATCTCCGCCGCGGCAATGCTGCATGAGGTCGGCAATTACGTGAACCCGGCGGGCCGTCACCGGCACACCCACTACATCGTTTCCCATTCCGAGCTTTTCGGATTCACGCCGTTACAACGGGCCATCATCGCCACCGTGGCGCGCTTTCAAGGCAACTCCAAGCCGCAAATGCGCGACCGCCTGATCAAAGTGCTGCCTGCCCAGGCCCGTTCGGACGTGATCAAAGCCACCGCCATTCTGCGTATTGCACGGGCCTTGAACCAGGGACGAAGCGGCGCCGTCCATTCCCTCCGGGCGACCGCCCGGGACGGTCAGGTGATCGTCAGTGCCAAGACCGGCCGCGCCGGCGCCGACCTGGAAATGTGGGCAGCGGAAAAAGAGATACCTTACTTCCGGGAAGTTTTTGGCCGCGAGCTCATCTTCAAACTTGTCTGAAGCGAACGCGCGATCCGGGGCGTGACCAGCCACTGCAGCGTGCCCGTCCGGCCATTCAAGTCCACTTTGGCCACCGCGCCCTTCTTGAACTCAACATGCGCCGACCCGGCCGGGCCGGCAATCGTCTTGCTTAAAAACTCGGTGAAATTGGGATTGTGCCCTACGACAATGATGGCCTCGTACTTCTTAAAGCGGGAGAGCATGGCTTGAAATTGCCCAAACTCACCATCCGGTCGCAAGGCGTCATCTTTCTGTACGGCGCTTTCAAAAGCCAGCTCGTTGGCCAGAAGGGAAGCAGTCTGCATCGCTCGCTTCAACGGGCTCGTGACGATCTGTTCCACCTGCACGTCCAGGTTGGCAAGCATGCGTCCCACATAGCGCGCCTGCAGGATGCCTTCTTCGTCCAGGGGACGGCGCTCGTCTTTCCTGGGGTTGAGCAGTTTTTTCCCGGCAGCTGCATGGCGGACGAAATAGAGGATCATATTCTATTAACCCAGTCTATTAACCCAGGCTCTTAACCAGGGCTGGCTCCGGCTTGGACTTGGTCGTCTTTGCCCGGACGCCCCTGGCTGGCAGCATAACAGGTTCGGGAATTTCAGCGGATACCGTTCCCTCCGCCAGCGCGATCAGGAAGTCCTGTGCGGCAAAGGGCTTCTGCTCCTTGCGCCGGGGGAGGCGCGAATACCGTCCGTTCGAGTCCATGAAACGGGACTTGGTGTTGTCGGCAAGATAAGCGGCCAGAATTTCGTCCTTGACGCGTTGTTTCAGCGCGGGATCGAACAGCGGGCAAAGCACTTCGACGCGCTCGTAAAGGTTGCGCGGCATCCAGTCCGCGCTGGCGATATACACCTGGTCTTCACCGGCTCCGCCGTTTTCAAAATAATAAATCCGGCTGTGCTCCAGGAACCTGCCCACGATGCTGCGGACTACGATGTTCTCGCTGATCCCCGGCAGGCCGGGACGCAGTGAGCACATGCCGCGCACAATCAGGTCAATCTTCACGCCGGCCTGTGAGGCACGATACAACGCCTGGATGATGTTCTTGTCCAGCAGGGCGTTCATCTTGGCAACGATCCGCGCCGGGCGTCCCGCCTGTGCGTGCTCGGTCTCGCGCAGAATCAGGGCCAGCGTGGTGCTGGCAACGTCGATGGGTGAAATGTACAGCGGAGCATACGTGGGCGCCTCGGCGTAAGCGGTAAGGTAATGAAACACGGAATGGACCGCGGCCGTGATCAGCGGCGCCGCTGTCAGCAGGCTGACGTCGGTGTAGTAGCGCGATGTCGTGGGATTGTAGTTCCCGGTGCCGATGTGCGCGTAGCGGCGGGTAACGCCGTCCGTATCATGACGCACCAGGAGCGCCAGCTTGCAGTGCGTCTTCAGTCCGACCAGCCCGTGATACACCTGCACGCCCGCGTCTTCCATGCTGCGCGCCCACTGAATGTTGGACGCTTCGTCGAATCTGGCTTTCAGCTCCAGCACGGCAATGACTTCCTTCTCCGCGGCCGCCGAGATCAGGGCCTGCACAATCGGAGAATTCTGGTTGGTCCGGTAAATGGTCTGCTTGAGGGAGACCACATCGGGGTCCTTGGCCGCGCTTTCAATGAAGTCCACTACGGCGTCGAAGGAATCGAAGGGATGATGCAGCAGAATGTCGCGCTTACGCAGCTCGTCAAAAATGTTGCCGCTGCTCGCCGGAAGCCGCAATTCGCGCCCGGAAAAATTCTTGTACTTCAGGTCCGGCCGCTCGGTCAACTCGTAGAAATTAAACAGGCGCGAGAGATTCACCGGGCCTTCGGTGTGAAACACCTGCCAGTCTTCGAGTTCAAACGTCTGTTGCAGGCGTTCGGCGATTTCGGAGTGGGCGTCGGCGTCAATTTCCAGACGCACGGCATCACCTTTGCGCCGGCGGTGCAGCTCCGTCCTGACCGTTTCCATCAGGTTGCGCGCTTCTTCCTCTTCCAGATACAGGTTGCTGTTACGGGTGACGCGGAAAGACGCCACGGAGACAATGTCATATCCGCGATACATGGTGGCGGCGTGATACGTAAGCAGGTCAGCCAGGAAGATGTAATGCGCGCCGGAACTGGAAGGCAGCCGCACCAGCCGCGGCAGGACCCGCGGGACCGTGATGACGCCCATGTACGTGCCGGTAGCGCGCCGCTTTCGCCGGAGCAACAGGCCAATACACAACGCCTTATTCAGGACCCGCGGAAATGGATGCGCGGGATCCACCGTGACCGGCGTCAGAAGAGGATCAACTTCTTTTTCGCAATAGGTGTCAATGAACGCTTCCTGTTCCGGCGTCAGGTCTTTGAGGTCGAGCACGCGTATGTTCTCGCGCTCCAGCGCCGGTAAAAGCTTCTTGTTCCAGCACTCATATTGTTCCTGGACGAACTCGTGGGTCTCGCTGGCGATCAAGTCGCGTTCCTGCTGGGCGGACAGAGCGTCCGGACCGGAGTCTATGAAGCCGTCTTCTATCCTCTGCAACAGACCGGCGACGCGTACTTCGACAAACTCGTCCAGATTGCTGGCGCTGATGGCCAGAAACTTGACCCGTTCCAGGAGAGGGTTCGTCTCATCGTTGGCCTCTTCCAGAACCCGCCGGTTGAAGGCCAGCCATGAGGTTTCACGATTGATAAATAAAGAGGGATCGTCAACGGATTTGGTCATAAACTGGGCGCCAAAAATCTGGGTGCCAACCTGCAGATGCTAGCAAGCGAGTGTGAAAATAACGTTAAAATTTTCGCTATCCGCTCTGGGACACGGCAAAGCCGCTTTCCTCTCGCGCGATCCGGTAGCCAGGACCTCTCGAGTATCTCCCATTGTAGCGTTTCAGGCGGGTTGGAATCGAGATGCGTCTTCCGGGTTACCTTAGAAGCAGCGTGTGCTCAGACAGCTCATCACACCGGCTGTTTCATCCGGGCAGCGAAATTCTTCTCAAACTTCTTGACCTTGGGCCCGACCACGAGCTGGCAGTAGGGCTGATATGCGTTATTGGCGTAGTAGGTCTGGTGGTAGTCCTCGGCAACGTAGAACTTCTGCGCAGGCTCGACTGCGGTGACAATAGGATTGGGCCAGACGCGTTTCGCGGTCAGATCGGCAATCGTCTTTTCGGCTTGCTGCTTCTGCTCTTCCGATTCGTAAAAGATCACAGAACGGTATTGATCGCCCACGTCATTTCCCTGGCGATTGAGCGTGGTGGGATCGTGGATGGCAAAAAAGACTTCGAGCAAATCGGCAAAACTGATTTGTTTCGGATCGAAAGTCACGCGCACTACCTCGACGTGTCCGCTGTTACCACCGCAGACCTGCTGATAAGTGGGGTTGTCGACGCGGCCGCCCATGTAGCCGGATTCAACTTGCGTAACGCCAGCCAGCCGGTCATACACCGCTTCCAGACACCAGAAACATCCGCCGCCTAACACCGCCGTGGCCATAGCTGCTCGCTCCTCTATCACTCCATTTGATTCATTACATCTTGATGACGATTCGGCCGGTAATTTGCCCTCGGCGCATCTTGTCGAAGACCTCATTGATGCTGGTGAGCGAGCATGTCTCCACCAGGCAGCGAATCTTGCCCGTCGCAGCCAGGTCGAGTACCGCTCGCATGTCGTCGCGCGTTCCGGTAGCTACCGACCTGATCTTGATTTCCCGCATCATGATCGCGGGGAAGGCCAGGTCTTCCGCGGGAAGCCCGACCACCATCAGCGTTCCCGCGCCCCGGACCGCGTAGAAGGCCTGAGCATAGGCTGCCTTGGCGGACGAGGTCACCACCGCGGCGTGGACGCCGCCCATATTGCGGAAAGTCTTCGCAACATCTTCGGATGACGCATTCACCGTCTGGTCGGCGCCGAGTTCGCGCGCCAGTTTGAGTTTGTCTTCGGCGATATCCACGGCGATCACCTGCGCGCCGAAAGTCTTGGCGATCTGGACCGCAAGATGTCCCAGCCCGCCAATGCCGAATACCGCCAGCTTCTGGCCGGGCTGAATTCCCGTAAGCTTTACCGCCCGATACGACGTGACTCCGGCGCAGAACAGCGGCGCGGCTTCCTCCGAGCTGAGCGCGTCCGGCACTTTGAGCGCGTGCGAGGCCTTGGCTTTGATGAACTCGGCGTATCCGCCGTCCACGCTGGCGCCGGTGATGGTTTGTTTCAGGCAAAGGTTCTCCAGGCCCTCCTGGCAGAATTCGCAGACACCGCAGCTGAAGTGCAGCCACGCAACGCCCGCGCGGTCGCCAACCGCCAGTTCAGTGACGCCGCTTCCGACTTTCACCACGCGCCCAACGGCTTCATGCCCTGGAATGAGCGGGACCTTGATGATTCTCTTCAATTGCGGCCAGTCGCCGTCCGCAATGGACAGGTCGGAATGGCATACGCCGCAGGCTTCCACCTGGATCAGGACTTCGTCCGCATGCGGTACCGGAACATCTACGTTCTGTACGGCCAGCGGCTGTTTGAATTCGTGAATTACGGCTGCTTTCATGCTGAGACCTCGGCTTCCTTTCTTTTTGCGGCAAATGTCTCCCGCAACATGGCGCACGCCTGGGCGATGGCGGCGCGGGTCGGCGGCGAACCCGCCAGCGCATTGGTGAGGGTAAAGCCGTGGATGGTACCCAGATAACGCGTCCCCGTCACGGGTACTCCGGCTTGCGTGAGCTTGCGAGCGTACGCCTCGCCTTCGTCGCGGAGCACGTCACACTCCGCGGTGACGACCAGCGCCGGTGGCAGCCCGCGAAGTTGCTCCAACGAAGCCAGCAACGGCAGGCAAAAGGGATCATAGCCCTTGGATGGATGGTCGCCAATGTAGTTGTCCCACATCCATTGTCCGGTGGGTTTGGTGAAGTAATAGCCTTCACCAAACAACTTCCGTGAAGGCAGGTCCGGACTGCCGCCGGTTGGCGGGTAGAACAGGACCTGCGCGGCAATGTCGGGTCCGCTTCTTTGTTTTGCCAGGAGACAAACCACCGCTGCCATATTGGCCCCGGCACTGTCTCCAACCACGGCCAGCCGGCCGGAATCCACGCCGATTTCCCGGCCGTGATCTGCGACCCATTGCGTGGCGGCGTACGCTTCCTCATTGGCGACCGGGTAGTGAGCTTCAGGCGCAAGACTGTATTCCACAAAGACCACGGCGGCACCGGCGCCATTGGCAATTTCCCGCACCGGGCGTTCATGCGTCTCAAAGTTTCCGACCACCCAGCCGCCGCCGTGAAAGAACATCACACCCGGCAGCGGGGACTTGCTGCCTTTCGGCCGCACAACTGTGATGTGTACGTTGCCTTTGGGTCCCAAAGGCAGCGTTCGCCGCTCGATATCAGCCGGCAGCTTCGGCACCGGAACCAGGGCCTGGCCTCTGGCAAACTGCGCGCGCGCCTCCGCAACCGACAGTGTGTGGAGTTCCGGAATGCCCGCCACCTCAATGGATTTGAGGAAAGCCCGCGTCGTAGGATCAAGCACCGGCTGGTTCGGGTCCATCAAGTTCCTCTCTGGGCATTCGGCAGCTATCGATAAGATGGATAGCTGAGATGGATAAGAGCATAAATGGTTTTTGTGCCCGAGACCATCAGGCATAATAATAGAAGCCATGAATGCAAAGATCGCGGAAAAACCTGCGGCGGCGTCTGATGCGTCGCGCCGGCCGCAGTTTCCTTTTTTCGACCTGAAGGGCCAATACGCGCAGATCCGGGAAGAAGTCCTGGCGGCCGTGGCCCGCGTATTTGAAAGCCAGCACTTCATCTACGGTCCGGAAGTTGCGAAGCTGGAGGAAGAAATCGCCGCTTACGTGGGCACACAATTCGCTATCGGCTGCGCCTCCGGTTCTGACGCACTGCTGCTGGCTTTGATGGCCCTGGAGATTGGCCCCGGAGATGAAGTCATAACACCGCCATTTACTTTCGTGGCGACAGCCGGGTCTGTCGCCCGTCTCGGCGCGCGCCCGGTGTTCGTGGACATCGAGCCGGGCAGCTTCAATCTTGATCCCGAACAAATCGAGCGCGCCGTTGGTCCCCGCACGCGCGCCATCCTGCCGGTGGATTTGTTCGGCCGGATTGCGGACATGGACCCCATTCTTGAGATCGCCAACCGCCACGGCCTGGCCGTGATTGAAGACGCCGCACAGACTATCGGCGCAAAGTATCGCGGACGCAACGCCGGCGCCCTGGGGCCGATGGGCTGTTTCAGTTTTTATCCCACCAAGAACCTGGGCGGCGCCGGCGATGGCGGCTTGATCACCACCAATGATCCCGAGGTGACCCGCCGTTTAAAGCTTCTGCACGAACACGGAAGCCCACGGCGGTACGAATATGAATTACTGGGAATGAACAGCCGGCTGGATGCCTTGCAGGCCGCGGTCCTTCGGGTAAAGCTGCGGCATCTTGAGCAGTGGACCGAAGCACGCATCAGGAACGCCGCCCGTTATAACGCGCTGTTTGCCAAAAGTAGCTGCCGGGATTATGTTGTGCTGCCGGAAGCGCCGGACGGCGACCGCCATGTCTATAACCAGTACACCATCCGCGTCCCGCGCCGCGAAGCGTTGCGGCAGCATCTGCAACGGGCCGGGATCATGACGGAGATTTACTATCCGTATCCATTGCACCTGCAGCCGGCATTCTCCTATTTGGGACACAAGGCCGGCGACTTCCCGGAAACGGAACGCGCCTGCGCGGAAGTGCTCGCGCTGCCCATCTATCCGGAACTCACGGCGGAGCAGCACGAAGCTGTGGTCGGGGCCATTAGTGACTTTTACGAAACAGCTTAAGAGCTGAAAAAATTCTGAAAAGTTTCCACGATTCGCGCGGGCAGATCGCTTGACCCGCTCTTGGGCAGCAATTCATGTCCGGCGCGTTCCACTTCAAACAGCAAGGTCCGCGTGGTAATCAAACCCAGCGCCGTTCCCATTTCTTCTATCGAACCGAATGGGTCCCGGCTTCCATGAATAAATAAAGATGGCGCTTTTACTCTGGGAAAGTGGGCCGTGCGCAACTCCGCGGGCTTGCGCGGGGGATGCAACGGATAGGAGAGCAGCAGCAAGCCGTCTGCCACTTGCTGTTTTTCTGAAGCGAGCATGGTGGCCTGGCGTCCGCCGTAGGAGTGGCCGCCGAGAAAAACCCGGCCGGATACTCGCTTCCGCAACACGCTGGCGGCCCGCTCCAGTCCTTCACGATCGCGCGCCGCTGTGGCGGGAAAGGGCGGTCCATGGGGCCGCGCCTGGCGAAACGGCAGGTCGCAGCGCAGAACAGAGAAGCCGCTGTCGGCGAACGCCTCAGCCAACGCTACCAGCAGCCTGGACCTGCAGTCTGCGCCCGCGCCATGCGTGAGCACCAGGGCATCGCCGTTCGTCCGCTCGGGAACGTGCAGGAACCCGCGCACATGGGGTTCGGCGGAGCGGTCTGCGAATTGTTCAACAGCCGACAAACTCACGGCAGGGAATTCCAAACTTACTTTGCCGCTACTTGCTGCGTGAACTTCTTCACGTCCGCCGAGCTGCCCCGGAGCAGGTCGCGCAGGATGGCCACTTCAGCGGCGATGCCGGTATGCAGTCCCGGTCCCGCGTCCGGCGCAAACAACGGCGAGTGGTTGCTGGGCAGGTCTTTTCCCGCGGCTTTGGCTTCCGCAAACTTCTTTGTGTTAGCCACGCCCAGCGTGAAGTAGAACGACGGAATCCCCTGCTCGACATAGACCGAATAATCTTCCGAGGTCATGATGGGCGGTTCCGTTTCCACGCTGCCTTTGCCCAGAGCGGACTCCAGCACGCCTGCCAGATGCTGGCCCAAGACCGGATCGTTGTAGACCGCGGAAGTGGATTCATACTTTTCGATCAGCGGCATTTTGTCCGCGCCGCCCGCTTCGGCTTCAGCTTTGGTAATGCGCTCGATCGCGGCCAGCAGATGGCGCCGGACTTCCGGCTTGAACGAGCGCACGGTCAGACCCAGCTGCGCTTCGTCGGGAATAATGTTGTTTTTCGTTCCGGCCTGAAAGAAGCCAACCGTGACCACGGCCGCGTCTCCCGGCTTGATCTCACGCGAAACAATGGACTGAAGCGCGACCACGGTCCGGGCCGCAATCAAGATCGGGTCCACGGTTTTTTCCGGCGTGGCGCCGTGACCGCCTTTGCCGTAGATCGTGATTCTCAGCGAGTCGGCGTTGGACTTGGAGTACTCCGGCGTAACACCGACCATGCCCGTGGGCAGAAGGTTGGTATCGTGCAGAGCGACTCCTATGTCCGGTTTAGGGAAGCGGGTAAACAGGCCGTCTTCCACCATCTTCTTGGCCCCGGTGATCGTCTCTTCCGCCGGCTGCCCGACGAGCATCAGCGTGCCATGCCATGTGTCTTTGGTGTGGGCCATGATGGCCGCCGTTCCGAACAAGGACGCCATGTGCACGTCGTGTCCACAGGCGTGCATGACCGCTACGTCGCGGCCGGCATCGTCTTTCGCGCGCACCTTGCTGGCGTAAGCCAGGCCAGTCTTTTCCTCGACCGGCAGGGCGTCAAGCTCCGTGCGCAGCATGATCGTGGGCCCGGGTCCGTTCTTCATGATGGCCACAATGCCCGTGCCTCCGACGTGCTCGGTGACTTCATACCCGAGCGCGCGCAGACGAGTGGCGAGTTCGGCGGCCGTCCGCGTCTCATGGGAAGAGAGCTCAGGATGCTGGTGCAGGTCGAGATAGAAAGCCTGAACGTCAGGAAAAACAGATTCAACCTGGTTCGCCAGAGAACCGGTCTGGGCGGAGCAGGCCAGCGCGCACAGGAAAACGAATACTACCGATTTCATATTGATCATGCGGAAAATAATAGACTCGATTGCCTCGGTCAGACAACAGTTCCAGACCTAAATACCTACCGCGCGATTAGCTCGATCCGATTACCAAACGGATCAGAGATATAGCAACGAGAAACTCCTGGTATTTCCGAATCCTCAAGCACGGCAACGCCGGCAGTCCGTAACGCCGTCAGAAGCTGGTGATAATCACGACATACCAGCGCGGGATGGGCCTTGGTCGCAGGACGAAAGTCTTTCTGTACACCCAGATGGATCTGGATTTTGCCACTTGAAAACCAGCAGCCACCGCGCTTCGCCAGTGCCGGAGGCTTTGCTATCTCCGTCATCCCCGGCAGATTGCAGAAAAACTCACGGGCCTTGCTTTCCGCGCCGGCTGGCATGGCGAGCTGGAAATGATCGATAGCGACAAACGGAACTTTGGAGCCAGGTTCTTTGGTCATTGGTGTGTGTTCAGATTACCGTAGCTGCTGGTGAAATGTCTGCGGATCGCCATTGCCGACGCGCTCTCCGGACAGGGGGACGCCAAAACCTGAGGGGTCCATCTTCATGCCGGCAACGCGGTCGTTTTGTACTGTAAACGTGATGTGGTCCCGCGGCGCGGAGCGCACGGCAAAGCTGCCGTCGTCTTGCTTCAGCAGACGTTCTGGAGGATCGCCCAGGGGCTGGATCATCAGCCTGCCGTTCTCGTCGAATACCCGGTATGTCCGGCGATATTGCGCGAACGAGTCGTGCAGGCCGGAACTCAAGCGGTCCAGCTTGAGCACAAACGTTCCCGCGAGTTGGCTGCGTTCTGCCGCCGACACGGGAAGGTCGGAGATCGCCGGATCAGACGTTGGCGTTGGCGCGGGGAGTTCGGGTAGTCCCAGCGCGGCCCGCGCCAGGGCCCGCGTGATGGCGTAGGCGTTCTGGTCTTCCGTGTTGGTCAGGACGATGACCGTCAGTTGATCTTCTGGAAAATCGTACAAGCTGCCGCTATAGCCAAGTAAAGACCCGTGCTGGCCGATGCGGCGATGGTCGTCCTCATGATTCAGAATCATGGCAAAACCGTATTGCGCCTTGGGATCGCTGAGACTCATCTGAGCGGCTGCGCCTTCAGCGGTGGACATTTGTTTGAAAGTCTCGGGCTTGATGAGCTTCTTTTCCTGGATGGCCCGCCATAGCTGGTAAAGATCGCCCACCGTGCTGCAGAAGCGCAGGTCGGAGTTGTACGCCATGTCGTTTTCCTGCGCCGGAACGTAGCCTTTGCCGTACTTGCGGTACGCGTGCGAAAGACCACGGACGACCGTGAAGTCGTCGCAATAGGTCGTGGACTTCACTCCCGCGGGAACAAAGATGTTTTGCTGGACGTAGTCAGGAAAACTCTGGCCCGTGACGCGTTCCACGATCGTAACCAGAAGCTGGAAACCGGAGATGGACCAATCCCATTTCTTGCCCGGCTCATTCACCCAGTCCTTGCCGGCGTAGAGGGCCATGACTTCATCCAACGCCTTGGGCTGGCGGCTGGTGGCTTCAATCGGATCGCCCAGATAATGGTAGTCAACGATTCCCGAAGTGTGATTGAGCAACTGGCGAATCGTCACGCGATGGCCCTGCATGGGGAATTCTGGAATGTATTTCGATATGTCGTCATCCAGCGACAGCTTTCCTCGCTCCACCTGTTGCAGCACCGCGATGCCGGTAAACGGCAGCATGGGCCCGACAACGTGATATACGGTTTCATCTTTAGAAGGCACTTCCAGTCCCAGGTCGGCGAATCCGTAACTCTTGTGCAGGATGATCTTTCCCTCGCGCGCGACCAGCACGGACGCGCCGACGACGCGGTACTGGGCAATCGTTCGCTGAGCAACCTGATCGAGATCGACGGGTTGTTGGGCGAAACAGACAGCGGTTGCGGCGAGCAACAATCCGGCGGGAGTTAAACGTCTAAGCAACATAGGCTCGGATTATAAGCTGCGCGTGCCTCGTCTAAGGGAATTCCAGGCGCAACTAACGCCACCTGTTGTTATCAGGCGGTTAATATTGGTTTAAAAATCGATGAAGGAGTCAATAAAAAGCTTGTGCCTGGTTCCCAGCGGCGGTATTGTTGAAGAGTGCAACAAAAGTGGTGCAGTGGGTCTGCACTCTTTTCTTGCGCGTGGACCGCGATATGACTTTGATGACTAACTCGGGTCGGCGGGGAGCCTGGCTGCCTATGCAGGTTGCCGCGGTATGCTATCGGGTCACGCGCGTCTCCATTGAGTTTCTTCTGGTCAATACCAGCGGCGGGAAATGGACTTTCCCCAAAGGCCGTATTGATCCGAATCTTTCCGGCAGCGAAGCGGCGGCCCGCGAAGCCCTGGAAGAAGCCGGAGTCAAAGGCCGGATTGAAGAGGTCCATTTCGATTGTTACGTAGATACCAAGCGCAGCCTGGGCCACGATGCCGAGAGCCGCGAGATATTGATTGCCGCGTATCTGCTGGAGGTTTCGCGCTTGAACATTCCGGAAGAACTGCACCGCAATCCCACCTGGTTCGCAGCGCATGAAGCCAAGAGCCGGCTCGCCGAGCGCCGCTCGTCAAAATACAGCCAGGAACTCGTCAGAATCGTCGATGGAGCCGTCAGCCGCTTGACCTCTCTCGAAGTCCGACCGCTGGTGCAAGGCCTGGCTCGCCAACGCGGATCTACGATCTAGAAGCCTGCTCTAAGGTCCGATCTAAAGCACAAAAGTAAAGGAGTCTCCCATGGCACAGGGCCCACCGAAGCGGCTGCGGAAGGCGCTGCCGCCTCCGACAAACAACGCAGAAAACAACTTGGACTCCGATAAGCAGTACGCGACATACGAAAGGTGGATTCACAAAGTCCCGAAGGGAAGCCGCCTACTGTCCGTGACCCTCCCCGATGGCACGATCTTCCGGCCGCTCCGGACTATAAATTAGGGACCTCGCCCAGGTCCGTCCATCCGCGCGTGAGCACGGAACCTTAAAGGCCTGGTGCCGACGAATCTGCTGCAAAGCGTCCTCCTCAATTGTTATCATCCGAGACATAAGTTAAGGCGGACCCGGCACGTCTGGTGCTGGTCTGCGTCCCAGATTTCATTGTGAAGACCGCACCTGCAGAAGAGAAAAAATCCGGGCTAGTTTACTGGATGGGCGAAGTCCTGAAGGAAGCCGGCAAAGCCGAAGCCGGTTTTGCGCCCGACCCGGTCCACGACCTGCGGGTCGCGCTGCGCCGCTGCCGCTCCATAAGCGAAGGATTCCAGGCCATTGATCCGGATCCCGCGTGGAAGAAGATGCGCAAGGCGGGAAAAGACCTGTTCAGCAGCCTGGGTGACCTGCGCGATTGCCAGGTGATGACGGAGTGGATCACCAGGCTCGGCGCAGCGGACGATCCGGTCACCCAGCGCCTGCTCGAGTATTGCCGCGATCAGGAACAGACACTGAAGGTCCATGCCGCGGAACTCCTGCAAGGGTTCGACCGTAAACAGTGGGAAAGCTGGGCGCGGTTGCTGCCCCGGCGCGCGGCCCGTCTCCGCATGGAAAACGGACCGTTTCAGTGCCTTGCGCTGGAACGCTGGGCGGAAGCCCACAAGCTGCACAAAACGGCGATTAAGACCCGCAGCAAGCTTGGTCTGCACCGCTTGCGCATTGGCCTGAAGAAATTTCGTTACGTCGTGGAAAACTTCCTGCCACAGCAATATCAGCTTTGGGGCGGCGGGTTGAAAGAGATCCAGGACCTCCTCGGTGAAGTCCATGATCTGGACGTACTGCTGGCGACGGCCATCCGCATCGGCGCTTTTCCCGCGCCGGAAGACCGCCAGCGCTGGCAACAGCGCATTGAAGAAGAGCGCAAGACCCGGGTCGAGAAATATCGCGAGAAAACGCTGGGCAAGGATTCCCTGTGGTCCCTGTGGAGGTCCGGCCTGCCCGAAGGCAAGGAAGCCGAGCAGGCCGTTTACAAAAAGTTGCGGGTCTGGGCGTCTCATCTGGATTCCGACGTCCAGCACAGCCAGCGGGTGGCGCGTTTGACTCTGCAACTGCATGACGGGTTGGCCCGTGTCGGCGTACTGGAGAAGAACGGCGCGAACTCGCGCGCGCTGCTCAAGGCCGCAGCCATCATGCATGACGTTGGCCGGTCCGCCGGCAGCACGGACCACCATAAAGCTACCCAGCGAATGGTCCTCCGGCTCGGAACGCCTTTTGGATGGAAACAGGAAGACCTGGACATGGCCGCGCTGATCGCCCGCTATCATCGTGGGTCGCTGCCCCGCGACCAGAAAAGATTTCTCAGCCTGCCGCCCAACCTGCAACGCGCTACCAAATGCCTGGCGGGCATGCTGCGCCTGGCAGACGCGCTCGACCGCTCCCATGAGGGCGCCGTCCGTCGTTTGAAAGTCACAAGAGCGAAGCCCGGCGAGTTTGTTGTGGTCTATGCCGAAGGGCTGGATGAGGAGAGTCCGCTGGCTGAAACCATCGCCGGAGCGCGGCACTTGCTGGAATCAAGCTGCGGCATTCCGATCGTTGTGCGGGCGATGTGACGCGGGAATCCGCGCTTAGGCTTTGAACTTCGCAATCTTGCGGTCAATGTCTTCCAAAGCCAGATGGAGGGACTTTGTATACCGCTCGTTGTGTGACGATTCGATCTGTTGCGCTACGCGGGCCCGCGTCAGCAGCAGGCCGGTGCGTTCCCGCTGGTCTTTTTTCTCGGCAGCAGTTGGTTGCGGCTTTGCGCCATCGGGCGGCTGCTCGCTCACCGCGTCCATCTGCGCCTCTACGGACTTGCTTTCCCAGCCTCGGGCCATACAACCATTATAGGAACTATTAGCCCATCCTGCCGTCTTTTTTGCGGTTCCGACCTTATAATGCCGATGCGCCCTGGAGTCCGATTCCGGCGCCGGGAGTTCCTGTTGACGGAAACTGAACACGAGACGTCGCAGTTGCGCGAGGTAACGGTACGCCGTAGCGAGATGGCCTGCCCCGCGAGCTCGCTTCCCATGATGACCAAGGCCGCTGCCGGCCACGCCGATGAGGTTGTTTTTGATCTGGAAGACGGCTGCGGGCTTTCGCAAAAAGTCCCCGCCCGCAAGACCCTGATCGAGGCCCTGCAGACCCTGGATTTCAAAGGCAAAATCCGCGCGTTTCGTCCTAACGGAGTGCAAACTAAATTCTTCTATCGCGATGTGATTGAAGTGGTCGAAGCCGCCGGTCCGAAGATTGACGCAGTTGTTTTGCCGAAAATCGACAACGCCACGGACGTGCTTTTTGCCGACCGCCTCCTCACCCAGATCGAACAGAATATCGGGCTGGAACCCGGACGCATCAAGCTGGAAGTTGTAATGGAGACTCCCCAGGCCGTCCTGCACGCCGAGCAGATAGCCGCCTCCACGCCCCGCATGTCCAGCTTGATTTTTGGCGTGCTGGATTACTCGGGCGCTGTCGGCGCCCGGGGTCCGATACGGGAGCAGTTTGCGCTCTACCACTATCCCAAGGCCAAAGTGCTGGCCGCGGCCCGCGCCGCTGGAATTGACGCCGTGGACAGCGTGACCTTGCAGTTCCGCGATACGGAACTGTGCGAGCACGACGCGAAATTCGCCGCGGAAATGGGCTTTGACGGAAAGTGGGCCATCCATCCCACGCAGGTGGAGATCATCAACCGTGTGTTCACACCGTCAGAGCAGGAGCTGGTCCGGGCCAGGGAACTCGTTGCTGCGTATGACAAAGCCCAGGGTGGGAGCGCCGGAGTGTTCGTCTATAAGGACGAAATGATTGATGCGGCGAGCCTGCATATTGAGAGAAAGAAGCTGGCCATTGCCAGGAAAATGGGTTTGGCCGTTCATGCATGAAAACCAACACATGAAAACCGCAACCACCGCCAACAACGAATTGCATGCCGAGCTGAAGACCGCCGTCGCGGCACTTTGCCGCGATTTTCCAGATAAATACTGGAGGGACCTCGATGCCCGGCGCGCCTATCCCGGCGAATTTGTTGACGCGCTTACCAAGGCCGGTTACCTGGCAACCCTGATTCCGGAAGAATTCGGCGGCGCGGGCCTGGGCATTACTGAAGCAGCCATCGTTCTGGAAGAAATTCATCGCGCCGGCGGAAACGCCGCCGCCTGTCATGCCCAGATGTACATCATGGGCACGCTCCTGCGTCATGGTTCCGCGGAACAAAAGAAACATTATCTTCCCCGGATCGCCCGCGGCGAACTTCGCCTGCAGGCTTTTGCCGTGAGTGAACCCACTACGGGGTCGGACACAACTCGTTTGAAGACGCTCGCAGTCCGCAAAGGAAGCAAGTATGTCGTCAAAGGACAGAAAATCTGGATCTCGCGCGCCGAGCACTCTGACCTGATGCTGCTGCTGGCCCGCACCACGCCGTTGGAGGAAGCTAAGAAACGCACGGAAGGCCTGTCCATACTTCTGGTTGACGTGAAACACTCCGTCGGACACGGGCTGACCATCCGTCCGATCCGCACCATGATGAACCACGCTACAACCGAGGTCTTCTTCGATGACCTGGAAGTTCCCGCGGAAAATCTGGTGGGCGAGGAAGGCCAGGGCTTCCGCTACCTGCTCGACGGTCTGAATGCCGAGCGCATCCTGAT
>DATMPO010000161.1:0-6361 GCA_035567035.1 Verrucomicrobiia bacterium | reverse complement strand
GGTGATCATGTTCTTGATGTAGTCGGCGTGACCGGGACAATCCACGTGGGCGTAGTGCCGGTTCGCCGTCTCATACTCCACGTGCGCCGTGGCGATGGTGATGCCGCGTTCCCGCTCTTCCGGCGCGTTGTCAATCGAATCAAACGAGCGGAACTTGATCTTCGGGTTGTGCTTGCTCAACACCTTGGTGATGGCCGCCGTCAACGTGGTCTTCCCATGGTCAATGTGACCGATGGTCCCAACGTTTACATGCGGCTTGCTGCGATCAAATTTCTCTTTTGCCATTGCTTCTCCTCAAACCCTGGCGGCCATGACTCGAGCCAGACTCAGTAATAGCGATAAACTTTTTGGTACTTCAGCCGAAGCTTCGGATCTACTTTCTCCATCCGTTCCAGATAAAACTCGCGCATCAGGGCCTGATCGGAAACGGTGAGCGCTCCATATAGTTGCTGCACCGTCTTTCCCGACTGGGCCAAAGCCGGATCGGCTTGTTCCAACAGGGCCAGCTCTGCGATCTTTTCAAATTCGCGACCCTGGACGCCTTTGCTTTCCAGCTTCTTGTAAAACTTTTCTACCGCGTCAGAACTAAAAATGCGCTCAATCGCCGATCTTAACTGTTCAAACTCTTCCGTCTTCTGCACCGAAATCTGCGCCTGCTGGTATGTCATGTTTCTCTTTCCTTTGAGGGCTCCGCAATCCCCTTCGCTCCGCTCAGGGTGCTGCGCCCTCACGCTACGCTCGCGCTATCCGGCGCTCGCTCCGCGTTCACCCGTTTTCCCACCCCTTACAATCTCTGGAGCGGGAGACGGGAATCGAACCCGCGACCAACAGCTTGGAAGGCTGTGACTCTACCACTGAGTTACTCCCGCCAACCTAATCTCTGGAGCTGATGACCGGGATTGAACCGGTGACCTCTCCCTTACCAAGGGAGTGCTCTACCAACTGAGCTACATCAGCCCTTGAAACTATCTCTGAATCAGGTCCTCTACCTCGCTCACAAATTCGGCCGCGGCCTCTGCTCTGCTCTCCATTTTCAGGGCCCGCGCACTGAGCGTTTCCGTGTCCGCTCGTACCTGCTCTTCTTCCTGCTCTCCCTCGGCTGCACCGATGCGCTGGGCATGCCAGTGAAGCACGGTACGCAGAGCGAACATCCCGACCACAATGAGCGTCAAGCGGCGCAGAGTGATCCGCAACAAACCAGATTCATAGAGCGGGATATCGTCGATCGTGATCCAAATCAATATCCCCAGTACCGCATAGACGGCGAGTGCGACGTAAAACTTTTTCTGCCGATCCATCACTCTTCTCGCAATCCAAAAATCCTGGTGCACAGGGGAGGATTCGAACCTCCGTAGCTCCGGAGAGCGGCAGATTTACAGTCTGCTGCCATTAACCACTCGGCCACCTGTGCAATCAGCGCCCCTCGCGCGCAAACGCGCGCTGATGGAAACGCTGCATAACCGAGCCTGCTCCTCCGCCGAATATTGCTAGCGGGCTCTTTCTCGCCGGCCGTCGCTGGGGGCGCTTGCGCCGGCACTCCGGCCCAAGTAATTTAGGAGACGCGCAAAACATACTTCCGCACAGGCGTAATCCGCCTTGCGGAAAGTGTTCGTGGAGTGCGTTCCGGTGGAAAAATCCTTGTGCTGTAGCCTGATCTAAAACGCGCCAGCCTTTTCGCGTTTCAGGAAACCCGTTTAACCTCTGGAGCTGGCGAAGGGACTTGAACCCCTGACCCTCTGATTACAAATCAGATGCTCTACCAACTGAGCTACGCCAGCACTAATCCCGTCCGCCATTCGGAACTAAAACCAAGTAAATAAGTTAGCACAGTGGCAATCCACGTGCAATAGCCAAGTCTATGGGTGGTGACAGAAATGTACCGGGACCGCAAGCGCTCCAAGATTTATTGTATCAAAAGCGGGCCTTAAGAAATGCCGCCGTCGGGCTAAAAATCCGGGCTAATTTATACTGGCCGTTCCAATGAGAAAATATCGCAAACTCCTGATTTCCGCGTTATTGCTGGTCGCGGTCGCCGCCGCTGGGGCTTTTCTGCTGCGGCGTGTGACCCGGCCGCCGGAAGCCGCCCGCCTGCTTCCGGAGGGCGATCTGCTGATTTACGCCAACTTCCGCCCGGCGCATCTGTTTGAAGCCGGCAGACCTTCCCAGCTTGAGGAGCACTACAAAGACTTTATTCAGCAGACCGGAATCGAGTTTGAACGCGACCTGGAGGAAGTCGCCATTTCCCGCCAGGACACCCCGGATGGCCGGGACGTGGAATCATCCGAAGTCTTCATCGCCCATTTTGATTCAGGACGAGTCAATGACTATTTCCAGAAGACGGCGGCGGCGAAGGAACAATACCTGGGCCAAACCATTTTCTTATTCCCGCATGAAGGCCACACAGTCCGTGTGAGCGTGCTTCGCGGTGGCACCATTGCCGTTACCAACATGGACTCCGCCAGCCCCATGCACCGCATCATTGACCGCCTGGATTCTTCCGGAGCGCCTTCGCTGCTGGAAAGCTACTACCACCAGGTACCTGCGGGCAGTGTGGCCTGGATGATTTGCAGGATCCCCGCTAAAGGGAACGGGCTGCAGCTTCCCGGAGGAATGAACTTCAGCTTTCATCAGGACGCGGTTGCGGTCGCTTCCCTGCGCTATGCCGGCGCCCTGTTGTTCCGGGCGGACTTTCACACGCAAAGCGATGCGGACGCCAGGGAGCTGGCAGACTCCATCAATGCATTTGTAGCGCTCAGCCGGACCATCGGCCGGTCCGCGGGGCCGAAACAAGCGGACCCGGACATGAAGACCGCTTTTGACAGCGTGCAGGCACAACAGAATGGAAACACTACAGTGGTCACGGCACAGGTGCCGGCGAATCTTTTGAGGAAAGTAGTTTCAGAAGTTCAGATCGAGGGCGAGGCGCCCGCCACAGGAAAACACTAAGGACCGGTTACATAGCTCCAGCAACGAACTGCTGCGGCAGCGTGTAGCGCAGGAAACGCTGTGGATTCACCGGCGTCTCATAGATACGAACTTCGTAGTGTAGATGGGGGCCAGTCGCACGCCCACTTTGCCCGACGAAGCCGATCGCTTCGCCGCGGTTGACCGTCTGTCCTTCAGTGACTAAAAAGCCGGACATGTGGCCGTACAGCGTGGTAATGCCGTTGCCATGATCGATGACCAGCGCCCGTCCGTATCCGTTCATCTGGTCGGCAAAGCGTACTACTCCCGATGCCGGCGCTATGATGCGACTGCCCAGCGGGGTAGCGATGTCAATGCCGCGATGGAACGCTCCCTCGCCGTTGAACGGGTCGCTGCGCTCTCCAAAACTGCTGGTGACGCGTCCTTCAACCGGCCACAATGTGGGTGCTGAGGCCAGGCGTATCCAATCGAGTGTGGTGGCATCGGCCATGTCCATGCCGATACCTACGGACGCCGCGCCGCTCATCGCGGTATTACGGAGTGCCTCAAACTGCTTTAACGAAGCCGAAACGGGTGGAGCGTCCTGGTGGAGGATCGGATCTGTTTTCAATCCATAAAGGGTAGATACTTCGCCGGCAAGCGAACTAAGCGATTCCGTCTGGAGTTCAGCCTGATGGTTGATCTGTTCCAGGGTCTTGTAGCGGGAATTCAGGGCCTCTTTTTCCGTGCGGAGCTGGTTAAAGCGTTCGGTCTTGACCAACATGCGGCTATAGGAGCCGGCCATGCCGGTAATGGTCAGCATCCCGATCAGCGCGCCAGCAATAAAGAAGTAGACATAGTGCAGCGGAATGGGGACCTTTAAGAGCTCGCCCTCTGAGTTCCTGGACACCAGCATGATGTAAAAACGTTTCCGCAAGTTAAACACTCCGCCTGAATTTACGAGTTTTCAGCGCTCGTGCCCGCGCCAGTACTGCAATACTGCCACCCAGTTTAAAGCCCGAGTCAGGGGACCGACTGTCGGTCCCGGCCGTGTGCGGAAAATCCCGCGTTGGCCTTCTCTGCTTCATCTTGGAAGAAGCAGGGGCCCGGCCAGAGACGCTTGAAATTAGCGAATCGTTAGCGAACTAAAGGTAGCAAGGCCCGTACGCGGTGTCAATGACCGAGTGAATGCCTCCGGTAACTAAAGTTCTCAGGGCTTGCACTCCTGATGGTGCAATGGACTCTCCTGACCTTCGGGCACTTGTAGGGCCTTGGGCCAATCGACTGCCGTTCCCTCGGACGGCGGCATGTCCGCTATAGTTAGACTGCTTTGGTGGTGACGGAAAGAAAACTCGTCGAACGCATTCGCCGGCAAGCCCCCCGCAGCGCTGCCGTGGTCCGCGGCATTGGTGACGACAGTGCCGTTCTGCGGGTCAACCCAGGCCATCAGCTCCTGGTGACAACCGATCTTTGCATCGAAGATGTGCACTTTCGCCGAGCATGGCATCCGGCGGCTTGCGTGGGACACCGCTGTCTGGCGCGGGGACTCAGCGACATCGCCGCCATGGGCGGCGAGCCGGCGGCTTGTTTTCTCTCTCTGGGACTTCCCCCTAAACTGCCGCAAAAATGGGTAGATGGCTTTTTTGCCGGTATGTTCGATTTGGCCAGGCGCTTCAAAGTTTCGCTTGCGGGCGGTGACATTTCGTCCGCGGACAACATCGTGGCGGACATTGCGGTCATAGGACAGGTCCCTTCCGGAAAAGCCGTGTTGCGTTCGGGCGCTCGTCCCGGTGACCGGATATACGTCACTGGAAAACTGGGCGGCTCGGCCGCGGTCCTGCAGCAGCTTTTCGCCGGTAAGAAGATCAAGCCAGTCCGCACGGACCGCCACTTCTATCCGCGACCGCGAATTGAGGCCGGCCAATGGCTGCGCAACCACGGAGCTACTGCCATGATCGACCTGAGCGACGGTCTCTCGGTTGACCTGGCCCATATCTGCGAGGAAAGCCGCGTGTCCGCGCTGCTTGACGCTGATTGCCTCCCAGTGGCCGAAGGTGCAGATGTTTCGCTTGCCCTACACGGAGGCGAAGACTACGAGCTGCTCTTCACTGCTTCCAGAAAAGCAAAGGTGCCATCGAAGATTGCCGGCTTGCAGATAACGCAAATCGGAGAAATCCGTCCTGCATCGGGTCCGCGGACTAGAGTCTGTCTGATTGGCTTCGACCGGCAGGCGCGATCGCTGCAACCGGCAGGCTGGCAGCATTTCGCAAAAGCATGATGACACGAAAGGAATTGCAGGGTAGAATCTCGCTGTTTTCCCAATCTTCCAGTTCAGCAAAGGAAAGATCATGAGCGCTGCACCCCCAATGACTACTCCGCCAATCGAGCCAATTGAACCCGGCTTGTCAGAACCCGCGCGCATCATCAACACGTTTTTTGCGCCCAGCAAGACGTTCGAGGACTTGAAGCGGAAATCAAGCTGGTGGGTGCCGTTTGTGCTGCTTTCAGTGTTTTCGCTGATCTATGGCTTCGTTGTGGTGCAGAAGGTGGATTTGGTGCAATTCTCGCGCCATCAAATTGAGCAGTCCAAGATGGCCCAGCGACAAATGGACCAGCTTAGTCCCGAGCAGCAGGAGCAGAATCTACGCCTGCGGGCTTCGATTTCCAAGTTTACCTTCTTCATAATTCCGGTTTTCCTGTTGATAGGCGGATTGATCTACGCACTTGTGCTTTGGGCAATTTTCACATTTGGGTTTGCCGCGGAGATCCCTTTTGGCCGCTCCCTGGCAATCGTTTTTTACGCCGGGCTGCCTGCGATCATTACCTTCAGCTTTATTTGCGTCAGCCTTTTAGTTAGCGCCGATCCTAACTCGATCGACATCGGGGGCAACCCAGTGGCCACTAATCCGGCCTTTTTTATGAATCCGGAGACTACCAGCAAGTTCCTCTATGCATTAATCGCAAGACTGGATGTGATTGGAATCTGGACTACGGTACTTGCTGGTCTGGGCTTTAGCGTGAATTCCGTCAACCGCAAAGTGAGCACCGGCGCAGCGATGGGAGTTGTATTCGGCCTTTACGCCCTGGTGACTCTGATTACCGCTGGATTTAAGGCTGCCTTTTAGCAGGGCGAAACAGGGGATTTCTCCGTTCGCATCCAAAAATCGGCCATTTACTGCACCGACATCCAGGCGGGTAAGTGTTTATGTTCTAATAACTACTGACGGTCATGTCAGGGTTAAAGAACAAATTCCGACGGCACATCAAGGCCGCCAGCCGCAAACTGCGCGAGATAAAGATGGTCGCCAAGGGGCTCGTCTCCACCGATCATCCGATCCAGGTGCATATCATCCCCATGCGGCGCTGCAATCTCTCCTGCACTTACTGCAACGAGTACGACGACTTTTCCGATCCCGTGCCGCTGGAGGAAATGTACCGCCGCGTGGACAAGCTGGCC
>DATMPO010000160.1:0-3722 GCA_035567035.1 Verrucomicrobiia bacterium | reverse complement strand
CTTTAGCCGCAAAGAGCTATAGTGTCGCACATTCCCCCAGGGCCCAATCAAAAACCTAGGCTGATTCCAAGGAGCATACGCGATGAAAAAGCTGCTATGGATCGGATTGCTGGTGGCATTTCTGACGCCAGTTTCGGCTAGGGCGCAGAGCGCCTTCGACGGTACGTGGAAGTTTGAACTAAGCACCGTACAATTTCCCAAGAAACCAGACGTCTATCTGCTTCAAGACGGCATGTACTCCTGCAAGACATGCGTTCCCCCAATCGAAGTCAAAGCTGATGGCCAAGACCAGAAAGTCAGTGGGTATCCTTACTTTGACACCATTAGTGTCAAGATCGTAGACGATCACACAATCGAGCAAACCAATAAAAAAGATGGGAAGGTTAACGGTACTTCAAAAACGGCAGTCTCCCCTGATGGCAACACCATGACCTTTGTCTTTTCCGATAGCTCTAACACCAGCGCCGACCCAGTCACTGGCAAGGGCGAGGCTACTCGAGTAGCAAAGGGTCCAGCTGGCGCCAACCTGATTTCCGGCTCCTGGCGGACTACCAAGATAGACAATCTGTCGGACAACGGACTTCTGGTTACGTTCAAGGTCGAAGGCGACACCTTGACCATGACCACTCCCACAGGACAGAGTTACACGGCGAAACTCGATGGCACGGAAGCCCCCTACAAGGGTGACCCTGGCACGACCAGTGTATCTGTCAAGCGGACCACCAAGAACTCTTTCGAGGAAACCGATAAACGCGATGGGAAAGTGATCAGCGTCGCCAAAAACACCGTGTCCCCTGACGGCAAGACCTTGACCGTCGCGATCACCGACACCTTGCATGGCACTACCAGCCAGGTTGAAGCAAAGAAGCAATAGGCCAAGGCGTGCTGATGTTTGAACAACTCAACGAAACGGAAGCGCGTACATTGAGCGCCTATGTCAGGGTGTTTCTCCGAAGCCGAAGAAGTGCCCGCGAATATATCACCTGCGATTCAGACAGTAAAATAGCGCACTGGCTCGGTCGCGCCGGAGGGTCCTTCGGGTTGGCGGTGGACCGGCGAAACCCCGCTGTCAGCGCGCCTTTCAGGGTGGTCCCGTCTCTTTGAGATCGGCGCTCCCAGCCCACCGGTTTTCTGCCCTATAGCAAAATCCTTCAAAAACCGTCGCTGCCTCATTTTGTGGATAAAAATACCTTGTATTCTTTATGTGTTTATGGAATATAACATAAAGAGAGTATCTGCTTCTGGCCACCTTATCGGATCGCGCGAGCCGCCTTCGTCAGGCCCTCAACACCCTGCTCGACGATTACCGCCGTCAGATCGCTGATCTGCTCCCCCTCCGTCAACTCGTCAAAGGTTCCGTCTACGACCTCCAGACCCGCTGCGGCAAGCCCTCCTGTCACTGCGCCTCCCCCCAGGGGCCCCTACATACTTCCACCGTGCTTTCCTGGTCCGACCAGGGCAAGACCCGCCTGCGCACTCTGCCGCCCGGCGAACGCTCGCGCTTCCGCCAGTGGACCGAAAACTATCGCCGCTTCCGCCACGCCCGCGCCTCCCTGGTCAAGCTGCATCAGGCCATGCTGGTGCGCATCGATCGCTTGGAAAAAACTCTCCGTCAGCCTCCACCCCAACCTTCCCGTCGGCGGGGAAAATAATGGACCTCGCTGCTTTTCACTACGACCGCTCTTTCGTGCTGGACGCTTTGCGCCACGGCAACCTCGATTACCTGGAGCACGTCTCGGAAGCTGCCGAAGCGGATCTGTTCCGGCACCTCATCCAGCGACAAGTCATCCAACGCTTGGCGGAAACCTATCCCTCGCCTCGAAAAAAGGAGGAGGTGCCGGTCTGGATTTACTTGTCCAGCGAACTCAGTCTCAAGCTCCACGGTGCCCAGGGCTATCACGCCTTCCCGCGCCTGCTCCGTTCCGGCGGTTTGCTCGAGGCCCTGGGACCCACACTGGGCGGTCGCAAAACACGGCATCCGGAGACCGGCGATGTGACGCTGTCCTGCCCCGGATTCAACGACAAGAATGACTACGACCGCCAGACCCCCTGCGATCAGGACTTCCTTCGCAAGTTTGCCCGCGACACTCCCGTCGATCGCTTGCACGCCTGGTTCAACCGCGAAGTGCCACGCTGTTTACGGTCTCTCAGTCTGTTCGATGCCGAGGGGCTGTTCATCGGAGACGCTTCCTATTTGTTCGTTGCCGACAATGAGCACTACGAAGAATCGGATCTGCTTTGGTTCGATGAACACAACCACCCCGTAGAAGCAGACCAGGTGGATCTCCGCGACAAGCGCTATCAGCAACACCGCTGCTACAAGCTGGTGAGCTTGATCCACGTCAACCGCAAGCTGGACTTCTTTTTTGTCGTGGCGGCCCGTGTGGTACCCGGCCGCCGACATGAGTGCCCCATCCTTTATGAACTGGTCGAAGAGGTGGTCGGCGCGGTCCACAAAGGCTTCATCAAAGTCCTCATCGTGGACCGCGGACTGATCGATGGTGGACGCATGGGACATCTCAAACAGAAGTGGGCGATCAATACCATCGTCCCGCTGCGCACCAACATGGACCTCTACGCCGACGCCATCGGGCTGACTCGGCTGCCGGGCTTCGCTTGGGAACCTTATGTGCCGCTGACCACGCCGCCGCCACCCCCATCGGCCTCACCGCGGCCTGCGGCGGTGGAGAAGCGGGAAGCCCAACGCCAGCGGACCTTGGCGGAGCGCAAGGCCGCGGCCGCCGCAACAGCCCCACGGGATCCGCAGACCCGACTGGGTCTCGGCCGGAGTCTGCTGAGTTGGAGCCAATGTCCCGTGCCTTTAACGGCCGTGGTGAACCGTGAGCGTGATGAGCACGGCCAAACACACGATTGGGTGCTCGTCAGCACTTCCAACGACTTCACGGCGGCCCACATCCGGTCTACCTACGAACTCCGCTCCGCGATCGAGGAGCGGCACCGGCAGTACAAGTGCTTTTGGGACCTCACTCGCATGCACTCCTGTGCCTTCTCCTTGGTGGTTAACCAGGCGCTATTCGTGCTGCTTGCTTACACCCTGGTTCAAGCTCACCTCGTCTTGCGCCAGCGCCAGGAACTCACGCGCGGCGTCTGGGAACGTGCTTGGCAACTTCTCTCGCCCACGCTGGAAGTCGTAGCGGTGTACTATCGCCAGCGGTTCTGTTTGCTCACGCTGGCGGAATTCGGCAGAATCCTACTCGACATTGACGAACCAGCTCGCGGCCAGTTGCGGGAGAAACTCCGACGCATCGAGCGCGAACAATACTCTCTGCTGGAAAATGCGCGCGCTCCATAATTAGACGCCGCGCTACCCTTCATCCCCCGCCGACGACCCACCAATCTCTCCGGTGCAGCGGGAGCCCATTCCCTGGATGGTTCGCGTCACCCCGCCAACCTTGGCGGAAGACAATGGTCCCGCTCCACCTGATGAGTGGCCAGCCTGCTTGATTTCAAAGTGCTCAGAATCGCCATATTTTGCGATCGCCGATATTTCAGTGCCCCTCTTACCCTTCAAGGACTTCTCAGTGTCTGAATCGCAGGCCTGCTAGTCCGTTGCATTGCGGCTTTAGCCGCAAAGAGCTATAGTGTCGCACATTCCCCCAGGGCCCAATCAAAAACCTAGGCTGATTCCAAGGAGCATACGCGATGAAAAAGCTGCTATGGATCGGATTGCTGGTGGCATTTCTGACGCCAGTTTCGGCTAG
>DATMPO010000159.1:0-11512 GCA_035567035.1 Verrucomicrobiia bacterium | reverse complement strand
TGCCGGAGGACACTCCATGCACGTCGACTAGGACGCTTTCGCGTTGCACCGTGATGTTTCCCACGACGTAGCGGCTGCTGGGGTCCTGGCTGTTGAGGAAGGGATCGAAATCCAGTCCCACGGACTCGCCGCTGGCCCTGGTCTGGGCCTCGGAATCTGCCTTTAAGCGCCGGAAAAGAGCGGGACTAAACAGGGTGCCTTTTTGTTTCAGCGCCAAAGCAACCGGGGAGCTCTTCTTGTCCTTAAGCGCCTTGGCGATATACCAGTCGTAGAAGGTCTGCACAAAGATGGCGCAGGATTTCTGGACGTCCTGCGGGCCATTGGTCTGTCCTCCAAATACGCGCGGCGTCGCCACGGCAAGTAACAGACCCAGGCAGACTGTTGTTTTGACGAGCTTCATTCTCACGTCCCTTGTATGCTGGAGAGCGATTCTAATCGCAAACACTCGTTTCGCGCAGAAACATCTGAGAGGGACCGTGGCGCCCCGGTTCCAGGTGGTCGCAAGTTCGCTGTGGCAGGCGCAATTCCCGATTGACCTGGGGGGTGAAGTGTGGCATTCTTTGCGCCCATGACAGGACTTTCCGCGCTTTGGCTTCCGATTCTGCTCTCGTCGGTGATCGTGTTTGTTGTCAGCTCCATCCTTCACTCGGTGTTGCCCTGGCACAAGAGCGACTATCAGCGGGTGCCGGAGGAAGACAAAGTGATGGACGCGCTACGGCCGCTGGCGATCCCGCCGGGAGACTATATCCTCCCGCGTCCGCTCAAGAGAGACGACATGCGTTCTCCGGAGTTTCAGGACAAAATGAAAAAAGGCCCGATCATGGTGCTGACTGTAATGCCCAACGGACCAATGTCCATGGGCCGGAGCCTCGGTCTGTGGTTGGTCTACACCATTGCGGTCAGCTTCTTCGCTGCGTACGTCGTCGGACGCGCCGTGCACGCAGGAGCGCCTTACCTGCAGGTCTTCCGTTTTGCCGGGGCCACCCGCGTTCATCGGATACTCGGTCGCGCTGTGGCAAATGTCCATCTGGTACCGCCGCAAATGGAGCACCACCATCAAAGCAACGATTGACGGCCTGATCTATGCGCTCCTTACAGCAGGCACCTTCGGCTGGCTGTGGCCGCGGTAGGTGAATGAAGGACCTCGGTGAAGGACTGCTTGCCGAGCAGATCAATCCGCTCGAAAAGTACGCCTGAAGTGCTTCCTGCCGGTGCGCGTCTGCTCGCCTTGGAGACCGCGCTTGCGCAAAACGTCTCTGCAGTTTTACCATGACGGTAACCAGAGTAGCTGATTATGCGTAGCCACGTTCCTGCGTGCCTTTATACGATGTTAATCCTGCTCTGCAGTTCGTTTAGCCATTGCCAGAACCAACTCGTCGCCGTCGGTGATCTGAATGGTGACGGTAAACCCGACGTCGTTGTTGCCAATCCATCTTTGGACAATATCGGCATCTTTCTGAATACCGGCAATGGCACGCTTGGGCCGGGAGTTTTTCTCGCTGTTTCCGGCAGACCGGACTCGGTTTCCCTGGCAGACTTCAACTCAGACGGACATTTGGACATCCTTCTGGCCGTGGCTGATTCATCCGGAGGCAAGGGATTCCAAATCATGCTGGGTGACGGCCATGGTGGTTTTGCTGCACCGGTTGCGGTACCGACCGGTAGCGCCAGTCCCGATTCAAACACCGTAATTGCGGATTTCAACGGCGATGGGTTTCCCGACATCGCATTCGGCATCAACGCTACCCAGCCCCAGATCGCTATCATTTTCGGCGACGGCCATGGTGGTTTTTCCGCTCCGCGCGTGATTACAGTTGCCAATGACACCACGTTTGCGATTGGACTGGTCCTCCTGGACGCCAATAAAGATTCCAAGCCTGACCTAGTTGTGAATACCGCTAAAGTGACTGTCTCCACGCATGAGTCTTTCCTGCTGCTGAATGACGGTACCGCCAACTTCAGTGTTTCTCATCTCAGCAGCAACGGGGGGAGCCTCCGCGATACCGCGGAGTTTGTCACCGCTGTCGCCGACTTCAACGGCGACGGCTTCGCGGATCTTCTTTTCGGCCCCGGATCGTTGTCTTTCATCATGTTTGGCGACGGTCAGGGCGGGACCTTGTATGCATCTTCCGGTCTTCCTCTTGCTGCCCCGCAGGGCTTTGCGGCGGATATTGATGGCAATAAGACAATTGATCTTGTAACGTCTGATCCTGGATCGTCCGGCAGCTATTTTCCTGGAAACGGGCACGGGGGATTTGGCGATCCGATTCCGCTCTCATTTCCTCAGGGCTCTACTCTGCTTGCCGTCGCAGACTTCAATGGCGACGGAAAGCCGGATTTTGTTCTTCAGTCCGGGACTAACGTCTCAGTGGCTTTGAACAACCTCACCGCGCCGGCTACTATTTCAGCCTCAACTCAGCTTCTGCTGTCCTTATCGGCTGCGACGACCAGCGTCGGCCTGCCAGTCACTTTATCGGCTTCCGTGATTTCGTACGGTGGCATACCTGGCGGCAGCGTCACTTTTTTTGACGGAACACAATCTCTGGGCAGCGCGCCGATCGATATCTATGGGATAGCGACGCTGACCACATCGTTCGCCATGGCCGGTCTGCACAACAATCTAACCGCGACCTTTGCCGGCACACTGGATCCCGCCACCAACACGGTTTTTGCTAACAGCAATGCGCTAAATGCTCCCGTCAGCATCTCTGTGAATACCTCGCAACCAAGCGCCTCAGCCCCTGGTGTCACGTTGTCCGCTTTTCCCAATCCTGCGCGCGTGCTTAATCCCGTAACGATCACCGCAAACGTCACAAGCCCTTCAGGAAACCCAACCGGCGCGGTAGTCTTGCGGGCAGATGGAGTCGTGGTCGCTACCCTTATCCCCGGAGGGACGCCTGGGCTTTTTGGGCCAACGAAGGTCATTTTCCCCAACGTCGGACTGCACAATCTCCAAGCCACGTACGGAGGCGACGCGATGTTTCCTCAGGCCACATCGTCAACGCTGGTTGAAGATATTCGGGTCTCAGTTCCCGCGGATTTCACCATGGATGCGAGCCCGCAAAGCGCCACCATCAAGGCCGGCCAGTCAGCCACCTTCAACATCACGGTCAATCCTGTTGGCGACCTTACTTCGACCGTGGGCTTTTCCTGCAGCGGATTGCCGGCCGGTGCAAGCTGCAGCTTTTCCCCTGGCAGCCTGACGCCGGGGATTAATCCGGTCTCAACCACTCTCACGCTCACCACAACTGCGCAGTCAACGGCTGCTCCACTCGCCGCACAGCGACCTGGCCTTTTTGTCTGGCCACTCTCTGTAGCCGGTTTTTTCAGCTTGCTCCTCTTCGTTGCTTTGCGCAATCGCAACATCGCCAGGCAGGCTCTAATCTTATGGGCAGCCATGGCAGGTCTTCTTCTAATGGCTGGTTGCGGCGGGGGCGGCAGTGGAACACCCAGCGGGCAAACTGGAACTCCGTCTGGCTCGAGTTCGATCACTGTCACTGCGACCTCAGCAACGAGTCATACAACCGCGATCAGTATCACAGTTACACCGTGATCCCTTCTTGATCATGCGCAGCCCAAGAAAGGCCCGCAAAGGACAATCCTCCACCTACCGGAAGGCCTGGCATGATCAGACAACGCCTTCGAAATGCACTGTCTTAAGGATGCGCCTGATTTCTACTCGCGTCGCTGCATTGCAGGGTTCCCGATAAATCTTGAACCATTCTTGATGCCGACGTCGGAAGTCAGCCTGTTCTGAACGAGGTAGTGGATTCAGGGCGCGATCGTACGCGGCAAGCCTTGAAACCTCACGGAAGGGATCACCGGCATGAAGAAAAATAAATGGTAGGCACGAGGAGACTCGAACTCCTGACCTCTACCGTGTCAAGGTAGCGCTCTAACCAACTGAGCTACGCGCCTACAAGGCTGGCAAACTCATTTTACAGCAGAGACAGGCCGATTTGCGCACTCGACTGCCGCAACCTCTGTCCACCGTGCTCCGTTCAGAGAAGGCTCCCCCTAAATCTTGGCAGCGCGTGACTCAACGGCCGTCATTGTGCCAACCGAACGCGGCGCATCAACTCTTGAAAACGTGGATCGCTGCGTAGTGGATCGTAGAACGGGTCCACCTTCAGCGAAGTAAGCATCGTGGAGTGCGACAGGTAGGCCTTCTCGAGCCAGGCGAAGGCTTCGTTCTTATTGCCCATACCAATGTGCGCCATAAGAATGGGCCCCGGATCCAGCGGCCGGTGCCGGCTGAGCTGTTCCAGTTTCCGCAGCTCCTGCTGGGCCCGCAGACGCTGGCCCGAGTGGCCGTAGACGTACGCCAGGTAGCCCGGGATCCAGGGTCCATTGTCGAACCGACGCCATCTCTCTATATCGGCCAGCGCCTCCGCGTACATTCCTTTTTGCAAGTAAACCGAGCTCAGGAGGTGGGCCCGAGGGAAGTTCGGTTCCATCTCCTGCACGGCGCGAAGCTTTTCGATTGCCCGGTCATATTGGCGCGAGTAGTACAGGATCGCGCCGTTGTCGGCGGCAATGATCAGCGATAAGGGATCAAGCTGGCGCGCGCGCTCGCTCTCGGCGAAAGCCTCATCGAAGCGTCCCTGGTAGGCCAGATACTCTGCATACCAGTGGTGGGCGGTGGCGTAGTTGGGGTCCAATCGGATCGCCCAACGGAATTCCTTTTCTGCCGTTTGCCAGTCCCAATCGTAATTCTCGGCAATGAGAGCGAGCGAGTTGTGTGCTTCCGCGAGTTGGTCGTCAATCTCCAGGGCCCGGAGCGCGGCCGCGCGCGCTTTGGGCATGGATTCGGTTCGCGGACTCAGATCGTAGCCACTGACCAGGGCGTAAGAATCGGCCAGGCCCGCATATCCGCGAGCGTAGCCAGGGTCCTTGGCGACGGCCTGTTGAAAGTACTCGATCGCCTGCTGCAGACTCCCGGGAGTCCTTTTGTTCAGGGAATACCGGCCCTTGAGATAGGACTCATAAGCCTCATAGCTCGCGGGGGCGCGGGACGCCAGATGAGCGGGGTCGTTCCTCCTCTGGTCGTCCAGCGCCAGCTGAATTTCATTGGCAATTTCTTGCGCAATCTCACGTTGCAGGGCCAGCAAGTGGCCCAGGTCGCGGTCATACTGGCGCGACCAGAGGCGTGTCTGGTCTTTCATCTGGACGAGCTGGACTGTGATCCGTACCCGGTCGGAATCGCGCCGGACGCTGCCCTCGAGCACGTACTGTACTCCCAACTCACGGCCTACCTGTTCCAATGGCTCCTGGCTGTGCTTGTAGTGCATCACCGAAGTTCGCGCAATCACTCCCAGATGCGCTGAATCAAGGTGGCCAAGTTGGGCGATCATCTCCTCCGTCAGGCCGTCGCTGAAGTAGTCCTGTCCGGCGTCTCCTGTCAGGTTCGCGAAGGGCAGAACCGCCAGCATCAGTCGCGCGCTGGACGGCTGGTAGCGAGGCCGGAAACCGGGCCACTGAAAGTACGCGCTCAGAGGCAGCAGAACAATCGAAATCCCAAGAAGCACAGGCCATCGCCGCAGCCACAACCAGGAGAGCCTGCTGTCCGAAAAGTCCTCCCCGGCAACGGCAGGCTGGGGAATATCGTCCTTCACGGAGGGAACTTTGACGTCAACCACCTGCGCGATGAAGCGGTATCCCCTTCCCGTAATCGTTTGCACGAAACGCGGCTTCGCGGGATCATCTTTCAGGACCTGGCGAATCTTGCGGATCGCTGCATTGATACTGTTGTCGGTGTCCAGGAAGACGTCCTTGCCCCAGATACGCTCGATGATCTGATCGCGTGACACTAACTGCTCTTTCTGCTCAATGAGCAGGCGCAGCATCTCCGTGGGGATGTGTTCCAGCTTCAGCAAACGGCCCGACCGGCGCAGTTCGCCTACGCGCAGGTCGAGCTCGAAATCCTGGCCAAATCTGACCCGGCCCGAAGCATTGCTGGGTTCTGACGGCACCAGAAAAACCTCAAAAATGAGTGGCGGCCATTCTACATCGACCGGCCAAATCACCAGCAAACCCCTTATTTCAATGAAGTTATAAATTCATTCAACTTAAGAAAGTCTTCAGGCGCTCGCCATGGCCAGGAAAACGTTTTCGCGGCAATATGCCCGGACTGCTGTTCCGGAGGGCGGAATGGGATTGGACCTTGAACAATCGCACTGCCACTGGAGCGGGAAGTAACTCGCCGAAGCAGCCATGATTTTCGCTCGCAGTTGGGGGACAAACGATCCGAGTTTGAAACGTCTTTGGTCGCTGCATCACTAGTAGGTAATGAACGCGTGCGCCGGAGCCAGCCGCGCACTACCCGGAAGGGTAGGTAGAAGGAGAGGTTCCATGTCCAGCTCCAAAATGCTGATCATCCTGAGCTTCCTATTGGGAGTTCCAGCCTTTGCTCAGTTTGAAGTTTCCCCCGACCATTTTGATGAGGATGCTCAGAAGCCTCCGGCACAACAGGCCAAGGCCAGGACAAAGATCAAGCTGACCAGGCAGACGACAACCTCGGCGGTTGCACCGGCACAACAGCGGACGCAGGGACAGGCAACAGTGACAACCGCGCAGCGGGAGAGCGTGCCGGCCTTGCAGCCTGCCGCGGGCGCAAAAAGAAACACGAGCATCGCAGCTTCCACGCGTTCGGGCAGAAAGCGCTTACAGAAACCCAAAACCGTCCCATCGCTGCAACCAGTTGGCAAGAGCGTTGCCGAGGCGCGGGCGCCGAGGTGAAACGGGCGGTTTTAATTAGTGGAGGGTTGAATTGATGGAGGACGAGCGGTGACGTAATCCAGAGGCTCCAGCGAAATGGACCGCAGCATGGAGGTGAGTCATCGCCATTGATCAGGAAACCGCCAAATTATTTAAGGAGAGAAGCTTATGTTGCATCTTAACGGGATTTTTGCATCGCGCAGGATTCGGTTCGTTTCGGCTCTATTCGCATGTCTGGGATTCACGCTGGTGGTGCCGGCGAATTCGTTTGATCCTAACCTGCGGGATTTTCCAGACCCCACAGGGGAGGTGCGCACCTTCAGCACCACCGGCTCGGTTGATACTACCAACCCGTTCTTTCAGAGCATGGGAACCAACGGAAGGGCCTGCATCCACTGTCATCAGCCGGGCGATGCCTGGACGGTCACCCCACCGCACATCCAGGAACGCTTTGCCGATAGCGATGGGCTGGACCCTATCTTTCGTACGGTGGACGGCGCCAATTGTCCCAGCGCTGATGTTTCCACCGAACCTGCCCGGAGAGCCGCATATAGCATGCTTCTGCATAAAGGCCTGATTCGGATATCGCTGCCGGTCCCCGCCAATGCCGAATTTGAGGTGGCAGATGTCAGCGATCCTCACGGTTGTCCGGAAACCACAGCGCAGCAGTTCGCCATGTTCCGGCGGCCGTTGCCCTCGACGAACCTGGTCTTCCTCAGCACCGTGATGTGGGATGGCCGCGAAAATGCCCCCGGCCAATCCATCGTGCACGATCTCATGCAGCAGTCGAAAGACGCTACCCTGAATCATGCGCAGGCCTTGACTGCTCCTAGCGACGAACAAGCGTCACAAATGGTGGCGTTTGAACTTGCCCTGTTTACCGCGCAGTCCGACGATCACGCTGCCGGCCAACTCGACCGGGACGGGGCCCAGGGCGGGCCGCAGGTCCTTTCCACTCAGCCGTTCCATATCGGCATCAATGATACGTTTGGCGGGGACCCGTCCGGTGCAACCTTCAATCCTGACGTCTTCACTATTTTTCAGAACTGGACTGATCCGAGCCGGCCCGCCCACGACGACGCGCGTGAGTCGGTGGCGCGGGGCGAGAGACTGTTCAACCGCCTGGTCATTCCCATTGAGGGAGTGGCGGGAATCAATGACGCCCTGGGTCAGCCCGTGGTACTGGGCACATGTACTTCTTGTCATGACACCCCAAACTCCGGCAACCATTCCCTTTCCGTGCCGTTGAATATTGGAATCACGGATTTTCCGGCCCTGGCGCCGCTGGATACCACCGGTCTGCCGGTCTACACACTGGTCTGTAAGGCAACCGGCAAGAAGTTCACCGTGACTGATCCCGGACGCGCCATGATCTCGGGAAAGTGCAAAGACATCGGTAAGACCAAGGGGCCCATCCTGCGCGCCCTGGCTGCGCGCGCGCCTTATTTTCATAACGGCTCTGCGGCTACGCTGCTGGACGTGGTGAACTTCTACGACGTACGTTTTCACCTGGCGCTCGCGGAACAGGAAAAGCTCGATCTGGTGGCGTTCCTGCGCGCGTTGTGAAACAGAGCCCTTAGCAAGGACACCAGGTCTGCAGCCAAGGGCGCGGCATACTGTACTTATTCGGAAGCTGGACTTTACGCCGTCGTAGTTAAAGCCGTTCTTCGAAGATCCGCGCTGTAACTATCGGGTGGTCGCCCGTGCGGAAGCCCGCGTCTCCTTGAGCGCCGCATGGGCACCCTTGTTGATTCAGTCTTCTTATCCGCGGTTGCGTGCACCCGAACGGCTGTTGAGTCTGGGAGAGCCAGCCCGTCTAGCGACTTGTCATCGCCCCGCCGGATGTGAATACTGGTGCCAACGTTTGCCACGGTTTACCGGAGGTCTCGATGTACGATGCCATCATTGTCGGCGCCCGCTGCGCGGGAGCTCCCACGGCATTGCTACTGGCCCGTAAAGGCTACAAAGTCCTGATGGTGGATCGCACCACCATGCCCAGCGATATGGCTTTCTCCAATCACTTTATGCACCAGACAGGCGCGGCCCGGATGAAGTGCTGGGGGCTGCTTGACCGGTTGGCGGCCACCAATTGCCCTCCGATCACGGAAAACTTCTGGGACTACGGCGCTTTCGTGCTGAGCGGTCCGCCGACGCTGGCCGAGGGCGGAGTGCGCACGGCGTTTGCGCCGCGGCGCAAGGTGCTTGATCCGCTGCTGGCCGCTGCGGCGGTGGAATCCGGAGTGGAACTGCGCGACGGCTTCTCCGTCCAGGAAGTAGTCTGGGACAACGACCGCGTGGCCGGAATCCGCGGACACGGAAAAAGCGGGACTACCGTCACCGAGAAAGCGCGAATCACGGTCGGCGCGGACGGCATGTTTTCCACCGTGGCCAAGGCCGTGCAGGCCAAAGAGTATCACTCCAAGCCTCCGCTGGAGGGCTCATGGTATTCCTACTGGAGCGGCGTGCCGATGAAAGGCTGGCACCTGTGGATCCGTCCACATCGCGTGATCTTTGCCTATAACACGAATGACAATCTCTCGCTGATCGGCGCCGCTTTTCCGGCCAGAGAATTGCCGGCCGTCCGCCAGGACCTGGAAATCCACTACATGCGGGCGCTGGCGGAGAACGCGCCGGAGCTCTTCGAACGCATGAAGAGTGGTCGCCGTGAGACACGGTTCGTGGGCGGAGCAATTCCCGGCCACGTTCGCAAGCCTTATGGCCCGGGCTGGGCCCTGGTGGGTGATGCCGGATATCAAAAAGACCCTTGCACGGCCTCCGGAATCACTGACGCCATGCGAAGCGCGGAGTTGCTGGCGGAAGCCATTGACGACGGCTTCAGCGGCAGAAGAGCGCTGGCGGAAGCCCTGGCGGGATACGAGCAACAGCGTAACCAGTCTGAATTGCCGTATTTCGAAATGACCTCCCAGCTCGCCACGCTGGAACCGCCGCCTGTCGAAACTCTACAACTGCTGGCCGCGCTGAAGGACAATCCGGAACAGCGCAGCCGATTCTTTGGCGTTGTCGCACACACGGTGCCGGTACAGGACTTTTTTTCGCCGGAAAACGTCGGCCGGATCATGAAAGGCGGAAATCGAAAGGCGACGGCAATCTCCTAGTTCTCCCACAGCTCTCTGATTTTTTTCACGCGAAATATCCCGGTCGGGCATGCGCCACACGGCTTGCCCCGGACAGAAGGCCCGTCCCACGAATCTATTAAGGTACCAGGGTAATCTTGATGAATTTGCGATTTCTAATCTATATTCGTTTCCAACTGATCGTGGTCCAGGGTAATTTCAAAAACAAGAGCAGGAACGAACCCAGGAAAACAAGAGCTTCCATATCGGCTACCGCTCGCTTTTGTGCAAGGCCGACCGGAATTAGGTGAGGGCTTATGTGTGCACCAAACCCATTGATTGACGCGCCAGTCTCAATTGACGCATCGGCAAGAAATTCAACAGAATATAACGCAGCGCCAATGACGCGCCGTCACGGATATTTCGTCGCGTGGCTGACGCTGATGGCGTTCCTGGGCCTGTGGCAAGTGCCTGCCTGGGCACAAAAAAGCGTTGCTTTGGTCGGATCTGGCTCCAGCGTCCCTCTCCCGCTCTATAAGAAGTGGGCGGAGGAGTACAACAAACGCAGTTCCTTAATCCAGTTGCAATATGTTCCCCTGGGCACAATAGAAGGCATCCGGCAGATTTCGCACGGTGTCGGCGACTTCGGAGCAGGCGAAGTCCCCCTCGGTGTCAAGGAACGCACGGAAGGAAAGCTGTCAGAACTGCCGACTGTGCTCATTGCCATTGTCCCGATCTACAACGTGCCTGGCGTTCATCAGGAATTGCGGTTCTCCGGAGAGTTGCTGGCCGAGATATTTCTGGGCCGAGTAAAGACCTGGGACTCTCCCCTGATCGCGAAGCTGAATCCTGGTGTCTCGCTGCCCAATACGCCAATCAAGGTGTTTTACCGGCCGGCAGGAAAAGGCACAAACTACGTTTTTACGGACTTTCTTTCCAAGACCAGCGCGTCATTCCGCGCGAAAATCGGGCGCAGCGCTTCACCAGCATGGCCCGTTGGCAAACCGGCGGAACGCAGTTCGGATATGGCCGATTCAATCAAGGCTGAGCCTGGTGCGATCGGGTATGTGGAACACCAATATGCGGTGCAAACTCAGATGCCCTATGGGCTGGTGCAAAACGCCGCCGGCAAATTCGTGAAAGCCACACCGGCAACCATCGCGGCGGCGTGCTCTGCGGTGGAAGCGCCGCAATGGGACAAGTTCTCCGCGTCGCTGACCAATGCTCCCGGCGCCGATTCCTTTCCCATAGCCAGCTTTTCCTGGGTGTATGTGCGGACGGCCGTGGCCGATCATCAGCGCGCGGCGGCGTTGACCGATCTGCTGACCTGGATGTTAGGCCCGGGCCAGCAACTGGGAACTCAAATGGGCTACTCTGAACTGCCCGGGCCGTTATTGGCGAAGGCCAAAGCCAGACTCAAGACCATTCAATAAAACGGGGCGATTTGCCGCTCGAGCCGCATAAACACATGTCCCTCGCTGTCCGCTTGGGGCCGCGCGCAACCGCGGGATTTCCCCCCTTTCTCGTATTTCCCATTGACAATAACGCTATAAAGACTACTCTATGACCGCATCGCAGGTTTTGAAGGGCAAAACCCCCTCTAGCCGGCTGCGTGGGTACCGCTGCGCAACCGGGAGCGGAAAAGTTGTGACAGGGACCGTCGTAACCAGAGTCAAAAACTAAGGTCAGGCCAAGTAAGCCTGGCCCTCTCAGGAGAAATT
>DATMPO010000158.1:0-4512 GCA_035567035.1 Verrucomicrobiia bacterium | reverse complement strand
GGGCCGCTTCCAGGAAGGTGGCCAAATTCTTCGCCAGGAACTGGACATCGTTCCCGGCGCGGTCCTCGAGGACGAACGTGAATCCGCCGGAGTTGCCGACACCCGGAATAGCGGGCGGGGAAAAACCGAAGGCAATCGCCGTAGGCAACTTGCTCAATTCCTGGTTCAGATGCGCCTTGATCGCTTGAAATTGTTCGGCTCGTGACTTGCGCTCATCCCAGGGCTTGAACGTGACAAAAAAGAACGCGTTATAACTGGTGCGCACAAAGCTGAGCAAGCTGAAGCCGACGACGCTGGTCGTGTATTGAACCCCCGGCGTATTCATCAGGATTTTTTCCACATCGGCCGCGGCTGCAGTCGTGCGTTCCTGCGAAGCCCCGTTCGGGAGCTGTAGATTGACGAAGGCATAGCCTTGATCTTCGTCTGGAAGAAAGCTCGACGGCACTCGCTTGGAAAAAAAACCGGCCGCCACGCCAAAGGCCACGAGCAACACGACCACGACGGCGGTCTTTCGAAGCAGTGCCGCGCTCCAACGGACGTAGCTCTCGGTTGCACGCTCGAACGAGCGGTTAAACCAATCGAAAAACCGCCTCAGCAATCCACGGCTCTCTGTCCGTGGCTTGAGCAGCAGTGCTGCCAGGGCGGGACTGAGTGTAAGTGCGTTGAACGCGGACAGAAGCACCGAAATCGCGATTGTGGCGGCGAATTGCTGGTAGAGCCGGCCGGTAATGCCGGGAATGAAGGCTGTGGGCACAAATACGGCGGAGAGAACCAGAGCGATTCCGACGACAGGGCCGGAGAGTTCTTCCATTGCTTTCAGGGCCGCATCCTTCGGTGTCATGCCCTCCTCGATGTGGCGTTCCACACCTTCGACCACCACGATCGCGTCATCCACCACTAGACCGATGGCCAGCACCAGACCAAAGAGAGAAAGGGTGTTGATGGAAAAACCGAACACGGGGAAGAGTACGAAGGTGCCTACTAGCGAGACGGGCACGGCGAGCAGCGGAATCAGCGTGGCGCGCCAGCCTTGCAGGAAAAGGTACACAACCAGGATGACGAGCCCGAGGGCGATCAACAGCGTTACGACGATTTCCTTGAAGCCTTGCGTGACCGCACGCGTCGTATCCAGCGCTATGACGAAATCCATGTCTTCCGGGAAGCGCTGCTTCATCTGGGCCATTAGCTTGTTGACGCCCGCGGCTGCGTCAACGGCGTTCGAGCCCGGCAATTGGTAAGTGGCAATAATGGCGCTCGGTTTCCCATTCAGGCGGCCCGAGACGCTGTAGTCCTGGGAACCCAGCTCGATTCGAGCGACATCCCGGACCCGCACGATCCCGCCGTCGGGCGTCTCGCGGAGGACGATTTGTCCAAACTCTTCCTGCGAGACGAGACGGCCCTGCGCGAGAACCGAATAAGTAAATTCCTGGCCCGCGGGTGCTGGTTCGCCGCCCGCCTTCCCGGCCGGGTTGACCGTGTTTTGCGCTTGAATGGCGCTGACGATCTCGGGAACGGTGATGCCGAGCTTTGCCAATTGATCGGGCTTTACCCAGAGCCGCATTGCGTATTGGCCCGCTCCGAATATCTGGACGTTGCCAATGCCCGGCGACCGCGTGATGGGGTCCCGGAGGTTGATGTAAGCGTAGTTCGCCAGAAACTTGGCATCGTAGGTTCCGTGCGGCGAGTAGAGACTGACCAACATGAGTGGGGAGGTGACAGATTTTTGGACGGTGACCCCGTAATTGATAACATCCGCGGGAAGCTGGGATGCGGCTTGCGTCTCGCGGGCCTGGGTGAGAATCAAATCCGTGTTCGGATCGGTTTTCACGTCGAAGTTCACGATCAGGGTCGTGTTCGAGTTGCCGGTGGCATTCAGCGAATACATATAATTCATGTTGTCCACGCCACTCATCTGCTGTTCGATGGGCGTGGCCACTGCCTGCTCGAGCGTTTGCGCGTCCGCGCCGACATAGGTGGCCTGGACCTGAATCTCCGGCGGAGCGATGTTGGGGAACTGCGCAACGGGTAGATTCAGAATGGTGATCGCACCGACGAGGACCATCACGATCGAGATCACCATGGCGACGATGGGGCGGTTAATAAAGAATTTTGACATGGGATTACCTCTTCCCAGCTTCTGCGGCGAATGGCTTGGGGTTCACTTGCATACCCGGACGCACCTTCTGCACCCCCTCGACGACCACGCGTTCGCCCTGCTTTAGCCCTTCCGCAACAATCCACTCCGTGCCCACACGGTCGCCGACTTTGACCGGGCGGATGCTCACTTTGTTCTCGCCGTCCACAACCGCTACTTGATAGCCGCCTTGCAACTCCGACACCGCACGCTGAGGGACAAGCAGCGCATCCTCTTGGACTCGGACGGCCGTGCGAACTTTGCCGTAGCCGCCGGGGCGCAGAATATTTCCAGGATTCGGAAACAGCCCAGCAATTCGAATTGCGCCCGTGCTCTGATTCACCTGGCGGTCGGCAAAGTAGAACGAGCCCGCACGTGGATAGGTGGAGCCGTCGGCCAAAATCAACTCGAGACGCAGACTTTTGCCAGCCGCTTGCCGTGTCGTCTCCGTCGGAAACCGTTTGTTCCAATCGAGATACTCTGTTTCGCTTACGGTAAAATAAACCTTGATAGGGTCGACGGTGGACACGGACGTCACCGGCCCGCTGTTCGGATTGACCAGCGCGCCGACCTGAAGTTGCGCCTGTCCGGCAATGCCTTCGATAGGCGCGACGAGCCTGGTGAAGTCCAGGTTGATCTTGGCCGTTTCAACGGCCGCCTCCGCTGACTTAATTTGAGCCACCGCCGTGGCCACCGTGGCCTTCGCTGCCATGTTGTTCTGGACAGCGTTGTCCACATCCTGCTGGCTGGCAGCTTGCTCTTTTGCGAGGGGTGTGTAGCGGTTGACATCGAGTTCGGTCCTGCCTTGCACGGCCTGGGCATTGGCCAGCGCGGCTCTGGCTTGCGCTAACTGCCCTTCGGCCTGGTCCAGCGCCGCCTGAAACGGGCGCGGATCAATCTCAAAGAGTAATTGGCCCTTCTTGACGAATGCGCCCTCTTGATATCCCTGCCGCAAAAGATAGCCAGCGACCTGCGCTCTGACGTCCGCGTTTGTGAATCCATCCAGAGTGCCGATCCATTCGCCGTAGATGGGAATCTCCCTTTGCTGAACCTGGACGACTTCCACGTCCGCGGAGGCCCCGGGGGCCCCCGATACCTGCTTTGGGCGCGTGGCCCCAACAATCAGGCCGATGACCAGCAAGCCAAACGCCCCGCCTATCCAAAACTTATATTTCAAGATCGTGTTCACGGACCCCTCCAGCAGTGAAACCTTCCCCCGGAATCAAGAATCCTAATTTACGCCTCGGGCGGAATTAAACAAGTTGATGCCAGTCCCGCCGAGGAAGATACAGACAATTCTTCAATGCTGATCAGAGATTAGGCTGCACGGACAGTTCCCGCCGGGAAGCGCCTCGAGGCGAGAAACCCAAGACTTCCGTCATCGTTGGCGTTAGCCATCCCAGCCGGCGCTGCTCCCCCTATCATTCGACATAATGTCCGGTTACGCTGAAGCTGCTGTTACCGTGCCTTTGAAGAAAGCGAGCATGTCGGCATTGATCTGGTCCGCGTTGGTCGTTGGCATGCCATGCGGAAAGCCCGCATAGACCTTCAACGTTGCTTTCTTCAGTAGCTTCGCAGACATGGGGCCAGCGGCAACAATTGGCACAATTTGATCGTCGTCGCCATGCATCACCAGCACGGGGATATCAATCTTCTTGAGGTCTTCGGTGAAGTCGGTTTCCGAGAAAGCCTTAATGCAGTCGTAATGGGCCTTCATGCCTCCCATCATGCCTTGCAGCCACCAATGCTCCCGGATGCCCTCGGAAATCTTTGCGCCGGGGCGGTTGTATCCGTAAAACGGAAGTGTGATGTCCTTGTAGAACTGCGGCCGGTCGGCGACGTACGCTGCCCGGAGCCCGTCGAAAGCCGCTATCGGCTGACCAGCCGGGTTCTTTTCCGTCTTCAGCATCAGCGGAGGCACAGCGCTGATCAGCACGGCTTTCGCTACACGCTTGGAGCCATGGCGGCCCAGGTAGCGGGCGACTTCACCACCACCGGTGGAGTGCCCCACCATGATGGCGTTCTGAAGATCGAGTTTTTCAAACAAGGCGGCGAGATCGTCCGCGTAAGTATCCATTTCATTGCCGTCCCATGTCTGCGTGGAGCGGCCATGACCTCGCCGGTCGTGAGCAATGACGCGATAGCCATGCTGCCCGAAGAACAGCATCTGCCCGTCCCAGTCGTCCGCGGTCAGCGGCCAGCCATGCGAAAATACAATGGGCTGCCCCTTTCCCCAGTCCTTGTAGTAGATCTGCGTTCCGTCTTTCGTAGTGATTGTCGGCATATGATCCTTTCCGTGGCTACAGTTTTAGCTTTTGCAGCAAGAAATGGCCTGATTAAAATCGCGCACAATCTCTGACAAAAACCTGGCCGGTATT
>DATMPO010000157.1:0-20363 GCA_035567035.1 Verrucomicrobiia bacterium | reverse complement strand
ACCGACGTTCGTATTTATGCATTTCCCAATTCGGGCGGATGGTACGATTTCGGTTATATCATCGGTGCGTCATGCTTCCTGGGTGGCGGAGGTAACGCTTCTTCAAAATGATTAGGGAAATTCGGGGACAGACGGGATGTTCCCCCAAGTATTCAAGGAAAACAGTTATGAAAATACTTCACAGTTCCCTGATAGCGTTCAGCCTGATCCTGTGTTTCTCTAGCGGCTTAGTAGCTCGCCAGGCAAACAGCGCGGCGCTGAAGTGTGATGAAAAGATAGAACTGCCCTATGCGGTTCGGGCCGCACTGAAACGCGCGCCTGACCTGACAGTTAGCTGCCGATTGAGCCCGCCCGTAATCCAGGGCGATTTCGGAGGCAATGGGAGTGTTGGCTATGCAGTCCTGGTTACGCAGAAGACATCCCAAAGGCGAGGATTCTTAATCTCGTTTGGCGGCGGCCGGAGCGTCGTTGCTGGTGCAGGCAGGCCGGTGCAATACGGCGCTGCGGCTTTCCCCGATCTGAACTTCGATCACTGGGAGCTGTACAGCAAGTCTCGCCCGGTTGAGTCCGATGACCGGCAGGAGCCGCTGAAACTTCACGGTGACGCTCTGCTAGTGAGCTATCACGAAGACGCCAGTGGGTTGTTCTACTGGGACGGCAAACGAGTGCGCTGGTATCAGCAGGGTGATTGAACCGCGGCATTATTTCCAAAGGAAAACCACAATAAGGTTAGAGCAGGCTATCACTATACGGGCGACGGTCACTTGGAGCGAAGTTGCAGGATGTGAACGCTGTTGGCTTGCTTGCCGGACCTGGCGTCGACAAGAACGTGTTGCCCTGCCTGGTGGATGAGGGTGTCTGGATTCTCCACGATCCACGTCGTGTTGCCGTCATCGCTTACCAGGACCATGCGCTGGGGCAGCCATTCGGGGTGGCCGACGCTGGCGCCGCCGCGGAGACACTTGGCGACACAGGATTCTTTCCCTGGCTTGATGTGGGCCCGTCCGCAACTCTCGTCGCTGACCCACCCGCTCAGCGTGGAGGTTTGCGCGTCCATTCTGCTGAAAGACACGGCCAACATTGCGAGCACGATACCGATCTGAATCTTCATTGCTACGTCTCACGCCGGATCATAACCGGCTGGCCGGAGCCGGTCTGTTCCAGAGTGCACAACATCGGCAAGCTTACCGCTGATTTACGCAGATGACACGGATCGGACTGGGGTAAGCCGCTCGATCCACCACCGCCGAACTCGCGGCGCAAAGCAGATTCCTCCCCTTCGCCAGGCTCAGGGTCGGAATGACAAGGACTTAAGAGCGGATTCTCGTCAGGGCGCTGGCATTCGCCAAGGCCAACGGAAAGCAGATTCCTCCCCTTCGCCAGGCTCAGGGTCGGAATGACAAGTACACGACGGCCTTTTGTCTTCAATCCCACATGGGAAGACCTGGCAGAGGACTGGGGTAAGCCGCTCGATCCACCACCACCGAAACTGAAATGAAAGCGGATTCTCGTAAGGGGCCGGCATTCTCCAAGGCCAACGGAACAGCAGATTCCTCACTCCGTTCGGAATGACAAGAACTTGAACATTCTTCGCCAGGCTCAGGGTCGGAATGACAAGAACTTAAGAGCGGATTCTCGTCAGGCGCCGGCATTTTCCAAGGCCAACGGAAAGCAGATTCCTCCCCCTTCGCCAAGCTCAGGGTCGGAATGACAAGTACACGACGGCCTTTTGTCACTTCCGAACGGTGACCTGCCACGCGCCTTAGTGGGCAACGTGCGCCAGATCGGTCTGCGCCGGAACTGGCGTGTCTTTTTTTGCGAACTTTCGCCGATAATATCCGATCCAGATGGAGATTGCCGGGACGCCGATGAAGGTCGGCCACAACCAGCGGACCACCGGCGGCAGAAAATGCAGGTTGACGACCGAGAAGGCGGACACGGCCGCGATGTACGAGCCGATCATGCCGCCCATGTGGTCGAACCACCAGAAGTTCCTGTCGGCTTGCGGACGGACGAACCGCAGCACGTCCCTGACACCGAAGAAGAGTCCGGTCACGCCGAAAGTCGCCGCCACCCACGCCATCCTCTCCCACATCGGGGTTGGCCGGATTACGGCGAGCGCAATCAACACTACGCTGGCGACGAGCACGAGCACGGTACCGGTCCAGTCGATCGGCCTGGCTCCCTGGCCTTCGGTTGGCCGTTTGCGGAAGAGCACGCGGTATCCGCTGAAGGCCATGTAAAAACTGAACACGGCGACCAATGCCAGAAACGGAATTGGCCGGTACGCGCTCAGGACCAGGGCCGTCAATGCGACTACGGCCATCATCCAGAAGTAGATTTTGCCCCACCGGCGATGCTGCTTTCCGCCTTTTACCGTGGCCAGGGCCACGGGCGCTACAAAGAACGCCGTCATCCCCGCGCCGATATGGACGATTCGTAACCCGGTTACCCAGATTGGATCGGTCATACTTTGCCTCTTTTCTTTATTGCTTTTCCTTTTCCTGTTGCTTTTTCTTTTTTGGTCAATTGCGAAAGCGTTTGCAGGGCCTCATCACACCAGTCAACCAGGCCCTGGCACATGTGGCGGCCGAAGCTCAGCGTCAGCAGCCAGTAAGGGAGTTCCGGATGCGTGGCATATTGCCGCCGCAGTCCGGTTTCGATTTGCGCGTAGATGGCCAGCTTGTTTTCTTCGAGCTGCTTCTTTTCCCGGACGTGCTTTGCGCTGGCCTGGGGACCAATGCGCTTCGAGAAAAAGAGCTTCAGCAGAAGTTCGCTGCGCGGAGATTCGTTTCTGGGTTGCTGCTCCAGCCAGTGGCGAAGCGCGGCCTCTCCGCGCGGAGTCACGCTGTAGACCTGGCGCTCCGGACGCCCGGAATTTTTTTCTCCCTGTCGCCGGGTGATCAGGCCATCCGCTGTCATTTCCTTGAGCAGCGGGTAGATGCGGCCGTAGCTCTCGCTCCAGAAGTGTCCAATGCTGCCTTCGACGAACTGCTTGACGTCATAGCCCGAAGACGGCTTCAGGCTGAGTACCCCAAGGACCGCGAACTTGCTGGCCGACTCGCCGGACTTCATATAGCAACATGATATATCATGTTGCTATATAGAAAGCAAGAAAAATTCGCCGAAAGGCGAAACAGTTTTCAGGGTTTAAGAGTTAGACGCGGCAGTGCCGCGTCTCTACGTCGAGGGCCTTCCTGGTCCCTGCGGCATGGACGAAGTAATTACTTTCCGTGCGCTTCCAGAAACTTTTCTACCTCAATGGCCGCGGCGCAGCCGGAGCCAGCGGCGGTGACGGCCTGGCGGTAGCGGCGGTCCTGCACGTCGCCGCTCGCGAAAACTCCAGGGACATTGGTAAGGACAAAGTCGTGCGTTTTGAGGTAGCCGTCCGGGTCCATATCCAGCTGGCCTTTGAACACTTTGGCGTTCGGCTCGTGGCCGATACCCAGGAACATGGCGCTGGTGGGAAAATCCCAGACTTTGTTGGTCTTGGTGTTGTGCAGTTTCAGGCTGGTCACTTCTTTTTTTGCGACATCATGGACCTCTTCCACCACCGTATCAAGCAGAAATTCGATCTTCTCGTGCTTGCGGGCGCGGTCGAGCATGATCTTGGACGCGCGGAAGTGGTCGCGGCGATGGATCACCGTCACTTTGGTGGCAAAGCGGCTCAGGAACAGCGCTTCTTCCATGGCCGAGTCGCCGCCGCCGATCACGGTGATGGGTTTGCCTTTGAAGAAGAAGCCGTCGCAGGTGGCGCACGACGACACGCCATGGCCGATCAACGCGTGTTCGCTGGGCAGCCCCAGCCAGCGCGCGGACGCGCCGCTGGCAATGATGAATGTCGACGTCTCGATGGTCTTCGCGCCAATCTTCAGTTTGAACGGGCGCTGTGTCAGGTCGGCGCTGGCGAGATGGCCGTGCATGAATTCGGCGCCAAAGCGCTCCGCCTGCTTGCGCATGTTCTCGATCAACTCCGGCCCTTGTATGCCTTCCGGGAAGCCGGGAAAATTTTCCACCAGCGTGGTGATGGACAGCTGTCCGCCGGGCTCGTGGCCTTCCACCACCAGAGGTTTCAGGTTGGCCCGCGCGGCATAGATGGCCGCTGTCAGCCCGGAACAACCGGTGCCGAGAATCACTGTGTCACGAACGGAGTTTTCCATAAGTTCCTTATTAGATTCATCAGAATTGGTTTGGGTTCAGGGCTGCTTCCGCGAACTCGCCGCCGGCTGCGCGGCGCCGCTGCGGCTTTTGTGCGCGCTGAGCCAGGCGATGTCCGAGCGAAAGGCGGTACGCAGCCCCAACGCACTACGGTACTTCGCCATGATATCGGACGCCTGCTTGAACAACGGTTCGTACGCGCTCTGATCGCCCTCGCAGCGCGCCAACACGACGGACCCCTTGCCGAGTCTCTCGACTCTGACGCGTACCGCCGGCGTGTCGGTGGTCACGACCGCCACAGGCGAAGCGGCGCCGGCCGAGACTCGGTCTTCCATTGAGAGCTCGTAAAACTCTTTAGGGTCACGCACTCTCAGCACCAGGGTTTCAATCGTAGTCTCTTCGTCCACGCTCATGGAATACTGCACCGTGAGCAGCGGAGACTTCTCGGCGAAATCGCGGCGCAACCGGACAAACTTTGCCGCCGGCGCGTCCTTGAGCGTAGTGCGCCCGCGTGAAATCTCAAAATCCTCAGAAAACGCAGGATTCCCCGCGGCCTTGCCCAAAGCGCCGCTCAACACCGCCTGCTCTTCCGCCGAAGGAGTACAGACGTGGAGATAATTCAGACGGACCTGGGGTTGCGGTGTTTCCGGCTTCTGGTCTTGCGGGCCGGCAATCATGCCCGTCAGAAAGAACATCAAGATCAGACTTGGAGTGAACACGCAGGGATTGTAGCACCTTGTCTTTCTAAATCCCGAGCGCAAGCGAGGGAAACCTATAGCCTCAAAAGCTCTTCTGGCGATAGGGGTCTCTCGCTACGCTCGAGACAAGGAGAGAGATCATTTCTTCAGATATCCATCCACCCACGCTCCAACCGTCTGGTACCAGAGCTGGCTGTTTTGCGGTTTGAGGACCCAGTGACCTTCGTCGGGGAAATAGAGCATTTTGGACGGGACCTTCAGGCGTTGCAGCGTTGTAAAAAGCTGGAAGCCTTCGGAGACATCGAGCCGGTAATCCAGTTGGCTGTGGACGACCAGCGTAGGTGTTTTGAACTGGTTTGCATAAAGATGCGGCGACCACTTGCGATACATCTCCCGGTTGGTCCAGGGCGTTCCTTTAAATTCCCATTCGTTGAACCATAGTTCTTCCGTGCTGCCGTAAGTCGATTCCGCATTGAACATGCCGTCGTGTGAAACCAGGCACTTGAAACGATTGGTATGGCCCAGGACCCAGTTGATCATGTAGCCGCCGTAGCTGGCGCCCAGAGCGCACTCGCGGTCCTTGTCCACGAACGGATAGGTCTTTTCGACGTAGTCCAGCCCGTTCATCAGGTCCACAAACGGCTTGCCGCCCCAGTCGCCGTTTATGCCGTCAATAAACGCCTGGCCGTACCCGGTCGAGCCGCGCGGATTGATCATGACCACCAGGTAGCCGCTGGCGGCAAACAGTTCGGCATTCCAGCGGTACGACCATTCGTCACCCCACTGTCCCTGCGGTCCGCCGTGAATCAGAAACTTCATGGGATATTTCTTCTGCGGATCAAAGCCCGGGGGCTTGAGCAGAAAGCCCTGCACTTGCGCGCCCTCTGCGCCTTTGAACCAGAAGGATTCGACTGGTTGCATGGAGACCTGGGAAAGCACGGCATCATTCAGGTGGCTTAGTTGTTTGACATCACCACCCTTAAAGTTGAGCTTGTAAATCTCGTTCGGCGCCTGTGCCGACATTCGCGTAAAGACCAGAGTTGAACCGTCGGAAGAAACTGTCGCTTCGTCATTGGCTCCTCGCACGATTTCCTGAATTGGATATCTCAAGGTGGCGGGAATACCGGGCCGAACTTTAGGATCGAGGTATACGGAATAGATCGGGATTTCACCTTTGTCTTCCGACGTGAAGTAAATCGTCTTAGAATCTGATCCCCAGACGATGCTTTCCACCCAATGGTCGAAGTGCTCGGTCAAGTTAGAGATCGGCGGCCCGGATCGCCCTTCCAAATGATTACAGATGACGAGACGGAAGCGGTCGCTCTCATATCCCGCCTTTTCCTGCATTCTCCACGCCAGATAACGGCCATCCGGCGAATATACCGGCGTAGAATCGCTGCCCTTGCTGCTGCTGATTTTCCTCGGTTCGGCCAGCAGCTGATCCAGAGAAAGAACAAAAATCTCATTGTTGGTGCTGGTAGCTTCCACCCCATCAATGTTGCTGGTGAAGGCCAGTTCTTTGCCGTCGGGTGAGATCGCGTAATTATCCTGCCCGCCCAGGCTGAACGGTGGCACATCGTGGTCTCCCGGAGTCATGTCTCGGGCCACGCCGCCCTCGGCGGAGACCACAAAAAGATGGGAGCGCTTGAAATTCGTGTAATGGTTCCAGTGGCGATAGAAAAGCCTGGTAAAGACCATGGCCTTGACCTTGGAGCCGGCACGCTCTTCGTCTTTGGCTTTGTTGCACGCATCGGAATCACATTCTGGATAGACCTCGGAAACAAACACGATGTTCTTTCCATCCGGCGACCAGATGGCTCCGTCCGCTTCGGTGGAGATACTTGTGACCTTCCTGGGAGCGCCGTTCACCGTCCCGGCGGCGGAATCGAAGTCGCTGACCCAGATTTGCGAACTGCCATCTCGCGCGCTGGTGAAGAGAAACTTTTTCCCGTCCGGCGACCATTTTCCCCCGCTCTCCCCGGCGGCGTCGGAGGTAATCTGCCGCGACTCGCCGCCGGCCAGCGGGACAATCCACAAATGAGAGGTTTTCTTGTTGGCCTTCAGGTCTACCTCGACGGCGGAAAACATGACCCAGCGGCCATCCGGCGAGATCACCGGACTGCTCACGCGCTTCAGGGCCATCATGTCCTCAAAAGTGAACGGCCGCGGGGCGGGGTTTTGGCCGGCAAGCTGAGCAAAAGTCCCCGTCGTGAGTACAATAATAATGAGTGTCAGGGCGGTGTGGGTGATGCGGCGCATCTTTGAATCTTGCCTCCTGGGAGTGCACGCCAGTCTACGCGTTTTTTGGTGTCCAATCCAGCTAGGCCCGCCGGGGCGGGGCGCAGCAACCCGGTCGCGCGGCTTGCATCTAAACCATTCGGACCTCAAAGGAAAATTTATGAATAGATTTCTCGCCTGCTGGGCCGGGATTTGTCTCTTTGCCGTTTTGTTTCCTGTTGTTTTGCCGGGCCAAACGAGTTGTGAAGACGGCAACTCGTCGTTGAACACAGCGCAGCCCAAGGCAATGACGGTGCCGGATATCATCCAAAAGTTTGCTGCCAAAGAAGCGATTTTCCGTCAGGCCCGAAATAACTATGACTACACCCAGGACGTTACCGTCCAAACGCTCGATGGCAAGACAGTAGACGGCGAATACCGCCAGGTGTGGGACATCAGCTATGACGACAAGGGCGGCCGCGTCGAGGCCGTTACCTTCGCGCCGCAGGACACGCTGTCCCGCGTAAGCCTGACGCCGGAGGACCTGGAAGACTTCCGCAATCGCCTGCCCTTCGTACTCACCACGGATGACCTGCCTCTCTACAACATTCTCTACGTCGGCGAGCAACACGTGGATGAGATCGACACCTACGTTTTTGACGTGGCGCCTAAGGCCATCGAAAAGGGCAAGCGCTATTTCCAGGGCCGCATCTGGGTGGACGATCACGATCTGCAGATCGTCAAGACCTGCGGCCAGAACGTGCCCGACGTGCGTGCGACGTCCAAGAAGAAAAATGCCCGGGAAAACCTGACGCCGAAGTTTGTCACGTACCGGGAACAGGTTGACGGACAGTACTGGTTCCCGACCTATACCCGCGCGGACGATTTCCTGCACTTCCAGGGAGGCGATGTCCACATCCGGGAGATCATCAAGTACACCAACTACAAGCGCTTTGGGTCCAGGACCAAGATCATCTTCAAAGGCGAGGTTCCTCCGGAAAAAGACCAGAAGCCTCCGGAAAAGAAGCCGCAGTAGACCGGACCGCCGCGGTCGGAAGCACTCAAGAATCACGGCAGCGGTGCGATTTTCCGATCACGCGGTCCTGTCCCTCATGCCGCGGCGGCCGATAGCGACCGGTGCGCCGCCTTGTGGATGAATCTTTTCATCGCATTGGCCCACATCGTCCGTTTGCGCGCGCCGCTCTCTTTCCCATCTCCCTGGACAAACATTTCCAGCAAGGATTTGATTTTCATCACGCGCAAGATCGCGGCTTCCGCCTCGCTGACCTTGTAGGCGTCCAGGAAATGTTGCTGGATCTGGCGGGTAACCGAGTGGTTGCAGAAAGGATATTTTTCCAGCGCCTCGACCGACGCCAGAAACAAAGCTACGTCTTCCAGCGAGTTGCCGCGGCGCTTCATGGCGGCAAAGTTACCGAAGGCCGTGCTACGTTCCGTGACCACGACATTCAGCGGAGTAAACTCATTCAGCACGGCCGATGTGGATAAGGACCCGTCCACCTGGCCAATGGCGTTTTCCGCTCCCTCGCGAATGACTCCAATGGAAGATTCGTCCAGGCCTTCGCGACGGCACTTCTCGCACAACTGTTTGAGACCCGCGATCAGGGCTGAACCATCACAAGGCTCGGGCAGGTCCAGGGTGGCCTTGTGGAACTTACGCAGCCATTCTCCTGCGCGCTGCGCCATAGCGGAGACGTTGCCGTTGTCGGAAACCGCGGGCACCAAGGCCGCCTTCATGATGATGGATTGGAAAGAAAAGCCGGCCACTTTCTCCATCACTACTGCTCCCCATTCGCTGAAGTCCCCAATCGGACGCGGCACGCCATCCAGTTTCTTGTGAAACTGATGGACATACTGGAGGTTTGCATTCTCACGCGCGGCGACTCTTTTAGCGCCCCCGGCGCATTTTGGGCGATAGATTTTGGCCGTCAGTCTCTCCTGGCCCTGGATAAACTCCGCGGAGATCTCATACATGAAGTGGTCGTCTCTGGGAGCATGACCCACTACACGAAGACGCTGCAGTTCGCCCCGTCGGGAATATTCTCTGGCTACGGCACTTGGCAATTCAGCGAGAACCTGACGCAACATTGTGTCTGCCATCCTTGCTCCTGGTTGGAACCAACTCGGCTTACGCGAAGAGAGGCGGTGGTCATAGATCCGAGCAAAGTCCGTGATCTGAGCAAAGTCCGTCATTCGCGTAAGGTTGGGCCTGACATAAATCTCAAAGACGGGTGGCGGCGCTGTTTGTAGTGCAGTTCGTTTGCCAAAGGAAACGAGAAAATAGAATGCTTTTAAATGCTTATGGCACAGGAGGTTAGCGGAAGGCAGCGGCTGCGGGAGAACATCGCATGGGGAAGATTGCCAGGTAAAAAGCGCTCGCCGAGGGGGATGCGCGATTCCTAAACTCCGCATTGAAAGCAACCGATAGACCCTTTGGGTAGACTTTTTGGAGGCCTTCCTTGGAATGCGCCATTTTCGTACTGATAGTCTCAAACTGTGCTCGGTCTTTGTCCGTTTTAGCGGACGCATTTGAGGCCTACGGAATCAAGACGGTCGTCCGCAAAACAGGCCTCGCAGGATTTGAAGCGCTTCGGCAGGTGAAGTTTGACTTGATGGTCCTGGACCTGGATTGCGTGGGCGCCGCGAGTTTGCTCGAGGCTCACATCGGTAAATTCCCGGGAAATCGGACAACCGTGATTGCGCTGAACCTGGATGAGGCCCGCGTCACTCCCGCGCAGCGTAAAAAAACACACTACACGCTGCCCAAGCCCCTCACCGCGCATATGGCCGTGCAGACGCTCAAGGCTGCCTACAATGTGATAGTCATGGAGAAGCGGGCTTCGTTTCGCAGCGCCCGAGAAGTTACCACGCTGGAAGCCTACTATCACGAGAACCATGCCAGTCACCCGCTGGTTGGCGCTGTTCTATTAGATATCAGCAGCACGGGCTTCTGTATGAAAGCACGGTGCCGGATTCCCCAGGGCGTCACCCTTTTTGTCAACTTCCGGATTCCCGGAGAGCATCAGACTGTCCATGCGGTCGGCCGGGTAGCCTGGAGCGACGCCCACGGACGCGCCGGAGCCGAGTTCCGGTATGTGCCGACAGAAGAATTCGCAGTCCTGCGTAACTGGCTGCACAGTCAGTTTCCCTGGGCGCGCGAGCTGACTGCTCTGCCCGTTCCTGCTACGCGGACGCCGGAGCAACAAGCGAAGAGTCTCTAACTTCGCGGGCTAGTAAAAGAGATACTTTCTCCACTTGATGTCCGAACGGCCAATCATTCGCATGATGTGGCGGCTGGTGTGGAGAGTGAATGGCCGCGGCTCCTTCAGCAGCTTCATGTCCGTTTCAATGAGCAGGTGATTGCCCTTCCTGCGATTGCACGGATGGCAGCACGCAACCAGATTTTCCCAGGTAGACGAACCTCCGCGCGAGCGCGGGACCACGTGGTCCAACGTCAATTCGCCGGATGGCAGTACGACGGCGCAATACTGGCAGGTATTGCGGTCGCGCAGCAGAATGTTCTTGCGGGACAAGGCCCGGGTCTGGTGCGGAATGCGGCGGTATTCCAGCAGCCGGATCACCGAAGGCACGCGAATGGTGATGCGGGCCGCGTGCAGGTCATGGCCGTTTTCTTCCTCCGACATGGCCAGCCCTTTCAGCACCAGCACAACGGCTCGGCGGGCGGCGCAGATATTAATAGGTTCGTAGGAAGCATTCAGCACCAGGACGGGAGTCTGCATGAGCACTCCCTTGCGTCCCTTGGGCGCGTCGTGTGCCGGCTCGCCCTGATGGCGTCCTTTGCCCCGGCCTTTGTCCCTTTGTCCCTTGTCATGCATGGCCCAGTGTTCCTCCCCGATGAGGGTCCGCGCTCCCCAGCAGCCCCTCTACTTCTTTTGTGGCCCGTGCAACCGTGGCCACAAAAACCTGATTTGCTCCAGCGCGCAACAACACGCGCGCGCATTCGCTCGCGGTAGTGCCCGTCGTCATGACGTCATCTACCACCAGAATATTGCGCTCGCGGACCATTTCCGGATGGGTCACCGCAAACGCCCCGCGCAAGTTAGACCTGCGCTGATGGCGGGTCAATCCCGTCTGCGAAGCGGTTTCGCGCGTCCGAACCAGAGCGGAGTTACTCAATTGGATGCCGGTTCGGGGCCGGCAGTGTACGAAATTCCGCGCAATCTGCTCTGCCTGGTTGAATCCGCGGTCGCGCTGCCTTGCGCGCGACAGCGGGACCGGGACCACCAGCAACCGTTCCGGCAATGGCATTCCCGCTATTGCGTGGTCTAAAAGCCGGCCCAGAAGCGGCGCGGACGGACGAACGTGCTGATACTTGAAAAGATGTATCAGCTCGCGAAGAGCGCCATCATAGGCGCCATAAGAGACGGCCTTTTGAAACGGCGGCGGAACACGGTGACAGAGCCCGCAGCAAGCGCCACCGTCCCTTTCAAAATATCTGCCCGGCAGTTTTTCTCCGCACGCGGAACAAAGAATTCCCTCCAGCGGAACGATCTTTTGCAAGCATGTGCCGCATACCGGAAGAGCAGAAACATTCGTCAGCGGAGACCGGCAGATCCGGCAATTCGAAGGGAACAGGACAGAGAACAGGGTTTCCGTCGCGGACTTAAGCGCCCGCTGGGCCCGGCTTGGATCACTGCTACTGAAGACGGCCCTCCTGATGAACCACTGCAAGGAAGTCTTCTCAGTATAATCGCGGTGCGCGCCTGCGCGCAATTCGCGCCGGGTTAAAAGGCGGTTAAAAGAGATCGGGTCATCGCCGTCATCTGGGGAAACTGCAAAAACCTTACCGCTGATAACACTGATGACACACTGATGACAATGATTTTTCGGATCTCTTCCGTAGATAGTGGTTCCGGGGCTTCCGATGACGGCGATGACCCGATGACGGCGATGACGGCGATCCTCTCCCATTTGTAACCCGAGCACGGAATGTGCTAACGTGCGGCGATTCAAAAGCTTAGCCCAAGGGAGGCGCCTGTGGCCGAACAGCCAGCAGCGAAAGCGGAAGAACCGAAGTTTCAGCCTTACGTATCGCCGGAAGAAAACCGGAAAGAATTCACATTTCGGGCGATTTTTTTTGGTGGGGTGTTCGGAGTTTTATTCGGCGCGGTAACTGTATATGTGGGTTTACGCGCCGGCCTGACCGTGGCTGCTTCCATTCCTATCGCTGTGCTTTCCATCAGTATCCTGCGCGCCCTGGGCAAGGCAAGCATTCTGGAAAATAACATTGTCCAGACTGCGGGCTCGGCCGGTGAATCGGTCGCTGGCGGCGTAATCTTCACTTTGCCCGCGCTGATCTTTCTGGGATTCGGGCTCGACTACTGGCGCATCACGCTCCTTGCACTGATTGGCGGATGTCTGGGCGTGTGCTTCATGATCCCGTTGCGCCGGCAGTTGATTGTCAAAGAACACGGCAACCTCTTGTATCCGGAAGGCACCGCGTGCGCCGACGTGTTGATCGCAGGCGACAAGGGCGGTTCATTCGCCAGCAGGGTGTTTGCAGGTCTGGGCCTGGGCGCTCTGTACACTCTGTTCCAAAACGAAAACATGTTCGCCGCCTGGCCCAGTACGCCGACCAATAATCCCGGCTGGCTTCCGGGAGGTTCAATACGTGCCAACACTACGACCGAGTACCTTGGCGTCGGCTATATCATTGGTCCGCGCATCGCCGGAATCATTTTTTCCGGCGGCGTGTTTGCCTGGCTGGTCGTCATGCCCGCCATCAAGTTCTTTGGGGCCCACCTCACGGGAAATCTCTATCCCGGCACCAAACTTATTGCTGATATGTCCCCGGACGATCTTTGGCGGCAATACATACGGCCCATGGGAGCGGGCGCCGTGGCAGCAGCTGGATTGATCACGCTGATGCGGACCCTGCCGACTATCATTGGCGCTCTGCGCGCCGGAGCGAAAGACCTGAAAGCCGGTGCAGCCGGGGTCCTGAGCCTGAAGCGGACCGACCGGGACATCCCATTGCAGTGGGCACTGGTGGGCGCAGGCGGGCTGCTGCTATTTATGTGGGGAATGCTTACTTTCTTCCCGATTAAGGACGCGCACACGACCGTCCTGGAGAATTTTTTTGCTGCGCTCCTCGTCGTAATTTTCGGGTTTCTGTTTGTTACTGTCTCGTCGCGCATTACTGGACTGATTGGAACTTCCTCCAACCCGATTTCCGGAATGGCCATCGCAACGCTCATGGCCACATGCGCAGTGTTCCTCGTCTTGGGCTGGACGGCCACCGCCTTCTTTGCTCTGGCCATCACCATTGGCGGAGTCGTGTGTATCGCTTCCGCCAACGCCGGCAATACGTCACAGGACCTGAAAACAGGCTTCCTGGTCGGGGCCACTCCTTCCAAGCAACAACTCGCTTTGGTAGTGGGGGTGATCATTTCCGTTTTTGTCATTGGGGCAACGTTGATTGGAATGGACAACGGCCTGGCCCAGTTTCGCGCAGCCAATATTGCTGTGGACATCAACAAACTGCCTGACGGCGTGTCTGTTGATCGAAATACCAAGTTCGATCGCACGTCCGTGAAACTGGTCGCTGACAAGACCACCGGACCCGCGCGAGACCAATCTGTCGAAGGTATGCAGTTGCTCAATGCTCTCAACTCGCCGACCGTCCCCGACGGCCAGTATTTCTACAATCCGAAATCTGGAAAGATCGAAGTCCAGTGGATCCACGGCATTGGCAGTGACAAGGCGGCAGCTCCGCAGGCCCGGTTGATGGCCACGGTCATCAACGGCATCCTGACCCGCAAGCTTCCCTGGGGACTGATCCTGTTGGGTGTTTTCCTGGTGGTTGCCGTGGAGTTGCTGGGCGTCAGATCACTTTCATTTGCGGTCGGATTCTACATTCCGATGGCAACTACGCTCACAATCTTCTGCGGTGGAGTCGTCCGCTGGCTGGTGGAAAAAGCGGCAAAACGCGCCGGAGAGAAGTCGGAAGAGAGCGACGTTAGCCCTGGTTCTCTCTATGCCAGCGGTTTGATTGCGGCCGGCGGCATCGTAGGACTTCTGGGTATCGCTTTCAAGCTGGTCGAGAATTACATCCGCGATCACCGTTCCGACATCGTCGCCGACAAGTTCCGGTCCATTCTGAGCTTTGGATCGCACGAAGTCCCGGCAGGTTCTGGCGATTTACACTACCGTCTGGCTGACTTTCTTGGTGGCGCCAGCCACACTTGGGTGCCCAATGTCATCGGTGTGATCACGTTTATCCTGCTGGGGTATTCGCTGTTCCACTTCGCGCGCAAACCACTCGAGGGCGGTAAGAAGTAAACTCCGAAGAACTTCTTCAAGCGATCGCGTTGTTCCTGGTCTTACACTGCTGTCATGCATTCGCTGGATACGCCCATCTGGACGGCGCTCTCTGACCTGCAGGCGCGGTATGCCGTGTCGTCTGGCCTTGCCGTGAGGTTTCCACCTGAGATGACAGCGCTGGGCGCGCTACACGAGCCCTCCCTCGAGGCATACGAATCGTTGAAGCCTTTGGCCCGAGACCACGCGGTCACTCTCTACTTCCTTGCTCCTCCGCAGCATCCCCCGGGCTGGACGATCGTCCGCCAGGTCGAGCTCTTCCAGATGGTCCACCACGAAGAGGAGCACGATCCGGCTCCAGCCAAATCCGCTGGGGAAGTCATTGAACTCAAGGAGTCTGATATTCCAGAGATGTCTGAAGTTTATGCCGCCACTCGGCCTGGCCGGACTTTGTGTCCGCGGATACAGCAGTTGGGCACTTTTCTGGGCGTACGCTGCGCGGGCAGGCTGGTGGCCATGGGTGGTCTGCGGCTGCATCTGGCCGGCTATCGCGAAATCACCACGGTGGGCACCCTCCCCGGGCAGACAGGACACGGGTACGCCACGGCCATAGTGTCGACCCTCGTCCAGCGGATTCGCAACGCCGGAGAGAGTCCGTTTCTGACCGTCCGTACGGACAACACCCGCGCCATTCAAATCTACCGGCGTCTCGGATTCAAGGAACGCTCGCTCTTACATTCCCAAACCATCCTCTTCGGGAATAGGTCCGGCCACAATGCCTTCAAGCCGTCTTCTTGTCCTTGCTGGAAAGCGCCGCAATGGCCAGTGCAGTCAGAACAAAAGACACCAGGTCCCAACCCATTTCTTTAGCTATGAGCATTGGCGGCCAGGGCTGGACCGCGAAATAAATCAGGTAGCTGTAGACGGCGGACACCAGCCAGACTGCAATGCCGAAGCGGATTCCCTGCCCTATCCATGATTGACCCGTGTTGCCTTTCGCATACATCCAGACCATTCCCGCGGCCAGTACAGCGAACGCCAGCAGCATCCACGACATATAGGCGTTGCCGTCAGCCTCGGTGCGCAGGAAATGGGCCTGGTCGTGCGACAGAGAAAGATAGTCGCCCTTTAACAACCACCCGTGCCCGATAAAACCAAAGACATTGATCGCAACGAACGCTACCACCCAACGCACCAGAAACTTTATTGCTGTCATACAATCACCTCCCCCTTCGTGTGCGGGCGTATTCTTACACCGGAAGCCATGCACTACAACATCAATTTCATACAACTTTCAAGGGAGTGGCTGCGTTGTTTTTTGCCGGTAACTGGAGTATCATCAACCTTGTTGTAACTGGTTTCGGCTCAAGCTTGTACGGCTAGTTTGAGTGGGTGTGCAGTCCCCAATTTTCGGCGAACGTACCAGTGGGCGAAAGGCCCACTTTATTTTTGGGCGCACCAGGGCGCTGCACAGGCAGGATTCGGATGGCGGCGGACCTGGATACAATTCGCGAAATTGCCGGCCGCGCGGCTGCAACGCATGGGGTGGAGTTGGTGGAAGTGGAGTTGCGAGGCGGAGGCAAGGCCCGCGCTCTGAGAATCACCATCGACAAACCGGAAGGCGTGACCCACGAGGATTGCGCCCATGTAAGCCGCGAGGTTTCGGTCCTCCTCGACGTGGAGGACGCAGTTCCGGGCGGACCGTATACGCTGGAAGTTTCGTCGCCGGGGCTGGACCGCAAGCTGCTTCGGGCCGAGGATTACGCGCGGTTCAGCGGGAGCCGTATCAAGCTGATGACCCGGGAACCGGTCGGCGGCAACCGTCATTTTGAAGGACGGTTGCAGGGTTTTCAGGACGGCAAGCTGACCCTGGAGGTGATGCCCGGCAGGAAACCCAAGCCGGGGCACGCGCCTCCGGCACAGCAGGTGGAAATAGATCTGGCCAACGTGGAAAAAGCCAATCTGTCCCCCGAGATCTAGGGCAAGACATTTATAAGGACTCATGTATGGCAAGCGAAATCTACAACGTCATTGACGCACTGAGCCGCGAAAAAGGAATTGACCCGCAAATTGTGGTCAGCGCGGTGGAAGACGCCATTGTTGCGGCCACGCGCAAGAAAGACAAGAGCCAGGAAAACCTGCGCGGGCAGTTCGACAAGGAGAGCGGCGCCATCCGCGTATACGCCGTCAAGGCCATTGTGGCGTCCGAAGACGACATTGAAGATCCGCAACTGGAAATCTCGCTCGAAGAAGCCAAGACCATAGACGAAAACGCTGAGGTCGGCGGTGAAGTCAGCTTCCTGAAGTCCACCGAAGGATTGGGCCGTATTTCCGCGCAGATCGCCAAGCAGATCATCTTCCAGAAGGTCCGCGAAGCCGAGCGCGACACCATCTACAACGAATACATCGGGCGCGTGAACGAAGTCTTCAACGCCACGGTCAAGCGTATTGAAGGTCCGGACGTGATCCTGGACATCGGCAAGGCCGAAGCGCGCATGGGCAAGAAGGAGCAGTCGCGGCTGGAATCGTTTGCCATTGGCGAACGTGTGCGCGTGGTGCTGGTGCGCGTGGACAAGAATTCCAAAGGCCCGGCCGTCGTGGTTTCCCGCGCCGCTCCGGAACTGGTACAGAACCTGTTCCAGACCGAAGTCCCGGAGATTTACGATGGCACCGTGGTGATCCGCGCCATCGCCCGCGAAGCCGGCGAGCGCACCAAGATCGCCGTTATGTCCAAAGACAAAGACGTGGACGCCGTGGGCGCCTGCGTGGGCATGAAGGGCATGCGCGTGCAGTCCATCATCCGTGAACTCCGCGGAGAGAAGATCGACATCATCGAATACCACGAAGACGCAGTGACGTTTGCCGAAAAAGCATTGCAGCCGGCGAAAGTAAGCCGCGTCACCGTGGTAGACCAGTCGGAGAAGCACCTGGAAGTCGTGGTCGATGACAGCCAGCTTTCCCTGGCCATTGGCAAGAAGGGGCAGAACGTCCGTCTTGCCGCCAAGCTCCTGGGCTGGAAGATTGACATCAAGAGCGAAGAAGAAAAACGCCAGGAAGTAGAAGAGCAGATGCGGGCCATGGCGGGCGCGCAAGCCACCCCGCTGGACCGCGTGGCCGAACTGGGAGAGACCCTCATACAGAAGCTGCATGAGGCAGGCATCACCACGGTAGAAGCCCTGGCGGACATGACTCCGGAGCAACTGGAAGAATTGCCCGGCGTAGGCCCCAAGACAGTGGAAAAAATCAGCATAGCGGTCAATAATTACTTCGCCAGTCTGGAGGCCGCACCGACCGTCGCCGCCGAAGAAGCCGCGCCGGAAGCTGGAGAAACCGCGCCGATGGCAGAGGAAGCCGCGGAGGGCACTGCGCCAACGGCCGGCGATGGCGAACAGTATTCTGCGGCTGTTTCCGCGGAAGCTGCGGAAGGCAATGCGAGCGAAGAAACGCCGGCGCCGGAAGCAACCGGCGAGCACGAGAAGACCGGAAACGAATCTTGAGGGCAGGATCAAAAACTTACATAAGCAGTGAGGACTTTATGATCGCCTAAAGGTGTTGGAGGAAATTAGAGAGCGGATGAAAATTCGAATCAATGATCTGGCCAGAGAGCTTGAAGTAAAAGCCAAAGCTATTCTGGATGTTCTGGCGGAAGTGGGCGTCACGGAAAAGAAGACCCATTCCAGCTCTCTGGAGGCTGACGAAGCCGAGCGTGTAAGAAAAGCCCTTACTTCCAAGTCCGGCGCCGCCTCGCGGGAGAAGACTTCTGCTCCCGAGGTCAAGCCCAAACTTGATCTCTCAAAAATCTCCAAGCCCGGCGACGTGCTGAAGCTGCTGAAAGAGAAAGAAAAACAGCAACAACAGCCGCATGCGCCGGCTAAGCCCGCCGTCGCCGCACCAGTCGCGACGGTGAAGGCCAAGCCTGCGGTTGCGCCTCCGGCAGGCGCAGAAAAAACCAAACCGGCCGCCGCTCCGCCAGAGAAGACTGTTGTAGTGACGCCGCCGCCGGCCGCAGCGGAAAAACCGGCAGCGCCGCCCGCTGTGGTGGTAACACCTCCATCAGCGCCACCTCCAATCGCTGCCGCCGCTGCTCCGCAAACAACTCCACCTCCGGCAAAGCCCGCGTCACAGCAGCCCATTGTTCAGCAACGGCGCATGATCACGCCGCAAACGGGACCGCGTCCGGTTTATCACGCACCGCCTTCCGCAAGTCCTTCGCCGCGCCCCGCGCAAGGCCAGAGCGCGGCTCCGCCCATGGGAAGCACGGGACCGCGTCCCCAGGGTGGGTTAGTGCGTGGCCAGCCGATTTTCCAGCGTCCGCGTCCTTCCGCGCCGAGTGCGCCGGGTTCGCGTCCGCCGTTTGTGCGGCCGGGCGAGCCGCGCCGCGGACCACATCCGACAAGCACAGCACGTTCCGGCTTCCCGCCGCGTCCGGGAATGGGAGCGGGGTTGCCGCCTCCGGGTCCGACAAAGCCGGCCGGACGTCCTGGGCCGCAGTCGCGGCGTCCCGGCCAGCGCTACCAGCACGGTCCTAAAGAAGGTCCGATGAAGGGCTTTGTTCCGCCGCCGCGTTTGGCGGTGTCGAACGAGCCGCTGCCGATTACCCGTTCGCTGATCATCGCCGAAGGCATCAGCGTGAAAGACCTGGCGGAAAAACTGGAAGTGCGCGCCAAGGACCTGATCGCGCGTTTGATGATGCAAGGTGTTCTGGCGACGGTAAATCAGACCCTCGATTTCGAACTGGCCAAGAACCTGGCCCGGCATTTTGGAGCGGACGTCGAGTCCATCACTTTCGAAGAGCAAGCCGCGCAGGAGATGGCGGAGATGGCCGGAACGGCCGAAGAAGCGGCGGCCGCTGCCGTGTCCCGCCCCCCGGTGGTTACGATCATGGGCCATGTGGACCACGGTAAAACGTCATTGCTCGATGCCATCCGCGAAACTGACGTGGCCGGCGGCGAGGCTGGCGGAATCACGCAGCACATTGGCGCGTACAAAGTCCGGATCACCAAGCCGGATTCACCGGCGTTCGGGCGTCAGATCGTGTTTCTCGATACGCCCGGCCACGAAGCATTTACCCGCATGCGTGCCCGCGGCGCCAAGGTCACGGACATTGTCGTCCTGGTCGTCGCCGCCGATGACGGCGTGATGCCCCAGACGCTCGAAGCCATGGACCACGCCAAGGCGGCCAAAGTTCCGATCATCGTGGCCGTAAACAAGATTGACAAGCCCGGCGCCATGCCCGAGCGCGTGAAAAAGCAGCTCGCCGATCGCGGTTTGATGCCGGAAGACTGGGGCGGCACCACGGTGTTCGTGGACGTCTCTGCCAAGCAGCATACGAATCTCAATCTGCTGATGGAAATGATCTGTCTGGTTGCCGATCTGCAGGAGCTCAAAGCCAATCCTGAGCTCCCGGGCAGCGGCACCGTGGTGGAAGCCAAGATTGACCGCGGCCGTGGCGCCGTGGCCACCGTGCTGGTGCAGAACGGAACACTGCGCGTGGGCGATAGCTTCATTGTCGGCAACATATTCGGCAAAGTCCGCGCCATGTTCGACGATCGCGCCAACGCCGTGGCCGAAGCCCCGCCGTCTACTCCAGTCGAAGTGCTGGGCCTGGAAGGACTGCCTCAGGCCGGCGACCAGTTGCTGGTGGCCGAGCGCGAGAAAGCACGCCAGGTAGCCGAATACCGTGAGCAGAAGGCACGCGAGGCTACGCTGGCCAAGAGCCATAAGCTGTCCCTGGAAGGTCTGGCCGAACAGATCAAGAACGCGGGCATCAAAGAGCTGCCCATCATCCTGAAAACGGACGTGCAAGGTTCCGCCGAAGTGTTGGCTGACTCTCTGGCCAAGCTTTCGAACGAACAAGTCAAGATCAAAATCCTGCATACCGGCGTCGGCGCCATCACGGAAAACGACGTGCTGCTGGCTTCGGCTTCCAATGCCGTGATTATCGGCTTCAGCGTCCGGCCCGAGCGCAAAGCGCAGGAGCTGGCGGAGATG
>DATMPO010000156.1:0-50630 GCA_035567035.1 Verrucomicrobiia bacterium | reverse complement strand
GTGAAGAGGGCGGACCGCTTCGGCGTTGGTCCGGTAGAGTTTCCGGCGTCCCTGGCAACGCATGCGGACCAGTCCCACGTTGCGCAGCACGCGCAGGTGCTTGGAGACGGAAGGCTGCTCCAGGCCCAGGGCCGCCACAATTTCTCCAACGGGCCGCTCGGCCCCGGCAAGATAGGTCAGGATCTCCCGCCGGCGGGGTTCCGCCACCGCGTTGAAGGCGTCCGAAGTGGTGCTTGCTCTGGCCATGAACGAATAATACATTCCTATATGGGAATATGTCAAGTGCGCTTCTGCAAGGGCCGAAGTTTTGTGCGCTACTTTCTGCTTGACATTTCGCTATTTCTTTGCTATAGTAGATTCTTGATGATCGCCGCAGCCGCTATTCGGGTTGTGGCATTTTACTTTTTAGGAGGGATTCCTTGGGATGTGCGGCGATAGCTCTGGCGATACCCTGTATCCTCCGAGCGGGCGATGCCCCCTGTTCCTCCCCTGTTCTTCTCCTGTTCCTCCCCTGTTACGAATTGACTCCGTCCGGGAAAAAGCTTCACGAAAGGCCCGTGGAATCTAGGTTTTGCATGTCTGGAGTATCCAAGCGCTCGCGTTCTCCCCTGTTTTTTTCCCTGTTAGCAGGGAATCGTCAATCAGTGAGAATCTGCGGTAACCCTTCCGGTTAATGCACGGGAGCCCCGCTGGGCCACTGCTTCTAACCGCTTGAATTGTTTGGTAGTTAGGCCGTAATGAAAGATGTTAGTATAGAACTCCTACGACTATGCCTTTAAAAACATTATTCCTGAATCCGCCGTCTTTTGAGAACTTTGATGGAGGCGCCAGTTCACGCTGGCCCGCTACCCGCGAGATTGAGTCCTACTGGTATCCGGTGTGGCTCGCTTATCCGGCAGGAATGCTGGAAGGCTCGCGTTTGCTTGACGCGCCGCCGCACCACGTGTCGGCGGAAGAGACCATTGAGCTGACCAAACAGTACGAATTCCTGGTGCTGTTTACCAGCACGCCGGGGTTCCCGGGGGACATCCGGCTGGCCGCGAAAATGAAAGAGGCCAATCCCAATCTGAAGATTGCCTTTGTCGGCCCGCACGTGACCACGCTGCCCGAGCGGTCTCTTCAGGAATCGAGAGACATTGATTTCGTCTGCCGCCGCGAGTTCGACTATTCGGTGGTGGAATACGCCAACGGGAAGCCGCTTTCGGACATTATAGGCATTTCGTATCGCGATGCCAGCGGCAAGGTCGTGCACAATGCCGACCGTCCCGACTCCACCGACCTGGACGCGTTTCCGAACGTCACCGACGTTTACTACCGCGATCTCGACGTGCGGCGCTACAACGTGCCGTTCCTGCTCTATCCGTTTGTATCGCTGTACACTACGCGCGGCTGCCCCGCACAGTGCACGTTCTGCCTGTGGCCGCAGACGCTCAGTGGACATCCGTGGCGCAAGCGCTCTTCCGACAACGTCGCCCGCGAAATGGCCCAGGCCAAGGAATACTGGCCGTGGGTGAAGGAATATTTCTTTGACGACGACACGTTCAACATCCAAAAAGCGCGGACGGTCGAGCTGTGCTCCAAGCTGAAGCCGCTCAAGATGACGTGGTCGTGCACGTCGCGCGTCACCACCGACTACGAAACTTTGAAAGCGCAGAAAGAAGCTGGCTGCCGGTTGCTGATTGTCGGCTATGAGTCCGGCGATGCGCAGATCCTGAAGAACATCAAGAAAGGCGCCACCGTGGAGCGCGCGCGCCAGTTCACCAAAGACACCAAGAAGCTTGGCCTGACGGTGCACGGCGATTTCATTCTCGGCCTGCCGGGAGAAAGCCGCGAGTCCATCCGCAACACCATCAATTTCGCGAAAGAGCTGGACGTGGAAACCATCCAGGTATCGCTGGCCCACGCTTATCCCGGGACCGAGCTGTACGATTACGCCAAGAAGAACGGCTTCATTGTCGGGACGGAAAAAATGGTGGACGATGGCGGCCACCAGCTGGCGCAGATCGAATATCCCGGACTGCCGCGCGAGCACGTGCTGCAGATGGTCCACAAGTTTTACGACGAATACTACTTCCGCCCCAAAGCGGTCTTCCGCATCGTGAAGAAAGCCGTGTTCAACAACGTGGAACGCAAGCGGCTCTACAAAGAAGCCAAGTCGTTCATGAAACTCCGTGCGCAACGGAACCGCCTGTCCAAGGAAATGCGGGACAATCCGGTCAGCGCGGAGCCGGAAAAGCCGGTTCCGGCGCAGGTCGCCGGAGACTAACGGTGAACCTGCGCAAGTACCTGGTCCTGCTGGCAGTAATGTGCTTCGGCGGCGCCGGGGATGTCTTGCTCAAACGGGGCATGAAGGATTTTGGCCCCGTGGACCTGCACAATCTTCCGCACGTGGTGGCCGCGCTGGCCAATCCCTGGGTGCTGCTGGGGATTGTCTGCCTCACCGGATTTTTTGCTTCGTACCTGACGGCGCTTTCCTGGGCCGACCTGACCTACGTGCTTCCCGCGACTGCCATGGGATACGTGATCATCGCAGTCCTGTCGAAGTATTTTCTTCAGGAACAGATCAGCCAGTGGCGCTGGGCCGGCATTCTGCTGATCAGTTGCGGTGTCGGCTGGGTGACGCGCGGTCCGGAACTGACGGAACGCGCAGAGTCAAAAACGCTGATCGAGGGCAAGGAGCAGCATGAACTCGCTTAAGCTGTGGTCCGCAATTGCCTTGATGGTGCTGGCTTCCAGCGCCGGCGACGTTCTGCTCTCGAGCGCGATGAAACGCATTGGCGACCTCGGCGAACTGCGCGCGCGCCACGGCCTGCTAGCGGTGATCTTCCGCGTCTTTGGCGACAAACAATTTCTTCTCGCGCTCACCTGCATGACGTTCGCTTTCTTCAGCCTGCTCACGGCGCTGTCCTGGGGCGATGCCAGCCTGGTCGCGCCGGCGTCCGCGTCCCTTACCTTCCTGGTAAGCGCGGTGATGGCCAAGATTTTTCTGCACGAAGACGTGGACCGCCGCCGCTGGATTTCCGCCACGCTGGTCTGTGTTGGCGTGGCCATGCTCACGCAGTGAAGAGAAACAGGAATCGGAAAGTTCAGCGCCCGGTGAAAGCATTCAGATGAACTTCATCAGCCCGCTCGGCGGCAAGTCGGCAACCAGAAACTTCCGCGGAATACCCGCAGATAGCGTCAGCGCTTCCGCTGCCTGATATCCGCTGCGGACGGCGCCTTCCATCGTCGCCGGCCAGCCGCTGGCGGTCCAGTCGCCGGCGAGAAAGATGTTCGGCCACGGAGTTTTCGCCTCAGGGCGATACTGATCAAGGCCCGGCAGGATCGAGTACGTCGCGTAGACTTCTTTGATCACCGCGGCTTTGACTAGTTTGGATTCTTTGACTACAGGGAAAAAATCGGCGAGCTCGCGCAGCCCCAGTTCGAGCACTTCTTCGCGCGATTTCTGGACCAGCGACTTCGACGCGCTGACCACCAGCTCCACGTAGCTTCCCTGGCCGGCCTTGCGGGCACTGTCGTTTTCCAGGAACTTGGATTTCTGGAACATCCATTGAATCGTGCGGTCGAGCAGCACGGCGTGCGGTAGGGCTGTGATTTCACGGTCGAACCACAGATGGATTCCCGTAATGGGAGAAGCCGCAAAGTGTTCCAGGTCTTCCTTGAGAGGGGTTGCCAAAGCGTCTTGCGGTAGCAGAGCCGCGGCGTTCTGAAACGGCGCCGCAAGCACGACGAAATCAAATTCCTGAGCGCTGGTATTGCTCCTGACCAGCACGTTCGTCTGCCGCGGGTCAACGGCCGTCACGGAAGAGCGCAGCAGGACTTGTCCGCCGCGCGCGCGAATGTAATCCATGGCGGTGCTGTAGAGATCAGAGAGGGGGACCTTGGGAAGGCCCATCCGTCCCGCCGCTGCGGACTTCAGAAACGATTCACGGAAAACCTGAAAAGCGTAAGGAACAGAAATGCGGTCCAGGTCTTCATTCAGAGCGCTGACCAGTACGACCTTCCAGAAATGTTCGATCGCCCGGTGGGTTTGTCCGTGGCGCAGTAGCCACTGCTGGAAGTCTTCCGACGAGTCTTCGGGCAGCCGCCCGCGGGTGATGGCCATGAACGCGCGCGCGATCGCAAGTTTGTCGCGCACGGAAAGCATGGACGCAGTCAGGAACGACCGCATGCTGTGAAACGGCGCGGGCAGAAATGACGGTTTGATCGTGCTCGATTTTCCGCCTGGCTCCATGAACACCAGTTCATCAAACCACCGGATTTTGTCGCTGGCCCCGAGCTGGCGGTAGAAATGGACCAGATTCGTACAGCAGCCAAGAAGGACGTGCTGACAGTTGTCCACGACTTCGCCGGTCCCGGGATGTTCGTAAGACGAGGCACGGCCACCGACGTAGGGCCTGCGTTCCAACAGAGTCACGCGCATGCCGGCATCGGCGAGCGCGCAGCCGGCCGCAAGCCCGGCGAGTCCGCCACCGATCACGGCCACAGTTTTCGATTGAGATGAATCTGTCATGCAAGCCGAAGCAGGAACCCGCGGGAGAGCACAACCAGCTTTTCCCAGGTGCTCAGCCGCGCGCGCTCCGTGAGTACATCATAGTTGCGTTCGGCAATCTTCTTGAGCAGGCGGCTGTAGATTTCCACCAGCACCCAAAGGGCGGCGCGGCTGTCAACTTCGATCAGTTCCATGAGCCATTTGGCCGATTCGTAGTAGCGCCGCGCGCGGTCGGCTTCAAATTCCAGTATGGGCTTGAGCTGCTCGGCCCGGGTTTCGCCGCCCAGGCGCGCCAGCGACAACTGCTCCGCGGAGAGATGGAAGCGCTGCAAGTCTTCCTCGGGAAGGTAGATCCGGCCCAGGCTGGAGTCTTCCTTCACGTCGCGGATGATGTTCGTGAGCTGGAACGCCAGGCCGCAGTCTTCGGCCAGCATTTCCGCTGTCGGATCTTCATAGCCGAAGATGCGAATGCAGACCAGGCCCACGACAGACGCGACGTAGTAGCAATAGCGTTGCAAGTCTTCGAAGCTGCGGCACAGGACGGCAGGAGCATCGGCCGTAGCCGTGATTTCCAGGTCCAGGCTGGTCCCATGCACCAGCTTTTCGAAGAGGTCCACGGGAATCTTGAAGTTCTTTTGCGCGTCCGCCATGGCGAGCAGTACTGGATCGTCGGTGGATTTTCCGGAGAAGACTGCTTTGGCTGCTTCCAGCCAGTCGCCCAACCTCTGCGATTTCTCTGTGACGGCCAGGTTGGGGTCGTCGGAAATATCGTCGGCGTGGCGCATGAAAGCGTACACGGCGCAAAATGCGTTTCTTTTGTCGGAGGGAAGGACGAGAAAGCCGTAGTAAAAATTTTTGGCCGAGCGTCTGGCGATTCCCCGGCAGACCGCATAAGCATGTCCGAGCTGCTGGCTCACAATAGCTTGCCTGCCGCGGCCCGGACGACAAGCCAGAGCTTGCGCGGTTTGGAGATTACCGGCCTTTGCCGAAGCACGTCAAAGTTCTGGCGTTCGATGGCGTTCAGTATCTCCTGTCCACCACGGCTGAACAACTCGAGATCGACGGCGAGTTCGTGATCGACTTTTTTTATCAGCGGCAGACCGCGGTCGAACCATTCGCGGGCGCGCCCGACCTGGAACTTCATCAGCTCGAGGAACTGCGGTGTAGCGCGGCGCGCGGCGATGTCGTCTTCAGGAACGCCAAAGCGGCGCAAGTCTTCGAGTGGCAGGTAGATGCGTCCTTTGCCGTAGTCGACGGCAACGTCCTGCCAGAAGTTAGCGAGTTGCAGCGCGGTGCAGGTGCAGTCGGAAAGCTGCTGGCGTTCCGCATCGCTGTACCCGCAAAGGTAAAGAACGAGATGCCCCACTGGATTGGCGGAGTAACGGCAGTATTTCAGCACGTCACCAAAGGTGTCAAAGCGCGTTACGGTCTGGTCCTGGCGAAAAGCAATCAGCAGATCGGAGAATTCATGTTGCGGAATTCCGCGCTGGTGAATCGTTTCGGCGAGAGCAACAAACACTGGATGCCGCGGCGAGCCGTGATAGCAAGCGTTGAGCTCGGCTTCCCACTGGTCCAGTAATTCCAGCGATTGTTGAGGATCGCCGACTTCGTCTCCCAGGTCGTCGGAAATGCGGCAATAGGAATAGACGTTGTAAAAGTGCTGCCGCAGGCGTGTAGGCAAAAACCATGAGGCAACAGAGAAATTCTCGTAATGCGATTTTGCCAGCCGCTCGCAGTAGCCGCGCGCCTCTTCAAGAGAAGGCGCGGACTCAGGAATGCGATAGGACTCCGGTAACGCGTTCCATCCCAACGACCGGCCGGAGATGGAGGCGGTGTTTGCAGGCGATACTGACATTGTCTCAGTGACCGGGAATAATCGCGGTCTTGATCTGGTGGCCGCGGTCCAGCATCTGTTGCAGGACCTGCTTCAGCTTGGACAGCGGGGCCTCGCCGGTAACGTAGTCCGTGCTCCTGATTTTCTTTTCCACAATCAAAGAGAACGCCTTGCGCACGGTTTGCGGAGTGTGATGGAAAGTGGCTTTCAACGTGATCTCCGAGTAGTGCAGGCGGTTCGTGTCCAGTGTGATCTTGGTGTCGCTGGCGCATCCGCCGAAGAAGTTCACGGTCCCGCCCTGGCGCACCATGTCCACAGCCCACTCCCACGCCAGCGGCTGGCCGACGGCTGCAATAGCTATGTCCGTGCCGCGTCCTTCTGTCGCATTGATCACGGCCTGCACCGGGTCTTTGGCTTTGCCGATCTGGATAATCTCATTCGCTCCACAACGCTTTGCGGCGGATGCCTGCTCGTCATGTTTGACCACGGAAATCACGTTGCACCCGGTCAGTTTGGCAACTTGCACCAGCATGAGCCCCAGGGAGCCTGCTCCAATGACGGTGACAGTGTCGCCGATATCGGCGCCTGTTTCCTGCAGCCCGCGAATCGCGCAGGCCAGCGGCTCCGTCATGGCGGCGGATTCAAAACTAACGTCGTCCGGAAGGGCCAGCATGTTGGTTTCAACGATGCGGCTCGGGATCTTGATGTATTCCGCGTAAGCGCCGTTGTTGAACAGCAGGTCTTCGCAGAGGTTTTCCTGGCGACGCACGCAGTAAAAACAGGAACCGCATGGGGCGGAGTTCAGGGCTACCACCTTCATGCCTTTGCGGAAATCGCGCACTCCAGACCCGACTTCGGCGATCACGCCGGAAAGCTCATGCCCGAACAAGGCCGGGGGCACGATCATACGAGCATGGTATCCACGCTGAAAAACCTTGAGGTCCGTTCCGCAGGTCAACGCAACATTGACCTTGACCAGTACTTCCCCACGGTCCAACTCGGGGATGGGGACCTTTTCAATTTTCACGTCCTCTTTGCCGTAGAGGACCGCCGCCGTCATATGTCCTTTCAATGTTTTTCCCACTCCATTCCAGGTTGGATGACAACCTTCATCGAATCGGGACCCGGATGCGCTGCCAGCCGCAAAGCTTCAACCGCCTGCCCTAAAGGAAAACGATGCGTGATTAGCCGGGCCAAATCAATCTCTCCACTGAACACCAGGTCCACGGTCTCGTCTTGCAGGTCCACGGACGCGCTATACGAGCCGAGCAGCGTCTTTTCATCAACACAAACCGCGGCCGGATCAATCGAAACTTCGCCACGCTGCGTTTGCGCGAACAACATCACTCTGCCGCCCGGCCGGGCCGCATCCATTGCCGGCCGAACCAGTTTGTTTCCGGCTGTCGCCAGAATCACCGCGTCCGCGCCGCGCCCCACCGTCAACTCCCGAACTTTTTCCGCAGGATCGTCGGAAGAGGCGTTTACATCATGGCCCAGTCCGTAGCTCTTACTTATTGTAAGCCGTTGCGAATACAAATCGGAAGTTACTACCGTCGCACCCGTCCGGCCGGCCAGGACGGCCAGCATGATGCCAATGGGCCCCTGGCCGATCACCAGCACCGTTTCGTCCCGCTGAAGGCCCAGGGCGATGATGGCCTTCAGGCACGTATTCACCGGCTCAATGAACGAAGCCTGCTCATAGGAAACATGGTCCGGAATCCTGACCAGCCCGCGCTGCACAATCCAGTCCATGACGCGGACATATTGGGCGAAGCCGCCTCCGCTGGGTTCATAGCCAGCCGTCACGCCGACTTTTTTGTACACGGGACATTGGGCGAACACCCTGTGGCGGCAGTAGTAGCACTCGCCGCACGGTATGTGATGGAAAACCATCACGCGATCTCCGATCCGGAAATCTTCGACGCCCTGGCCAACGGCAACGACCTGTCCGGAGGTTTCGTGCCCGAAAATCCTGGGTGCGGAATGGGAGCCGGTGGCGATCTTTTTCAAGTCCGTGCCGCAAATGCCGCAGGTATGGACGCGGACCAACACTTCGCCCCGGCCGATTTCGGGGACGGGAACTTCTTCCAGGCGAACATCTTCTTTACCGCGATACACCGCCGCCTGCATCGTCCGCGGAATGCTGGTGGTAACAAGACCGGATTTTTGGATTGCGGTATGCATTCGTTCCTAGCGCTGCGCGGTTTGAATGTTCTTGCTCAACCAGTCGCAGAGCGCCTGTGTTGCCTTCTTCGTGTTGCGGCCAAGAGCAATCGTACGCGGCCAATGCCACGGCCGCAGGCTTACCCAGGCGGTAAACTTGCCTGTCTGAAATCTTCCTTGCGCATCAACAAATCGGTTCAGCGGCGGCATCTGGAAATCAGCCTCATCGGAAATCGCTTTCACGCAACGGAAAGCGATGTGCTCTTCCTCCGCCACTTTGGCCACTCCCGCTGCCTCCATGTCCACGGCCAGAGCGTGAAAAAGCTCCACCAGCCTGGACCTTGCGTCTTTCGATTCCGCAATTTCACGCGCACTCACCAGAATACCGCCGCCAACGATCTCCGCGCCAACGGTCCTGCGATATTCATTTCCGCTGGCCGCATCCACAATCACATTCGGCGTGATCACGCTGCCCACTTTCAAACTGCGAATGAGGGCCCCCGCCAGTCCAGCCGAGACCAGCATCTGGGGCCGGTATTTCGCGACAGCCGCCCGCGCTGCCTGTTCCGCCCGCGCACCGCCCATTCCTCCGGCTACTGCAACGGTTCCATCTTTCTCATAGCCTTGAATGGCGGCGCCGTCCGGATCCAGGACCGTTCGTGTCCAGCCGCGGACCCACGGTCCCAATTCGCGGTCCAACGCGGCTATGACCGCAACCTTGATCATGCGCCAGCCGTGGCGATCTGGCCGGCCGCCGCAACGTACCCATGCGTCTGAAACCAGTTTACGGCGCGACGCAGAGCGTCTTCCACCGGAACGATTCTGTAGCCCAATTCACGCTCCGCTTTGGCCGACGAAGCAAACATCTTCTTGCGTCCCATTTTCACGGCGTCAATGGTAGCTCGCGGCTCTTTGCCCCGGACCACGCCGGTAAAGAACTGGTCGAAGACCGCAAAGCCCATAGCCACCGCATGCGGGACCCGCATACTCGGCGAAGGCAATCCGGTCAGCGCGGAGAGCTTGTCCAGTATCTGCTTCAGGGTCAAGTCCTCACCTCCGAGAATGTAGCGCTCGCCGGGGACGGCTTTCTCCATCGCCAGCAGATGTCCGTGCGCCACTTCCTTTACGTCAGCCAGGTTCAGGCCGGTATCAACGTAGGCCGGGAAATTGCGCTTCAGAAAATCCACGACGATCCTTCCGGTGGGCGTAGGCTTGATGTCGCATTCGCCAATCGGCGTCGTCGGATTGACAACGACAACGTTGGCGCCGCTCTTCCCCGCTTCCAACGCGACCTGTTCCGCCATGAATTTGGACCGCTTGTAATGGCCGATCATGTCTGTCAGCGACACTGGGGAGCTCTCGTCGGCAACATGCCCTTCTTTCGTAAACCCCATGGTCGCAACGGAACTCGTATAAATCACGCGCCGCACTCCGCTCTCCTGTGCTGCGCGAATAATGGCCCGCGTGCCTTCCACGTTCGTGCCGTACATCTGCTGCGGATCGCGGACCCAAAGCCGGTAGTCGGCCGCCACGTGAAAAACAAAATCGCAGCCGGACATGGCTTTTTTCAGGAACTCCGGTTCGCGCAAATCACCGGTGACGCGGTCAGCCTTCAGGTCGGCAATATTGTCCGCGCGGCTGGTGGAACGGACCAGCAGGCGGAGGTCCGCGCCTTGTCCGGCCAGCGCACGCGCCACGTGACAGCCGACAAACCCAGTTGCTCCTGTTATGAAAGCTTTCATGTTTCTCTTTACTGCCCTAAAACCATTTAGCCACGAATGGACGCGAATGAACGCGAATGATTTTGGATCTATTCGCGGCAATTCGCGTTAATTCGCGGCCAATAGCTCCTGGTGGTAGTAAGGTGGTCTTCGCTTACAGCTTCAAGAAAGCTCTTCCGCCTGGATCCCTATGTTTTGCTCGCCAGCCTGCTTTTTTTCCCAATACTTCTTGACCCAAGCTTCCCAGCTTCTGCCCGCTGCGGGATCGCGGTCGGCGAATTTAAGCGCGGCAATGTCGGCGTAAGACACCGCAATCTTCTGGTTCGAATCTTTGGGATAGAGCCGCACGACCGAATCCACCAGGCTTTTCCCGGTGCGGCGGTCGAAGATGTAGCCCTCAACCTTGCTGCCGTCTTTGCGCGTTATGGTCACGTCGCCGCGATAGTCAAAGGCCTTTTCCAGCGCGTCCTGGACTTCCTGGGCGCTCGCCAGTTCCGGAATCCAGCCTTCGAGCTTCTCGTGCTCAAATCCCGGGACAACCTCCAGAACATTGGGATCTTTGCCGAGCAAATTGAGGTCCTCAACCGCGGGTTTTTCACTTGCATTCGCCGAACCGCTCATACCCTGGTCTCCTCAAGTTGTGCGGGAACGTCCGCGATTTGAATCAGCGGGTTGTAGCTGTGGACAGGACGAGCCGGTTCGTTCAGAAGCTTGAGGGCCTCTTCGTCTTTGTAGCGCGTGAACAGTGAGGCCCGGACCATGGCCAGGAAGCCACGAAGTGACCCGAAGCCGGCGTCAACGGACGACGCCTCGTACCCGCTATGCACCATGCAGTTGGCGCATTTCGGATTGCCCGACTCCGTACCGTAATTGTGCCACTCGGTTGCCGCCATGAGTTCGGCAAAGGTATCGGCATATCCGTCCTGGAGCAGGTAGCAGGGTTTCTGCCAGCCAAAAATGTTGTACGTGGGCATGCCCCAGGGTGTACAGGTGAGGTCACGCTTGCCCATAAGAAACTCAGGAAACAGAGGGGACATGTTGAGACGCCACGTCGGTTTGCGGTTGGACAGTATGGCTCGGAACAGGCGCCGGATGCGTGCGCGACCCATAAAGTGCTTCTGGTCCGGCGCCTTGTCATACGAGTAGCCCGGAGAAAGCATCATGCCTTCCACGCCCAGTTCCATCATTTCGTCGAAGAAGTCGCGCACGCTGTTGGGATCGGCGCCGTCAAAGAGCGTGGTGTTGGTGGTGACGCGGAAGCCGCGTTTCAGGGCTTCCCGGATTCCCTCGAGCGCCAGTTCGTAGCCACCCTCGCGGCAGACGGAGAAATCGTGGTGCTCGCGCTGGCCGTCCATGTGGACGGAAAACGTCAGGTACTTGCTCGGCGTAAAGAGATGGATTTTCTCTTTCAATAGCAGCGCGTTGGTACACAGATAGATGTATTTCTTGCGCGCCACCAGGCCTTCTACGATCTTTTCGATCTGGGAGTGCATGAGCGGCTCGCCGCCGGGAATGCTCACCGTGGGGACGCCGCACTCTTCCACCGCGCGGAAGCATTCTTCCGGCGTGAGCTCCTTTTTCAGGATGTGCGGCGGATATTGGATCTTGCCGCATCCGGCACACGCCAGATTGCAGCGGAACAGCGGTTCCAGCATCAGGACGAGCGGATAGCGTTTGCGCCCGGCAAGCTTCTGCTGAACCACATAGCTCGCAACGGTCCACATCTGTGAGATTGGTACGGCCAATTGCTCTCCTTTTAGTCCTTCGCGTCACAGCCGAGGGCGGCTGTGCTCCATATATCTTTAGGACCGCAGGCGCCCTCGCCTGTGCACCGGATCACCCGGTCTCAAGCCACCTGATTGTCCCGTGAATACCCTACGCTGCCTTCCTGGTACAGCGCGGCAAATTCGCGCGCGTACGTTGAAAGTGCGATCAGCGGGAAGTAATCCCGGTACAGGTGATACGCCAGATAGAAGACCCGCGGAAATCCCGTGCCGGTGTATTGTTCTTCTTCCCAGTGGCCGTTCGGCTTCTGGCTCCCGAGCAAATACAGGATGCCGCGCTGCACGCAATCGCTGCGGGTATCGCCCGCCGCCAGCAGCCCCATGATGGCCCACGCTGTCTGCGAGGGCGTACTCAGGCCAATGCCGCGAGTGGCGGGATCGTCATACGAACCGCAGGTTTCGCCCCATCCGCCGTCAGAATTCTGCACCATGCGCAGCCATTCCGCGGCTTGTTGAATGTAAGGTTCATGATGGTCCACGCCCATGGCCTGCAAACCGCGCAGGACCTGCATGGTGCCATAGATGTAATTCACGCCCCAGCGTCCGAACCACGAGCCGTCCGGTTCCTGCTCGCTGAGTATGAATTTGATCGCCTTCTTTACCCGGGGATCATCCTGGGTGTGGCCGTAAGCAGCCAGCATTTCCAGCACGCGACCGGTGATGTCCACGGTTGGCGGATCAAGCATGGCGTTGTGATCGGCAAAAGGCACGTGCTGAAAGACCATACGCGTGTTGTCTTTGTCGAATGACGCCCAGCCGCCGTTCTTGCACTGCATGGCGAATATCCAGGTGATGGCGCGTTGCGCGACCTGATGCTGGTAGCGCTCGCGCGTATTGTCAACTTTGTCCAGGCCCAGCAGGACCATGGCCGAATCGTCCACGTCGGGATAGAACTCGTTGTTAAACTCAAAGTACCAGCCGCCCGGAGCAACGTTGGGAACTTTGACCGCCCAATCGCCTTTGTGCCGGACTTCTTTGGTCAGCAGCCAGTCAGCCGCTTTGATCATGCGTGGATCGGCTTTGGAAGCGCCGCTCTCCCCCAACGCAAACACTGCATAAGCCGTGTCCCAAACGGGCGAAATGGCAGGCTGCATGCGGAACGTTGCTTCGGAGTGGCCCGCAATCCCCGGCTCTTCGATACCCAGCTTTTCAAATTCATCGAGTGCGCGAATCACTTGCGGGTCGTCGGTGGAGTATCCCAGGCAGCGCAGCGCAATGATGGAGTTCAGAATGCCGGGATAAATCGCACCCAGTCCATCGGACATTTCAAAGCGGTCGAGCATCCATTTCTCCGCGCGGCGGATGGCCAGCGTGCGCAGCGGACGGATGTGGAACCGCTCGCAGAAGTGTCCCAAACGGTTCAGCACCAGGAAAAAGTTGCGCCAGGAGACAAGCTTCTTGTTCCACTTCAGGTGCAGGTGCTTGCCATAACGCCCGCCGATAAACAGTTCGTCGATTCCCATTTCCGGAGGAAGCTTTTTGAACGGCTTCTTGGCGTAAGCGATGGAAAGCGGCACCAGGATGGCGCGGGACCAGGACGAAATCTCGTAGAGATTGAACCAGAACCAGTTCGGGAACAGCACAATTTCCGGCGGCACGAACGGAACCGCTTCCCAGTCATACTGACCGAGAAAACATAGATAGATCTTGGTAAAGGTGTTGCATTCTGTGGCGCCACCCATCTCCAGGATGACGCTGCGGGCGCGCGCCAGTACAGGATGGTCCGGCTTGCAGCCCATCAGCTTGAGCGCAAAGTAGGCTTTCACGGACGCGGAGATGTTCGATGGTCCGCCGGCAAAAATGGGCCAGCCACCGTCCGCATTCTGGTGCCGAACGATCTCGGGAACAGCGCGCTCCATGCGGCCGCGATTGCCTGTGCCCAGCAGAGTGTGAATGATGATGTAGTCGGACTCGAGCGTTGTGTCGGCTTCGAGTTCGCCGCACCAGTAACCATCTTCATGCTGCAGGGAGAACAAGTAGTCGCGCGCCCGCTCCATGCCGTGGGTCACACGACCCAGCATGTCGTCAATCTTGCCGAAAAGCATTTGGGCGGGCTGCCCGCTGAACTTGTTGGTCATATTTTTGGACTTACTCCGCCACGGCCGGCGCTGCGTCAATGGCTTCTACGATTTCCGGCGGCAGGCCAAAGCGAACATTTTCCGGCATGACCTCGACTTCCCGTATGTTGGTGAAGCCTCTTTTTTTCAGGAACTCCACCGCCTGTTCCACCAGCACTTCCGGAGCAGATGCGCCGGCAGTGAGAGAAACAGTCTTCACGTTGTGAAGCCATTCCGGACGAATGTCATCCGCCGTGTCAATCAGATAGGAAGGCGTGCCCAGATTGGTAGAGACTTCCACCAGCCGGTTGGAATTGGAACTGTTCTCCGACCCAACCACCAGCAGCAACTCGGCCTGATCGGCCACGTCCTTCACTGCAGTCTGGCGGTTCTGTGTGGCATAGCAGATGTCCTGCGCGTGCGGACCCTCTATGAGAGGGAACTTTTTGCGCAACGCGGTAATTACGTCCTGGGTTTCATCCAGGCTAAGCGTGGTTTGAGTGATGTAGGCAACGCGGGTGGGGTCCGGAACCTCCAGATGCTCAACCTCTTCGGGAGTGCCTACGACCTGCGTGACGTCCGGAGCTTCCCCCAGTGTGCCGATGACTTCATCGTGATCATGATGGCCAATTAAAATAATGCTGTAGCCGCCTTTGGCGTACTTCACCGCTTCCACGTGGACCTTCGTCACCAAGGGGCAGGTGGCGTCAATCACTCGCAGGTTACGCAGTTTGCTGGCGTCGCGCACGCCGGGAGAAACACCGTGGGCGCTGTAGATAAGCCGCTGGCCGTCCGGGACTTCATAGACTTCATCCACGAAAATGGCGCCTTTGCCCTTCAGTTCTTCCACCACGTAGCGGTTATGGACGATCTCTTTACGGACGTAGATGGGCGGACCGAACGCATCCAGGGCAATTCGGACAATGTCAATGGCCCGCACCACACCGGCACAAAACCCGCGAGGTTTGAGGAGGAGCAAGGTCTTTGCTTCAGTAGTCATGTGTTCTGAATTATACATTTTAAGGGCCCTTTTAGTTAGTTAAGTTTATCCTATGAATAAGCTGTGACCGAAGGTAAGCCATTGAAACAACTAGATTTGCAGCGATCAGGCAGGAACAGGGGGCGAATGGGAAGGCTACGCTCGAGGGTTATTTCGAGTAATACCGCACAGCCAGCGCAATGGGCAGCCCCACCAGGAACATGTGCCCGATTGGCCCGGTGATGAGCGTCGCCGAGGTGAATTGACCCTTTGCCGCCGCCGAGAGCGGCACCACGACAAAGTACATGAACAGAAAGACTGCTTCTCCGTAGAGCAGCCCGGAAAGAAGTGCCCGCTCTGTCATGAAATGAAGCCGGCGGCTGGCCAGGTAGTAGATTGCCGCCGCCGAGAAAGCTATGAAGAAGTGCAAGGCAAGACCGAGGCCGGCGGTACCCACTCCTCCGCGCATTGCCTTGGGACCGAGCAAGCCGCTGGCGATATGGTGCAGGATCATGACCGGCTTGACCCCAAAGAAGCTCCATGCAACGAAGGCCTGGGTGATGTCGAGAACGCCGCAAGCCAGCCCGCCCCAAAAGACCGCCCAGAAAGCTCCATGCATTGTGGTGGTAGCGGTGCCCATTGCCGTCTCCTTGACCATATGGCAAGAGACAGTGTGAGGCCGAGTGGATGTATCTGTCGCGCAGGTTCGGACGAATTGAACAGATTTGGATGGAAAACTGAAAACCGCCCGGTTCCCTGGCGGGAAAGCTCGCTTAGAGGCGATCTTCTCTGACGGCGCGCGGTGAAATGCCCAGCACGCGGCGCATGTGCAGCGCAAGATGGCTCTGATGAGCAAATCCCGTCTCCAAGGCAATCTCGCTGATACCTAGCCGGCTCTCTCGCAACAGCAAGGCCGCACGTTCCACCCTGCGGCGGATCACATACTGGTGCACGGGCAAGCCCACCGACCGGCGAAAGAGTGTTTTGAAATGCGAGACGCTCAGCCCGGAGACCGTGGCGATAGCTGGCAATGAGAGATCGTCCGCAAGATTCTCTTCGATAAACGACACGACCTGTTTCAGCCGCTGACCTGAAATTCCTGCATTGACGCCGCGAGGCTCGCTGGCGACGGAACTGTGATGGCGCACCAGGTGCGCCGCAAGTGCGGTCGCAAGGCTCTCCATGTAGAGACGGCCGCAAGGATACCCGCGGTCCATCTCGGCCTTCATCGCCCATCCGATGTGTTCCATCTGCGGATCGCGTGCTTGAAAGCGGTTCCTGATCTCCAACTGGCGCGGGTCCACGCCGGACTCTTCCGCGACGGCGTGCAATAGTCTCTGCGCGACACTCAAAATCAGCGCCTGGTCTTTTTCCCTGAGTTGCCACTCGCTCGGCGTACCGGCGGGAATAATGTCGATGTCGCCGTGAATTGCTGTTCCGGAATGGCTTTGCCGTCCGCGTCGGCAACGCATGTAAGTTGGTGCGCCAACGTGAAGGCATACGGACGTGCGCGACACAGCCGGAGCTCGCACCACACCGGGAGGATCGCTGAGCAAAACTACGCGGAGGTTTTCCGTGGCCCAGGCCGAACCTGCATTCAGCTGCACGGGCGTTCCGCGAGATGGTGCCGGATACGTCGCCATAGTGTAATTCTATCCGTCTTCTTATCCATTTGCCTTCAACAACTGCTCCGCGTGCTGGCGCGAAGTATCCGTCAACTTCGCGCCGCTCAACATACGAGCAATTTCTTCGGTACGCTCAGCCGCATCCAGCAGCCGGACTTTCGTCTTGGTGCGGCCGCCTGACTCCAGCTTCTCGATCACGTAATGATGGTCGGCGAATGACGCAATCTGCGGCAGGTGCGTGATACACAAGACCTGGTTCGCTTTGGCCAGGGACTTCAGCTTCTGGCCTACGGCTTCCGCCGCGCGTCCACCGATGCCGGAATCAATTTCATCGAAGACCAGCGTGCGCTGCACACCGGCTTTGGCCTTCTTACCGCTTTCGATCGTGGCTTTGAGCGCCAGCATCACGCGGGAGAGTTCGCCGCCGGAAGCAATTTTCTCGATCGGCTTGAGCGGCTCGCCGGGATTGGTAGAGATGAGATAGGCCACACTGTCAAAGCCCGATGCCGTCCAGTTGGCGGGTTCGTCCGATCCGGATACTTCGATTTTGAAATGCGCTTTCATGGCCAACTGATTGATCTCTGTTTCCACCAGTTTTTGCAGTTCCTTGGCCGCGGCGTAACGCCGTTTGGAAACGGCTTGCGCGGTTGTCAGGTATTCCTCCGCTGCGGTCGCGAGTTGTTTTTTCAACTCGCTGGTGATCTCGTCGCGGTTTTCAATCTCATTGAGCTTGCGCGCGACTTCCTGACCATACACAACAACGTCGTCTACAGTGGCGCCGTACTTGCGTTTGAGACGGTCCAGCAACGCGAGCCGGTCTTCGACCTCAGCCAGGCGTTCCGGAGAAGCATCAATGGCTTCGGCATAGTCACGGGCCGTAGCGCTCACGTCTTCAATCGCGGCTTTCACCGTTGCGAGAGACGCCAGCGCCTCCTGAAATTTGTTATCAACGCGCGCCAGCTCTTCCAGGTTCCGGCGCGCCGCGGAAAGATTCGCCAGCACCGAAGAATCGGCTTCATAGAGCGCCTCGTAGGCAGCCATGGCGGCGCTGCGGAATTTTTCCGCGTTCGCCAGGACGCGCTTTTCCGTTTCCAGTTTTATGTCTTCGCCCGGCTGTGGATCGGCGGCTTCAATCTCCTTTTTCTGAAAGCTCCACAGGTCCACCATGCGCAGACGGTCCTGTTCGTCGCGCCCCATGTCCGCCAAACGGTCGCGGACGGCGGCCCATACTGCGTATTTGTCCGCCAGTTCCGCCAGTTCGTGGCCGGTTTTACTTTGGGCGCAAAAACTGTCCAGAAGGGTCAGCCGCGCCGCCGCGTCAAAGGCCAAAATGGTCTCATTTTGTGCGTGGACCGACGCCAGCGCTGAGGCCAACTGCCGCAGCAACCCCACCGTCGCCGGCTGGTTGTTCACAAAGACGCGGCCCTTGCCGCCGGGCGCAATCTCCCGCTTGACGATGATGTGTCCATCTTCAGGCTCAATGCCGTTTTCAACCAGGACCTTCATTGCCGCGGGGCCTTCGGCCTCAAACACCCCGCTGACCACGGCTTTGTCCGACCCGTGACGGATCATCTCGGTGACGGCCTTGTCGCCTAACAGAAGCGACAACGCGTCAATAAGAATGGACTTGCCGGCGCCAGTCTCGCCCGTGAGCAGGTTCAGCCCCGGCGCAAACTCCACGGCCAGGCTGTCAATGACGGCATAATTTTCGACGCGCAGCTCCAGCAGCACCGGAAAGGCCTTTCGCAGGAATTCAGCGCAGGATAGCACACCCGGGTGGAACTCTGTGCGTACCCCCCGACGACACATAGACGCGGTCATCAAAAATTTCATCTATCTCTATTTGACTCTGCTTCCAAACCCACTACCATGCCGCAAGCATTGCAGACGTTTGACGCAGGCAGTGCATGATGTTACGGTCAAGGGGTTAACTGATAGAGGCGGTTGACCTTACAATGATGCAAACATCGCTGGTTGCTCTGTTCATAGGCGGGGAGATCATCTCCCTGGTGCGGGAAACCGGTCCGGTGGCTCAGGCCGTCCTGCTTATCCTTCTTGCTTTCAGCATTCTTTCCTGGTCCATTATTCTTTCCAAGTGGGCATCTCTCCGCCGGGCGCGGGCGCAGAGCGGGCGCTTCCTGCGCGTTTTTCGCAAGGCCCAACGGCTCCAGGATGTGGCCGCGGTAGCGGAGCAATTCAGTCCCAGCCCGCTGGTCCCGGTGTTCGAAAATGCATACAGCGAACTGCGCCGCCCCGGGACACCCAGCGTCACGGCCGTCCAGCGCGCTACGCAGATCGCTGCTTCCGAACAGCTCACTCGTCTGGAGCGCCGTCTGCAGTGGCTGGCGACTACCGGCTCGGTCACGCCGTTCATTGGGCTGTTCGGTACGGTCTGGGGCATCATTGACGCCTTTCACGGACTGGGAAACGCCGGCGCCGCCACCCTGCGTGCCGTGGCGCCGGGAATTTCTGAAGCCCTGATTACCACCGCGGCCGGCCTGGCCGCGGCCATTCCTGCCGTGATCGCTTACAACCAGTTCACGCACCGCATGCGCGAGTTCGGCGCCCGCATGGACGATTTCTCGCTGGAACTGCTGAACATGATCGAGCGAAATCTGGAACGAAGCCCAGGCGCGGAGGGGCGCTGATGGCCTTTACCAACGCCCGCGGCCGCACGCAAACATCGCTCTCCGAAATCAACATCACGCCGCTGGTGGACGTGGTCCTGGTGCTGCTGATCATCTTCATGCTCACTGCGCCCGTGCTGCAATCGGGAATTGAAGTTGCCATCCCCAGGACGCGGACGGTAAAGCCGATCGCCGAAGAGCGCCTGGTCATTACCATCAACAGCAAGCAGGAAGTGTTTCTGGGGAATGATCAGATCAACGTGAATGTGATCGCGGACAAGTTGCGGGAGAAGATCCGCGACCCGCAAGGTCAATCCATTTACGTGAGGGCGGATGAAAACGTCTCCTTCGGCGTATTTGCCACGGTGATGGACGCGGTCAAGAGCAGCGGTATCAGTAATGTCAGCATCGTGACCCAGCCGATTCAGGAAAGCAATAAATAGAGGAAACGGGTTTGTAGAAAATGATACGCGCGGACATTTTTGAAGAGCGGGACGACTGGAAGGGCCCAGTGGCCGTTTCCCTGGCTTTTCACGCGCTTCTGGCCGCCGTGATCGTCGTCATCGGATCCCTCGGCCTTATATCCACCAGTAACTGGGGCGGAGACATCGCCGGAGGCGCCACAGGCGACGCGCTCAACGCTACGTTAGTCAGCAACGCCGGTGTCCCGTTGCCACATCCTGAACCGGCGACGGACAATATTGTGGCGACGGAGAATAAAGGACTCACGCAGTCCGTCCCCCAACCCGCGGTCGAAGAAAAAGACGCTGTCCCTATTCCCGATAAAGACATCAAGCACAAAATAGACAAGGTTCCCACGCCGCCGGTGCACAACCGTCCACAGCCTCCGCCGACTCCAGGCAACGTTGTCCCGTACGGTGAAGGTGGACCGGTAAGCGGGCCTTTCGGCACATTTTCCGCAGCGCAAACCAAGGGCGGATTTAGTTTCCAGAGCGGCGGCGATTTCGGTAGTCGCTATGGCTGGTATGTGAAAGTAGTAAATGCCAAGGTCACGAACAACTGGTACACAGTAGAGGTCGGCCCGAGCGCCACCGGACACCGCGCCTACATTCTGTTTGACATCATGCCGGATGGCACGCCGGCCAACGTGCGCCTTGAACAATCGAGCGGGGTCCCGGCACTCGACGTTTCAGCCGTCCGAGCCATCCAGCGCATTGACGGTTTTGGTCCTACGCCAACGGGCGGCAGAGTCTCAGTAGAATTCTGGTTCGACTATCAGAGGTAGCAGACTCATGATAAAAACGGCAGGAAAAAATCTCTTAGCGTTCGTAATACTGCTGGCAGTTTTACTCGCGCCAGCCGCGGCGCAAGACTGGATTCGAACGGGCACCAACCGGGGCGCGCCGATCCGCCTGGCCGTGCCCGATTTCAAGGCCTCCAACACCGACCCGCTGACCGCGCCGCTGAACACAGTGTTCAACCAGACGTTGTGGAACGACCTGGACAACTCCGGCATTTTTGAGATGGTGTCCAAGAGTTTTTATCCGCTGGTGACCCCGGGCTCGCCGAGTGACATTACCCTGGATTCCTGGGGCAATCCCCCGCCAAATGCCTCCATGGTCGCTTTTGGGAACCTGGGCGTAAGCCAGGGACGGGTGCTCGTGCAAGGCTGGCTCTTTGACACCAAGAATGCCGCGTCTCCTCAGGTTCTGGGCAAGCAGTACAACGAGGAGGCCACGCCGGACAATGCACGCCTGATCGCGCACCGTTTTGCCGATGAAATCATCTTCCGGCTGGGCGGCGGCCTCCAAGGCATTGCCGAAACCAAGATTGTCTTTGTGAGCACGCGTGGCGGACACAAGGAAATCTGGGCGATGGACTATGACGGCGCTAACCAGCACCAGCTCACGCACACCGGTTCCATTGCGCTCTCTCCGCGTCTCTCTCCGGACAATTCCCGCATTGCCTTCAGCGCGCTTACCAGCGATTCCTGGCAGATTATGATGTACTCGCTGGACCTGGGGCGGACCGTCGCGTTCCCCAGATTTGGCGGCGACAACTTCAGCCCGGCATGGTCGTCGGACGGCAGCCGGCTGGCGTTTTCTTCCACCATGAGCGCCGACCCGGACATTTTTGCTGTAGACGCCGGCGGCCGTGGACTGAAACGCCTGACCGCAGTCAAAGGGCCGGATGTTGCTCCAGTATTCAACCCCAAGACCAATGGACAGATTGCCTGGGTCAGCGGCCGCAGCGGGCTGCCGCAGATCTACATCATGGACTCCGATGGAAGCAACGTGCAGAAAATCACGGACCAGGGCTACGCGGTTTCGCCCGCATGGTCGCCCAATGGGCTGCTGCTGGCTTTTGCCTGGACGCGTCATTACGGCCCGGGTCTTCCCGGAAAGCAGGATATTTATATAATGGATATCGCATCACGACAGTTTGTACAATTGACGCACGACGCCGGCACGAATGACTTCCCTTCCTGGTCACCGGACGGACGGCATATTATTTTCCAGTCAACGCGCGCCGGCGGCGAGCAGATCTGGACCATGCTGGCGGATGGAACGCACCAGCAACAGCTCACTAGGGAAGGCCGGAATTCACAGCCTAACTGGAGTTTTAAATAATCATCATGGTTTCATATTTTCAAATTCGGACAGAACTCGAAACTGTTTTGGAGGACATCAGGTGAATCACATCCAGAGAAAACTGACCTTCGTCTTGGCGACGCTGTTGTTTCTGGCGTTGATCAGCGGCTGCGGTAACAAAAAGACTCCACCCCCGCCGCCCCCGCCGCCCCCGGCAAAACCTGTAACTGCTACTTTGTCAGCGAATCCCGCGTCTATTCAGAGCGGCCAATCCTCAACCCTGACCTGGAGCGCGGAAAATGCCGATCAGGTAACCCTGAACGGCAAGGCGGTCGATCCCAACGGCTCGCAGAGCGTTTCGCCAACGCAAACCACGTCCTACCATCTTGCCGCAACCGGCAAGGGTGGAAATCAGTCGGCCGATGCGACCGTGACCGTCACCCAGCCTCCGCCACCCCCACCCCCACCGCCGCCATCGGTGACCGATGAGCAGCTCTTCGCGCAGAGCGTGGTAGATATCTACTTTGATTACGACAAGTACGATCTGCGTTCCGACGCGCAACAAGCGCTCAACCAGGCGGCACAGGCCATCAGCCAGCATCCGAACTGGAAGGTCCGGATTGAAGGCAACTGTGACGAACGCGGCTCCACCGAGTACAACCTGTCCCTGGGATCCAATCGCGCCCAGGCAGCCAAGGACGCGCTGGCTAAGGCCGGTGTAGGCCCCGACCAGCTGACCACCATCAGCTATGGCAAGGAAAAGCCTGTGTGCAATGATGCGACCGAAGATTGCTGGCAGAAGAACCGCCACGATCACTTCACGCTGCTGCAGCACTAAACGCTCATGCCGGACGGACCCCGGGCCCGTCCGGCATTTGTTTTTCATTTATTAAGCACTATTATTTTTAGGCCTTTAGTCTTTTCAATCAGGCAGCGCCAACATCCGGCGATTTTGCATCTAAAAGAGTGACGCTATGAAAAAAACCTTTATCCCCGCTACGCTCACCCTGGCAGCATTGGCGTTGTTAATGGCGCCACCGGCACGGGCAGGCACGAAGGAGCAGCTCATTCAGCTCCAAACCACGGTCCAACTCCTTCAGGACAACATGGCCAAGATGCAGCAGTCGTTTGACGAGAGCATGGGCGTCATGAAAAGCCTCCTTGCCCAGGAGACGGACACCATCAACAAGATGGGGGCCTCCGTACAGAACCTGGAAAAAAGCTTGAGCCAGCAAAGCACGGACTCCGCCAACAAGGTAGACCAGCTCTCAGGACAGGTCACGGCCCTCCATGATTCCGTGGATGAACTGAAGGCCCGCCTGGTAAAGACCACGAAACAACTGGACGACATCCAGGCAGCCCTGCAGAACATCAACACGCCAGCCGGTGGCCAGCCCGGCGCCGCGCCCCAGGGCGCGCAGAGCGTTCAAAACCAGGCGCCGCCTCCGGATGTGCTTTACAACTCCGCACTGGGTGACTTCAACAGCGGCAAGAACGATTTGGCGGCGCAGGAATTTGCCCAGTACTTGCAGGCTTACGGAAACACGGATCTGGCCGGCAACGCCCAGTTTTATGTGGGTGAGATTGACTATCGCCGGAGCAACTTTCAGGCTGCCGTAGCCGACTACAACAAGGTGCTGGACCAGTATCCGGGCGGGAACAAAGAAGCCGCCGCGCGGTTGAAAAAAGGCTTTGCCTTGCTGGAATTAGGACAGCGCGACGCCGGAGTGAAAGAGCTGCGCGCGTTGATAACTCGGTATCCCAAGAGCCCGGAGGCTTCGCAAGCCAGAGATCGTCTCAGCAAGCTGGGGGTCGCGGGAGCGGCCTCCAGTGAACGACCGCGGCCTTCTCCACGCCATCCGTAAATCCCTGGCCATTATTTCTCTTCTTTCGCTTTCAACCCAAGGCTTCTCAGGCAATAGCGGATTTCCTGCGCCATCTCCGTGACCCGCATGCCTTCCTGCACCATCAGCTTGCAGGAGAGCGCCACGCGAGTTTGTGTTCCCTCACCCAGATCAAAACTGACGCGGCAGTACTGGCATTCTTCATTCCAGCAGAAACGTCCGTGGGCCACGTCTTCCGGTGACAGATACTGCAAGGCCCGCAAAAGCATGTTGCCTTCCGGGACTTCAAATTCCTTGTCCGCGATGGTGATCTTGACCAGCTTGTCAAAAGGCCGGAACAGCAGCCCGGGATTGGACATGCCGAGATTCTAGAGCATTTCTGGAGGGAAGACATCAAACCGGTTTTGATCAATTGCGCTCTTCTTGTAGCATAAAACAGACGCACAAGGCGATGGAGTTCGCCTTTAACCGCCGCTCTGGCTAATGACTCCTACAAATCTCTTTGGGAGGCGTTTGCCATGGTGCAGGCGTTATTGCTGGTCATGCTGGGTGGAGCTTTAGGCGCGGCCGCCCGATATCTTGTAACTCACTTCTCTTCTGAGTACTCCCACCATCACGGCTTTCCTTACGGGACCCTGGTGGTGAATGTGATTGGCTCATTTCTGGTGGGCTACATTCTGACGTGGACAACTGACCATTCGCACGACCGCTGGCGGCTGCTGGCCGCAACCGGCTTTTGCGGCGGTTTCACTACGTTTTCCGCTTTTGCTTACGAAACCATGGCGTACTGGCACGCCGGCCAAATGGTATTGTTGGGACTCAATGTCGCTTTGAACAACGTTCTGGCGTTTCTCGCGCTGGCAGCCGGAATCTGCGCGCACAAGGCGGATTAGATCGCGTCATATCGCAACGTAAGAAGAATTCCGCAGTAGAGACGTGGCATGCCACGTCTCACTCTCGACGACCGCGAGAATCGTACCGTTCACAAAAGATGCGTGGGCGGAGAGAATCGTGGCGCCAACAGTTAGACGCGGCAGTGCCGCGTCTCTACGTTGAATCTTTCGCGCAGGCGCAGGTTCTTGTTTACCAAAGGCCCTTACCGCAGCGATTCCATGATCTCTTCCAGCGCCTGTTTCGGAGGACGGATCACGTTCTGCTTCAGCTTGGCCAGGGGCTCGTCGGCTACGTTCAGCAGGTCCATGAAGGTCGGGGTGGTGGTGTTGACGTAAAAGACCCCGGTCAGCATCTCGCCTTTCTCGTGGGACTCCGCCAGCAGGTGCAACGCACCGACTTTGCTGGTGGCGTCGTAGTCGCGATCCAGCTTGCGGAGACGCAGTTCCGATCCATCGTGCATGCGCACGGAAGTGGTTGTCCCTGGATCGTAATCAACGTCAATATTCTCGAAGCTGGGAACAAACCCGACTTCCTGGACCGGCTCGTCGTGGTCTTTGGAATATTTGTACGACTTGGTGGAACCGTCATGGTCGTTGAAGGTCACGCAGGGCGAGATCACGTCAATCATTACCGTCCCACGATGGGCCACCGCGGCCTTGAGCAGCGTCAGCAGCTGCCGCTTGTCCCCGGAGAACGAGCGCGCCACAAAAGTCGCGCCCAGTTGGATGGCCAGCGCGCAGGTGTCAATGGGGGGAAGATCGTTGATCACTCCAGTCTTTAGCTTGGAGCCCCGATCGGCGGTTGCGGAAAACTGTCCTTTGGTCAGGCCGTATACACCGTTGTCTTCAATGATGTAGATGACCGGCAGATTGCGCCGCATGAGGTGGATAAACTGCCCGATGCCAATGGAGGCCGTATCGCCATCGCCTGTGACTCCCAGTACCATGAGTTTGTGGTTTGCCAGAGCAACACCTGTGGCCACCGACGGCATGCGGCCATGCACCGAGTTGAATCCGTGCGCACGGTTCACGAAATATGCGGGACTCTTGGAAGAACAGCCAATTCCAGAGAGTTTGGCGATGTTCTCCGGCCGCACTCCCATCTCGTACAGGGCGTCAATAATTCGCTCCGAGATGGCGTTATGGCCGCAGCCCGCGCATAGCGTGGTCTTGCCGCCGCGGTAGTCCAGCACACTCAGGCCGATGTGGTTCGTTTTTGGGGCCGGGGTAACAGTGGATGACATTCTTACCTGCCTTCCTGGGAAATGATTTCGTCAGTAAGCGAACGAGCGTCAACCGGCAAGCCATTGTAGTGGCGAACACTGCGGAGTTTTATGGTCTGTTCTGGCGGAATGTCCAGCTTCAGTAGCGAGAACATCTGACCGTCACGGTTCTGCTCAATGACGTAAATACGGTCATGCTCTCGAATGAAGTCATGAACGTCCTGACTGAATGGATAGGCCCGGAGACGCATGTAATCGATTTCCAGGTCGTGCTCGCGCCTGAGCTGGTCATGGGATTCCGTCACCGCCCAATGGGAAGTGCCGTACGCAATCACACCGATTTTTGAGGTCCGGTCAATCTCCCGCAGCGGAGCCGGCACAAACGAGCGCGCTGTGTTGAACTTCTTCGCCAGGCGGTCTACGTTGCGGACGTAATCTTCCGGACGCTCGCTGTAGGCCGCTTTTTCATTGTGCCCGCTGCCGCGGGTGAAGTACGCTCCCGCCGGATGGTCCGTGCCAGGCAACGTGCGGTAGGCAATGCCATCGCCGTCCACGTCTTTGTAGCGGGCAAAACCGCCGAGCCGCGCGAGATCTTCTTCATTCAATACTTTGCCACGGGCGATGGGCTTCTCCGGATAGGCAAACGGATTGGCCATCCAGTTGTTCATACCCAGGTCCAGATCGGAAAGGACAAAGACCGGTGTCTGGAATTTCTCCGTCAACTCGAAGGCTTCAATCGCCATCGTGAAGCATTCTTCCACCGAAGCCGGAAGCAGCAGAATGTGCTTTGTGTCGCCATGAGAAAGGAACGCGCATTTCAGGACGTCACCCTGCATGGTGCGCGTGGGCAAACCTGTGGATGGCCCCACGCGCTGAATGTCGAAGATTACGCCTGGGATCTCCGCGTAATAACCAAGTCCCACAAACTCCGCCATGAGCGAGATTCCGGGCCCGGAAGTGGAGGTCATGGAGCGCGCGCCGGCCCAGCCTGCGCCAAAGACCATGCCCACCGCAGCCAGTTCATCTTCCGCCTGGACCACCGCGAATGTGGCTTTGCCGTCCGCGCCCACGCGGTATTGCTTCAGATAATCAATGAGCTGCTCCACCAAAGACGAGGAAGGCGTGATCGGATACCACGTCACGACGGTAACGCCGGCAAACATGCAGCCCAGGGCGGCGGCGGCGTTGCCGTCAATGATCAGCTTGCCCTGGTTCTCATTCATGGGCTCAATGCAGAACGGGTCTTTTTTTGTGAAGGTGGATTTGGCGTAGTCGTGACCGGCGCGAATTGCCGCCGTATTCAATTCCGCGGCTTTCTTTTTCTTGGCAAAGTGCTTGACCAGCGCCTTTTCTGATTCTTTGATATCAATGTCCAGCAACGCGTCCACGACGCCGACGTAGATCATGTTCTTGACCAGGCGGCGCAACTTGGCTTCAGGGCAGACCGGCCCCACCAGCTTGTCAAAAGGAACAGGATAAAAAACCACGTCGGAGCGCAGCGCGGAGAGGTTCAGCGGTTCGTCATAGACGCAGGCCGCTCCCGGCGGCAGTGACATGACGTCCTCCTGCGCGGTTTCGGCATTCATGGCCACCAGGAAATCAATCTCTTTCTTGCGCGCAATATAGCCGTCTTTGCTCGCCCGGATGGTGTACCAGGTCGGCAAACCGGCTATGTTGGAGGGAAACAGGTTCTTGCCGGAAACCGGCACGCCCATCTGAAAAATACTGCGCAGCAGCACCGTATTGGCCGACTGTGAGCCGGAGCCGTTTACCGTAGCCACCTGAATACTGAAGTCGTTCACCACGAGGGTTTCTCCAGGAGTCCGCGCCGCGCGGTCTTGCACACTTAAGTCAACTGTCGCCATTTGTTTAGTTTCCCGTTGCTGGCCCGTCCGATTGGCCAGTGATCAGCTCATTGCGGGGTCTGTCTCCGCACATTATAAAACACTTACTCGACGAATCTGTGACCTGCATCACCCCAAGCAGCTTGCGCCGATGATGCGCTCGGTACGTCCCGGAGTCATCAGGTCGTGTATTTGGAAGCCCTGCTGAGACCACAAGTGGCGCAAGCACTATGTACTATTGTCATCTTTTGAATTTCCGGATTCCCGAACGAAAACTTAATTCCAGAAAGCATTGGAAGATTTGTGCTAACTTCAGGACAGATTAAAGGCGGGATTCGCGGATATACTCAACAGCCGCGGCAAGATAGAGAACATGATCCACAAAGCAAAGGATGACTTCAAAACGCGCACGCTGGCTGCGCTGCCGACTCTGCTGGAAAAACTGGCCTACATCTGCTCTCTGCAAACGGCCGAAGGCACGTATGAACATTGGGGATTGACCCGCGTGTTCGGCGAGGGACAGGCCCAGGAAGCCATCGGCGCGGCGCACGCGGAAACGGCGGTTGAACTGGCAAGGCTCCCGGTGCGCGAGGTCTACAAGGACTTTGTGGGTGCAATGGAAAGGCCTTTGAGCGCAAGTTCCCTGAAACCCGAAAGTTTTGTGCTCAAGGCACCGGTTACGGACGACGGTCTTCTTTCGGCCCATCTTCGCCTGATTCAGGACTCCGTGGTCTCTCTGGCCCGCGAGGAGAGTTCCAGCCCTCCAGACGCATAGCAATCCCCACCACCTGACCCAGTACTTCCGCTTCCGACCCGTGTTTCAGTATCCGCGGCACCACGGGCGCAAGTGGGTGTGGCTGGAGTACGATCTCGCCTTTTCTTTGCGGATGCAGCGCACACCAGCAACAAACATAGCCTTCCCTAGTTTCGATAAAGTACATGGGGCGCTCGTATTCCGAGCGCCAAACCCCTCCCTCAACCTGGTTGCGCGATTCATCCACCTGGACAAACGATCCAGGCAGCAACAGCGGATACATGGTCAGGTCCTCGGTGCCAATGTAGGCGTATGTATACCTTCGCTTGGAGAGTTCATTCAGGTACTGGAGCGGGACGACACCCCAGTGTTCGATCATTCTGCCCAGATTGGCGGTGGTGCGGGGATCAAAACTGGGATCGAGCTTTACCGGCATTCGAACCTCGCCGGACTGCCCGGCCGTCGCGATGCGATGGGTCTTTGCCGGGCGGGAAATCGAGAGATCACTCACGACGTCGCTGAGGTCCACCCCATACAATTTGATCAGTTCCGTGAACGCGGCCCGGTAGACAACGGAGAGCACATAGAGACGATAAATGCTCGGCACCAGGCCCTTGGTTTCAATATCGGAGAGACGGCTGGGATTGATGACGAACTCATCGATCCCGCGCGCCTGGGCCAGGGCGGTACTCGAAATCTCCACGTCGCGCAGAGTGAGTCCAATCTGTTCCCGCATCTCACGTAGCTTTTTGCCGGCTGAAAACACGTGTGTCCGCCTGAGATTATCTGCTTCCAGAGCAAAACTGCTTCCGTATCTGCCACGTTCCAGATTTCGGTCAACAGATGTTGCCGTCACCTGACACAGTCCCTTCCCGGTGCGAAGAAGAAGGTGTAGCTCTCCGGGTAGAGATTCTAATCAACATCTGCTGCGTTTCCACGGAGATAGTGCTCTGTAATGTATCACCGAACTCCGGAAGCGCGTGGGCCCTAATTTCGGCATGAAGCCATGACCGCTGTAACTGAGGTCTTCTGCGCTTCCGTAAGAGGCAGGAGAGGAAGCCGCGGAGGCCCACCGTAGTACCCGTTGATGTCCATGGCGTACTTGACAGCCGGTATCCCCAACTCAGAAACCACGCGTCGAGACGCGGCGCCAACGCTTTCCTGCTTGGTCCGGGCCAATTCCAGATCGTTGTCTCTCCACGCGGAATAGATTTCAAAGCAGATTGTGGGGGCCGGAGCAGCCAGGGCCAGTACCGCACCGCTGGCGCCGGCCTGGAAGGATGCAAGAATGGTTGGCGCCGCACCAACCAAGACCTGGAAACCTACCTCCTTGTTGCGGGTCTTGAAGATACGCGCCTTGGACTTTGGTTCTGCCGACCGGGTTGCCGCGCTCCCGCTCGCCGCGCCCACGGTCACCAGCTCAGGAGAAGGTGCCTGGGCCGCCATTCGGCCGGTTACAGCCTGCTGCAGCTCCGTTACCGCCGCAGTCCGCTTGATGCTCCGCGTGCCCTGAACCATGGCGGCGACCTTTTCCACGTTGCCGCTCGATTCCTTAATGCCAATAATGTTCGGGTGCCCGGCGAGCGCGCAGACCACTTCCAAGGGCAGATCATATGCAGTGTAGGGCGGAACCGTGTAAAGCAGAACGGGCAATGGAGACTGGTCAGCCACCGTGTGATAGAACCCGAGCATGGCGTCCGGCGTCATTTGCGGACGAAAAAAATGCGGCGTGCGCACCAGGGCAACATCATAATTCAGTTTGGCCGCATGCTCAGTCATCCGCAATGTCTCTAATACGGACTCCGCGCCAGTGCCGGCAATCAGGACTTTCTCCGGCGCGGCAACTTCTGCGGTGACACGAAGCACCTCGCGGCGTTCCTCGTCGCTCAGCATTACCGCTTCACCGGTTGAGCCCAGCGCCACCAGGCCCGCCACCGGCGTTCGCGAATAGCGGTCAACGTTATGTTCGATCTTCTTGTAATACACCGCTCCATCCTGATAGAACGGCGTGGTCATGGCCGGGAAAATTCCTTGTAAGAGCATGAAAGGATTGTAACTAACAAATGGACGCCGGAGCACAGCGGGCAACAAAAAGCCCCGTGTCTCCACAGGGCTTTGCAGCAAGGGACGAATTTGTCTTGACTAAATTGCCGAAACCAGCGCGGCAACACTCTGAGGTTGAAGGACCCCAAGTCGCTGGACGCTCTCGCGCAGCGACTGATATTTTGGCGCCAGCATGGCCGGAGTAAGCTGCAGCGAGGGGAAGGCAAACTCCACGCTCAACTTGGCAAAAGCCATCAGGCACTGAAGACGGATCTGCGTTGCCAGGTCCGCAATCTGCACCGCAGCCAGTGCGGCTTCCGGATCATCGCTGATGCGCCCTGTGGCGCCCAGGCGCATGATGGCGGAAGCATTACCGGAAATACGCCCAACGTACTTAAAGACCACGCGGATGCGCTCTCGCTTCAGCCGAAAGAACGCGCTACGGGAAAGCTTCTCCCGCAGGAACAGCTCATCGTCGCGGTCGATCAACGTGCGGAAGGCCGCCACATCCAGCGGACGCACGGTTGCATGGTTGCTACGGCTGCGGACCGCCACGAACAAGACCGTGATGGCGCAGAGGACAAGCCCCACAACAAAGTAAATGGTCATTGATAGATTAACTCCCTTACTGCCTGATTCCACTGCTCTAACTGCCCTTTTTGCAGGGCCCCGGTAGTGCTGGTTACGCGCTCAGGCACGAGCAGGTAGCCAAGCCACACCAACAAACTAAGATTAAACGACAGCACCCGCGACAAATCCATGATCCGCACCGCGCCAGGTCCGGAATAAGCCCGAAGCGTAATGCCGGCAAGCTGCGCCGCCACAAAAATCGTCAGGCCTAGGCCGATTCCAAAAATGCTTTGCCGCCAATGCAATCCGAAAGCGCTGGACAATATGAACAAACACACCAGCAGCCCGAGCTCAACAATCCGTATGCCTTGTTCGACTACGACGAAGCCAGCAACGAAACGGTTGCCCGCTACCGGCGAGTGCGTGTACATTACGACACAACCCGCAAGCACCAGCACCACGACAGCGGCCTGAAACAGTGTGGTCGCCAGCCTCTTCAACGAGCCATACGCTGCGAACAGATGTTGAAAGATCTCGTACACCACACCTAGCCCGAGAAACATTGTTAGCAACTCGAAGGTCCAGTGCGTGTACATGTACGCCACAGGGTCATGCAACTGGTAGAGCGAATAATCCACTATGCCCTGCAAAAGATCAACCAGCACCCACGTCATGAAGAAAGGAAATTTTCTCCACATTCGTTTGGCGACAAGCGTTGCCGTCAATGTCCCGAGCAAGCCCAGGCCTGTGAACCACAACAGATATATAACTTGCTCAGCTTGCATTTATCGCCCCGCAGCAGAAAAACTCCCCCAGAGGATAGCCTCTCTCTGGTTCAATAACAAGTATCGTCTTCTGCGCGGCTTCTCTCTAGATTACTTGTGTCACTTGGAGCACGGGAACCCAATCGGACAAGGCCAGCCATCAAACTTCACAGTTGAAGCGTTTAAGGTGTTTGCGGAAGCCAGCAAGGCGACCAGTACGATAATCCTTACAATAGCGTTTCTCATGATCTTCTTCTCCTCAGGCGACCTGCCGCCAGCAACACGAGTTTTGCAGAAGTCCATGTATCTCTAACAAAATAATGATTTTCGTACCACTTTCCGGATTTGGGACAGACTTAAGCTGGCCTTACCAAAAAGGAACCCCGACCGCGGCAGCTTGTTGCCCACCGACGGACCTTAAGAAATTCCAATTACCATGGTTCGCTAGCCCCACGCCAGGAAGCGGTGCTGGCGAGGGTCTTCGCGCAAAACCGGGAAGAAAACCCGCTCCATTCCTAACAATCCGTAAGGAAGCGAAGCTGCGCACCGCGAGGCCGCCGAGGGCAAATTATGGTTTTTGTCACTCACGGCGGACAACGCTTTAGAGCACTTTTGTCCTTAGGCAAGTTGCCTTTGTTCGGAAAACAGAACAACGCATCTCAAGGCTTTTCAAAAACCCCTGGCAGAAGAGATTGCCGGTTTTCAATTTGCCACGCCTGTCGGCCTGTGCGTGGCAGGCGTAAAGTCGGCTACAATGAAGCCATCCGGTTCACCGTTTTGTCGGGGCGTAGCGCAGCCTGGTAGCGCACCTGCCTTGGGCGCAGGGGGTCGGAGGTTCAAATCCTCTCGCCCCGACCAATTCACATCCAATCGCAACTCCGTTTTGCACGCGATTCAGACATGATTTGCGTCTAGAACAGGCGTAAACGATTTTGAAATCCCTTTCTTGGACTTAATGTGTTGCATTTCTATTGAGCACAACATTAAGATTCTTTCAGTCACGAGAGTCTTTTTGATCACAACATAAGGGACGCGGAAAAGCGGCATCGCCCAGTGCCACCCAGGTTCCCCCTATGTTCCAGGTCCTGGAGAAATGCATCTAGACCCTCGGAAATCGTTAGGTATTGGTTCGCGCACACGGTCTCCCGTGCTGCGATATGGCGTTGCATTGCTTCTGTGTGGGCTGGCGACCGGCATCGATTTTGTCTTCCCGAGGTTCCGCGCCCAGACTCCTATTGCCCCATTTTATCTCGCAACGATTGTGGCGGCGTGGTTCGGCGGCTTCCCCGCGGGCCTGCTGGCGAGTGTTGTTTCGGCTGTGGCGGTCGAGTATTGCTTCATCACACCGCGGAACTTTGTGGCCGAGCCTGTCGTCCTGCTCCGGCTGCTGCTTGCCGGGTTCGTCATGGGGATGATCTCATGGCTCATTGATAACCGCGCCCGTGCCCGCCAACTGATTGCAACCCAGCGAGAGCAGGCGAAAGACCAGCAGCGCCGCCACCAGGCGATTCTGTCCAGTGCCGCTCAGATCGCAGGGATGGGTGGCTGGGAATACGACATCATCAATGATCGCCTGGTGTGGGACAACGAAACGATCCGGATCTTTGGCATTACACGAGACGCCTTCGGAGGCGACATGGCCAGCTTCTTAGCACTCGTGCATTCCGATGACCGCGAGGCACTGAGAGCAATGCAAGTCGAGGCTTTGGCAAGTGACGGCATGGTCGAGATGGAGTACAGGATTGTCCGCCCTGACGGTTCCGTGCGACGGGTCTATGATCGCGGCCAGGTGACGCGTTATGAGGCCGGGAAGCCGGCCCAAACCACGGGAATGGTGATGGACATTACCGAGCAGCGGCAGGCTGAGGAAGCGCAACGGGCCAGCGAAGATCGGTGGCGCGCAATCTTTGAGAATTCCGTCGTCGGTATTGCCCTGGCAGATCCAGACGGCGGTTATATGGCGACGAATCGTGCCTATCAGCGAATGGTAGGCTACACGGATGAAGAGCTGCGGTCGTTGTCTTCGATTGACATCACGTACGAAGGAGACCGTGCGGCCAGCCTGGATCTGGACGCGCAGGTGTGGCAAGGCAAACTCCAGCAGTTCCAGCATGAAAAGCGTTTCCGCCGCAAGGACGGCCGGCTGATCTGGGTGAGGAACACGGTTTCGCTTGCACCCGGCACGAAAACGGTCCCCAGGTTCGGAATGGAAATCATTGAAGACATCACCGAGCGACGATCCTTGGAGGAACAGCTGCGCCAGTCGCAGAAAATGGAGGCCCTGGGCCGGCTGGCCGGCGGCGTTGCTCATGACTTTAACAACATGCTGGGCGTGATCCTCGGCCATTGCGAATTGCTGGAAGGACAACTTGCCGTTCAGGACCCATTGCGAAAGCGGCTGGAAAAGATCCAGGAGGCAGCTCTGCGCTCCGCCAACCTCACGCGTCAACTCCTGGCGTTCAGCCGGAAACAGGTCCTGCTCCCGGAAACTCTGGACCTCAACGCTACGATAGGTGAAATGAGTTCGATGCTCCGCAGCCTCGTGGGCGACGACGTGGAGTTAATTATCCGTCCCGGCAACAAACTGGGTTACGTCAAGGCCGATCCGGGGCAGATTGCACAGATGGTAATGAACCTGCTCGTCAACGCGCGCGATGCCGTGCCCCACGGGGGGCGAATCGTAATTGAGAGCGGCACTGGCGAAGACCTTGAGGATCATCCATCCGTCCCCGACGGTTCGTACCTGACGCTTTCTGTGAGCGATACGGGCAGCGGAATAAAGCCGGAAATTATGGATCATATTTTTGAGCCCTTCTTCACGACGAAGGAACACGGCCGGGGTACGGGTCTTGGGCTCTCAATGGTCTACGCCATCGTGCAGCAGAGTGACGGGCATATCCGCGTGAGCAGCGAACCGGGCCGAGGGACCACGTTCACGATCTACTTGCCCCGGACGGAAGGTCACCCGAAGGCGATTGCGGAACCTGCCGAAACAGGTAGTGTTGCCGGGGGCCACGAAACGGTCCTGATTGCCGAGGACGAACCTTTACTCTCTGAATTCATCCGCATCAACCTGGAAAGCGTGGGCTACACCGTGCTGGAGGCACATGGCACCGCAGAGGCAATTGAAATCGCGCGCAAACATAGCGGCAGTATTGACCTTCTGCTCACTGACGTGCTGATGCCCGGCACCATGAACGGTCTGGAGCTGGCTGCCAGTCTGGGTTCTCTGCGACCGAAGCTCAAGGTACTCTACATGACGGGCTACTCGGCTAATTTGATCGACCGGAAGGGGATGGCAGACCTGCAAAACAGATTGTTGCAGAAACCCTTCTCCGGGATTGCCCTGCGACGCCGAATAAGGGAAGTGCTTGCCAGTGCATGATTCCCACTAGTTTCGTGGCGCAATCGATCCCAACGACAAATAACGACACGGGCGGTTGCATCAAACCAGTCGCGGGACAACAGCGATGGTCAGCTACTCATACCGCAAGCACACAATCGGATCCAGGTTGGCCGCCATATTGGCCGGGTAGTAGCCGAACAGCACGCCCACGCCGACCGAAATTCCGAACCCGATGGTCACCCAAAGATAAGAAAGAGTTGCCGGGACTGACGGAATAAGATTGCGCACCAGCGTCGCCACGCCCGCGCCGATCAGTATCCCAATCGTCCCGCCAACCAGTGTCACCACTACGGCTTCCAGCAGGAACTGTAGGCGAACGTCGGAGCGGCGCGCCCCGATCGCTTTGCGCACGCCGATTTCCTGTGTGCGTTCGGTCACGGAAATGAGCATGATGTTCATTACGCCAATGCCGCCCACCAGCAGCCCCACGGAGCTGATTACCGTCGTGAGAATCACCAGGGCGCCGGTAAGCTGGTTCCACAAATTGCTGAGAAAATCCGGCGAACTGATCTCGAAATCGTTTTCCTTGCTGGCGGGAACGTGGCGGAGACGGCGCAAGGCCTGGATGACTTCATCCTGCGCCGTTTCCAGATTGGAGTCGCGGCGGACGGTGAAAGCCATAACCAATTCTTTGGATTCCGGGTACACTTTCCTGAAATTGCTCAGCGGCATGATGGCGAACGCGTCCACTCCGGGACCGATGAACAGGCCTTCGTCATGCTCAAAGACCCCAATGACCTCGTATGGCATGCCGTTGATCCGCACGGTCTGGCCGATGGCGTCGATGTAAGGGAACAGCGATTGATTGATGGCTGCGCCCAGCACCACGACGGCGCGCGCATGCTCTTCGTCAAAAGCGCTGATGAAACGGCCGCGTGCCACATTAAACAAGGGGATGGCTTCCGTGTACTGGGGCTCTGCGCCGCGCACGATCACGTTCTCCACGCTGCGGTCGCCGCTGGTGATGAGGTTGGTGTCGCCAAAGATGAAGCCGCGCGTGCCGATGGTGGTCACAATCTGCGCGTCCGGAGCGGCTTCGCGGATGTAATCGGCATAGTCGTATTGCAGGTATTTCCGGACCCGGATCTTCTCCGGCCAGTGTGCGGGATCGGTACCGGGCGGGAAGCGCGAAACAAAATACGTCCGCGAACCTAATCCCTCGACTTTGCTTTGCACGAACTTGTTCAGGCCCTGGATGATCGACGCCATGGAAATTACCGACGACACGCCAATCACGATGCCTGAGATAGTCAGGGCCGCGCGCACTTTGCTGGACCGCAGCGTTGTCAGTGCGGCAAAGAAATTTTCCCGCGCGTGGGAGAGAGTCATCAAGGCCATCAGTCAGACCTCAAAGCAACCACCGGGTCCAGCCGGGAGGCCTGCACTGCGGGATAAATTCCAAAAAATAAGCCGACAGCCGAGCTCATCAGCACGCCCAGGACAGCCACCCAAGCCTGAACCGCCGCGGGGAATGGAGTAAAAGTCCGCAAGGCCAGCGCTACCAGAAATCCCAGAGCAATGCCAATGGTTCCCCCCACCAGACATTGCACCACGCTTTCCGCCACGAACTGACGGACAACATCGAACCGGGTTGCACCCACCGCTCGGCGGACACCAATTTCCCTCTTGCGCGCGCTCACGCTGACCAGCATCACGTTCATGATCACGATGCCTCCTACGACTACGGATATCACGCTCACCATGATGAATACAGCAAAGAAAGCGGAACTGATGCTGCGCCAGAGCGCCATATAGCTTTCCTTGGTCCCCACGAAGAAGTCGTTCTCCATGTTGCCCGTGAGATGCCGCCGGGCCCGGAGAACCAGTTGGGCCTGGTCCTGCGCGGCTTCAAACTGTCGGGAGGTCGTCTTCACATTGATGGTGAGACTGCTGTGCGGGCCATAAATGCTCAGGAAGACCGGTAGAGGCACGATGGCAAAGTTGTCCTGGTCCTGGCCCAGAACGCGGCCGATCTTTTCCATAACGCCAACCACAGTGAATTCTTCGCTGCCAATACGGACCGCCTTCCCCAGCGGGTTTACCGTAGGGAATAACTGCTCCGCCAGCGTATTCCCGATCAGACACACGTTTGCCCGATGCTCGGCTTCCGATTGAGTGAAGAAGCGCCCGTACTCGACAGAACGCGTGTCTATGTCCGTCATGTTCGCGGTTTGCCCGGCCAGGCTGACGTCCGCGGCTTCTTTGTCGCCATACCGGACGCGCACCGTAGCGCTGGCGCTGGCGCCGACTTCGTCGCACGCAGAGCACTTTTCTTCGACGGCATGCATGTCCTCGAGCTCAATCTTCCGGTATTTCAGCGCCTTCACGATGATGTTGAAGTCAGTCACGGCAAAAGGAGTGCGCGCCAGTTGAAAGACGTTTGTACCGAGGTTCGCGATCTTTTGCTCTACGAAGACATTGGCGCCCTGGACGATCGTCATCACCGTGATGAGCGTGGCCACACCCATGGTCAGCCCGAGCATGGTCAGCAGGGTACGCAACCGGTTGACGCGCAACGCGGCGAAACATTCGGCAAGATTATCGCGGACAGCGAGCATGGTCTGTAACGGGAGGTTCTTCAGTTAGGTTACCAAATCCGCGCCGCGCCGGTTCACGTGAAATGAGACGAAAGGCGCATATCTCGTGTTTCCCGGGAGGTCGCCAGGGAGTCCTTGTTGCCCGTTCGCAACAATTCCCGAAAATTCTCCACCAAGCTGTCGATTTCAAGTCACCCCGTTCGACTTATCATCAAATCTTCAAAATAAGGAGAGTGTCGAATGCAATATCTACTGTTGATCTACGACCAGGAAACCCAATGGGCAACAATGCCTGAAGCCGAACAGCAGAAGATTTACCAGCGGTACGGTACGCTGACTCAGGACCTGCAAAAGTCCGGCAAGATGCTGGGCGGCAATCAGTTGCAGCCTATTTCCACGGCAACTACCGTACGGATCCGCAACGGAAAAAAGCTGGTGACCGACGGCCCTTTCGCCGAGACCAAAGAGCAATTGGGCGGTTTCTATCTGGTTGAAGCCAAGGACCTGGATGATGCGCTGGCCATCGCTGCCCGTATTCCCTCGGCTGAAACGGGTTCCATTGAAGTCAGGCCCTTGGTGAAACACAGCAGCTGAAATTGTTGACAGCGGCAGCGCGGTGGCATACTTGAGCCAGGCTGCTGCATGGACCTGGCGCATATCTATCGGGAAGAGTGGGGACGCATCCTGGCCATCTTGATCCGCCAGTTTGGCAGCTTCGAACTGGCGGAAGAGGTGGCGCAGGAAGCGTTCACCGTGGCCTTAGAGCAATGGCCGCGCGAGGGCGTTCCACAGAACCCACGCGCCTGGCTCATCGCCACGGCCCGGCACAAGGCCATAGACTACCTGCGCCGCGCACGCCGGATGGACCTGAAAGAGAGCGACGAACTGGTCCGGCTGGCGGACGAGCGCGGCGAAATCCAGGAAGAAGAAACGATGCGCGATGAACGGCTCAGCCTGGTGTTTACCTGTTGTCATCCGGCGCTGGCCGTTGAGTCGCAGGTTGCGCTTACCCTGCGCACCCTCGGTGGCCTGACGACAGAAGAAATCGCCAAGGCGTTCCTGGTGCCAGTACCCACCATGGCGCAGAGACTGGTGCGCACGAAAAACAAGATTCGCTCCGCTCACATCCCGTACTGCATCCCGGCAAAGCAGGAACTGGTGGAGAGGCTTGATGCCGTACTCCTGGTCATCTACCTGATTTTCAACGAAGGGTACGCGGCCAGGTCCGGAGACAGCCTGGTCCGCCGCGAGCTTTGCCACGACGCAATCAGCCTTGGCCGCGTGTTGTGTGAACTCCTGCCCTCGAATGCGGAGGCCCGCAGCCTGCTGGCGCTGATGCTGCTTCACGATTCCAGACGCAACGCGCGGTCTACGGACGGGAACCTGCTCGTTCCTCTCGAAGAGCAGGACCGTTCGCTCTGGGACCGGGAGCAGATTCGCGAAGGCGTCGCCCTTACGGAATCTGCCCTGCGCGCGGGCGACCGTGGCCCATACTCTCTGCAAGCCGCGATTGCGGCCCTGCACGCCCAGGCCGGCACCGCGGGTGAAACCGACTGGCAACAAATTGCGGCACTGTATCGACTGTTGCTGATCGTCCATCCATCCCCGGTGGTGGAGTTGAATCGCGCAGTGGCCATCGCCATGGCACAAGGACCGCACGCGGGACTGCGGTTGCTGGATGAATTGGAAAAGCGTGGCGAACTCAGTGAATACTATCTTCTTCCGGCGGCACGCGCCGATCTGCTGCGTCGCAGCTCATGCTGGGCCGAAGCAGCCGAGGCCTATCGCTCTGCACTAAAGCTGGACATGAGCGGTCCAGAGCGGCAATACCTTGCGCGGAGGCTCGACGAAGTCGAACAGCTGAGTTCACCGGCCCCGGCTGACAGGGACCTCTAAGAAGCTCACGTAATGACGCGCTGGTGACGCCGCTTCTGCGTCTTCCAATAGAAATACAAGGGTGCTCCCAGCAAAACAATCGCGATCCCCCAGATAGCTTGTATCGGTTTTTCCTGCACCGCGATAAAAGCCCACGCGATTCCAAACAAAATATACAACGCCGGGACCCACGGATAACCGGTACAGCGATAGGGCCGTGGCGCATCGGGCAATTTCCAGCGCAGCACGAACACCGCGCCCACCGTGAGCACGTAGCTGAGCACCATCATGAACATTACATACGTAAAGAGTTGCTCGTAACCCCCGCTGAGCACCAGCGCTATGGACCAGATTCCCTGCACCACCAGACTGGTTACCGGCGTTCGCCAGCGTGGACTGACTTTGGCCAGAGAGCGAAAAAAGATTCCGTCTTCGGCCATGGCATAGTACACGCGCGCGCCGCTCATGATACACGGCGCCATCGCGCCGAAACAGGAGATGGCAATGAGCAGGGCCAGCCAGCGCGCCGCGCCGGCGGAGAACATGGAAGCCGCGGCCGCTTGCGCCACCGCCGTCTCTGAGGCAATGCCGCTCATGGGCAACGCATAGAGATAGACAGCGTTGATTGCCAGGTAGATGGCTCCCACAATGGCCAGACCAAGAATCATGGCGCGCGGAAGATTGCGCTGCGGATTTTTGACCTCCCCCGCGGACCAGGTGATGTACACCCACCCATCCAGGGCCCAGAAGACCGCAATCAGGGCCACGCCGATGCCGCTGAGCAAGGAACGCGCGTCAGTCGATGGCGGCAGGGGCACGGAGTAGTGGCTCCATGACCCCTTTCCAAACGCGAGTCCTAAAATGACGAAAGCGCCAATCGCCGCGAACTTGGCCCAGGTGGCTATGTTCTGCAATATCGCCCCCGGCCTGACTCCAAAGATGTTGACGAGCGTCTGGACCACGATGGCGCTCACCGCGACAAGATGTCCACGGGTCAGAGTGAAGCCACCCAGCTGATGGACCCGGTGTCCGGAGATCCAAATAACCTCAGGCAGAGAAAAGACGGCCCGGTCGGCCGCCAGCGCGGGGAATATTTTCCCAGTATATTCGGCAAAGCCGGCTCCCAGCGCTGCCACGGTCCCGGCGACGCTTACGGTGAAGATCATCCACCCATACAAGAATGCTGCAAACTCGCCATAGGCTTCACGCACGTAGACATATTGCCCGCCAGCTTGCGGAAACATCGCGCCCATTTCGGCAAAGGCGAAGCAAGCGAGCATGGTGATGCCAATGCCGATTGTCCATATGGAAAGAAACAAAGCGGGAGACCGCGTGTTGATCGCGATATCTTTGGCCGTGAGAAAGATGCCGGAGCCGATGATCCCACCCGCCAGCAGCAGGATGGAGTCAGTCAGCGAAAGACCACGAACCAGTTTGCTCTCGTTGGACAAATATGCGGGGCCGCGTCCCTGATGAGGAGCTATCTAATCTGGTTTCCGCGGCCACGTCAAGTCGGGGGACCGACGCCGTGATCGGTGATGTCCTTTGCGTTCACCTGGCAACTTGTCGTCTAATGGTTGCGGCCCCTCATGTTCACCCACGCGCGCACAATTTTCCGCGAGTTGTCCCGCAACAAGGTGCGGAGCGCGCTCACCATCCTGGGGATTGCCGTGGGCATTGCCGCTTTTATGTGTGTTGTCGCCATCGGCAACGCCGGGTCCGCCAGGATCGAGCAGCAACTTCACGATCTGGGCGATAACATGATCTGGATTGAGGCCGGCAGCCGCACCGCCAACGGCATTCGGGTTGGCTCGCGCGGGACCAGTTCACTCACCGTGGAAGACGCCTGGGCAATCCGCGACCAGGTGCCGGGCATCAAGAGCGTTTCCCCCAATGTGGACGGCCGCATCCAGATCGTTTACGGAAACTCGAACTGGGGTTCACAGTATCGCGGCGTGAGTCCGGAGTATGTCGAGGTACGCCGCTGGGACATGGCCCGCGGCAGCTTCTTTACGCAGGACGACGTTGACCGCTCAGCCGCCGTTTGCGTGCTGGGTCAAACCGTGGTAGACGGGCTTTTCCAGGACGAAAACCCCGTGGGAAAGACTGTCCGCGTAAGCACTCTGCCCTGCCGGGTAATTGGCGTGTTTGCGGCAAAAGGTATGTCCGCCAGCGGCCAGGACCAGGATGACTTCATTGTCATGCCCTTCAGCACCGCGCAAAAGAGGCTCACCGGAACTTCCTGGCTGGACGACATCTATTGCTCCTCCGCTTCGCGCGAGGGCATGCAGGAAGCCACACGGCAGATCGTGGGAATGATGCGCGAACGCCACCACCTGCACGCCGGCGAGCCGGACGACTTCAACCTGCGCACGCCGGAGGAGTTGGTCCGCGCCCAGCTTCAGGCCAGCCACCTGCTGACCTTGCTGCTGGCCAGCACAGCTTCCCTCTCGCTGATTGTAGGCGGAGTTGGAATCATGAATATCATGCTGGTATCCATCACGCAGCGCACGCGGGAGATCGGCATCCGACTGGCCATCGGGGCCACGGAAGCTGACGTGCAGCTACAGTTTTTGAGCGAAGCCGTGGCCATCAGCTTTCTGGGCGGAGTGCTCGGCGTGCTTCTGGGGATCCTGGGCGCAGGCCTGCTGCAAAGCACGCTGCACTGGCAGATGCAGCTCTCGCCGCAGATCATGGTTTTTGCCTGCCTGTTCGCAGCGGCCACCGGCATCTTCTTCGGCTACTATCCTTCAAAGAAAGCGGCGCAGCTCAATCCCATTGAGTGTTTGAGATACGAGTAATAGCAAGACCGCGAAACAGATGTACTGCCCCATCTCCTGGGCAACATTTCCGGCAGCGCCAGCCTCTCGTCTTCCCTTGCTAAACCCCTTCCCGCAGATCGCCGATAAACGGACTAGGGGATTGCGCGGTTACCCAACCTGCGACCTCTTGGAGTTGCTTCTGTGATCTCGATGATTCAACAATTTAGACGCCTTTCGGCGCTGGCAGGGTTCTTTCTGCTTGCCGGCGCAGGCGCACAAACAACCGAAAAGCCGAAAGACCTCACGGCGATGTCGTTAGATGATCTCCTGAACGTTCAGGTCACTTCCGTTTCGAAGAAGGAACAGAAACTGTCGAGTGCGGCGGCGGCGATTTTTGTGATCACCCAGGAGGACATTCGCCGTTCCGGCGCCACCAATATTCCTGATGTCCTGCGGATGGCCCCGGGCGTCCAGGTGGCCCAGATCAATGCCAGCACCTGGGCGATCAGTATCCGCGGCTTTAACGCCCGTTATTCCGACCACGTGCTCGTGCTGATTGACGGGCGCACCGTTTATAGCAGCACTTTCTCGGGCGTTTTTTGGGACCAGCAGGACGTTCTCTTGGAAGACATCGAACGAATTGAAATCATTCGCGGACCTGGCGGAACGATCTGGGGCGCTAACGCCGTCAATGGCGTCATCAACATCATTACGAAATCGGCAAAGGCAACCAAAGGCGGCCTGATAAGCGTCGGTGGCGGTTCAGAAGACCAGGCATCAGAGTCGGTCCGCTATGGAGACAAGATCGGCAAATCCGGCTCCTATCGTGTTTTCGGCAAATTCTCGAAGCGGGCTGATCTGCCTTTCAGCGACGGAAGAAATGGCGCGGATGGCTGGTCGCAATTGCATGGCGGGTTCCGCTCGGACTGGGACCTGTCCGCTCGGGATTCGGTCACTGTTTCGGGGGACATCTACCAAAACTGGGAAAGCGAGGCCGCCCGGACCTCACTGATTGCATCACCGGTGCTCCAAACCTTCCCCCAGAGTTTCGAAGCCACTGGCGGCAACGTTGTTGCCCGCTGGAAGAGAGCTTTTGCGGGAGGGTCTGAAACGTCCTTGCAGATGTACTATGACCAATTCCAGCGGACCGAGCTGGGCATCCCGGAACTCAATAAGACTTTTGACATTGATTTCGAGGACCATCTGACTACAAGCGGCCGGCATGACGTGGTTTGGGGACTGGGATACAGAAGGGCCAGCATAGCCCTGGCGCCGGGGCTATTCATAGCGCTCGATCCCCCGTCGCGAACGGAAGATCTCTTCAGCGGCTTCGTGCAAGACGAAATCCGGCTGACTCATTCCGTCTCGCTCACGGTCGGTTCCAAGTTTGAGCACAACCGTTTCACCGGATTCGAATTCCAGCCCAGCGCCCGCATTGCCTGGGCGGTCAATCGGCACAACGCTGTTTGGGTGGCGGCATCCAGAGCCATCCGGCAACCTACCCGGAATGACACGGAGGTGGATGCGCAGCTTGCCAGCTTTCCCGTGGCCAGCAACATCGTAGAAGTGGTCCGATTGGAAGGAAACCCGAGTATTCATGCCGAAGAGGTGCGCGATGCGGAAGCCGGATATCGGGGCCAACTCAGCAAGACGCTCTCTCTCGACGTTACCGGCTTTCTGAGCTATTACCGCAACCTGATTAACCCGGAACCGCAGCCCATCGTCACCACCATATTGCCCTCCGGACTTCAAATTGAAGCCCCGCTCATTTACCAGAACAGTGCCGACGCTCGGGGCTACGGAGGCGAAGCCTACATCACCTGGCAGCCGATACGCCGCTGGAGAATCAGTCCCGGATATTCGTATTTGTCTATGAAGACAACGCTCGAGCCATTCAGCCATGTCGCTGCGTCGAGCGATAACTCCGGCGATAATCCCAAGCACATGTTCCAGGTACGCTCTTCGCTGAACCTCCCGAGGAATTTTGAGTTTGACAGTTCTTTGTACTATGTGACGAAGTTGACCCAGGGGAGCGTACCAGCCCATGAGAGACTGGATTGCCGGTTGGCGTGGCGCCCCGGAGAAAAGATTGAGCTCAGTCTGGTGGGCCAAAACCTTCTAGGACCGCGTTCCCTGGAATTCGCAGACGCAAACCTGTTTCGCGAAACAGAACCGCGGCGCAGTATCTTCGGGAAAATTACTTGGCGTTTCTGAACACCAACTCGAGATCGGGCCGTACAGGCGCCGGACGCGCCTCCTGCCGCTGTTTGCTGGTCTTGTGCATCTTTCTGACGAGCAACGGGGCCCGGTTGCAAGGCCAGACGATGGACGCAGACCAGGTGAAGGCGGCTTTTCTTTTTAACTTCGCCAAATTCATTACGTGGCCGCCGAAAGCCTCCACGGCCACACTGGAGATTTGCGTGGCCGGCGCCGACCCGATTGCTGAAGCCCTGATAGCAGCCACGAAAGGCAAGTTGATTGACTCGCACCCGGTCGCGATCCGGAAACTCGATTCGCCCGCGGGTGTGGCAACCTGCCAGATCCTCTATGTCGGTAATCAAGCGAAGAAGACATCTGAAATCCTGGCGGAGGCAGCAAGATACCCTATTGTTACCGTGGGTGAAGACGAGAAGTTCCTCCGTCGCGGAGGAATGATCAACTTTGTTCCCGTAGATGAAAAGCTGAGGTTTGAAATCAACATTGACGCCGCCGGCCGCTCTGGAATCAGCATCAGTTCCAAGCTGCTGCAAGTGGCCCGAGTGGTCCACGACAAATCATGAACTTTCTAAGGAATGCGCCGATCAGAAAGAAGCTGCTGGTCATCATCATGCTGACCAGTTGCGTGGCGTTGTGTCTGGCCGCTGTTGGTTTTGTTGCCTCGGAAGTGATGTCCTTCCGGCAGCACATAAGGCAGAATCTGACTCAGCTTTCAGAAGTGATTGAAGCCAACAGTACAGCCGCCGTTACTTTCAACGACCCTGGCGCCGCCGAAGTATTGCTCGCCTCGCTCTCCTCGCAGCCGTCCATTCAAAATGCCTGTATTTACGACCGGAAGGGAACGCCATTTGCGCGCTATTCAAAGTCCGGCACATCGCCCGGCGCTGTGCGGCCAGACGAACCTGCAACCATGGAATTTTCGAGCAATTCCGTAAAGAGCCTCCAGGCAATCGTGTTCAATAAGGAACGAATTGGCACCGTCTACCTGGAATCGAGCCTCACGGAAATGCACCAGCGGTTGGAGCTTTACGGTCTCATTGTGATGGGAGTCTTGCTGGTGTCACTGCTGGCAGCCTTTGTCCTGGCGTCGCGTCTGCAGAGATTGATTTCCGGCCCCATCCTGGAGCTGACAGCCGTTACCAGGCAGGTGTCCAGCAACAAGGACTATTCTCTGCGAACGGTCCCCAAGAGTGACGACGAACTTGGGATGTTGATGCGCGGATTCAATCACATGTTGCAGCAGGTCTCTGACCGTGACCATCAACTCGAGCTGCATCGCGACAATCTGGAATCTCAGGTGAACGAGAGGACGGCCGAGCTTCTGAAATCGAACGCCTCCCTGGAGAAAGCAAAGATCAGCGCTGAAGCAGCCAGCCTTGCTAAGAGCCAGTTCCTGGCCAATATGAGCCATGAAATTCGGACACCCATGAATGGAGTTATCGGGATGACCGAGCTGGCGCTGGAAACGGACCTGACTCCGCAACAGCGCGAGTTCATGGATATGGTCAAGTCTTCATCAGAGTCCCTGCTCGCCATCATCAATGACACTCTTGATTTCTCGAAGATTGAAGCCGGCAAATTCGACCTCGACCTGGCGCCCTTCGATCTGCGCGACCTGGTTCAGCAAACCGTCCGGAGCCTGGACATTAAGGCCCGGGAGAAGGGCCTGCAACTTTCCTTTGAGCTGCTGCCTGGGCTGTCGGCCAGGTACATCGGAGATCCGACGAGGCTCCGCCAGATTCTGGTCAACCTTATTGGCAATGCTCTTAAGTTCACCCATGCGGGAAGGGTCACCGTGACGATCGCCCTGGACCACGGCACGTCCGACTTTGACATGCTGCACTTCAAGGTACGTGATACGGGCATCGGCGTACCGAAGGACAAACTGCAGACCATCTTTCAAGCTTTTGAGCAGGCCGATAAATCCACGACCCGCGAGTACGGCGGCACCGGCCTGGGCTTGACCATCTGCTCGCGCCTGGTGGGCATGATGGGAGGGACCATCTGGGTGGAGAGCGAGCCCGGAAAGGGCAGCGCCTTCCACTTCACCGCGCAGATGGTCAGAGACCATTCTGTTGCCGACGCTGGAGAAACAACCGTGTCAGCCGCGGGCGGCGACCGGGCCATTGTCCACCGGGAAAGTGCCCCAGGCGGCCGCACCATCCTGGTTGCGGAAGACAACCGCGTGAATCAAAAGCTCGCGCAACAGTTACTGTCGAAGATGGGACATCGGGTCACTGTTGTCTCGACCGGCCTTGCGGCGCTGGAAGCTCTCCGTGAGGAGCACTTCGACCTCGTGTTCATGGACGTGCAGATGCCGGAGATGGATGGTTTTGAAGCTACGGCAAAGATCCGGGCCGAAGAGCAGCACAATGGCAAGCACATGCCGGTGATCGCGATGACCGCACATGCCATGAGCGGAGACCGCGAGAGGTGCCTCATGGCGGGCATGGACGACTACATCTCCAAGCCCATCAGCAGGAAAGAACTTGCGACCGTGCTCGAACGGCAGCTTCCGGCTGTGCCTGCCGGCGAACCACTGGCGCCCCCGCCGGAACAACTGTTAGCAACACCTTAAACTTCCGGGCCGGCCGCAACCGGCTGACCAACCCGGACTGTCTAAAAGCGCCCTGCACACGTCCGCTACCCTTGCTCGCTCTGCCGTTGCAACGCCTTCTGGAGGGTTCGAACTGCGCGCTCGACTTGTAAGAGCTCAGACCGCTTCAAACCAGAAAGCGATTTCGCCAGCATTCTGACTCTGCGTTTTCTTCCCTCTTGCAATACTCTGGCGCCCCTGGCAGTGGTCTCAATCACTACGGCTCTGCGGTCGGCCGCGTTCACGCGTCTCCGGGCAAGGCCGTCCTTTTCTAAAGCGTCCACGATGCGGCTCATCGTCGGAGGACGCACCTGCTCAGCCCGGGCCAGATCGTTCAGCGAAATCGGTCCCCCAAAGACCACCACCGAAAGCGCGGACAGCCGGGCCGGGCCAATTCCCGCGGCTGTGTCCTGCCCCCGGACCAGGCGCAGAAGATGGATGGACGTGCTGTGGAGCCGGTCCGCAAGGTGCTCAAGCTGGGAATGCTGGGCCATCAATTAGCTAGGCTAATTATTGCCTTGACAAACGTCAACGCCTGGGATTATTACTTAGCCTTGCTAATTAATTATCCGGAGGGGCTTATGCAGCCTGAATTTCGTCTTTCCCGCGTCGGCACTGTCATGCTGGGTGTCAGCGATCTGGACAAGTCGCTCACGTTTTATTGCAACACTCTGGGTCTCACGGTAAAGATGCGACTGCAAGAGCTGGCCCTGCTGGACGCAGGGACCATCACGCTGGGAATCACTCAAGCGCTCTCCCGGGCAACGCTACAAAAGGCCGGCGCGACCGAAATCGTCTTCCAGGTTGAGAACGTGCGCGCGGCCCACGCGAGCCTGGTCGCGCAGGGCGTGACTTTCCTTAGAGAGCCAGCCCAAGTCACGCCAACGGACTGGGCAGCGCACTTTCGCGATCCCGATGGACACTTGCTGTCTGTCTTTGGTCCCGAAGGCACGGTGTAATCTATTACCTGGCGTTTGACGTTTCTGGCGGAGAGAGTGGGATTCGAACCCACGATACCCGTTAAGGTATACACGCTTTCCAAGCGTGCGCCTTCAGCCACTCGGCCATCTCTCCGGCGTAACGGAGATACCATTATATATAGCGAACCAGCAACATGCTGCCCCGCGTCCGATGGCAACTATTTACTCCGCTTTTCGTTGGTGCACTTCACACGTCCCACCGATGCGGTAACGATTCCGCGCCAATACGGGATAGAGTTTGCGCAACATCCACGGCAGCGGCGGAACTGACATGATCGCACCTGCAGGAAACGTTACCGGCATGCGCAAGAAGACTTTGCGAATCGCGTCAGCGCCGGTATAGGTTGTGCCGTTGGGAAATACCAGGTGCATTGCCTTTTCGCACTCTTCCGTGTTCAGGTGAGGAAACATGCGGGCAAGCTCAGCGGCTTGATACGGCATATCGTCAAATTTCTTGAGCCAGTCAAGGCGACGCAGCCATTTCAGGTTTCCGGCGCAAATGCCACACGTGCCGTCGTAGATCACCACAGGTTTTTCCGGTTTATCCACGCTGTTTTGATTCTAACAAAACCGGCTTGCGGTCTCTGCGGAATTGAGGCCATAAAGGGCGGACGAACTGCGCCTGTCGCTTGTCGTTTGTCGTCTATCCAGCGTGGGCTAACACGCGCTCAAAGCAATACTCATCGATGACCGCGCCAACTGCTTTCTTGCCGCGTTCCACGTCTTCCGAGCAGCGGACAACTCGTCCCGTACAGTTGACCAGCACATCGGTCTCGGTGCCCAGAACACCCGCGGGCAGGACGATGCGAAAGCGAATGATGGTGCCTACTTTCAGGGCGGCATTGCTGTGAAATAACACGCCACCGGAAGAGATATCGGCTGTCTCGGCAAACTGTTCGCGCGAGTCCGCCGTTCGCACCGTGATGGGGAGTTTAATGGGGAATCTTACCGAAGACCTCGTTGATGCGATCACTGTCACTCATTCACCTCTATAAAATTTTATACACTGGTGACTGCTCCCGCCCAAAGTTACTTTGGTATCTTCACAGACACTAAGGGACATGCGCTCCCGTATCTGGACAAACGTTGAGCTCTTCTCAGAATTTGGTCACCTCCGTGAAGTTGAAATCGCGCACTTTCATTGCCGGTACGACCATATCGAACGATTCTTCTCCGCTGGCGCGCACGGCCTGGCCCATGGCTTCCACGTTATTGAGCAGCTCAACCAGGCTCTGATTGAAGCGGAAATTGCGCACTCCGTGCTTCACTTTGCCTCCTTCAATCAGGAAGGTCCCGTCGCGCGTCATGCCGGTCAGGATCTTCTCGTACGGATCAACCTCGCGGATGTACCACAGCCGCGTGATCAACACGCCGCGTTCCGTGCCGGCGACCATCTGTTCCACGGTCTGCTCGCCGCCCGGCGTGACGAAAACTATGTTCGTCGGCGCTTCTCCCACTTCGTTGGGCAGCGGAAAGCCGTGGCCGGTCGCGGTAATCGCACCTACTTTGCCCGCATATTCCGACTTGCGCATCTTTTCCGCCGTGGCGCGTGCGTACACTACTCGCTGGATCACTCCATTTTCCACCAGGCCCACGCTCTGCCGGCGCACGCCTTCCCCGTCAAACGCCGCGCCGGACTGCAGCGGATGGTGCACATCGTCGACGATGGTCACGTTTTCGCCGAACAGCTTCGTCCCGATGCGATTGTTCAGGAACGAGCGCTGGTCCAGAATGGCCAGTCCACCGAAGTCCCAGAACATAAAACCAACCAGGTCCAGTACAGCTGCAGGTTCCAGCACTACCGTGTATTTTCCGGGAGCCAGTTCCTGCGGACCCTGCGAGTCCCGCGCTTTTTGTGCGGCAACCTCCGCCAGCCGCGGCGCACCAAGATAACTGACATCGGGCGAGTTGGCTTTCTGCCAGCCCGAGGAGTTCCCGCCCAGCATGGTGATGGAGACTTCCGCCGACGTCTGCCGGTGAAAAACGTTCAGCCCGTTGGAATTGATCAGGGCTTCCGCGCCGTCCGAGCTGGAATAAATCCCCGCGGTCGTCAGCTTGTTTTTCTTCGCAATTCCCACAATTTTGCCGACCGCTTCGGCGCGCTCCGCCGGAGTAATCGCGGCCGTTTTCTCAAACCAGCGCATCGGGGATTTTTCGCCGGCCCGGGCTTCTGCCGCTTTGGCCATCGGCAACCGGTCAGGGTCCGATCCCTGTACTTTGGCAATACTCTCGGCCGATTGCACCGCGCGCTTGAGACTTTCGTCATCAAAACGGTTGGTGGTGGCGCGAGCCGTCTTGCCGTCAAAAGCAACACGGATCGAAGCAACTTCATTCAGTTCGCTCACGTTTTGATGGATCGTGTTGTTCGCAAAGCGCGTAAGCGCGTAGTTGGCAGACGAAAAAATGATCTCCAGCTCACTCGTGGTGGCGAACTTCTTGACGGTTTTGAAGATTGCATCGGCTCTGGTCTGATCCAGCATGTACACTC